>NZ_JBVILC010000024.1:0-105289 GCF_055580545.1 Streptomyces sp. NPDC031670 | reverse complement strand
CCCCCCCCCCCCCCCCCCCCCCCCCCCCCCCCCCCCCCCCCCCCCCCCCCCCCCCCCCCCCCCCCCCCCCCCCCCCCCCCCCCCCCCCCCCCGCCCCCGACTCAGCGCCGGTCCGCCCGCTCGGGAGCGCCGTCCAGGAAGCCGCCCGACTGGTGCTGCCACAGCTTCGCGTAGGCACCTTCGGCGGCGAGCAGTTGGTGGTGTGTGCCCTGCTCCACGATCCGGCCGCGGTCGAGGACGACCAGCCGGTCCATGGTGGCGACCGTGCTCAGCCGGTGCGCCACCACCAGCGCCGTACGCCCGTCCATCAGCCGCCACAGCGCGTCCTGCACGAGGATCTCGCTCTCGGAGTCCAGCGCGCTGGTCGCCTCGTCGAGCAGCAGGATCGGCGCGTCGCGCAGGATCGCCCTGGCCAGCGCGACGCGCTGGCGCTGGCCGCCGGAGAGTTTCACCCCACGCTCGCCCACCATGGTGTCGAAGCCGTCGGGCAGCGCGTCGGCGAACTCCGTGACGTGCGCTGCCTCGGCCGCGCGGCGGATCTCCTCGTCGGTCGCGGCCGGCCGGGCGAAGGCGATGTTCTCCCGCAGCGTGCGGTGGAACATCGCCGGGTCCTGCGGGACGTACGCCATCAGCCCGCGCAGTTCGCGCTGGCGCAGCGTACTGATGTCCCGGCCGCCGACCAGGATCCGCCCGCCGTCGACGTCCGTCATCCGCAGCAGGAGCCGGGTCAGCGTGGTCTTGCCCCCGCCGGACCGGCCGACGAGACCGATCTTCGTCCCGGTGGGGACCGCCAGGTCCAGGCCCTCGAAGAGCGGCTTCACGCCCGCGTGGGCGAACGTCACCCCTTCGAAGCGCACATCGCCGGCCCGGGCGGGCAGTGGCTGGGGCGAGGCGGGGTCCAGCACGGTCGGCGGCTCCAGGAGCAGCTCCGTGAACTGCGACGCCTCCGTCATCGAGCTCTCCAGACGGCGGTAGATCTGGTTGAACTCGAACATGATCCGGGTCGCGTTGGCGTAGTACGTGAAGGCGACGATGACCGCCTCGACCCCGTGCTCGCCGCCCCCGAGCCCGACGGCGAGCACCAGGCCCAGCACATTGGTCAGTACGGACAGGGGGGCGACCAGTGTGTCGATGCGCAGGTTCCCGTAGTCCCAGGACCGCAGGGTCAGGCGCCGCGACTCCGCGACACGCAGACGGTGTTCGGCCGCCTCGCGCTCCTCGGCGGCGAAGGCCCTGACGGTGTCCATGTTCATCAGGCTGTCGGCGACATGGCCCGACACCCGGGCGATGGCCCGCTCGCGCTCGGCCACCAGCGCCTGGCGTCGGCGGATCAGGGGCGCCGCGCACAACGCCGTGAACACGATCAGCGTCAGGAGCCCGAGGACGAGCAGCGGGTCGTAACTCCAGAGCACCACCGAGGCGAAGGCCAGTGGCAGGAAACTGCCGACCACGCTGAACGTCAGGGTGTCGACGCAGTCCTCGAAGCGGGTGGCGAAGCTCAGGACGCGCTTGGTGAGCGACCCGGCGAAGTTGTCGTGGAAGAAGGCGGCGTCCTTGGCGAACAGCTCGTCCATGGCTATCACGTAGAGGTGCTCGATGCCGCGCGCGTCGAGCCGGTTCAGACAGTGCAGCCCGACGCGCCACAGCGCCTCCGCGAACAGCAGCACCCCGGCGAAGCCCAGGACGTACGGCAGTATCGACCCGATACCGACGGTGTCGCCCTGCCCGGCCATGCGGGAGACCAGTTTGGCGACGACTAGGGGCGCCACGTACTGGAGGCCGATGTTCCCGAGCGCGGGCAGCAGCAGCGCCGGCACGGTCAGCCGCCGCAGCCGGGCCAGTTCGCGCCCGTAGTAGCGCAGGGCGAGGAGCACCGAGCCCCTGCTCGTCATGCCCTCGCGCGATTCTGATGATCCCATCCCACCCCTGTGCTAGGACCGGCAGGTGAGCACACGAGTGTCCCGCGCCCGTGCGCCCGCGGTCCATGCGTTTTCCGGCGCCGCGCGGAGCGGCCGAGGGGCGGCCCCTTCCCGGCCTCACGCCCGGGCGTACGCGTCGGACTCCTCGGCCGCGTGCGCTGCCCGCCCCCGCCCTATGCTTGGCCGGTGAACGCCTCCGTCATCCTCACGGCCAGCCCGACGCCGACCGCGCCCGCGCTCACTCTCCGCCCGTGGTGCCCGGACGACATTCCCGCCCTGATCGAGGCGTACCGGGATCCCGCCCTGCGCCGTGGTGCCACCGCCCCGCTGGACAGCGAGGACGATGTGCGGCGGTGGATGCGGAGGCAGGAGGAGGGCTGGGCGACGGGCAGCCGGTTCGGCTTCGCGGTCCTCGAAACGGCCCGTGGCCCGGAGCCGGCGCGGCTGGTGGGCAATGTGGCGCTCAAGGACGTGGCCGTGGGCGGCCGGGGCGCCGAGGTCGGGTACTGGACAGCAGCGGCGGCACGCGGTCGCGGCGTGGCCCCGCGCGCCCTGGAAGCCGTCACGGCCTGGGCGTTCGACACCTTCGGGGCCGCCGGCCTGGAGCACCTCGAACTGCTTCACCAGGTGGACAACGGGGCATCGTGCCGCGTCGCGGAGAAGACGGGGTACGCCTTCGACCGGATTCTCCCAGCGTGGCCGCCGAAGTTCCCCCTCGACGGGCACCGGCACGTCAGGAGGGCGACGGGGCGGGCCCCGCGCGCGGAGGAGTAGCACCTTCCTCCGGCAGCCGACCGGCATACGACGACCGGTATGCGACGCCGGGCGCGGGGCCGGGTCGGCCGCGGCACCGTCCCGCTAACCGCGCAGGAAGGCGTCCCCGTGCGTCGCGATATGGGCTTCCAGCGCGCTCAGCGCCTGCTGGGTCGCCTCCGCGGTGCCCGAGCCGCGCCGTTCGGCGTAGTAGGCCGCCCCGAGCTTCTTCAGCAGGTCGTTCCCGGCCCGTTGCTGTTGGACCTCGTCCACCTTCTGCTTTCCCTGGGTGAGGGCGGACTGGGCCTGTTCCTTGGCCCGGTCGAGGAATCCCGGCATACCAACCTCCGCTTTCGGTGTGCGGCCATTGTGCGTGCTGGGACGGGCCGTCCGGGGCAGGGCGCGCCGCCGCGGCGCATGTCGGGACGACGATATGGCGGCGAGCGCGTGCGTATCCTCGATCGAGGACCCGGAATCAAGGAGGCTTCAGGTGAGTTTCGACGACTTCACCAAGCTGGTCGACTCTCCCGTCTACGTGGTGACCGCGTCGGCGGGCGGACGGCGGGCCGGGTGTCTGGTGGGCTTCGCCGGCCAGTGCTCCCTGGAGCCCGAGCGGTTCGTCGTCTGGCTCTCCACCTCCAACCACACCTATCTGGTCGCCCGGGAGGCAGCGGTCCTGGCGGTGCACCTGCTGCCGCAGAACCACGATCTGGCCGTGCGGTTCGGCGCCCTGTGCGGGGCCGAGGTGAACAAGTTCGACGGCCTGGCCTGGACCGAAGGCCCCCACGGCACGCCCCTGTTGGCGGATGCCGCGGCCTGGTTCACCGGGGAGATCCTCGAACACTTCGACGGAGGCGACCACGTCGGATTCCTCCTGGCACCCCTCACCGTCCAGGCGAACGGCGGCACGCCCCTGTCCCTGCACCAGACGCTGGACATCACCGCCGGGCACCCCGCGTAAACAGCTCGCGTAGGCAGCTCGCGTAGGCAGCTCGCCCCCACCCGGCGCTGTCAGTGGCCGGTGCCAGAATCCGCGTATGAACAGCGAACCCCTGGCCCTACGACAGGTCACCACACCCGACGCCGTCACCCCCGAGCTCCGGCAGGCCCTCGTGGACTGCTGGATCGAGGTCACCAACGCCGGTGGGGCTGCCGGTTTCCCCTTCCCGCCGATCGACGCGGCGCAGGCCGCCCCCGCCGTCGACGCGCTCGTGGCGGGCCTGGACCCGAGGACGAGCCGGCTCGTGGTCGCTTCGGTCGGCGGCCACTTGGCGGGCTGGCTGAACGTCCGTCGTACGCTCTTCGAGCTCACCGCCCACTGGGGGACGGTCCACCACGTCCAGACACGGACGGGCCTGCGCGGCCGGGGCATAGGGGCGGCTCTCATGAACCACCTGCGGAAGATCGCCCGCGACGAGATGGGGCTGGAACAGCTCCGCCTGGCCGCGCGCGGCGGTGTCGGGCTGGAGGAGTTCTACGGGCGGCTCGGCTGGAAGGAGACGGGCCGCTGGCCGGACGCCCTTCGCCTGGCCCCCGGAGACGACCGCGACGAAGTCCTGATGATCCTCGCCCCGCTCTGAACAGCCGCCGCCGATTCCCGCCGGGCTCCGGGCGGTCAGCCGCCGAAACGGCGTACGTACCGGTTCTGCCAGGGTGTTTCGACCGCGTGGCGGTCGTAGTCGCGCCGTACGTAGGCGACCGCGTCCTCGGCGGGCACCCCGTCGAGGACCGCCAGGCAGGCGAGTGCCGTGCCGGTGCGGCCCCGGCCGCCGCCGCAGGCGACCTCGACGCGTTCGCGTGCCGCGCGCTCCCAGGCCTCGCGAAGCACCTCGACCGCTCGCGCGCGGTCGCCGGGCAACCGGAAGTCCGGCCAGCGCAGCCACTCGGCCCGCCAGGGGACTCGCGGAGGCTGTTTGCCGAGCAGATACACGGCGTAGGTGGGCGTGGGGCCGTCGGGGAGCGGGCGGCGCAGTGCGCGGCCCCGTACCAGCCGTCCGGAGGGCAGTCGCAGCACTCCCGGTCCGTCCGGATCCCAGGACTCACCGCTCACGCTCACACTCACGCGTCCACCGTAACTGCCCGACGCGGTGCCGCACCGGCCGTCTGCCACAATCGCCGGATGGCTGAGGCTGAGTACGACACCGACCGCGGCTATCTGCTGGACAACCGGCAGTCGGAGGCGGGCGTCCGTTTCCGCGCCCTCGCCGAGATCTTCGATCCGGTGACCTTCCGACACGTGGACCGGCTCGGGATCGGCCCCGGTATGCGGTGCTGGGAGGTCGGCGCGGGCGGCCCCTCGGTGCCGCTGGGGCTGGCCGGGCGCGTGGGTCCGACCGGTACGGTCGTCGCCACCGACATCGACGTGTCGTGGACCCGGGACGCCGCCGACGGCGTGGTCGAGGTGCTCCGCCACGACGTGGCGGCCGATCCGCCGCCGCCCGGCGGCTTCGACCTCGTCCACGCCCGCTTGGTCCTGACGCATGTGAGCGACCGTGCCGAAGCCCTGCGCCGGATGGTCTCGGCGCTGCGCCCCGGCGGCCGACTGCTCCTGGAGGACGCCGATCCCACGTTGCAACCGCTGCTGTGCCCGGACGAGTCGGGGCCCGAGCAGCGGCTCGCCAACCGGCTGCGGGCCGGGTTCCGTACCCTGATGGCGGCGCGCGGCGCGGACCTCGCGTACGGGCGGACCCTGCCCAGGGTGCTCCGGGAAGCGGGTCTGGACGGGGTGGAGGCCGACGCGTACTTCCCGATCACCTCGCCGGCGTGTGCCGTGCTGGAGGAGGCGACGGTGCGGCAGATCCGCCATCTGCTGACCGGGCAGGGGCTGGCCACCGACGAGGAGATCGACCGCCACCTGGCGAACGTCGCCGCCGGACGGCTCGACCTGGCCACCGCTCCGATGATCTCCGCCTGGGGACGCCGACACCCCTAGGGGCGGGGGCGGTTGCGCTTCGGGGGCGGTTGCGCTTCGCCCCGCCGCGGTGCAGCGGGCCCTCCCGTTCAGCGCAGCTTTTCCACCGTGCGGGCGGCTTCACGTGCCGCGCGTTCGGCCTCCGTCAGCGCCTGGGCGGCCGTCCGGTGGTGGTCCTCGGCTGTCCGGTGTTCGTGTTCGGTCTTCCGGAGCTCGTCCCGGGCGCGCCGGAGCTGTTGCTCCAGGGCCGACACCTGCCGGTGGGCCCGGTCGTAGTCGTCGCGTGCCTGGCGCCGCCGCTCGTCCGTCCGCGCGTGCTCGGCACGCCGCTCGCGCAGCCGCCGCTGGGCCGCGTCCGCCGCCTCCTTGGCCCGGGTGAGCTCCGCTTGGGCTTGTTCGGCCTGAGCGCGTTCGGCCTGAGCGCGTTGCTCGGCTTCCTGGTCGCGCTTGCGGCGTCGGGCGGCGAGTTCGTCCTTGGGCGCGGTCTTCGCAGGAGGTGGCGCCGCCGCCTCGCGTCCGGCCGCCGTCTCGCGTCCGGCCGCCCCCTTGCGTGCGGCCGGTTTGCCCGACGCACTGGCCGTCTGAGGGAACGTCGACGGCGGGGTGAGCGCCGACTCCAGACGCCCTGTGGCCCACTGGTCCGCCGCGTCCTGGTCGGCCAGGACCGCGCGCAGGGTGTTCTCGACGTCCTGCCGTGCCGCGTCCGACAGCCGGTGGCCGTTCTGCTGGGCCAGTGCGGCGGCCTGCCCGGACATCGCGGACACCACACTGCGGCGCTGCTCGTTGAGTTCTCTGATCCCGTCGGCGTCGAGCGACCGGTAGGCCTCGCGCAGCGCCTGGCCGAGCTCCAGGAACCGTTCGCTCTCCTCGGGGCGGGAGCGCAGCAGCAGGTTCGCGGCCCAGGCCGCGAGGGTGGGGCGGCGGGCGGCGCGGATACGGCCCGCGTCCTGGGCACGGCCGGCTGCCTTGGCCGCGACGGCCAGCTCCGCACGGCGCGCCACGAAGTCGGGGGGCGGCGTGCCGTAGAGCTGGTCGAGAACCGCCTCCGGGTCCTGGTCCGCGCCGCCCGGCTCGCCCTTGCGCTGCATGGTGTCCAGACTCCGCCGAACCGGCGCGCGACGCACCTCGGCGCCGGAAAGACGAATGGCAAGGAGGTGTTCCCACTCCTTGCCACTCTCAATTTATAGCGCAATGGGGGCCTTGCCGCAAGGCCCCCGAGGTGGGGCACAATCGCGCACCGAGCTCAGAACGTCAGGTCAAAAGGGGGATGTGCGACGTGTGTGCGTTGTTGTCGGTGTACGAGCCGTGGTTGTCGGCTCAGGGGGCGAGCGGTGGCGTGGAGCCGATGGTAGGACCCGTGCGGCCGGCGTGGGCGCCCGGCACCGGTGTGCGGGTGTGCGCCCCGTCGTTCTCCACGGTCGCGTCCTCGGATCGGAGCCGCTGACATGACCAACCTGACCACTGCCATGACCAAGCTGACCACCAGCGCGTTCGACCTGCCCGAGCGGCTGTCCCACAAGGCCGACCGCGCGCTCGTCGACGGCGACGAGCGGCACTTCGCCGCGATCGCGGAGAGCCTCGGCCAGTCGATCGCCGAACTGTCCGACCGGCTGGAGGACACCCGCAGGGCGCCCGGCGGCAAGGGCCGGGAGGCCATGGACCGGGACACCGAGATCCACCGGCTGACCGGCCGTCTGCGCACCCTGCGCCGCTTCGGCCTGGACCTCTGCCTCGGACACTTCGTACGCGAGGACGACGCCGAGCCCGTGTACGTCGGCCGCCTCGGACTCACCGACAGCACGGGCCGCCGGCTGCTGGTGGACTGGCGCTCCCCGGCCGCCGAGCCGTTCTTCGCCGCGACCCACGCCAACCCGATGGGCCTGGCGAGTCGCCGCAGGTACCGCTGGAGCGGGGGCCGGATCAGCGACTACTGGGACGAGGTGTTCACCTCCGAGGGACTGGAGGGGCGCGCCGCGCTCGACGACCAGTCCGCGTTCATCGCCAGCCTGGGCGGCAACCGGTCGGCCCGGATGCGGGACGTGCTCTCCACCATCCAGTCCGACCAGGACGCCATCATCCGCGCGGGCTCGCGGGGCGCTCTCGTCGTCGACGGCGGCCCGGGTACGGGCAAGACCGTCGTGGCCCTGCACCGCACCGCCCATCTGCTCTACTCCGACCCGCGCCTCGGCCACCGTCGGGGCGGCGTGCTGTTCGTCGGCCCGCACCGGCCCTATCTGGACTACGTCGCCGACGTCCTGCCCAGCCTGGGCGAGGAGGGTGTGCGGACCTGCGTCATACGGGACCTGGTCGCCGAGGGCGCCTCCGTGAACGCCGAGACCGACCGGGAGGTGGCCCGGCTGAAGTCCTCCGCGGACATGGTGAAGGCGATCGAGCCGGCCGTCGCCCTGTACGAGGAGCCGCCCACCGAGGGGATGACGGTCTCGACCCCCTGGTCCGACGTATGGCTGAGCGCGGACGACTGGGCCGCGGCGTTCGCGGCCGTGGAGCCCGGCACCCCGCACAACGAGGCACGCGACCAGATCCGCGAGGAACTGCTGACGATCCTCATGGACAAGCACACGGACGAGTACGAGGGCGACGGCGACAGCGACAGCGACGGCGACGGTGAGGCGGACGACGAGGTCCCGCCCGGGCTGCTGCGCAGGGCGCTGCTCCAGAACCGGGAGCTGATGGGCGCCCTGAACCGCGCTTGGCCGATGCTGGAGGCCACCGACCTCGTCGGCGACCTGTGGTCGGTGCCCGCGTATCTGCGCAGGTGCGCCCCTTGGCTGAGCGCCGATGACGTACGCAGGCTCCAGCGCGGGGACGCACGGGCGTGGACGGCGTCCGACCTGCCGCTGCTGGACGCCGCCCGGCAGCGGCTCGGCGACGCGCGGGAGTCCGCGCGCAGGAGCCGCCGCGAGGCCGCCGCCGCCACCGAACGCGCCCGCCGGGCCGACGCCATGGCGAGCATGCTCCAGAACGTCGAGATCGACGAGAGCGAAGGCGCGCTGGGGATGCTGCACGGGCGGGACATCCAGGACACCCTCATCGACGACAGCGCGCTGCCAACCGCCGAACGGGACCCGCTGGCCGGGCCGTTCGCGCACATCGTCGTGGACGAGGCCCAGGAGCTCTCCGACGCCGAGTGGCAGATGCTGCTGCGCCGCTGCCCCTCCCGCAGCTTCACCATCGTGGGCGACCGCGCCCAGGCCCGGCACGGGTTCACCGAGTCGTGGCGGGAGCGGCTGGAGCGGGTCGGACTCGACCGGATCGAGGTGGCCACCCTGAGCGTCAACTACCGCACGCCCGAGGAGGTCATGGCGCACGCCGAGCCGGTCATCCGGGCCGCACTCCCCGACGCCAACGTGCCGGCCTCCATCCGCAGCAGCGGTATCCCCGTCCGGCACGGGTCGGCGACGGAGCTGGAGGCGATCCTCGACGAATGGCTCGCGACGCACGGCGAGGGGGTGGCCTGTGTCATCGGCGCTCCCGGATTCCGCGGTACACCCCGCGTACGGTCGCTGACTCCGACCTTGTCGAAGGGACTCGAATTCGACCTGGTCGTCCTCGTCGACCCGGAGGCGTTCGGCGAGGGCATCGAGGGCGCCGTCGACCGCTATGTCGCGATGACCCGCGCGACCCGGCAGCTCACGATCCTCACCAGCGCCTGAGCTGCCGTGCCACCCGCCGACGGGAGAGCGGGGACGGGAGACCGGGGGCAGGGGGGACGGGAGACCGGGGGCCGGGTGCGGGCGGGCGCCCTCGCGCGAAAACTTCTCGCGTCCCCTCCACCGCATCGCCGATCATGTCCGCATGAGCCTCACCACACCGCCCGCCACCGGAGTCCGCACCGCCTGGGAACAGGTTCCCGAGCACGTCAGGCACGGGTTGGAGGCAGGGCTCGGTGCTCCCGTCGTCGACGCGGTGACCCAGCGGGGCGGGTTCTCGCCGGGCGTGGCCGCGCGGGTGCGGCTGGCGGACGGGCGGCGCGCCTTCGTGAAGGCGGTGAGCGCCGAGGCCAACCCGGGCAGTCCGCTGCTCCACCGTGCCGAGGCGCGTATCTCCGCGTCCCTGCCGTCCGCCGTACCGGCGCCCCGGCTGCTGGCCACCCACGACGAAGCGCCCTGGGTGGCTCTCGCCTTCGAGGACGTCGAGGGGCGTCAGCCCCATGTTCCTTGGCGGGCGGCCGAGTTGGCGCGCGTCCTGGACGCGGTGGGCGAACTCGCGTCGGCCCTCACGCCCGCGCCCGTGGCCGTCCCGGCCGTCGCGGAGGCCGAGGCCGAGTCCTTCCGGGGATGGGAGCAGCTCCTCGACGAGGAGGGCGCGGAGTGCCGGGACCGGCTGGACCCCTGGGTGCGCCGGAACCTGCCCGCGCTCGCCGATCTCGCCGCGCCCTGGGGCGAGTCCGCCTCGGGCGACACCCTCGCCCACGGTGATCTGCGCGCCGACAACCTGCTGCTGACGGCAGACGGCCGTGTCGTCTTCGTCGACTGGCCGCACGCCGTACGGGCCGCGCCCTGGTTCGACCTGCTCCTGATGCTGCCGTGCGTCCGTGCCCAGGGCGGCCCCGACCCGGACGAGGTGTTCACCGCGCACCCGCTGGGCCGGGACGCCGAGCCCGCGGGTGTGACCGCCACTCTCGCCGCCCTGACCGGCTATTTCATACGCCAGTCGCTGCACGAGGCACCGCCCGGCCTGCCGACCGTGCGCGCCTTCCAGGCCGCGCAGGGCGCCGCGGCACTGGAGTGGCTCAGGACGCGGCTGGGCTCACGCCTGCCGTAACGGGCACCCGGGAGCCGACCCACCAGGGACACGAGAGGCGTAAGGAACATGAGGGCATGACGGCCCCCTGCACCCGTTGCCCCTCGGTGCTCGCCACGAAGGCGACTTCCAGGACTCACGTCGCTCTCCAGCGGGACAGGACACACCGGACGTAGGCTGAGGCGCCGTTCACGCGATCGTACGCATATTCCTCTGCGCCCTTGCCGGTGACGGGGGTTGAGAGAGGGGACCCACCGATGGCAGACGCTCGCCCCGAAGGCACCGGAGCTCCGCGGCCGACCGGCACCCCGCACGGCACGGGGGCGCGACGGCACGACGCCTCCCCCGCGACCCCTGAGGTGACGGGCGAGTTACTCGAACTCTCCCTGGGATACCTCTACTCGGCCGCCCTGCACACCGCCGCGCGTTTCGGTGTCGCCGACCATCTGGCGGACGGGCCGCTCGGCGCCGACGAACTCGCCAAGGCGGCGGGGGTCGACGGCCCCCACCTCTACCGTCTGCTGCGCTTCCTCGCCACCAAGGGTGTCTTCCGCGAGGACGACGAGGGCCGCTTCCACCTCACCCCGCTCGCTCAGCCACTGCGCACGGACACCGAGCGCTCGCTGCGCGACTACATCATGGTGCGCGGCGAGCCCGTGTTCTGGCAGTCGGCGGCCCAGCTCCACGAGGCGGTACGCACCGGCAGCACCGCCTTCGAGAACGTGTACGGCGTCCCCTTCTACGACCATGTCGCCGCCGACCCGGAGCTCGGCAGGGCCTTCAACTCCAGCATGGCGGCGTTCTCCGAGACGCTCAGCAACGACGTCGTCGACGCCGTCGACTTCTCCGGAGTCACCAGCGTGGTCGACGTGGGCGGCGGACGCGGCGGTCTGCTGCGCGCCGTCCTGCGGCGCCACCCGCACCTGAACGGCACTCTGGTCGATCTGGAGAGCGTGGTGGCGGGGCATGTGCTCGACACCCCGGAGCTGGCCGGCCGCTGGAGCGCGCGGGCCGGGGACTTCTTCACCTCTGTGCCGTCCGGCGCCGATGTCTACCTCCTCAAGCACGTGCTGGCCAGCTGGCCGGACGAGGAGTGCGTACGCATCCTGCGGACCTGCCGCGAGGCCATGCCCGCGCACGCGCGGCTGCTGGTCATCAACGCGATGATCCCGGCGGGCAACGAGCCGCACCCCGGCAAGACCATCGACGTGCTGATGATGACGGTCCTGAACGGAAAGGGCCGCACCCGCGCCGAGTACGAGGCGCTGCTCGCCACGGCGGGTTTCACGGTCGCGCGGGTCCTGGAACCCTCGCCGCACGCCTCGGTGATCGAGGCGGTCGTGGTGGACTGAGGTTCCGTACGCACCGGGTGACCGGGGGCCGCGGGTGGCGGCCTCCGGTCGGTCCGGCCGGTCAGGGCTGGAGCCTGCTGATGTCCCAGCCGCCGTCGGTACGGTCGTAGCGCAGCCGTTCGTGCAGGCGGTCGGTGCCGTCGGCCCAGAACTCCACGGTCTCGGGGACGAGTCGGTAGGCGGTGAAGGTCGCGGGGCGCGGCAGCGGGCGCCGCGCGTCCGCCAACTCCCTTGCCGTGGCGCGCAACCGGTCCACCTCGTCGAGTCCGTTCATGGTCCGGCTCTGCCGGGAGGCGGTCGACATGGCGTGGGTGAAGACGGGCCGTGCGGACCACATGCGGTCGGACTCGGCGTCGGGCAGTTTCTCCACCGGCCCCGCCACAGTGATCTGCCGGCTTGTCTCGCGCCAGTAGAGCACGCCGGACGCCCAGGGGTTCTCCGCGAGTTCGCGCCCTTTCTGACTGCTGCTGTGACTGAGGAAGACCAGGCCGTCCTTCGTCACGGAGCCGAGCGCCACGATGCGGGAGGAGGAGCGCCCCCGGGCGTCGGCGGTGGCCAGGGCCAGTGCGCGCGGCTCCCGCACTCCGAGCGCGACGCTGTTCTCCAGCCAGGCGGCCAGTAACCCCATCGGCTCGGGCGGCGGGGTCAGGAACTCGGGGAACTCCACCTCGATGGTCCCGGTGAGCGTCTCCGAACGGGAGCCGGGCGGACGGGCGTTGGGGGCCTCGGTGGAAGATCCATGGGTCTGGGGCAGGTCGGGCATGAAAAATCCTTTCGATTGTTTCGCCATGATGACCTGCCCTCCCGATGGCGTCGAGATCGCCGGACCACCCCTCCGGCGACCTCACGTGGCCGGTGACCGCCGGTCTCAGCGCGCGCTGCCGAGGTTGCGGTCGTCGGCACCTCCCGAGAGCATCAGGGTGGTCTCCTCGATGCGGCGGAAGCGGCCGTCGGGGGCGAAGTCGGCGAACACGTACACCTCCATGCTCACCGTCGAGCCGTCCGTCTTGGTGATGTCGACGGTGTGCCGATCGGCGTACTTGGCGCCGTCGTACAGCTCGTCGTGCACGGTGACCTGCCCGGCGGCGACGACGGTGCGCAGATGGGTGATGTGCTCGACGAACCCGGCACGGTCGGCCCACTCTCCGTCCGTGCGCTGACGGTAGTCCGGGGCGAAGTAGCGGTCGGCCGCCTCCTCCACGGTGATGCCGCGGTTGAACAGCAGGTCGTGGAGTGCGGTGGCGATACCGATGCGGTTCATGGTGGATCCTCTCAGGTTTTGCGTGCGCCGCGCACGCTTCTGAGAGCACCTTAACAGGAACGCGTGCGCAGCGCACGCTATTCTTCGGGGGTGAACAACGACGTGGGACACGAGATCGCGGACGCGCTGGGGATTCTGCTGCGGCGCACCACACGCGAACAGTTGCACCGGCAGCTCACCGAGGGCCTGGGCGAAGGGCTGGACGAGGTCACCTATCCGGTGCTCAGCGCCCTGGCCCGGACGGGCCCGCGCAGCGCGGCGGACATGGCCCCCGAGGTCGGGATCGACCGCTCGGGCGTCACCCGCCGCGCCTCGCGCCTGGAGACCGCCGGGCTCGTACGCCGTGAACCGGACCCGGACGACGGGCGGGCCCAGCTGCTCGTCCTCACCGAGCGGGGCCGGGAGGCGGTGACGGAGCTGCGCGGACGGCTGGCCGCGCACATCGCGCAGGCCCTGTCCTCCTGGCCGCCCGGCGAGGCCGAGGCGTTCGCCCGCCAGTTGCGCCGCTTCACGACCGACGGCCCGTTCACGGGCTAGGAAACGCGCTCGGCCCACCGGCGGGCGATGCGCCGGTGGGCCGAGACACAGACCGCTGGTTCAGTGCGCCCGCCGGGCGCCCCCAGGGGTCACTGCGCCATCTCGTACGCTCCCGACAGCGCCTCCACCCGGTCCCAGACACGCGCCGAACGGGCCTCGTCCACGACCGGGCGGCGGACCGCGCCGAGCGCCCAGGACTGCTGCGCCCCGGTCGCCGAGTCCTTGCCGTGCAGCTCCACGGCGTGCGCGGAGAAGTCGCGTACGAGTACCGCAAACAGCTCGTCCAGCACGTCCTGGTCCAGGTCCGTCAGACGGGCCTGCTCCAGGATCAGCTGGCCGTGGACGACCAGCGCGAACAGCTGGCCGACCGCGAGCAGGAGGTCGAGGTCGCGGCTCTGCTCCTCGTCGGGGGCGGCCGTGGTGACGAACTCGCAGAGCGCGTCGGCCTGCTCGCGGAAGCGGGCGACGTTGGGCAGCTCGGCGTAGGCGTCGTAGGCGGCGCGCCAGTCGTGGAAGCGTACGGAACCGAGCCCCCGGGCAGGACCCTGCCTGAAGAGGAAGTCGTCGTCGGCCGCGTCGAGGCGGCTGGGCACGGCCGGGTAGTCCACCGGTTCCAGCAGGTGGTTGCGCATGAACTTCAGGATCAGCGCCAGGTTGACGTGGACCGTGCCCTCCAGCTTGGGCAGTCCGCGGATCTCGATGGCCGCCTGGGCGAAGTAGTTGTCCTTCTCGAAGCCCTTGGCGGCGATGACGTCCCACATCAGGTCGATGACCTTCTCGCCCTCCGTGGTCACCTTCATCTTCGTCATCGGGTTGAAGAGGAGGTAACGGCGGTCGTCCGGTCCGGCGGTGCGGAAGTAGTCGACGGCGCGGTCGCTGAACAGCTTCATCCCGACGAGCCGTACGTACGCGTCCGTCAGCTCGCGGCGCACGTGCGGGAACGCGGTGACGGGGCGGCCGTAGAGGATGCGGTTCTGCGCGTGGGTGACGGCCTCGTACATCGCGTGCTCGCAGATGCCGATCGAGGCGGTGCACAGGTTGAACTTGCCGACGTTGACGGTGTTGAGCGCGGCGTCGAACGCGGCCCGGCCGGTGTGCAGGACGTCCTGCGGGGTGACCGGGTAGTCCGCAAGGCGGAACTCGCTCACGTACTTGGAGGAGTCGACGACGTTCTTCACCAGGTGGTACGCCGGGTGGCGGCTGTCGGCGGCGAAGAAGACGTAACCGTCCGGGCCCTCGATGTCGGTGCGCCGGCCGAAGACGGAGACGAGACCCGCGGCGTTGCCGTTGCCGATGTAGTACTTGGAGCCGGTGGCGCGGAAGCCGCCGTCGCCGTCCGGCTCCAGGAGCATGTCGGTGGAGTAGATGTCGGCGCCGTGCGTCTTCTCGGACAGGCCGAAGGCGAAAACCTCGCCCTGGGAGAGGAGTTCGGCGGCGCGGGCGCGCGCTTCGGCGTTGTCGCTCTGCCAGACGGGGCCGAGGCCCAGGATGGTGACCTGCCAGGCGTACCAGTAGTCGAGGCCGTAGAAGCCGAAGATCTCGTTGAGGGCCGCGATCCGGGCCGTGTCCCAGCGCTGCTCCTCGTTCGAGGCCTCGGAGGCCGGGGTGAGGAAGGTGGCGAACAGGCCCTCCTTGGCGGAGAACGCCAGGAAGTCGGCGAGCCAGGCGCGGGAGCGGTAGTCCTCGATCAGCTGCCGCTTGCCGCGTGCCTCGAACCAGTCGACGGTGGCGCGCAGCAGCCGGCGGGTCTCGGGGTCGAAGTGCGCCGGGTCGTAGGTGCGCGGGTTGAACAGCAGGGCGTCGGCCATGGAGGTCCGCCTTTCGGGAGGGGTCGCGGTCGGGGGTTCAGTGGTCGTCGGTGGCCGGGGAGCCGGTGGAGAGCCGGCGGACGGTGGCGAGGACGTCGTCGAGCCAGGCGATCGTCATCCGCTCGTACGCGATACCGCCCCGCAGCACGACGTGCTGGAGCTCCTGTCCGGTGTCGAGCGGCGCGGGCGCGTCGCGGCCGGTGAAGTCGCGCAGCTCCCCCGCGAGGTAGTGGGCGAGCCGGTCGCTGTGCACCTGGCGGTGGCGTTCGACCTCCCGGATCACGGCGGCCGGGTCGTCGAAGGCGGCGCCGCGGATCTTCACGGCGAGGTCGTGCCGCAGACTCTCGGGCTCGGTCGGCTCGTGCAGCCACTGGGAGAGCGCGGCGCGGCCGGGGGCGGCGACGGAGTATTCCTTCTTGTCCGGCCGGCCCTCCTGGGCCACCTCGCGGACGGCGAGCAGGCCGTCGCTCTCCATGCGCTTGAGCACGCGGTAGATCTGCTGGTGGGTCGCGGTCCAGAAGTAGCCGATGGACCGCTCGAACCGCCGGGCCAGCTCATAGCCTGAGCCCGGCTTCTCCAGCAGGGAGACGAGGATCGCGTGTTCGAGCGCCATACCGCGATCCTTCTATGCAACTCGTTGCATAGCCAAGTCGCACCGCCCGAGTGAGACCCGGATCACCCGGGGCGGAAGCCCCGCACGGCATGGCGACCCCCTCGACGGGCCCCCACCGCGTGGAGGCGGCGGGGGCCCGTCGAGGGGGCCGGGAGGTGGCTGGAGGGGGTGGGTCAGGCGTGGCTACGCCCTCAGACCGACGCGCCCTCGATGCCGGGGGTGGCGCGGTGCGCCGGGTCGGTGGGCAGATGGTGGCGGAGGAAGGCGAGCTCGGCCTCGACGGCGCGTTCATGGCCGCCGAGGAAGGGTTCGTAGTGGCCGCCCGGCATACGGACGAGCTCCCCGGCCGGCGCCCGCCCGGCCGCGTCGGCGGCCGGCCGGGCGAAGGCCGACTGGTCCTGGTCGCAGACGAGGACCAGCAGCGGGCAGGTGATCCGGGCGGCGTGGCGGCCGGGCCGGTAGGTCATCAGGCGCAGAACGGTGCGGGCCGCGATCTCCTGCCGCCACTCGGGGTGGGCGTTGCCCGGGTTGAGCGCCCGGTCGCCGTCGAGGCCGTCCGGTGTGGTGAGGAGCGCGACGGTGCCGGGCTCGCCCGCGAGCGGGACCAGCAGGGGCGTACGGCCGACCAGTTGACCCAATGCGTCGAGCAGGGCCCGGCCGATCGTGCGCAGGGCGGCGAGCGGCTTCTGATGGCGGGCCGCGCCGCGCGCGGACTTCGGCCCGTCGACGAGCGGTGTCTGCGCAATCGCCGCCGCCAGTCGGGGATCGCGCGCCGCGACCGGCAGGACATGGCCGCCGGAAAGGGAGAAGCCCCAGATCACCAACCTGTCCGGAGCGACTTCCGGCAGGTTCGCGGCGCAGTCGATGGCGGCCTGCCAGTCGGCCAGTTGCTCATTGATCCGCACCACCTGGCGCGGGTGGCCGCCGCTCTCCCCCAGATGCCGGTAGTCGAAGGCGAGGACCGAGAACCCGGCCTCGTGGAACCGCCGGGCGAACGGGTCGGTGCCCGGTTCCTTGGTCACCCCGCCCCCGGCGGCCATGATCACGCACGCCCGGTTGGTCCCGGGACAGTGCCAGGCGACGCACTCCACGCCACCACTGACGAAACGGATTTTCTCGCGCTCCAGGGACGCGCTCATGCCGACCTCCGAGTGGTGGGGGCTCACCCCACGCAGGAAGTGAACCACGTGGTTCACATACTGTCCACGTGGATCAACGCGTCGCGCACAGAAGGGATTTGACCGCCGGGCGCCGCAGGTGTCTGCTGCCCGTCCGCGTGGCTCAGCCGGCCTCCTCCCGCTCCAGGGCGCGGGCCAGCGCCTCGAAGCCCGCCGCGATCCCCGCGGTGTCGTCGCCGGTCCGCGCGGCCACCAGGAACCCCCGCAGCGCCGCCAGGACCATCTCGGCGACCTCACGCCCGCGCTCCGCGGACCAGTGCTCGGGACAGACCGCCAGCAGGACGGGCAGATACTGCTCCGACGCCCCCCGGGCCAGTGCCCCGTAGCGGTCCGGGTCGTACATCGCCAGCCCGATCGCCTGCTCCAGCACGCGCGCCTGCGGACCGACGAGGTCGGGCCACACCGCGCGGACCCACTGCGACGGCTTACGGCGGCCGGGCCCCTCGGCGGCGACCGCCCACGCCCGTTCGACACGCTGCTCACGCAGTTGGAGGACCGCCTGCGCCAGCAGGTCGTCCGCGCCCTCGAAGTGGTACAGCAGCACCTTGTGCGTCGTGCCCGCAGCGCGGGCGGCACGCCGCAGGGAGAAGTCGACGAGGCCGTTGGCGGCGAGGTCCTCGCTGACGCGGTCGAGCAGGTCACGGCGTCTGGCCGCACCGCGCGGCGACCCGGTCGACCGGCGGTAGCCCGCTTGCTTCGGTGTGCCGTCCCCGGCGGATGCGTCCATGCGGACAGCTTCCACGATCACGCCGGGCCGCGTCCCGAGCGCGCGTATATGAAGCCCCGTATATGAATCATAGATGCGCCGTTGCGAGACTCCGCGCAGAACAACTCGCAGGCCAGGTCGCAGCCGTAGGCCTCTTCGACAGACAGGGAACTCCCGTGCAGCACAACCCGAAGTCCGCCTCCCGCCGTCTGACCGTCCTGGTCCCCGCCGTTCTCGCCGCGCTCCTCGCCGTCACGGCGCCGGCCCTGTCGGCGACGCACTCGGCGGACACGGGACGGACCTCGCTGGCCGGCGACCCGGGCCACAAGAATGACCACGAGGAGTTCAACACCAAGGCGTGAGCACGGCCGGCAGGGGGAGCGGCCCGGCCGCGCGACGCGGCCGGGCCCCGGCTCACACCGGTACGGCTCCGATGGCGTCCACCAGCAGCCGCGCCTGCGCCGCCTCCGGCAGACCGGCCCGGGTGAAGACCTCCAGCGCCTCGCGGGAGTGGGCCAGCGCCTGTTCGTGCCGGCCGGCGTCGGCGCAGACCTGGGCGTGGATCAGCAGCGCGTAGCCCCGGTCGCGGTCCCGGCCGGGCACGGTCCGGAAGTAGGCCACCGCCCCGGCCGCCGCCTCCCGCGCCGACTCCACGCGCCCCAGCACGCGCAGGGTCTCGGCGTAGCGGTACAGGGCCTGGGCCCGCCGGCCGGGGATCCCCTCCGCCTCGCAGAGCTCCAGGCACTGCGCGTAGTCGATCAGCGCCTGCGGCAGCCGGCCCAGTTCGTGGAGCGCCTGACCGCGTACGCACAGCGCGTGGGCGATCCCGTGGTGGTCCGCCATCGCGCGCAGGGCGCCCAGCGCCTCGTCGCAGGCGGGCAGCGCCTCCTCGGCCCTGCCCCCGCGGATGCGGGCCAGCGCGGCGTTGAGGGTGGTGGTCAGCCCGCCCGAGCGGTTGCCCAGCTCGTGGGCGAGGGCGAGGGCCTGGTCGAAGTGGTCGGCCGCGTCGTCGTAGCGCTGCTCGAACTGGGCGATGACGCCGAGGTCGTTGTACGCCTGCTGGAGGATGGCACGGTCACCGGCCCGTCGGCAGGCCTCGGCGGCGAGCTGGGACTCGGTCCGGGCCTGAGCCAGCTGGGTCGCCTGGAGTGCGGCGTTGCCGCAGATGAAGTGGGCGCGTCCGGCCGCGTGGTGGTTGCCGTGCAGCGCCGAGAGATCCGCCAGCGAGCGTGCGGTGAGGGCCATCCGGCCGTACGGGATGTCCTGGCCGAAGGAGCTGAGGGCCACCAGCAGGTCCGCCGCCACCGTCAGCAGCTCGGGGTCCGCGCCCTCGCCCCGCGCGACCAGGAGCTGGACGGCGTGCAGGGCGCAGTCGAACTCGGCCACGACCCAGGCGCGCGCCTGTCCCAGGGTCGCGAGCCGTTGCTCCCCCGGCTCCCCGCTCACCACGTGGATCGTGCCGTGCACCGGATCGCCGGGCACCATCCGCTGGAACGCCTCGGCCGCCATCCGCAGCAGATGGCTCAGCAGCCGCCGCTCCACCAGGGCGTCCGTCCCGGCCGCCCGCTCGGACTCCGGCCGGGGCAGATGCAGCGCGAAGTCCCGGCCCAGATCGTGGTAGCGGTAGCGGCCCGCCTCCGGCGACTCCAGCAGCGCGGCGTCCACCAGCGCTTCCAGCAGGGTTTCGGTCTCCGGCTCCCCCAGCCCCAGTGCCGCCGCCGCGGCGGACAGACCGATACTCGGCCAGGCGACCGGGGCCAGCGAGCGGAACACCCGCGCCTGCGGGCCCGTCAGCTGGCGGTAGCCGAGTTCGAAGACGGCGGATACGGCCAGGTCGTCGGCCCGCAGCTCGCTCAGCCGGCGCCGTTCGTCGGCCAGCCGGGCCAGCAGGTACGCCACCGTCCAGCCCGGCCGGGCGGCCAGCCTCGCGGCCACGATGCGCACGGCCAGCGGCAGATGGGCACAGGCGCCGACCAGGGCGACCGCCGCGGCCTCCTCCTGGTCGATCCGGTGGGCGCCCACGATGTGCCGCAGCAGGGACAGCGCCTCCTGCGGGCTGAACTCGGTGAGCTGCACATGGGTGCCGGAGGGCACTCCGGAGAGGTGGGCGCGGCTGGTCACCACGACCGCGCAGTGCACCGCGCCGGGCAGCAGCGGCTTGACCTGCGCGGTGTCGCGCGCGTCGTCGAGCAGCAGCAGGACCCTGCGCCCGTCGAGGACCGTACGGAACAGGCGGGCGCGGTCCTCCACCGAGCCCGGTACCTCCGGGCGGGGCACACCGAGGGCGGACAGGAAGCTGGCGAGGACCACGCCGGGGTCGGCCGCGTCCGCGCCCGTGCCGCGCAGGTCCGCGTAGAGCTGGCCGTCGGGGAACTCCTCCTTCACGCGGTGGGCCACCCGCAGGGCCAGGGCGCTCTTGCCGATGCCGCCCATACCGCTGACCGTGGCGACGGCCAGTGCGGTGCGGTCCCGGTCGGTGAGGGCCCCGCCCAGCGCGACGAGCGTGTCGGCCCGGCCGCTGAAGTCGGCGATGTCGGCCGGGAGCTGCGCCGGACGCGGGACGGGCGCCGCGGCCACGGCGTCCACGGGCTCTTCCCGGGCGGGCGGCGCCACGACGGGAGTCGGGGCGGGAGCGGCCAGTTCGGCGTCTCCGGCCAGCATGCGCCGGTGCAGTGCGCGCAGTTCGGGGCCGGGGTCAAGGCCCAGCTCGGCCGCGAGCACCTCGCGCGCCGAACCGAACACCGCGAGCGCGTCGCCCTGGCGCCCGGCGGCGTAGAGCGCGCGCATCAGGAAGCCGTAGGGCCGCTCCCGCAAGGGCTGTTCGCCGATGAACGCGGTGAGCTCCGGGATGACCTGGGTGTGCCGCCCCAGCGAGAGGTCGAGGGCGAAGCGCTCCTCCAGCAGTTGCCGGCGCAGCTCGGAGAGCCGCGAGCGCTGCTGCTCGGCGAACGGCCCCGGCACGCCCGCCAGCGGCTCGCCGCGCCACAGCGCCACGGCCTCGGTGAGCAGGGCGGCGGCCTCGTCGAGGCGGCCGGCCTCGCCCGCGCGTGCCGAGTCGGCCGCCAGCCGCTCGGCGCGGAAGGCGTCGACCGAGGCGGGCGGCACGGCGAGGCGGTAGCCGTCGTTGACGGAGGTCAGCGTCTGCGGATCGCAGCCGCCGCTCTCCAGGATCTTGCGCAGCCGCCAGACGTACGTACGCAGGATCATCACGGCGGAGCCGGGTGCCGTCTCGCCCCACACGGCGCTCATCAGCTCGTGCAGGGGAACGACGTGACCGGATCGGAGGGCCAGGGCCGCGAGGGTGGCCTGCTGCTGGGGCGGGCCGCCGGGCACGACGGCCCCGTCGATGTGTATGCCCACGGATCCGAGCACGAAGAATTCCACAGTTCCCCCGGGCGTGCACGCGCACAACTCTCACCGGCCGCTGGTCTCCAGGGGTCTGGCGCGAACCGGTAAACGGAGGGACATCCTACGTTGCCGGGAGTTCGACCAGGTGAGGCACTATGGCGGCCGGTTTCACCCCGACGGACGCCACCTCGGTCAGGGGCACCCACACCAGCCGGTACTGGTTGCCGGCGTGGTCCCGCTCGCTCTCCGGGCCGCCCAGGCGCGGGGTGCCGGTGGCCCGGCCCATCACGAAGTAGTGCTCGGTGCGGCCCGCGTTGTCGAGGGTGAGCAGGTGCGAGGCCACGTCCGCCGACAGGCCGGTCTCCTCGGCCAGTTCGCGTACGCAGGCCTGTTCGGGTGTCTCGCCCTCCTCGACTCCCCCGCCCGGCAGGGTGTGGTACTCCGCCCCGTCCTTGCGGCGGTGGATCAGCAGTACGGCGTCGCCCTGTCGGACGATGGCCACGGCCCGGGACTTCATCGGGTCCTCCCATGATCGATCAGTGTGCGCAGGACGGTACCGAGGTCGTCGCGCCCGTTCCAGAAGTGCAGTGCCAGAGCCGTGCACACGGCCCGGTCGGTGGGGTCGAGGGTGTCGAGGTCGAGGACGCCGACCGCCCGCATCACCAGGTAGGGGGCGAGCCGGCGGTCGAGGAGTTCGGGGCCGCAGGCCTCCGCGAACACGTCCAGCAGCCGGTGGAGCAGGTCCGCGCGGGCGGGCGAGAGCCGGTGGGCGACGTCGACGCGGAGCGTCGCGGTGCGCGGGTCCAGGTGTGCGGAGCACAGCGGGGCGGCGTCCGCAAAGGGTTCCTCCCGCCAACGGTAGGCGGCGGGGTGGTACTTGGGGAACAGGTACCCGCCGCCGAGGAAGAGCGACCAGAAGGCGGTCGCGAGCTCGCCCCGCACATCGTTGTGCCCGGCATTGCTCAGATCGACGAAGACCGCGCCCCGGCCCACGTTGGTCTCGCTGAAGTCTCCCTGGGACAGCACGCAGTCACGCTCGCCGAGGCCGTCGAAGTACGCCGCGGTGCCCTCCAGGCACTGCCGCATCGTCACCGGCTGCGGCACCCCGTTGACCACCACCGTGCGGTCCAGCCACGGCCGTCGGCGCTCGACGTACCAGGGGATCAGCCGTTCGCCGACGCGGCGGGCGAAGAAGCCGTCGATGGGCGAGGACGAACGCACGCTGCGCCGGGCGCAGTTCGCGCGGATACGGTCGAGCAGCGGCCCGACCTCGTGCTCGGGCAGCAGCGTCCCGGCCCGCTCCGCCCGGCACAGCAGGTCGAAGAGGGTGCCGCGCCCGAGCCCCATGGAGGGCAGGTACTCGTACACCAGGACCGTCCCCGCGCCCGTGCGCAGCAGGGACAGCAGGGTGGGCACCCGGTTGCCCGCGGCGCCGAACTCCAGATAGCCGGCCAGTTCGGCGACGGCGTTCCCGGCGTCTACGTACTTGAAGAAGTGCGGCCGGCCGCCGCGCTGGGCGAAGCCGCAGGTCGAGTTCTTCAGCTCGCTCACACCGGTGATCAGGTAGCCCCAGGACGTCAGCGCGTGCCGCCAGGCGGGGGTGCGGGAGCCGGGCGGGCCCGGCGGCGGGGGCAGCACCTCGACCCCGCTGAGCGCCTCGACGGCTGCCCAGTCCCGTGCCCCGGCCCGCTCGGTGAGCAGTTGCCGCAGGGAGAGCGCGGTCGCGGGCGCGGTCACGGGGACCCGGCCAGGCCCGCGCGCACCCAGGCGGCGGCCCGGGCCGCCGTCGCCTCCCGCTCGGCTCCGGGCAGACCGAGCGCGTCGGCGCCCTTCAGTAGGTCCTCCACGATGTCCTGGACGCGCTGCTGGTAGACGAGGAAGCTGTCGCGGTAGGCCTCCGCGGGCCCGGCGAGGCGCAGTGCGTCGTCGCCGTGCAGGTCCACCCCGCACTCCCAGTACGAGAAGGTCGGCGCCAGGGCCGCCTTGCGGTCGAAGCACTCGGCGACCGGGGTGCGCAGATGCAGGGTGCGGTGCGGCAGCGTGGCCGGGGCCAGCAGGGCGCTCAGCCACTGCCGGTCGCAGCCGCGGGCCTCCGAGCGGCCGATGACGGAGTAGAGGTAGCGGTCCATGATGACCACGCCGCCCGAGGCGAGGTGGGGCAGCACCTCGCGGTTGACGAGGTCGGTGAGCGAGGCCGCGTACAGGAGCGCCATGGTGTACGGGTCCCAGTTGTCGTACTTGCCGCGCGCCTTGGCGTGCCAGATGAGCGGGTTCCTGATGAACGCGCAGACCCGGACGGACCAGCCGTCCTCGGTCAGCGCCGCCTTCAGCAGTTCGATCTGCGTGGTCTTGCCCGCCCCGTCGGGTCCTTCCAGCGCGATGAGCCGTCCCGGCGCCACCGCCTCGGCGGCTGCCGGCCCGATGTTGCGCACCGGCGCCAGTCGGGGGTAGGGCCGGACCACTTCGGCGGGGCCGGGAACGTCGTCGTCGATCTTCACAGTGGTGCTCCTGCGGTCGTGCGGTCGGGTCCGGGGAGGGCGGGCCGGGCGGGGGGTGCGGGGTCGGTGGCCAGGTACCGTTCGAACCACTCCAGGACGGACGCGGCGACCGCCGCGATCTCCTCGCGCCCCATCTGCCGGTATTCCGTGCGGCCCGGAATCCGGGCCCGGTCCGGGGCGGGGAACATCCGGTCGAAGAGGGCGGAGATGGCGCTGGGGTCGGTCTCCTCGGCACCGGCGAGCCGGAGCAGCATCTTGGCGGCGTTCAGCACCGTCTTGTACAGGGCGTAGGGGCTCGTCCCGACGCCCAGCAGCGGTCGCCGGAGCTCGTGCAGGGTCCTCGCCAGGTACTGGATGGTCTGCTGATGGCGCTGGGGGGCGCCGAACTCCGGCAGTTCCAGGTCGTCACTGACGTACTGGCAGCCGATCCGGCCCTGCTGGAGCGAGTGCAGGGTGCTGAAGGTCCGTGAATCGCAGCGCTGGAGCAGCAGCTCATGGCGGGTCAGGACGGTGACGCCGAGTTTCACGTCCAGCTCGCCGCGCAGCCGCGCCAGTGCGCCGGCGAGGTCGGCGGTGGTACCGGCCTCGACGCCGACCAGGACGTCGAGGTCGCTCAGTTCGGGGTCGGCGGTGCCGAATCCGACGCTGCCCGCCACGACGAACAGCAGCAGCCGCTCGCCCAGCGCGGCCCGGAGCCCCGTCAAGGTGGTGGCCGCGGCCCGGCGCAGCGCCGTCGGGGCCGGCAGCTCCAGGGGGCCGGCCATCCGCAGGGACGCCGCGGCCGGGGACGCGCCGGCGCCGGTCATCAGCCGGTCCAGCGCGAGTTCCAGACCGGGACGGGGGCCGGTGTTGTCGATGAGGAGGTCGCACTCCGCCGCGATCTCGTCGGCTCCCCGGAAGAGCTTCACCTCGTCGTTGCGGGCCAGGGCGGCGGGGTCGACGAGCGAGCGCCGGGCCCGGACGGGCGGCGCGGCGTCCAGGTAGACCACGCTGAGCCGTTCCCCGAGGAGCCGCTTCAGCTCCCGGGTGAGCCCGGGCCGGTGCAGGCTCTCGATGGTGTAGTCGCGCAGGTAGTAGTGCGCTCGGGCATACCGGTCCAGCTCGTCGACCACCAGCTCGGCCAGCGGCCCGGGCTCCTCCTCGTACGGCGTCGCGAGGCCGTGCCGGGCGGCGGCCAGGTCGACGAGGTACCCCAGCTTCAGCCGGGTGGTGCCGAACCGGCGGCGCAGATACTCGCCCGCGCTGCTCTTGCCGCTCTCCGACAGGCCCCCGAGACCGACGACGTGCCGGACGTCCTCCAGCAACGGCCGGGTGTGGAGGCCCACTTGGGCCAGATGGGCGCGGAGCTGGTTCTGTACGTCGACGATCGCGGCCCGGTCCGCCTCGATGACCGCGTCGTGGCGGGAGCGGCGGGTCTCCAGCGCGGTGTGCAGCAGGTGCTGGTAGCGCCGGTACCGCTCGTCCGCGACGCGCTCCCGTCCGACGCTGAGCGCGGCGCCGTCGGCCGCCGGGCCCAGGGACAGCAGCACGCTGTACGTCTCGGGGGCCCGGTCGCCCAGGACCTCGGCACGGACGCCCGCGACCAGGGTCTCCGCGTCCCGCGCGGAGCGGCCGTCCTTGAGCATCACGGAGGCGACGCAGGCGGCCTCGACGGTGGCCAGACCGCGGTCGAGGATGACCCAGGGGTGCCGGCCGGTGAGCGCGTCCAGCCGCCGGCCGTAGCCTTCGAGGAGCAGCCCGACCAGTTCCTCGCTCCGTGACTCGGTGAACCACCAGTGGGCCAGTTCGGCGCCGGTGAGCTCCGGCCACCGCGGAAGGTAGTGGTGGACGCCCCCGCCGACGCACACCCCGTCGCCGGTCGCCCGGCGCAGCAGTCTGAGCTGAGTGGTCTTGCCGGAGTTGTCGGCGCCGTCGAGCGCGATGACCCGGGTCCGGACGGGGCTCCGCGGGCCCGCGGGGGGCCGGTGGCCGGTCACGAGGTCCAGTCCTGCTGGAAGTCGGTGTGCAGGCTCAGTCCCCCGTCGATGAGGACCGACTGCCCGGTGATGTAGCGCGCGGCGTCCGAGAGCAGGAACAGGGCGAGCCCGGCCACCTCGTCGGGCTCCCCGATCCGGCCCAGCGGGATGCGCGCCTCGGCCCGGGCCTTCTTGTCCCGGTCGGCGACCCAGTCCCGGTTCATCTCCGTGTCGATGGCGCCGGGGCCGATGGCGTTGACCCGGATGCCGTGGCGCGCATACTCCAGGGCCAGGGTGGCGGTGAGCATCCGCAGCGCCGCCTTGCTCGCCGCGTAGCTGGCGAACCCCGGCTTGGGGACCGTCTCGTGGACGCTCGTGATGTTCAGCACCGCGCCGCGGACGCCGGTGCCGACGAAGTGGTCCAGAGCCGTCCTGGCGCACAGGAACGCGCCGACCAGATTGGTGTCGAGGACCCGCGAGAAATCCGCCAGGGACTGGAGGTGAGCGGCCGAGGGGAGCTGCTCGCCGGCATTGTTGACCAGAAAGTCGAGCGAGCCCGTTCCGCTCAGCGCGAGCTGGAACATGTCCTTCACCGCGCCTTCCGAGGACACATCCGCCTCGATGAGGCGGTAGTCGGCGCCGAGACCGTCCAGGTATTCCCGGGTCTCCTTTTCCCGGCGGCGGCCGGCCGTACTGCTCCAGTCCCGGTCGTTGAGGACCACACGGGCACCGGACCGGGCCAGGCCCCAGGCTATGGATCGGCCGATCCCGGAACCCGCACCGGTTATCAGGGCGCTTTTGCCTGCCATCGGCAACTGGTCGGTCATGGCTGGCCGAACCCCTCTCGTCTGCTGGTGAGCAGCCCAGCCTGGCAAGCCGCCATATACCGCTGATCTACGTCGCAACGGCCCCGCATATACGCCTCATCAACGAATTATCTATACGCGGAGAAAATCCACGATGCCCTTCGATCCGGGCTTGACCCGGCGTTTTTGCTGCCCATATGTTTCTGGGGCACCCCCGACCGAACGAGAACGAGGAGGGAGGAAACGAAAATGCGCGCTCACAAGGTCTCGCTCCGTCCGCGTCTGGACAAGACGTCGACGAAGCAGCGGTAATTTCCGCTCATAAAAGCAGGGCGGAGCACTTGCTCCGCCCTGCTTTGTCTCTCCTCGCGAAACCGTCAGAGAAACCCATGGAAAGGCCGAGATGCCGCCCTCGCCCACCGTCGTCGTACCCACCGCACTGCCGACGATCGCGCTGCTGGACGAGCGGCTGCGCACGACCAGCGTCTGCCTCGCCGTCCGCTACGGCTCCCGCGACGACCCGGCGGAGCACGGCGGCCTCGCCCATCTGCTGGAGCACACCCTGATGTCGGCCCCGCTGGACGGGCGCCCCTCGTTCTGCGAGCAGGTGGAGCGCCTCGGCGGCAACGCCAACGCCGAGACCGGCCTCGACATCATGCTCTTCTACGCCCAGGTGCACGCCGACGACGCCGACGCGGTGGCGCGGCTGCTGCACCAGGCCGTGCTGCGGCCGGAGTTGACCGACGCGGTGCTGGACACCGAGCGCGACGCGGTCCTCCAGGAGCTCGCCGCGGCGCAGGCCGACCCGGGCGACGTCGTGCAGGACGCCTTCCTGGCCCGGCTCTTCCCCGGCCATCCACTGGGCCGGCCGGTCGGCGGCGATGTCGGCCAGATCCGCCGGATCACCCTCGCCGACGTACAGGAGGGGCACCGCACCAGGTTCCTCACCAGCGCCATGACGCTGGTGGTGGTCGGGCCCCGGCTGCCGCGGCTGGACGGGCTGGGGCGGACCGTCGCACCCACCGCCGTCCCGGCTCCCGCCCAAGCCCTGCCGCCGCTCGCCCCGGACTCCGCCGTCGACTGGCCCGAGGAGTACGGCTGGGTCTGCGTCGGCGCCCGCTCCGGCGCGGCCGACGACCCCGGCCGCCGCCGCTTCGCGCTCCTGGCCCAACTCCTCGGCGACAGCCCCTCGTCCCCGCTCTACCGCAGACTGCGCAACCAGGCCGGACTGGCCTACTCGTTCGCGTGCTGGGACCGCGGCTACCAGGAGGCCGGGGCGTGGCGGGTGCTGGTCGGTGTCGAGCCGGGCAACGGCGAGACCGTCGTGGGCATCGTGCGCGACCTGCTGACCGAGCTGGCGTCGGCCGGGCCCGACCCGGAGGACCTGGAGGCCGCCCGCCGGCAGGCCCGGATGCGGCTGATCCTGGACAGCGAGTCGCCGTTGGACCAACTGCGCATGGTCGCGCAGCGCAGCCGGGCCGGCACCGCCGAGTGGTCGCTGGCCGCTGAGCTCGCGGCCCTGGACTCCGTCGACGCCGAACAGGTGCGCGCCGCCGCGGCCGAGGTCCTGGACGGGCTGACCGTCGCCGTACGACCGGAGGCGTCATGAGCTCCCCCGTCCTCGCCACCCCCGCCTATCTGGCCTGGGCCCACGCACAGGAGGTGCGGGCCGAGATCGGCCCGCACACCTATGTGGCGGGCGCGCAGACCGATCCCGTCACCCGGGAGCGCCGCTGTCTGGTGGAGTACGCGGCACCGGAGCTGCTGACCGCTCCCGCCGCACTCGCCGAGCTGGAGCGCCGGCTCGCCGCCGCGCACCCGGACGCCGACGCCCTGCTGCTGCGTGCGCCGGGTGACACCGTGCTGCCCGCGCCCTGGCGCCCGTCGGTCAGCTATGTGCGCCACACCGGCGCCGTGCCGCCGGCAGCCGAGCGGTCCGCCGGGCTCGCCGTCGTACCGGCCGGGCCCGAGCACGACCCGCTGATCACCCAGTGGCTGGCCCGCGCGATCGCCGACGGCTACGGCCCGGCGTCCGGCGACGCCCGAAGGGCCGGGCTGGTCGACGCCGCGGCCACGGAGGTACGGGACGCCCCCGACCGGGTCTCCTTCCTGCTGACCCGCGACGGCCGCCCGATCGGGCACGCCTCCGTGCTGACCGGGGCTCAGGACGAGGTCACCGGCGCCGAGTTCGTCGACCTCTTCGACCTGCTGGTCGACGACGCCGACGCCGTACGGCCCGGGACCGCGGCGCTGGTCGCCGCGTGTGCCGCTCTCGCCGCCGAACGGGGCCGGCCGCTGTTCGGCAACGTCGTGCACGACAGCACCGGCCCCGACAGCGGCGCCCGGGTCGTGGCCTCCCTCCAGGGGCGCGGCTGGCACCTCGACCACCGATTCTGGCGCCGTCCCCGCCCCGACGAGGAGACCCCCGTATGAGCACCGCCGTCCATGACGACCCGGTCGATCTGCCGCTGCTCTACCGGCTGTTCGACCTCTCCCCCGACGAGGACCTGCGGGTCCTGGTCCGCCGCGCCCGGGCCACCCGGGAGGCCCTGGTCCAGCTGGTCTTCTCCGTCGCCGAGCGGGCCGGACACCGCCTCGGCACCGGCTCCGCCGACGAACTGCGCCGCGCCCGCGCCCGCGCGGAGGACTACCGGCGCCTGCACACCGCGATCAGCGCCGCCCACCAGGTCCACGTACTCAAGGGACCCGCGATCTCCCAGCACTACCCCGAAGGCGTCCTGCGGCCCACCGGCGACCTCGATCTGGTCGTGGCGGACGAGCGGGAACTGTGGGCCGTGGTGCGGGTGGTGCTCGGCCACCAGAGCGTAGAGCACCTCGACTACTCCGTGGTCGACGGCGAGCGGCGGCACATGATGGCCACCCTGTCCTGGACACCGCTGGATCCGCTGCTCGACCGCGACGCCAAGGTCGACGTGGGCACCGCCGCCTACTTCGGGGACGGCGCGGTCCTGCCCGTCCGCTCCCGGCCGCCGTCCGACGAGGTGCTCACCAGTCTCCTGGCGATAGCGGAGGAGCGGTTCCAGCGCGCCTTCCACGCCGTCGACGCGATCGACGTGCTCGTGCTGTCCCGGACCGGCCCGGAGTCGGTCGCCTCGGCCGAGGCGACGGTCCGCGAGTTCCGGCTGGCCCCGGAGGTGACGGAACTCCTCGCCCACGCCGGGCGGTGCGCCCCGCTCGGCCCCTTCGAGGAGCTGCGCCGACGGCTGGAGCCCGCCGCGGAGCAGGAGCGCGAGCGGCGCTCGGCGGCGACCGCCGCGCCGCCCGCACGGGTCCGTTACGGCATGGAGCTGCGCCGGGCCCACCGGCCCGACTGGCGGCGCGCGGTGGAGCACCACGCGGGCGGCGACACCCTGATGCTGACCCCGGTCGGCGACTACCTGCTGGTCGAGTCCGAACTGGTCGCGCCGGACCGCTACGAGACGGCCCTCGCCGCCCTCCCCCACCTGCCCGAAGGACCCCGATGAGTGCGATCGAGACCCGTGCGCTGTGCCGCGACTACGGCGAGGGCCGGGCCGGCGCCCGGCGTTCCCACGCCCTCACCGACGTGGACCTGACCGTCGAGGCCGGTGAGGTGCACGGCCTGGTCGGCCCCAACGGCGCCGGCAAGACCACCCTGTGCAAGATCCTCTCGACCGTCCTGGAGGCGACCTCCGGCACCGCGAGCGTGCTCGGGCACGACGTCAGCACGGACGCGGCGGCAGTCCGCCGCGACATCGGGATCGTCTTCGGCGGCGACCGCGGTCTGTACGGACGGCTCAGCGCCCGGCAGAACCTGCGTTTCTGGGCCGCCATGTACGGCCTGCACGGCCCCGCGCTGCGGCTGCGCGTCGACGAGCTGCTGGAGCGCCTCGGTCTCGCCGACCGCGCCGGCGACCGCGTCGACACCTTCTCCCGCGGTATGAAGCAGCGGCTGCACCTGGCGCGCGGGCTGGTGGGCGACCCGAAGGTGCTGCTCCTGGACGAGCCCACGGTGGGCATGGACCCGGTGGCCGCCCGCGACTTCCGCGGCCTCGTCGGGGAGATGCGCGCGGAACGCAGGACCGTGCTGATGACCACCCACGACATGGCCGAGGCCGAGGCGGTCTGCGACCTGGTGACGATGATCGACCGGGGGCGGGTGCTGCTGACCGAGACACCCGCCGAGATCGGCCGGGTGGTACCCCGGCACGAACGCGTGGTCGCCGGCGGCGTTCCCGCCGCGGCACGGCGGGCGCTCGCCGAGCTGGAGGGCGTCCTCGCCGTCGAGGCCGAACCGTCCGGCCGGCTGCGGGTGGAGACGGCCGACTCTTCGGTGACCCGTACCGTACTGCGGCTCCTGGTGGAGGCCGGGGTGTCCGAACTCTCCACCCAGCGCCCCAACCTGGAGGACGCCTACCTCCACCTCATCGGCGACCGAGGGATGGCGGTCGGCTGATGCGGATCTTCCTCACCGGCTTCCGGTTCCAGCTCCGCGTCGCCCTGGGCGCCCCGGACACCCTCCAGATCTGTGTCACCGCGCCGCTGTTCACGCTGGTCTTCATGGCCATCTCGGAGCACGCGGGACGGCCCGATCTCGCCCCGTTCGCCATCGTGTCGCCCACTCTCATGTCGCTGTGGACGCTGGCCCTGTTCATCGCCGGGGAGCTGATCGGCGACGAGCGCAGGTCCGGCACCCTGGAGGCGCTGATCGCCGTACCGGCACGGCTGTCCACCCTGGTGATCGGGCGGATCTGCGCGGTGACCACTCTCGGTCTGCTCTCGTTCGCGGAGGCGTGGCTGGTCGCCGGGCTGGTCTTCGACCGGTGGCTGGCGGTGCGTCACCCGCTGGTGTTCGCCGTGTGCCTGGTGGTGACCGCGCTGGCGATGGCGGCGACCGCGACCATCTTCTCCCCGCTGTTCATCCTGATGCCCTCGGCGCGGACGGTGCAGAACACCCTCACCTACCCGTTCTACCTGCTCAGCGGCGTCCTCATCCCCGTGGCGATGCTGCCGTTCTGGCTCCGGCCGGCCTCCCACGTGATCTTCCTGTCCTGGAGCGGCGACCTGCTGCGCGACAGTCTGGCCGCCCCGGCGCCGCACGACGTGGCCGCCCGGCTGGCCGCCGTCCTGGCGCTGGGCGCCGCGAGCTATCTGATCGGAACGGCGCTGCTGCACCGCGTACTGCGCCGGGTCCGCCGACTAGGAACGCTGTCCCACTCATGAGCCTGACGACATCGATCACCGAGCCCGCGCGCATCATCCGTTACAGCGCCGTCAACGCGCTGGCCGACATGCGCGCCATGTACACCTGGAAGACGTGGACGTTCGGCTGGCTGGGCCGGATGCTGGCCCAGGTCACCTTCTTCGCCTTCTTCGGCCATGTCATCGGCTCCGCCGAGCAGACCCGCTACCTCCTCGTCGGCAACGCCGTCATGACCTGTGTCATCGAGTCGATGATGGTCATCGTCTCGACCACCTGGGAGCGGCGGGTCGGCACGCTCACCCTGCTGAGCGCGGCACCGGCCCCGCTCTCCTGGGTGTTCATCGGCCGCAGCCTGCAGTGGCCGGTCAGCGGGACGGCAACCTCGCTGGCCGCCCTCTTCGCCCTGGGACCGGCCTTCGGGGTGCACTGGCAGGCGGGGCAGATCGCCCCCGTGACGGCCCTGGTCGTCCTCACCGCGGCGAGCACCTACTGCTTCGGTCTCTTCGTCGCGGCGGTGGCCTTCAACGCCGACGGCGCCCGCAACATCGTCTCCAACGCCACCTATCTGCTGATGATGGCGGTCTGCGGGGTCCAGGTGCCGACCTCGTACTGGCCCGAGTGGGTACGGGCGGTGGCGCAGGCGATCCCCCTCACCCAGACGCTCAAGGCGATCCGTTCCGTCGTCGCCGGTGCCGGGGTCGCCGATGTCCTGGTCCCGGCCTGCTGGGCGGTGCTGCTCGGCGCCGGCTGGCTCACCGCGGCCACCTGGATGTTCCGTCTGATGGCCCGGCGGGGCCGGCGGACGGGCTCGATGGGAGCGGGTGCCTGACGATGGCGCGGACCCGTGGCGCGCGCCTGCCGCCCACCGACGCCGTGGTCCTGGACTGCGACGGCACCCTCGTCGACACCCAGGTCCACTGGGACCGCGCCTGCGCGGCCGTCTGCGCCCGGCACGGGGTGTCGCTGCCGGACACGGAGCGGCTCGCCCTGGTGGGTCTGCACCTGCCGGAGCTGGGCCGGGCGCTGGGCCGGGCGCTCGGCCGACCGGCCGCCCACGAGGCGCTGGCCCGCGAGGTCCGCGAGCTCGTGGAGGCCGGTCTCGCCGAGGGTGTCGGCGCCATGCCGGGCGCGGTCGACTTCGTGGCGCGGCTGGCCACGAGCCGCCCGCTGGCGGTGGTCTCCAACTCCCCGCGCCACGCCGTCCTGCGCCACCTCGGACACATCGGCCTGGCCGACGCGTTCGCGCTCGTCCTGGGCAGCGACGACGTCGAGCACCCCAAACCGGCCCCCGACCTCTACCGCGCCGCCTGCGAACGGCTGCGCGTGCGGCCCCGAGGCGCGGTTGCGGTGGAGGACTCGGCGATCGGGGTGCGCTCCGCCCGGGCGGCGGGCCTGTACGTGGTCGCCGTCGCGCCCTCCCCCGGCCCCGAGCCGACCGGCGACGCGTTCCACACCACCCTGGCCGACCCGGCCCTGCTGCGGAGTCTGACCCGGCGCCCCCGACGCGCGGGGGCCCGGCCCCGGACCGTACGATCCGGGGCCGGGCCGCAGACCGGTACCGGTACCGGTACCGGTCAGTTGAACGCGCTCGCGAGCATGCCGACCTCGTAGGAGCCGCCCTGCTGGTGGACCGTCACGGCCAGCCGGTTGGCGGCGTTGATCAGGGCGGTCAGGGCGACGAGCGCGGCGATCCGGTCGTCGTCGTAGTGCTCGCGCACCTGCGCCCAGGTCTCGTCCGACACGCCCTGGTGGGCGTCCGCGAGCCGGGTGCCCTCCTCGGCGAAGGCCAGCGCGGCCCGCTCCGCCTCGGTGAACACGGTGGTCTCGCGCCAGGCCGCGACCAGGTTGAGCCGGACCGCGCTCTCCCCGGCCGCCGCCGCCTCCTTGGTGTGCACGTCGATGCACCAGCCGCAGCCGTTGATCTGGCTGGTGCGCAGCGCCACCAGCTCCTGCGTGGAGGCGGGCAGCGACGACTTCTGGAGCAGCATGCCGGCGTTGGCGAACCGCTTGGCGAACTTGGCGCCGAACTCGTTCTCGAACAGGTGGAAACGGGGTTCCATGACGTCGTCCTCACATGTGGTGTCGTACTGACGACCAAGAGATGCCGGCGGCCCGTTCCCTGTGACGCGGCGGTGGTGTGACGAGGGCCACCGCCGAGGGCTGTCACAGAACCGGCGCGGCCGGTGTCCTGTGCGCATGGCGGCATCGAGGACGAACGGACGGGAGCGGCCGGTGGAGAGCGAGCACGAGCGGAGCGGGGACACGGTCGGCGTACCCGTGGAGGACAGGCGCGTGGACCGCGCCATCGAGGCGTTCGTCGCCCACCGCAACCTGCTGTTCACCGTCGCCTACGAGATGCTGGGCTCGGCCGCCGACGCGGAGGACGTCCTTCAGGAGACCTGGCTGCGGTGGGCGGGCGTGGAGCTCTCGGCGGTGCGGGACCCCCGTGCGTACCTGGTGCGGATCACCACCCGCCAGTCGCTGGTCCGGCTGCGTACGCTCGGCCGCCGCAAGGAGTCCTACGTCGGCACCTGGCTGCCCGAGCCGCTGCTCACCGCGCCGGACGTGGCGGAGGACATCGAGCTCGCCGACAGCGTCTCGATGGCGATGATGCTGGTGCTGGAGACGCTGACGCCGACCGAGCGGGCGGTGTTCGTGCTGCGCGAGGTGTTCGACCTCCCGTACGAGGAGATCGCCGAGGCCGTCGGCAGGAGACCGGCCGCGGTCCGTCAGATCACCCGTCGGGCACGCGCCCACGTCGCGGCGCGCCGGCCCCGCGGAACGGTGTCCCCGGCCCAGACCCGCGACGCGCTCCAGGCGTTCCAGCGAGCCGCCGCGACGGGCGATCTGCGGGGCCTGCTCGACATCCTCGCCCCGGACGTCGTCTTCATGGGCGACGGCGGCGGAGTCAGACAGGCGGTCCCGCACCCCGTCAACGGGGCCCGCAACGTGGCCGGACTGCTGGCGCGGCTCGGCAGGTTCAGCGCGCCCTCGCTGCGCCCGGCCCACGTCAACGGCTACCCGGCGCTCATACTGCGGGTCGGCGGCGAGGTCGACACGGTCGTGGCGGTCCGTATCGACGACGGCCTCATCAGCGGGCTCTACTCGGTACGCAACCCGGCGAAGCTGTCGCACATGCGACGCGAGACGACGCTGTGCCGCTGACGCCGTCCGCACCGCTACCGCGGTACGCCGCGGGAGCGGCCGGCCCCGCCTCGGCGACCGCTACCGGCCGAACCGGACGCTGAGGAAGCGCAGCTCCTTCGGGGCCTGCCGGCCGGGAGCGACCCTGATCGCCCTGCCCTTGCACTCCTTGCCGGTGAACACCGTGGCCACCGACCCCGTCCCGTTGTGGGGAGCGGTGGACCCCTGGGACATCGTGAAGCACTTGCCGTCCGGCACGTCCTGCACGTAGAACACCCGGCCCGCGCTCTGGAAGGTGAACGGCCCCTTCGAGGCGACCGCGGTTCCCGCGGAGACGGTGAGGGCCATGCCCAGCCCGACGAGAGAGACGGCGAACGGACGGATAACACGCATGATGGATCCCCTGGTGGTACACGGTGCACGACGAAGCGGAATTGCTTCACCCGCCTGGACAACGACGCCTGTCCCCGGGCGACACGAGCGGCGGACTTGGTCGGATCGTCGGACGGTGTGCGAACTCGGTCCACGGTCCGGGCCGGCGGGGCCCGCCGGACCGGCGGTTGACTTCGAGCGCACTCCAGCACCTAGCGTCCTGAACAGATCGTTTCGACTTCAGGAGGCAGCGCCATGACCACCGTTCCCGCTCTCCCCACCCGCCACCTCGGCACCCTGGCGGTCGCCGCGCAGGGCCTGGGCTGCATGGGCATGAGCCACGGCTACGGCGCCACGGACGACACCCAGTCCATCGCGACCCTGCACCACGCCCTCGACCTCGGGGTGACCCTGCTCGACACCTCCGACTTCTACGGCTCCGGGCACAACGAGGAGCTGATCGGGCGGGCCATCGCCGGGCGACCGCGGGACGAGGTGGTCCTGGCCACGAAGTTCGGTTTCGCCAACCGGCTGGGCGAGCCCATCGAGATCCGCGGCGACGCCGCCTACGTACGGCAGGCCTGCGAGGCGTCGCTGCGCAGGCTCGGCGTCGACCACATCGACCTCTACTACCAGCACCGGGTCGACCCGTCCGTACCGATCGAGGAGACCGTCGGCGCCATGGCCGAGCTGGTGCGGGAGGGCAAGGTGCGCCACCTCGGGCTCTCCGAGGCCGGTGCGGACACCATCCGGCGGGCACACGCGGTGCACCCGATCGCGGCGCTGCAGAGCGAGTGGTCGCTGTGGACCCGTGACCTGGAGGCGGAGATCGCCCCGGTCTGCCGTGAGCTCGGCATCGGCATCGTCCCGTTCTCACCGCTCGGCCGGGGTTTTCTGACCGGCCAGTACAGCTCGGTGGAGAAGCTGGACGCCAACGACGTGCGGCGCACCCAGCCGCGCTTCGCCGACGGCAACCTGGAGCGCAACCTGGCGATCGTGGCGAAGCTGAACGAGCTGGCCGGGGCGAAGGGGGTCACCGCCGGGCAGCTCGCGCTGGCCTGGATCCAGCACCGGGGCCAGGACGTGGTGCCGATCCCCGGCACCCGGCGCCGCAAGTACCTGGAGGAGAACCTCGCGGCCCTGGCGATCGAGCTGTCCCCGCAGGACCTCGCCGCCATCGAGGCCGCCGCCCCGCCGGAGCAGATCGCCGGCACCCGCTACGACGCGACCAGCCTCACCTACGTCAACAACTGAGACCGGGCCGCCGGGGTCCCCCGTCGGAACCAGCTGTTCCGGGCTCGCGAGGGGGGATCTGCGAGGATGGTCGGTATGACCGTACTCGGCAGGAATCATGTGACGGTGACCGGCCGGGCCGGGGGGCCGGTGGTCATGCTGGCGCACGGCTTCGGCTGTGACCAGAACATGTGGCGGCTGGTGGTACCCCTGCTGGAGGAACGCTTCACCGTGGTGCTCTTCGACCACGTGGGAGCGGGACGGTCCGATCTGTCCGCGTGGAGCCGGGAGCGGTACTCCTCCATGGAGGGGTACGCCCAGGACGTACTGGAGATCTGCCACGAGCTGGCCCTCGGGCCGGTGACCTTCGTGGGGCACTCGGTGAGCGCGATGATGGGCGTGCTGGCCGCCGCGTGGGAGCCGGAGGCGTTCTCCGGTCTGGTGCTGCTGGCCCCGTCGCCGTCCTTCATCGACGACCCCGAGCAGGGCTACCGGGGCGGCTTCAGCGCCGAGGACATCCAGGAGCTGCTGGAGTCGCTGGACGCGAACTATCTGGGCTGGTCGGGCGCGATAGCACCGGTGATCATGGGGAATCCCGACCGTCCGGAGCTGGGCGAGGAGCTGACCAACAGCTTCTGCCGCACCGATCCGGACATCGCCCGTGTCTTCGCCCGGGTGACGTTCCTCTCCGACAACCGCGCGGACCTCGCCAAGGTGACCGTGCCCACCCTGGTCGCCCAGTGCTCCAGCGACGCGATCGCGCCCCCGGAGGTCGGCGCCTTCGTCCGGGCGCGGATCCCCGGCAGCCGACTGGTCACGCTGAACGCGACCGGGCACTGCCCCCAGCTGGCCGCCCCCGAGGAGACAGCCGCCGCGATCGCCGCCTTCGCGGGGGCGGACCACTGATGTGCCCGGCCGGCGACGGCGGGGAGCCCGTTAGCCGGGAGCGGCCGGCCGACGACCACGCGACGTTCGCCGCCCTGCTGGAGGACAGCGCGGAGGACTTGTACGAGCATGCGCCGTGCGGGTACCTCTCCACCCTGCTGGACGGCACGATCGTCAAGGTCAACAGGACGCTGCTGGACTGGCTGGGGTACGAGCGGGGCGACCTGGTGGGTGAGCGGTCCTTCTCCGACCTGCTCACGGTGGGTGGCCGGCTCTACCACGAGACCCATTACGCTCCCCTCCTGCGTATGCAGGGTGAGATCAGCGGGATCGCGCTGGAGCTCAGGGCGGCCGACGGCAGCCGTCTGCCGGTGCTGGTGACCTCCACGGTCAAGACGGGCGGCAACGGACAGCCGCTGCTCATCCGCACCACCCTCTTCGACGCCCGCGACCGCCGCAAGTACGAGGAGGAGCTGCTGCGCGCCCGCCGGGAGGCGGAACGCGAGCGCGAGGAGCTCAAGCGCCTCAACACCACCCTCCAGCAGACCCTGCTGCCGTCGGCGCTGGCGCGGGTGCCGGGTCTGGAGGTGGCCGCGCACTACCACATCGCCTCCGCGGACCGGGTCGGCGGCGACTTCTACGACCTGTTCCCCCTCTCCGCGGGTACCTGGGGCCTGTTCCTGGGCGATGTCTGCGGGAAGGGCGCCGGCGCGGCGGCCGTCACCTCGTTGGTGCGCTACACCCTGCGCGCGGCTGCCGTCTACGACCCCGACCCGGCCGCCGTGCTCACCAACCTCAACACGGTCCTCAACCACGAGTACCACGGCGCCGACCCCAGGTTCTGCACGGTCGTCTTCGGGCTGCTCACCTTCTCGGGCGGTGCCGGGGAGGGTTTCCGTATCACCCTGGCCACCGGCGGCCATCCTCCGGCGCTGCTGATGAGCGCGGACGGCGGCGCCGAGTACGCGCACATGCCGGGCGGCCAGCTCATCGGTGTGCTGCCCCACCCCCACATCGCCACCAGGACCCTCCGCCTGTCCCCCGGCGACACCCTGCTGCTCCACACGGACGGCCTCACCGAGGCCCGTACCGCGCCCGCCGCGGAAGGCGACCGCCGCCGCGACCGCTACGGCGACGACGCCCTCCTCGCCTTCGCCGGCGCCCTGGGCCCGACGACCGCTCCCGGGGCCGTCGCCGCCGTCCGCGACCTGCTCGCCACGCTCGGCCCGGGCGTGGACGACGACACGGCGGTCCTGGCCATCAGCGTGCCGCGGCCGGAGGCCGCCCGCTCCGGCCTGTGAACTCCCGACGCGGCGGCCGGTGTCACGCCTGGTCGTCCTGGGGCAGATGCGTCTTCGCCTCCGCGTACGTGCCCTCCCCCGTCGAGGCGGCCGGTGCGTACACCAGGTGCAGCACACCCGTCCCGAACGCCTTGGACGAGAGCAGCCTCAACGGGATCGCGGACTCGCCCTCGTCGAACAGGCGCATGCCCTTGCGCACCGCCAGGGGGTGCACCAGCAGATGCAGTTCGTCGAGGAGGCCGGCCGCCAGGAGCTGGCGGACGACCGAGATCGAGCCGCTGAGCGAGATGTCGCCGCCGGGACCGTTCTTCAGGGCGGTGACGGTCTCGACGAGATCGCCCTGGAGCTGCTCGGAGTTGCGCCAGGTGAACTCCAGCTTCCGGCGCGAGGCGACGATCTTGCGGGCGTCGCCGAGCGTCTTCGCGAAGCCCGCGTCCTCGCCCCCGGCCGCCTCCCGCTCCGGCCACGCCCCGGCGAAGCTGTCGTAGGTCTTGCGGCCGAACAGGACGGTGTCGGCGGTGCCGAGCATCGCGCCGACGGCCTCGCCCATCTCGTCGTCGAAGTACGGGAAGTGCCACTGGTCCGGCGCCTCCACGACCCCGTCGAGCGAGATGAAGAGGCCAGCCGTGATCTTCCTCATGATGTTCCTCCAGAAAGGCGCCGTTGCGGTCTGCCTCATGAGACCACCGGGACTCCGGAAACTCATCGGTGGTGCGACGGTCCCCGCCCGCTGCGGCTGCCCGCCGGTGGCCGCCGGGTAGGCTCCGCCCCATGTCTGCCAGCACCTTCGTCCCGCCCGACTTCGTCGTCCCCGAGAGTCTGTCCGGTACGGGGTTCCGACTGGAGCCCCTGAACGGGCGGCACAACGAGGCCGATCACGCGGCCTGGACGTCGAGCATCGACCACATCCGCGCCACCCCCGGCTTCCAGAACCGCGACTGGCCGCCGCCCGCCGGCATGAGCCTGGAGGAGAACCTCCGCGACCTGGACAAGCACGCGGAGGACTTCGCACGGCGAACCGGCTTCACCTACTCCGTCCTCGACGACGGCGGCGAGGTCATCGGCTGCGTGTACATCTATCCGTCGAGCACGGACAGCCGGGTGGCACAGGTGAGTTCCTGGGTACGCGCCGACCGCGGCGCGCTGGACGGGCCGCTCCACGACGCGGTGGCCGCGTGGCTGTCCTCGGCGTGGCCGTTCGAGCGGTTCGACTACGCGCCGAGGACGTGACCGCGGCGGCGGAACAGCGGCCCGGCTGCCGGTGACGCCGCGTCACCCCGGTACCGGGCGCGGTGGCCTGCGCGGCGGCCCTGGTCCTCCTGCTCGCCAAGCTGTCCCGCTGGCACGCCCGGAACGGGCCCGGGAAGAACAGCACCAGGAACGTCCCGAACTCGGCCGGGCCCGGATCCCGGCGGCAGGCCGCGCGGCTGTCTCGCTCAGCGGTCGGGAACGACGACTCCAAGACAGATCGGATGACCCGGAACCGGGGAGATGAGGACCCCCTTATGGCTCTCACACAGCTCTGTTCGACATACTTCGCGCCGTGGACCAGCGAACAGATGACCAGCCGACCGCCCTCAACGCCGCCCTGAACGCCGCCGCCCTCAACCCGGCGCACATCCCCGGCCTGATGCCCGCGCCTGCCCCGGCGCCGGAAGCGCCCGCGGACCGGCGGGCCGGGACCGAGCCGGAGTCCGAGCCCGAAGACGCCGTCACCGAAGGCGTGGTGACGGACGACGCCGGGGAGGACGTGCCCGACGCAGCCGCCGCACCGGCGCCGGACGCCGAGGCCGACGATCCCGCTCCCGACCGCCCCGGTCCCGGCGCGGCCGATGACGGGCCCGTCTTCTCCGTGTCCGACCGGCGGGGCGCCATCACCGCCGACCGCTCCGGAATCCGGCTGTCCCTGGACGGTGAGGAGGCCGAGTTCGGATGGGACGAGCTGAGCGCGGTCGAGTACGCGACCTCACGCTGGACCCGCCGTTTCACGATCACCGTGCACCTGCCCCGGCCGCGCTGGTTCCGCAACGACGTCCAGGCCGACGACCGGGCGAGCCTCGACCAGTGGTCCGAGCAGCTCGAAGAAGTACTCAACGCGTACTTCGAGGAGTAGGCCCCACCCACCGGCCTGCCCGGTGCCGAGGCCCGCACCGCGCCGAGTCGCCCGCCCGAGGCCTCGGCGCGGGCGTCGTCGTACCCATGGCCTGATCCGCATGGCTGAACCGTGCGCCGCGAGCGGTGGAGCGGCGGTTGGTGCGGACGGGAAGGGTAGGAGGGGGAGAGCACGGTCCCACTCCCTGTCAGGAGGCCGCCTGTGGCTACCCATTCGACTCCGGCTCCCCGTCGCCGGCCGCCCCCGGACTACGGGACGGTCCGTCCGAAGCGCTCCGTGTGGTCGGGGGTGCTCATCGGGGTCGGGATCGCCGCGTTCGTCGACGAGACGGTGTTCCACCAGCTCCTGCACTGGCACCACTTCTACGACAAGTCCACCCCCGGCGCGGGGCTGGTCTCCGACGGCCTCTTCCACGCCTTCGGCTGGCTGGCCGTCGTCACCGGTCTGATGCTCGTGGCGGACCTGCGGCGGCACGGGGCGCTCTCCGGGGCGGGCCTGACCGGCGGAATCCTGCTGGGTGCGGGGTTCTTCCAGCTCTACGACGGGACGGTCCAGCACAAGCTGCTCAAGCTGCACCAGATCCGCTACCACGTCGACCTGGTCCCCTACGACTGGACGTGGAACGTACTGGCCGTGATCCTCCTGGCCGTGGGCGCGGTGCTGGTGCGGCGCTCCAGCACGCGTGAGGCGCCCGGGACCGAGGCGGCGGAGGGCCGGGAGCCGCGTCGGTGACGCCCACGCACGGCGAACAGGCCATGGGCGCCCCGGCGGCGTTGGCCACCGTGCTCGCCCTCGCCGCGGCGGCGGGATACCTCCTGGCCGCGCGGCGGCTGAGGCGCCGGGGTGACGCGTGGCCGTGGCCGCGGGACGCCTCCTTCACCACGGGTCAGGGAAGCCTGGTCGTGGTCGCGCTGGTGCCGCTGCCGGGCGGGGAGTTCACCGCGCACATGGTCCAGCACCTGGTCATCGGCATGGTGGCGCCGCTGCTGATGGTGCTGGGGCGTCCGGTGACCCTCGCTCTGCGGGCCCTGCCGGCCGGGCGCGCGCGGCGCGGTCTGCTGGCCGTGGTCCGCTCACGCCCGCTCGGTCCGCTGTTCCTGCCGCCGGTGGCCGCCGTGCTCGACGTGGGCGGCCTGTGGCTGCTCTACCGCACCGGTCTCTTCGCCCGCCTCCACGACCACCCGTGGCTGCACGCCGCCGTCTCCACCCATGTCCTGGCCGCCGGGCTGCTGTTCACCTTCACGCTCTGCCAACTCGACCCCGTACGCCACCGGTACGGCCTGCCGCTGCGCGCCGCCACCCTGGTGGCGGCGGCCACCGCGCATGCGGTCCTGGCCAAGACCCTCTACGGCACCTCCCCGCCCGGCACGTCCTTCCCCGGCCACGATCTGGCCCGCGCGGCGGAGGCGATGTACTACGGCGGCGACCTGGTGGAGATCGCGCTGGCCGTGGTTCTGGCCCACCGGTGGTACACCGCAGCGGGCCGGCGGCTTCCGGCCGGGTCCTCACCGCACCGGGCCCTGTGAGCCGGGAGGCTCGACCGTGGCCCAGAAAGCGCACTGGTGGGCCGTCTCGAAGTCGGTGCGGAGGGCGATCGCGTCCGGGGCCAGTGAGAGCGGCCGGTAGGGAGCCGGGGCGGTGGGCGGCCAGGTGAGGGGGCCCGGGGCGCCGGTGTCGGCGAAACGGGACCAGAACGTCGTCATGGCCTGCGCGAGCCGGGACTGGGCCGCGTCGAAGCGCTCGTCGGTGACCTCGGCTCCGCCGACGACCGGGCGGGCCTGCTGGGCGCAGGCGCCGGCGAACCGGTCCGCGTCCCGGAAGCCCGGCCACGGGGTGACCGGCCGGGGCGCCCGCCACCTCCGCTCCCCCACCGGCGACGCGGCGAACGGGATACCGAGGAAGGCACGGCCGCCGTCGGTGACCACACCGCGTACGCGTCCCGCGTCCGTGGTGACCACGGCCGGGTCGCCGGGTGCCGCGGCGCCCGCCCGGGCGGGGACCGCGACGGCGAGGCGCGCGGCTCCTGCCGGGATCTTCCTGATAGGCAGTCGCGGGTGAGCAACCACGTATCCGCGAGCGAGGCGGACGACGCCGGTCCGGGAGGCGGCGGCGCGGGACGCGACTGGCCCTTCGCCGTGGCCGCCTACGCCTTCGCCGTCGCGATGTGCGGCACGACCCTGCCCACTCCTCTGTACCGCCTGTATCAGCGGGAGTTGGGATTCTCCGCGTTCATGGTGACCGTGATCTTCGCGGTGTACGCCCTGGGTGTCATCGTGGCGCTGCTCCTGCTGGGGCAGTTGTCGGACTCCGTGGGCAGGCGCCCGGTCCTGCTGGCGGGGCTGGTGGCGTCGGCGCTGAGCGCGCTGTGCTTCCTCTTCGAGCAGGGGCTGCCGGAGCTGTTCGCGGGGCGGGTGCTGTCCGGGCTTTCGGCGGGCCTGTTCACGGGCACCGCGACCGCCGCCGTGGTGGAGCTCGCCCCCGCGCGGCGGGCCGCGTCGGCCACGCTGCTCGCCACCGCCGCCAACATGGGCGGCCTGGGCAGCGGCCCCCTGCTCGCGGGCCTGATCGCGCAGTTCGCCTCCGACCCGCTGCGCCAGGTCTTCCTGGTGGACCTGGCCCTGGTCGCCGCGGGCGTCGTCGGCGTCCTGCTGATCCCGGAGACGGTACGGGACCGGCAGGGCAGATCACGGCGGCCCCGGCGGCTGCGCGTACCCCGGTCGGTGCGCCCCGCCTTCGTTCCGGCGGCCATGGCCGGCTTCGCCGGGTTCGCCACCATGGGGCTGTTCACCTCGGTGGCACCGAGCTTCCTGAGCGAGGTGGTGGGAGTGAGCGAACCGGCGGTTTCCGGCACGGTGGTCTTCAGCGTCTTCGCCGCCTCCACGGCCGGTCAGCTCCTGATGGGGCGGGTCGGGGTGCGCCGGGCGCTGCCGTGGGGCTGCGTGGTCCTGGTGGCCGGCATGGCGCTGATCGCCTCCGCGCTGCTCGCGGCCTCCCTGCCCCTGCTGGTGGCGGGAGCGCTCACGGCCGGCGCGGGCCAGGGGCTTTCGTTCCGGGCCGGGGTCACCGAGGTGGGCGAGCACAGCCCGCCCGAACGGCGAGCCGAGATCACCTCCGCGCTGTTCGTCGTGCTGTACGTGGCGATCTCGATCCCCGTGGTCGGGGTGGGGGCCATGGCCGTCGCCCTGGGCCTGCGGCCTGCGGGGCTGGTCTTCACCGGGTGCGTCGCGCTGCTGGCGGCGGCCACGGCGGTGTACCTGTGGGTGCGGCCGGTGCGGCGGGAGGCCTGAGAAAGGCGTCCGCTCGTGTCCACGGGGGTGCGGTGGCCGGGCCGGACGTCAGGCGCGCGCGTATCCCGCGCGCGGACGCGGTCCTCGGTAAACACTTCGGCAAGGGTGACGGCGTTGCGCGATCCGACGAGGGGGCGGGCGTCCCGGCCGGCCACGGGAGAGTGCGGAGCAGGGAGCCGCAGCCGCGTTCGACTGCGGACGGGCGCCCGCAGACGAACAGACCCGTTGTGGGGTAGATCAGAACTCAAGCCATCATCAAGCGGAAAGAGAAGCCCTCATATGACGCACATCGTCCTCCCCGGCCAACGCCCCGAAGGCCGCCGCGGGTTCGAGATCGTCCTTTCCAGCAAGATGACCGGCCAAGCGGCCTCCTGGGTGGAGACCCGCCAGGGCCCGGCCTGGTCGGGCCCTCCGCTGCACACCCACGCCGAGTCGACGGAGACCTACTACGTCGTCTCCGGCACCCTCCTGGTCCAGGTCGACGACGAGGTCGTCGAGCTGCGTCCGCGCGCGCTCGCCCACATCACCAGCGGCGCGCGCCACACCTGGGCCACGCCGCCCGGTGAGGGCTGCCACTTCCTGACCCTGCACATGCCGGGCGGTTACGAGGACTACCACCCCACCGCGCTCCAGGCCGAGAAGGACAACGGCGGTCCCCTCACCCAGGAGGACCTTTTCAAGATCGCCGCGCGTTTCGACTGGCGCCCCGCGGGGGACACACCGATGCGTCTGACCCCCGACGGCCGTCTCGTGCCCGCCTCCCAGGCCGACGACGAGGCCGCGCGTCTGCGCGCCGAATGGCTGGCCGCCCAGGGCGAGAGCGCCGAGATCACCCCCATCCACGACCCCGGCTTCTACGTCACCAACCAGCCCGCGTAGCAGCGGCAGATGACCGCTCCGGGCGGGGGCGCGCATCCGCCGTGCCGTATCGCGTCCCTGACCATGCGTCAGGCGACGCGGTACCTCTCCGCCTGCTTCTCCCGCAACGTCAGCCCGAGGCCCGGGGCGCCGCTCCCGCCGGGGCGGATCGCTCCCGCGTCCGGGTCGAGCGCGCCCTCGAAGAACAGGGACTCGATACGGACGTGGTCGTGGAACCATTCGAGGTGCCGCAGGTTCGGCACGGCCGCCGCAGGACACCGGCTCCACGAACCAGGTCACGCCCAGCGCGTGGAGGTGCTCGGCCATGCGGACGGCCTGTTTGGCGGTGTAGCCGCCGTTGGCGTCCACGTACAACCCCGCGCCGTCGCCGATGGCGGCGCGCGCCAGGGACACCCGAGCACGGTCGCGTTCCTCGGCGCGCCCCCACGACTCACCGATCTTGATCTTGACGCGGGGGATGGCCTGCTCGTGCACCCGGCCGCGCAGCTGACGTTCCTGGGTGGCCTCGTCGTACGTGGTGAAGCCGCCGCTGCCGTAGACGGGAACCTCGCCGCGGGCCGCGCCGAGCAGGCGCACCAGGGGCACGCCGAGGACGCGGGCCTTGAGGTCCCACTGGGCGATGTCGACGGCCGACACGGCGCCGGCGACCAGCCCCGGGCGGCCCGCGTTGCGGACGGCGCGGTTCATCGCCTCGTTCGCGGCCGGCACGTCCCACACCGGCCGGTCATTCCCGGGGCCTCGCACCGGGCGGGGATGACTGCGGCCCGGATATCGGGGTATTCACCTTCCGGACAGGGGTGAACCCGAGGGGCCGGTGGTCCGGCCCGGTTCAGGTGGTGATGGCGATGCGACAGACAGTGATCAGGCGGCCGAGGCCGCCCGCCCCCCGGCCGCCCCTGGACCTGCGCACCCCCAGCGGACGACCGCTCCCGTACTGACAGCACCCGGACGCCCGGGCCGTGCTCCGAGCACGGTCCGGGCGTCCTGTCCCGCTCCCGCGTCAGACGCGGTGGACGGTGTGCAGCTTCTTGGCGTACGTGCCCGTGCCGTCCAGCAGCGAGGCACCGCCCAGATCCGCCATGGTGGGGCCGTTGTTCGTCTTGCGGCTGGAGACGAAGCGGCGCTGGCCGGCGGCGTCCAGTCCCAGGTAGATACCGACGTGGTCGATGGTGATGGTGGGGTTGTCGTCGCCGGAGTCGGCGTTGAACAGCACCAGGTCGCCGGGCTGGAGCAGCGCCGCCGCGGGCGGGTTGGTCCCGTCGGTCCGGTCGATGCGCGCTCCGGGCGCGTAGTCCACCATGTCCCGTGACTTGCGCGGCAGACGGGTGCGGGAGGTGTCCTGCCCCGCCGCCATCGGTACGCCCATGTGGTAGCCGTACACCATGCGCGTGAAGCCGGAGCAGTCCAGGTTGCCGACCTGCTTGCTGGACGGGCCGGTGTAGGTGCCGTCGGGGAAGGTCCAGCCGGTGTTCATGTACTCGTGGAAGTCGGCGCCCTCGTAGCGGAAGCCCTGCGGGTCCAGATAGCCGTATCCCGCCTCGCCCAGGACCTGCTTGTCCTTGGCGGGCCCGGAACCGCTGGTGACCGCGGGCCCGTCGGCGAGGAACATCGCCGCGTACGCCAGGACGTCCGGAGCCGTGGAGCCGGCCCAGGCCCGGACGGTCTTCTCCAGCTCCGGCGTCCAGGTCCCGTCGAAGGGCTCGGGCAGCACCCGCACCCAGTCGCCGTGCGTGACGCTCGGCGGCGCGGCCCAGGTCGACTGGTCCACCTGGAAGCGCTTCACGGAGAGCTTGACCGGCAGGTTGGTGCAGCCGTCGTTGGCCAGGGCGCGCAGCCCGACCCGGCCCTTGCGGGCGAAGGTGTCGTCGCTGAGGTCGACGTTCCAGGCCGCCGGCTCCGTCGAGGCCGTACGCCAGGCCTTGACCTGGATTCGGGTGCCCTCGCGGCGCACCCGTATCGTCCAGTCGGTGCCGGCGGCCACGCCCGTGGCGAGGGTGAGCGCGCTGGAGCCGGCGAGCAGGTCGACCTTGTCGGCGACCTCCTTCTCCACGCGCAGCTCGACCGCGCCGCTGGTCAGGAAGGACAGCCGGGCCCGGCAGTTGTTGCTGGTGTCCTGGTAGCCGAAGGACAGGGCGTACGAGCAGGCCTGGCCGGTGGGCACCTTGTCGAAGTGCGCCACGGACCGCGCGTCGAAGTCCGTGATCTCGCCGTCGCGAAGGGTGACATGGCGGCTGGCGTAGTCGGTGGTCAGGCTGATGACACCGGCTCCCGGCACGACCGAGTAGTCGGTGACGGCGGGTCCCAGCGTCGACCAGCTGCCGCCGCCCGGGGAGGTGCCCCAGTACACGCGGTCGGCCTCGGGCAGCGAGAGGTCCGGCAGGGTGCGCCCGAAGTCGTCCACGAAGGACTTCTTGTTCTCCGTGAACGTACGCGACGGACCCGGCAGGACGACGGTACGGGCGCCGTGCGTCAGCAGGGCGACCCGCTTGCCGCCGGAGGTGACCTCGGTACGCGCCGGGGTGCCCGCGAGGACCGCGGTGGTGAGAGGGGTGTTCAGGGTCAGCTGGCTGAAGTAGGACGCGTCCAGCGGCGCCAGCGTGACCGAGGAGCGCGGCGAGGCGAGCCCGGCGGGCGCCGCGAGGGAGCCAGTGGCGGCGGAACCGGTGGAGACAGCGGCGCGCGCCGGAGCGGCGGCGAGACCACCGAGCGGAACGGTGGCGGCCGAGGCCGCGAAGATACCGAGCAGGCTGCGCCTGGAAGTGTGGGACATGCGCGTCATCATGAGGCAGCGGTGGGTGACCGGTGCCACCGGGTCCCCCGGGCGTCCGATGTGCACGACTCGCCGGTTTGCGCCCCGCCTCAGGGCGACACCTCGGGACAACCGGGGCATGTCGTCCCGATCGCGGTGAGTCGTCCCGATCACGGCCGGGGGCCGACGGACCGGGCGGTCAGGCTCCACGCGCCCGACCGCCCCCGGCCGCGCCGGTGACGCCTGCCCTCAACCACCCGGCGCCGTCGCCCGGCCCCGTTCAGGCCGTCCGCACCTCCAGGACCGTGACCGAGTACGGGGCGAAGGTCGCCGTGAAAGCCGGCGAGAGGCCCCTGACGGACCGGGTGTGCGGGACCACCGCCTCCGGGTCCGTGAGGGTGTTGGTGGCCTTCCTGTCCGCCCCGGCCAGGACCGTGACCGTACCCGTCGGCGCCGTACGGGCGATCCCCTTGAGGGAGACGGCCGTCCTGCGGGCCGTGCCGCCCGTGTTGACGACCGCCAGGTAGACGCGGCGGGTGGCGGGGTCATGGGTGGTGACGACGTTGAGGCCGGGCAGCGCGCGCACCTCGGTGGGCAGCACCACCGTGCCCCGGTGGGTGCGCAGCATCTGCTGGGCGTAGTAACTGGGCGAGTTGTAACTGGTCAGACCGGAGTAGGCGATGAGGTTGGTGGCCCAGGTGTTGTCGTTGACATGGCTGAACAGCGGGGCGTAGGACTCCATGAGGACCTGGTCGGAGTTGCGGATGAGGCCGACCACCCATGACGCGTCGCCGAGTGCCGCGTCGAGGTCGGGGGTGGGGCGGCCCTCCTGTGCGGCCCACTCCCCGACGAACACCTTGGGTCCGCCGCGGTCCCGGCCGTCGTATTTGTGGGAGCCCGCCTGGAAGGCGGACGGCGACTGGTAGTAGTGCTCGTCGATGAGGTCGTACGGCCGCGAGGCGACCGGCGTCGTGGCGATCAGCTTCAGCTTCGGGTACCGGGCCCTGATCGCGTCGTGGAAGGCCGCGTAGCGCTCCTCGTACGAGCCCGACCTGTCGAACCAGTCCTCGTTGCCGATCTCCACATGGGTCAGCGGGAAGGGCGCGGGGTGCCCGTCGGCGGCGCGTCTGCGGCCCCAGGTGGAGGTGACGGGTCCGGTGATGTACTCGATCTGGTCGAGGGCGTCCTGCACGAACGGCTTCAGGGCGTCACCGGTGACGTGCGCGCCCTGCAGGGAGTATCCGGCGTATACGCACAGCAGCGGGGCGCAGCCCAGGTCCTCGGTCATCTGGAGGTACTCGGGCAGGCCCAGACCGTCGGTGGACCAGTACCCCCAGGCGGAGTTGCGGTGGCCGGGCCGCTGCTCGACGGGGCCGATGGTCTTCTTCCAGTCGAACCGGTCGGCGATGACGTTGCCTTCGAGGTAGTTGCCGCCGGGGAAGCGCAGGAAGGCGGGCCGCAGGGCGGCGAGTTTCTCCATCAGATCCACGCGCAGACCGTTGCTCCGGCCCTTGTACGTCGGCGGGAAGAGGGAGACCTGGCTCAGCCAGAGCGTGCCGGCGGCCGGGGCGGTGACGACCAGGCGGGCGTCGAGGGTGGTGGGGGCGCCGGGCCCGGTGCGCAGGATCAGCTCGTGCTTGCGCCATGAGCCGGTGAGTGCCCCCGTGGTCGCGGTGGCGTGGACTTTGCCGTCCGTGCCGACGATCGAGACCGTCAGCCTGCCGGTGACGTCGGGGGACTTCGCGTGGAGGGAAGCGCGGTAGGTGGTGGAGGGGCGGACCGGTATGCCCCAGAATCCCTCGTTGGCGACACCGTCCCCGGCCGCGCTCGTGGTGACGCGCAGCGACTGGGTCAGAGCTTGGTTGAGCGGCTGGGCGGGGTCGACGGCGAAGGTGGCGGCGCCGACGGTGGACCAGTGCAGTGGTGTGGCCGCCGCCATGAAGCTGCGGTTGTTGACGAGTTCGGCGTAGAGGCCGCCCTCGCCGCTGTGGTTGATGTCCTCGAAGAAGATCCCGCCGAGGTCCGGGCTGACCACGGGGCCGGGACGGGTCGTGTCCACGGTCAGCAGCGGTCGGGTGGAGTCCACCGGCACGCCCGCGAGGGCCGCCGCCTGTTCGGTGGTGAGCGCGGTGTCGAAGACCTGGACGTCGTCGATGAGGGCGTGCGCCTGGTCGACCTGGGCGCCGCCGAAGAGGCCGCGGCCGACGGCGGTGGCACCGGTGGCGCGCCAACTGCCGGTGTAGGGGACCTCGCCCTCCAGGACCCCGTTGACGTACAGCCGCACGACTCCCGCCGCCCTGTCGTCGACCCCGAGGAGGTGGTACCAGACGCCGGTGGCGGGGGCGAAGGAGGCACCGGCCACGGCGGCGGCGCCGTTCCCGGAGGTGGCGTCGGAGGGCAGCCGGGTGAGGGCGAACGCGCCGGTGTCGTCGCGCAGTTGCAGGAAGAAGCCGCTGACCTGGGAGCCGTCGACGGAGACGAAGGTCTGGTATCCGGTGGTGGCGGTGAGGCGGACCCAGGCGGAGACGCTGAAGCTCTTCGTGGTGTCCACGACGGGACCGGGGGCGGTGGCGTTTCCGTCCGCCGAGAGGTCGAGGGCGGACGCACCCGACTTCGCCGCGCCCCAGCGCGCGGGCCCGTTGAGGGTGAGGGCGCGTCCGCCGGCGCTGTCGGCCGCGGTGGTGCCGGCCGCCTCGTCGAAGGCCCAGTGGGCGACCGGGGCGGGGAGCGCGTCGGCCGCCCGGGCCGGGGAGGCCGCGAACACCGGGCCGACCGCCCCGGCCAGCGGCAGGACGCCGAGGGCGGTGACCAGGGTTCTGCGGCTGGGTCCGGACTCGGGTCGTTCCGCCGGTCCGGCGGGGGTGCTTGAGGTCATGCTGAACTCCTCATCTCTCCATGTGGGTTCGAGATTTCGGACAGTGTTCTGCATTTCGTCGCCACTGTGTCGCCGGGAGCATTCCGCTTCCGCCGCCCCGGCGTCAACACCCACGAGCCGGCCCGACGGCCGCGCGGAGCGCGCCACCTGCCCCGACTCGGAAACGGTTCCCGCGTGACCCATTGACACCCGCCACCGCGCGTCATTACCGTCACGCCAACATTTCGAACGCGTGACGAAATATCGAACGGTACGGCCGCAGCCTCGGGAGCAACTGCCTTGCGAATCACGGGAATCAGCACACACGTCGTCGGGACGCCCTGGCGCAACCTCACCTACGTCCAGGTCCACACCGACGAGGGCCTCACCGGAGTCGGCGAAACGCGCATGCTCGGCCACACCGACGCGCTCCTGGGCTATCTGCGCGAGGCCGAGACCAACCACATCGCGGGCTCGGACCCGTTCGCCGTCGAGGACCTGGTGCGCCGGATGAAGTACGGCGACTACGGGCGCGCCGGCGAGATCGTGATGTCCGGTATCGCGGTCGTCGAGATGGCCTGCTGGGACATCAAGGGCAAGGCGCTCGGCGTCCCCGTCTGGCAGCTGCTCGGCGGGAAGGTGACGGACCGCGTCAAGGCGTACGCCAACGGCTGGTACACCACCGAGCGCACCCCCGACGCCTACCACAAGGCGGCCCGGGCGGTCGTCGAGCGCGGCTACCGGGCGCTGAAGATCGACCCCTTCGGCACCGGCCACTTCGAGCTCGACCACCAGCAGACCCGGTACGCCGTGTCACTGATCGAGGCCGTACGGGACGCGATCGGCCCCGAGACCGAGCTGATGCTGGAGATGCACGGGCGGTTCTCCCCCTCCACGGCGGTGCGCCTGGCCCGCGACCTCGCCCCGTTCGCGCCCGCCTGGCTGGAGGAGCCGGTGCCGCCGGAGAACCTCAAGGCCCTGGAGAAGGTCGCCGCCAAGGTGGACATCCCGGTCGCGACCGGCGAACGCATCCATGACCGCATCGAGTTCAGGGAGCTCTTCGAGTCGCAGGCCGTCGACATCATCCAGCCCGATGTGGGCCACATCGGCGGCATCCTGGAGACCCGCAAGCTCGCCGCCACGGCCGAGACGCACTACATGCTCGTCGCGCCCCACAACGTCGGCGGCCCGGTCCTCACCGCCGCCAGCCTCCAGGTCGCGGGCTGCACACCGAACTTCAAGATCCTGGAGCACTTCAACGACTTCGCGGACGCCGAGATCAAGAAGGTCGTCAAGGGTGCCCCGCAGGTCGTCGACGGCTACTTCGAGCTGTCGCACGCCCCGGGCCTCGGCGTCGAGCTCGACGTGGACGCGGCGGCCGAGTTCCCCCAGCAGCAGGCCCGGTTCGACCTCTGGGCGGAGGGCTGGGAGAAGCGCGCCCCCAAGGCCTCCGGAGCGACGGGATGAACGACCACGGGACCAAGGGCCCCCCGGGCGGCGCCCCGCCGGACGCCGGGGCCCGGGCGACCAGCCGCGCCATCGTCGTCGACGCACCCGGCACCCACCGCCTGATCACCGTGCCGCGCCCCCAGGCCGGCCCCGGCGAGGTACTCGTCGAGGTCGCCGCCGCCGGGGTCTGCATGAGCGACCGCGAGGTGTACGAGGGCCGGCGCGCCCCCGACTACGTGCGCTACCCCGTCACCCCCGGCCACGAGTGGTCCGGGACCGTCGTGGCCGCCGGGGCCGGGGTCGATCCCGCGCTGGTGGGCCGCAAGGCGGTCGCCGAGGGGTTCCGCTTCTGCGGGACCTGTGAGCGGTGTCGGAGCGCGGAGACCTCCCTGTGCGCCGCCGCGTACGCGGAGACCGGCTTCACCCACCCCGGCGCCTTCGCCGACCACGTGGTGGTGCCCGCCCGGCTGCTGCACCTGCTGCCGGACGACGCGGATCTGCGCGGCGCGGCCCTGCTGGAGCCCGCCGCCGTGGTCGCCGCCGCCGTACGGGCCGGTGCGCCGGAGGCGGGCGAACGAATCGCGGTGGTCGGGGCGGGAACGCTCGGGCTGCTCGCGGTCCAGCTCCTCGCCGCCTCCTCCCCCGCCGAGCTGACCGTGATCGACCCCCGGCTCGAACGGGCCGAGCTCGCCTGCCGCATGGGGGCGACCGAGGCCCGTACGCCCGTCCACTCCGGCGAGGCGCACGGCTACTACGACCTGGTCGTGGAGACGGCCGGCGCGCGCACCACGGCCGCCGACGCCTGCCTCCTCGCGCGGCGCGGAGGCCGGGTCGTGCTCACCGGGATGTTCACCGAGGGCGCGCTGGGCATCGACCCGGTGCACCTGTCGGTGAGTCAGCTCACCGTGCGGAGCGTCTTCGGCGCCCCCTCGGCCGCCTGGTCGTTCGCCGTACGGGCGTACGGCGCGGGCCTCATCGACCCGACGGAGCTGATCACGCACGAGTTCCCGCTGGAGCGGTACACCGACGCCCTCGCACTGGTCGGAGGCGGTGACCCGAAGACCGGAAAGGTGCTGCTGCGCCCCTGAGACGCGTCCGCGCTCCCAGGGTGCCGCGGCCCCTTTCCACCCCCTGTGACCCGAACCTCGTTCGATATATCGAACAAGCTGGACTCTTCCGTACGCGCTCCCCTCCCAGTACAAGGAACCCGCCTGTGACCGACGCACCAGCCACCGACCCCCGTCCGGGCCCCGAGGGGCCCCGCCGACCCGGCGAACCGGCCCTGGCCGCCCTGGGTCTGGGCGCGCCCCGGGGCAACCCCGCCGACTCCTCCCCGCACACGTTCCCCGACGGGGGCACCTGGCGCACCGAGATCCCCTCCGTGGAGGGCCCCGAGGCGCTCGCCGTCGTCCTCAAGGAGGCCTCCCGCCTCGACGTGCCCGTGCACCGCGTCAGCCAGGGCAGCGGTGTGTGGATGCTCTCCGACGCCGAGATCACCGAGATGGTGGAGGGCTGCGCCGAACGCGACATCGAGCTCTGCCTGTTCACCGGGCCGCGCGGCACCTGGGACGCCGGCGCCTCCGTCCGTACCGACTCGGGCGGCGCGGGGCTGCGCGCCCGGGGCCACGACGCGCTGGCCGGATGCGTCGAGGACGCCCTGCGCGCCGCCGAGCTGGGGGTGCGCTGTCTGCTCGTGGCGGACGAGGGCGTGCTGTGGAGCCTGCACCGGATGCGCGAGAGCGGCCTGCTGCCGGCCGGGACCACCCTCAAGGTGTCCGCGCTGATCGGCCCGGTCAACCCGGCGTCCGTCGCCGTCTACGAGCGGCTGGGCGCCGACTCCGTCAACGTCCCCTCCGATCTGACGGCCGCCCACTTCACCGAGGTCAGGCGCGTCTCCGGGGTGCCCATCGACCTCTACATCGAGGCGCCCGACGACCTCGGCGGCTATGTGCGGATGTACGAGGCGGCCGAGCTGATCCGCCGAGCCGCCCCGCTCTACCTCAAGTTCGGCCTCTCCAGGGCGCCCGGCATCTACCCCTACGGCGCACATCTGCGCGACCTCGCCCTGCAGACCGCCCGCGAGCGGGTCCGCCGGGGCCGGCTCGTCCTCGACCTGCTCGCCCGCCTCGGCGCCGACGACGGTATGTCCCCGCTCGGCTCCCGCCTTCCCGGCTCCCTGAACCGCTTCCCCGCGAACCCGAAGGACTGATGACCATGCGCCGCACCCGACCAGTCGCACTCGCTCTCGTCGCGGGAGCCCTCGCTCTCGCCCTCACCGCCTGCGGACAGGACAGCGAGGGCGGTGGCAAGGCGACGCCCAAGGGCGGCAAGGGGGCCACGATCGGCATAGCCATGCCGACCAAGTCCTCCGAGCGCTGGATCGCCGACGGGAACAACATGGCCCAGCAGTTCCGGGCGCTCGGCTACAAGACCGACCTCCAGTACGGCGAGGACAGCGTCGACCAGCAGGTCGCCCAGGTCGAGAACATGATCACCAAGGGGGTGGACGCCCTGGTGATCGCGGCGATCGACGGCCGCGCCCTCAGCGACGTCCTCAAGCAGGCCGCCGACCAGCACATCAAGGTGATCTCCTACGACCGCCTCATCCTCGGCTCCCCCAACGTCGACTACTACGCCTCCTTCGACAACGAGAAGGTCGGCGTGCTCCAGGCGACGTACATCGTCGACAAGCTGGGTCTGAAGAACGCCCAGGGCGGCAAGGCCTTCAACATCGAGCTGTTCGCCGGCTCGCCCGACGACAACAACACCCGCTACTTCTTCCAGGGCGCCCTGAAGACCCTCCAGCCCTACATCGACAAGAAGCAGCTCGTCGTCCGCAGCGGCCAGACCCGGCTCAACCAGGTGACCACCCTCCGCTGGGACGGCGCCACCGCGCAGAAGCGCATGGACGACCTGCTGACCAAGGCGTACTCCAACGAGCGGGTGGACGCCGTCCTCTCCCCGTACGACGGGATCTCCATCGGTATCCTCTCCGCCCTGCGCTCCGGCGGCTACGGCACCGCCGCCAAGCCGTACCCGGTCGTCACCGGGCAGGACGCCGAGGTCGCGTCCGTGAAGTCCATCATCGCCGGGGACCAGGCCCAGACCGTCTACAAGGACACCCGGGCCCTGGCCAAGCAGGCCGTGCAGATGGCCGACGCGGTGCTCACCGGCAAGACGCCGCAGGTCAACGACACCAAGACCTACGACAACGAGAAGAAGGTCGTGCCGGCCTTCCTCCTCAACCCGGTCAGCGTCGACAAGTCCAACTACCAGTCGGTGCTGGTCGACTCGGGCTACATCAAGGCGAGTGACCTGAAGTGAGCAGCCCGAACAAGGGGGCCGGAGGGAACAGGGGGGACGCGGGGGCGCCCATCCTGGAGATGCGCTCCATCGTCAAGACGTTCCCGGGCGTCCGGGCGCTCTCCGACGTCTCGCTCACCGTGGCGCCCGGTGAGGTGCACGCCATCTGCGGCGAGAACGGCGCGGGCAAGTCCACCCTGATGAAGGTCCTCAGCGGCGTCCATCCGCACGGCAGCTACGAGGGCGACATCCTCTTCCAGGGCGAGCTCTGCGCGTTCAAGGACATGCGCGCCAGCGAGGCGCGCGGCATCGTCATCATCCACCAGGAGCTGGCCCTCGTCCCCTATCTCTCCATCGCCGAGAACATCTTCCTCGGCAACGAGCACGCCACCCGGGGCATCGTGAGCTGGAGCGAGACGCTCAAGCACGCGGCGCGGCTGATGAAGCGGGTGGGGCTGCGCGAGCATCCGCAGACCCGGGTGGCGGACATCGGTGTCGGCAAGCAGCAGTTGGTGGAGATCGCCAAGGCGCTCTCCAAGGAGGTCCGGCTGCTGATCCTGGACGAGCCGACCGCCGCCCTCAACGACGAGGACAGCGCCCATCTCCTCGACCTCATTCTGGAGCTCAAGGCGCAGGGCATCGCCTCGATCGTCATCTCGCACAAGCTCAACGAGATCTCGGCGGTCGCCGACTCGGTCACCGTCCTGCGGGACGGCAGGACCATCGAGACGCTCGACGTGAAGTCCCCGGAGACCACCGAGGAGCGCATCATCCGCTCCATGGTCGGCCGCGACCTCGACCACCGCTTCCCGCCGCGCACCCCCTACGAGGGCGACCCGGGTGCCCACCCCGCCCTGGAGGTGCGGGACTGGACCGTGCACCACCCCATCGACCAGCAGCGCAAGGTCGTCGACGACGTCAGCCTGCATGTGCGGCGGGGCGAGATCGTGGGCATCGCGGGGCTGATGGGCGCCGGCCGCACCGAACTGGCCATGAGCGTCTTCGGCCGCTCCTACGGCCGGGGCATCAGCGGCACGGTGTGGAAGGACGGCCAACGCATCCGTACGAAGACCGTCCCCGAGGCGGTCGCCCACGGCATCGCGTACGTCACCGAGGACCGCAAGCACTACGGCCTCAACCTCATCGACACCATCAGCCGCAACATCACCCTGGGCGCCCTGGACAAGGTGTCCCGGCGCGGGATCGTCGACGAGCACGAGGAGCGGCGGGTCGCCGAGTCGTACCGCACCTCCATGGGCATCAAGGCCCCGACCGTCTTCGAGCCGGTCGGGCGCCTGTCCGGCGGCAACCAGCAGAAGGTCGTCCTCAGCAAGTGGATCTTCGCGGGTCCCGATGTGCTGATCCTCGACGAACCCACCCGCGGCATCGACGTGGGCGCCAAGTACGAGATCTACACCGTCGTCGACCAGCTCGCCGCCCGGGGCAAGGCGGTCGTCTTCATCTCCTCCGAACTGCCCGAACTCCTCGGCATGTGCGACCGCATCTACACGATGGCGGCCGGCCGGCTCACCGGCGAGGCCGCCCGCGCGGACGCGACCCAGGAAGTCCTGATGCGCCTCATGACCACGAACGACACCACGAACAAGAGGTAGCCGATATGGGTCCGGTCACCACCGACGCCGCCCCCAGCCCCCCGAGGACTCCCGAGCCGCCGCGCTCCGCCACCGGAGCGCTGCTCCTCGACGCGGCCCGCCGCAACATGCGCCAGTACGGGATGCTGGTCGCGCTCGGACTGATCGTCGTGCTGTTCCAGATATGGACCGACGGCGTCCTGCTCAAGCCCAACAACGTCACCAACCTGGTGCTGCAGAACAGCTACATCCTGGTCCTCGCCATCGGCATGGTGATCGTCATCATCGCCGGCCACATCGACCTGTCCGTGGGCTCACTGGCGGCCTTCGTGTCGGCGGCGTGCGCGGTGATGATGGTGGAGCACCATGTGCCCTGGGTGCTCGCCCTGGTCGTGGCCCTCGCGATCGGCGCCGTGGCGGGCGCCTGGCAGGGGTTCTGGATCGCGTACGTGGGCATCCCGTCCTTCATCGTGACGCTCGCCGGGATGCTGCTCTTCCGGGGCGGCACGCAGATCCTCCTCGGCTCCCGCTCGCTCGGCCCGTTCCCCGAGGGCTTCCAGAAGATCTCCACCGGATACCTTCCGGAGGTCGGGCCCGACACCAACTACCACAACCTCACCCTCCTGCTGGGGCTCGCCCTCACGGCTGTCGTCCTGATCCAGGAGGTGCGCTCCCGGCGGCGCGAGCAGGCGTACGAACTCGACGTGCTGCCCCGCGGTCTGTTCCTCACCAAGTGCGTGGCGATGGCCGCGGCCGTCCTCGCCTTCACCATGACCCTGGCCAGTTACCGGGGCGTGCCCGTGGTGCTGCTCCTGCTGGCCGCCCTGCTCATCGGGCTGGGCTTCGTGATGCGCAACGCGGTCGTGGGACGGCATGTCTACGCGCTCGGCGGCAACCAGGCCGCCGCGAAGCTCTCCGGCGTCAAGGACAAGCGCGTCACCTTCCTGGTCTTCGTGAACATGGGCGTCCTCGCGGCGCTCGCCGGTGTCGTCTTCGCCGCCCGGCTGAACGCCGGCACACCCAACGCCGGCGTCAACTTCGAGCTGGAGGCCATCGCGGCGGCCTTCATCGGCGGTGCCTCGATGAGCGGCGGCGTCGGCACGGTACTGGGCGCGATCATCGGCGGCCTGGTGCTGGGCGTGCTCAACAACGGTATGTCCCTGGTCGGCGTCGGCACCGATTACCAGCAGGTCATCAAGGGCTTCGTCCTGCTGGCCGCGGTGGGCTTCGACGTCTGGAACAAGCGCAAGGTCGGTTCATGACATCCCCTCAACCATCTGGAGGACCAGTGGAGATGAACGCCAGCAGACGTACGGTGATGGCCGTCGGCCTCGCGGCCGGTGTGGCGGCGACCACGGGCCTGGGCACCGCCCACGCCGCGTCGGGCCGCACCCCCACCAGGACGCTCTTCGGCACCCTTGAGGACGGCACGCCCGTCCACCGGTGGACCGTCACCAACGGCGGTGTCCGTCTGGAAGTGCTCTCCTACGGCGGGATCGTGCACCGCCTCGACGTGCCCGACCGGCACGGGCGCACCGCCAACATCGCTCTCGGCTTCGACAACCTCGCCGACTACGTCGCCAAGTCCCCGTACTTCGGCGGTCTCATCGGCCGCTACGGCAACCGCATCGCGGCGGGCAGGTTCACCCTCGACGGGCAGTCCTACCAACTGCCCCTCAACGACGGCGCGAACAGCCTGCACGGCGGCACCAAGGGCTTCGACAAGCAGATGTGGCACGTGGAGCCGTTCACCCGCGGCTCCCGCAGCGGCCTCGTGCTCTCCCGGATCTCGCCGGACGGCGAGATGGGCTACCCGGGCACCCTGAAGGTCCAGGTCACGTACACCCTCACGGCGCGCGGCGAGTGGCGGATCGACTACGAGGCCACCACCGACCGGGCGACCGTCGTCAACCTCACCAGCCACACCTACTTCAACCTGGCCGGCGAGGGCAGCGGCCCGGTCTACGACCACACCCTCGAACTGGCCGCCGCCCGCTACACCCCGGTCGACGCGGGGCTCATACCGACCGGCGAACTGGCCCGCGTCTCGGGCACCCCGTTCGACTTCCGGCGGACGAAGCCGATCGGCCGCGACATCCGCCAGGGCCACCAGCAGCTCCTGTACGCCAAGGGGTTCGACCACAACTGGGTGCTGGACAAGGGCAGGACGGCGGAGCCCGAGTACGCGCTCACGCTGGCGGAGCCGCACTCCGGCCGGGTGATGAGGATGTTCACCACCGAGCCCGGCATGCAGTTCTACAGCGGCAACTTCCTGGACGGCACGCTGAAGGGCACCTCGGGCCACATCTACCGCCAGGGCGACGCCCTCTGTCTGGAGTCCCAGCACTTCCCGGACTCGCCCAACCACCCGGCCTTCCCGTCCACGGTGCTGCGCCCGGGGCGGACGTACCGGTCGTCGACGGTGCACGCCTTCTCGACGCGCTGAGCCCTCGCGGGTACCGCCTTCCGCCCGGTGTCAGCCGGCGAAGGCGGTACCCGGCATCCCGCGCCCGATACCGGGCAGCACCAGCAGCGCCCCGCAGAGCGGGTGCGGCCGTCGCAGACCGGTACGGGCGCTCGTGATGTAGAGGTCCGTGAGGTCCGGGCCGCCGAAGGCACAGGCGGTGGGGCGGCGCACCGGCAGCTCGACCACCAGGTCGAGCGTGCCGTCCGGACCGTAGCGGCGCAGGGCGCCCCCGTCCCAGAGCGCCACCCACACCCCGCCCTCCGCGTCGACGGTGAGTCCGTCGGGGAAGCCGTCCTCGTCCCCGATCAGCGCGAACGGCCTTCTGTCGTGGGCCAGGTGCCCGTCGAAGTCGAAGACGTCGATCCGCCGGGTCGGGCTGTCGACGTAGTACATGAGCCGCCCGTCGGGGCTCCAGCCGGTGCCGTTGCTGACCGTGACCGGGCCGGGCACCGCCGTGGCCGCGCCGTCCCCGGTGATCCGGGTGAGGGTGCCGCCGCCGGTCGCCTCGTCGTAGCGCATCGTGCCCGCCCACAGGGCGCCGTCCGGTGCGACCGCCGCGTCGTTGCCGCGCCGACCGGGCACGGGGTCGCGCAGCAGCCACGAGAACGCGCCCTCGGGGCCGTAGAGCCCGACGCCGTCGCGGAGGTTGACGACGAGGCCGCCACCCGCGCGCGGCTTGGCGGCGCCGACGTGCTGTCCGGTCGCCATGACCGTGCGCCGGCCGCTGTCCGGCTCGTAGGTGTGGATCCGCGACGCCAGGATGTCCACCCAGACCAGCCGGCCGCTCGCCGGGTCCCAGGTGGGTCCCTCGCCGAGCTCCGCCTCCTCCCGTACCGCCACGTCCAAGATCATCGCGCGCCCCGGTGGCCGAGCCGCACGGACAGGTCGCCGGCGCCCTTCAGCGCCAGCTCGGCGAGCTCCGCCTCGCGGGCCTCGGTCCACCTGATCATCGGTACGGAGATGGACAGCGCGGCGACGACCCGGCCCGCGCTGTCGCGGACGGGGGCGGCCACACAGCTGACGTCCGGGTTGGACTCCCGGTGCTCGACGGCGGTGCCCCGGGCCCTGATCTCGGCGAGCGCGGCCCGCAGCGCGGCGGGGTCGGTGATGCTGTCCGGGGTCATGGCGACGAGCTCGCCATCCGCGATCCGGGCGTCGAGCTCCGCTTCCGGGAGTGAGGCCAGGAGCATCTTGCCGACGGAGGTGCAGTGGGCGGGCAGCCGACGGCCGGCCGCCGAGACCATCCGTACCGCGTGGGTGGAGTCGACCTTGGCGATATAGATGACGTCGGTGTGCTCCAGGATGGCCACATGGACCGTCTCGTCGCAGGTCAGGGCCACCTCGCGGGCCACCTGCTGCCCTTCGGCGGCGAGGTCCAGCTGTTCGGCGTACCGGCTGCCGAGCTGGTAGGTGCGCACCCCCAGCCGGTAGCGCCCCGGCTGTCCGGGCGCCGCCGCCAGGTAGGAGCGGGCGGCCAGTGTGGTGACCAGTTCATGGACCGTCGTCCGCGGCAGACCGAGCCTGCGCATGACGTCGGGCGCGGAGAGCGGCGCTTCGCTCTCCAGGAAGAGTTCCAGTACGTCCAGCGCCCTGGCCACCGCCGGCACGAGTCGCCCCATGGCCGCCACCCCACCCTCCGTGTTCGAAACTCCGGTCAACGACCGGAATGACGAACACAGGCTATCTACAGGGCGGTTCGGGGGGCAATGGGGCCGCCCCCCGGGTGACGGCCGAATCGGGGCTGGGGCGTGTTGCGAAAGTGGCGCCGTCCGCCCGGAGGGGCAGGCGGGACTTCCGCAACACGCCCCAGGGGGTCAGGCGGAGAGAGCGGTGGTTTCCGCCGTGTCGGGGATTCCGTGCGAGGTGACGAGGCGGGCGCTGCCCTCGGAGAGCTGGTAGGCGAGGCCCACGACGCCGGTGTGGCCGGTGGCGACCTGGTCCGCGAGCACCCGGGAGCGGTCCAGGAGCAGGTCCACGGTGTGCTGTATGTGGGCGTCGATGTGGTCGCTGTCCGAGGTGAGCCCGGCGGCCCGGGCGGCCAGCACGCTCGGGGTGACGCGCTCGACGACGTCCCGGACGTATCCGCCGGCGGGCAGTCCGCCCTCGACGGCGGCGCGGGCCGCCGCGACGGCGCCGCACGAGTCGTGCCCGAGGACCACGACGAGGCGGCAGTCCAGCACGCTGGTCCCGTACTCGATGCTGCCCAGGACCTCCGGGCCCAGGACGTGGCCGGCGGTGCGGACCACGAAGAGGTCACCGAGCCCCTGGTCGAAGATGATCTCGGCGGCCAGCCGTGAGTCGGAGCATCCCAGCAGCACCGCGAACGGCTTCTGCGCCGGCGCCAGCTCGGCCCGGCGCGCGGCGTCCTGGTTGGGATGGCGCGGGGCCCCGGCCACGAAGCGCCGGTTTCCGGCGAGGAGGGAGTCGAGGGCGTCGGCGGGAGACACGGGAAGGGAAGTCATGTCACCAGACTCTACGAGGCGAGGGACGTCGCCGCACGGGCCGGGGGGCCGGGCCGTCCACGCGCGGTTGACGTCCCCCGCGCCCCGTACGAGGCCCCCGGTGTCGCTCGCGGGCCGTCAGGCGGTCCGGTGGGTGACGCGGATCTTGGACTGGCCGTGCCTGCGGGTCTCCCAGTCGTCCATGAACCGCGCGGCCAGACCGTGCTTCTCGGCGAGCGCGACGAGCGTGGAGGTGCGGTAGTAGAAGTCCTCGCGCAGCACCTGGTGCTCGGCGCCCTCGGTGCGGTCGAAGGTGAAGTCGAAGAGGCCGTCGGGCTTCAGGACGCGCCCCACGTGTGCGAAGCACTCCTCGATGACCTCGATCGGGGAGTGCGAGAAGACGCTGTGGGCGTGGATCACGTCGAAATGGGATTCCGGCAGGAAATCGAAGGTCAGGTTCCGGGTGATCGTCAGATGGGGCAGCTTCTCCTGGAGTCCTCGGGACGTCAGGGTGTCCTTCGCCGCGATGAGGATGTCGGGGGATATGTCGATGCCGTAGTAGTGCCCCGGCTCCAGGTAGTCGATGAAGCGCCAGCCGGCCCGCAGGTTTCCGCACCCGATGTCCAGCATGCGCTGGTCGGGGCGGAGCCCGTGCTCCCGCAGGTAGGCGAACTGCATCTCGCCCAGCGCCAGCCACCGGTCGTGCGACTTGCTGCCGACGGCCGCCTCGGGGCTGCGAGCGGCGTCGGAGGCCATCACGGCGCGGTAGTAGTCGACGTGGTCGGGGTGCTTCAGCCGCAGCCAGGTGTCTCTCGCCGTTCGCTTGATGTGCGGGGCGATCCGGTCCGGATGCGTGAGCGCGTAACGCACCTTGTGCGTCACCCGCGCCCTGTTGACCACAACCGATCTGGCCTTCTTCTCCGACATACGAGCCCTTCCCTGGACGGAACCCCCGTGTGCGGATTCCGTGTGTGCGGCGTCAACGGAATCGACCCTAGGGAGGCCGGAGCGGCGAGTAATCCCTCGTACGGCCGAAGCCGGGGAGTCCTCCTCAGGTGCCATGTCCGCCGGAAGGACGAGGTGGACGACGGCGGGCCGCACCGGGCGGCTCCGCCCCCGGACGGGCGCAACACCCGCATTCGCTCCATAACTGACGGAATAGACGATTCCGCTACAAGCCGGTCGTCCGTGGCGGTTTTCGGCCAGGATCGCGACCATCACTCCGTGTGCAGGTTACCCGGCCGTCCCCCGCTCCGCTTCCCGAAGCCACCGGCGTGCGGCCCTTGCGCCGTGCACACCGCGTGGCAGGAGTTCATGCGGACTTACCGTGAGTTCGCCGAAAATTCTTACGCGTTTCTGACAACAGAAGACAAGACTCGACCGAAACTGACCGCGATCCTTTGACTCCGGATCGGCGCCTCGGTGAAGGTCGTTCACATGTCCCTCACATCCGGAGCCTCCACGGGCAGCCCGATGCGCCGACGCGATTTCCGGATGCTGCTCGCGGGAGCGGCAGCCGGACAACTCGGCGCCCAGGTCACCCTGGTGGCCCTCCCCCTGGTGGCCGTACTCGAACTCGACGCCTCGGCCTTCCAGGTAGGCCTGCTCACGGCCGCGGAGACCGCCGCCTTCCTCCTCGTCGGACTGCCGGCGGGCGCCCTCACCGACCGGATGCGCAAGCGTCCGTTGATGATCCGGGCGGACCTGGTGCGGGCGGTGGCGATGGCCAGCATCCCCGCCGCCGCGCTCGCCGACGCCCTGACGATGGCCCAGTTGTACGCCGTCGCGCTGATCACGGGCGTGGCGACGGTGTTCTTCGACGTCGCCCACCAGAGCTTCCTGCCGCAGATCCTGCCGCGCGAGGAGCTCATGGCGGGCAACGGCGGTCTGGAGACGGTGCGTTCGACCGCGCAGGTGGGCGGACCGGGGGTGGGAGGCGGGCTGGTCCAGCTCGTCGGGGCCCACCTCGCGGTCCTCGCCGACGCCCTGGGCTATCTGCTCTCGGCCGTGTTCCTGCTGCGCATCCGGCAGCCCGAGGAACCGCCCGCGATCGCCGCCGACGCGTCCCTGCGCAAGGACATCGGCGAGGGCATCCGCTTCGTCACCGGCCATCCGCTGCTGCGCGTCATCGCCCTCACCACGGCGCTGGGCAACCTGTGCATGGCCGTCCTCATGGCGACGCAGACCGTGCACCTCGTCCGCGTCGTCGGGCTGGAGCCGGGCGCCCTGGGACTGGTGCTGTCCGCGTCCGCCATCGGCGGGCTCCTGGGCGCCCTGTGCTCCGGACGGCTCGCCGCCCGGTGGGGACAGGCCCGGCTCATCCTCTGGTCGGTCCTGCTGAGCGGGCCGTTCGCCCTGTTCTGGCCCCTGTCGGGACACGGCACCCTCGGGGCGGCCCTGTTCGCCGCCGGATCGGCGGGCATCTCCTTCGGCGCGGTCGTCTACAACATCGCCCAGGTCAGCTTCCGCCAGGGGCTGTGCCCGCCGCACCTGCTCGGCCGGATGAACGCCACCCTGCGCTTCCTGATGTGGGGCACCCTGCCGCTCGGCGCACTCCTGGGCGGCACCCTCGCCGAGGCCTTCGGCCCGCGCACCGCGCTGGCCTGCTGCGCCGCCGGCTTCCTCGCCGTCCCGCTGCCGCTGCTGCTCTCCCCGCTGCGCCGGATGCGGGACCTGCCCGAACCGGAGGACCCCGGCGCCCCCGTACCCGCCGCACCCGGCGAGGACCCGGCCGTGGAAGGCGACGGACGGCCCGCCCCCACCCCCTCCCGCTGACCCCCGGGCGCCCGGTCGCCTCTGCCGCGCCGCCGCACCCGCGACACCCCCGGCCCACCACGACAGAACGAGGATTCCGTGCCCAGCATCACGAGCCAGTACCTGGCCCGCTACCGGCGGATCACCGCCGACGCCGGGTCCGGCACCCTGCTGCCCGTCACCGGGGCACAGCGCCGCTTCGCGCTGGTGCGCTCGCTGGACCCGGCCGGCCGCCCCGACGTGGTGCCGATGTTCTTCGCCTTCCCGTACGGGACCGTCGACCCCGAACGGTTGCGGGCAGCCGCCCGCGCACTCGCCACCCGGCACACCGCCCTGCGCTCGCGGCCCGCCGTCGTGCGCGGCACCCCGGTCCTGCGTGTCGGGGAGCCGGACGTGCCCGTCACCCGCCCGGCCGCCGCGCCGGGCGAGCGCCCCGCCGACACCCTGCGCCGCGCCCTGGCCGCCTGGGACCCGCAGGCCCCGCCCCTGCGGCTGTTCCTCGCCCGCGACGAAGAGGGCCGCACCGAGGACCTCCTCGCCGTCGCCCTCGACCACGCCGTCTGCGACGGCCGGTCGCTGGCCCGCATCGCCGACGAACTCGGCGCCGCGTACACCGAGGCCCAGACCGGTTCCCGCGTCGCACCCGAGGAGACGGAGGCCGAACTCGCCGCCTACCGCGAGGCGGTCCTGCTCCAGCTCGCCGCCGAGGAACGCGCGGACACGCCCGGCGCCGCCGCCCACTGGGCGGACCGGCTGCGCGCCGTACGGGCGCACGCCCCGCTGCCCCGCCCGGAACGTGTTCCCGTCGGCGCGCTGCCCACCGGCTCGGCCGAGGCCCGGCTGCCCGCCCACGAGGGCGCCGTCCCCTTCCCCGGGCTGCTCGACGCCTGCCGCGCCGCGGCGGAGGCGCTGTACGGCCCGGACCGCGCCGTCCCGCTCGGCTACCCGTGGGGCGGCCGTCCCGTCGGCGCGGAGCCCGTCGTCGGCTGCTTCCTCAACACCGTCGTCTTCCCCGCCGCCACCGGACAGGGCTCCACGCCCGAGGCGACGGCCGACGCCTGGTGGGACGACCTCGACCGGGCCGACATGCCCTTCGACGCGGTCGTGGCCGCCGCGCGGGCCGCCGGTACGGACTGGAACGGCGCGCTGGACGGACTGCTGACCGTCGACGACGACAGCCGCCGCCCGCCCCTGCGCCTGGCCGGTGTCGAGGGCCGCGAGGTCCACGTCGACGGCAGACCGGTGCGCGGTCCGTTCGCCGTATCCGTCACCCAGGGCGCCGGGATCGGGCTGCGGATGGTGTGGGACCGCGCGGTCCTCGACGACGCCGCCGCCCACCGGGCCTTCGACGCGCTCACCCGGGCACTGCGCCCGGTGGCCCGCACCACCGGCTGACCCCCGGCCCACGGCACGCCAGGGGCGGCCTGCGGCGAGCACGTCCTCGCGGCACGCCCCCCTGGCGACCGGTGCCCCCGCAGCACCCGTCGCGCCCCGGACCGCACACACCTGCCCACGGCCCCGCACAACCCGCGGAGCCGCCCGTACGACCGCGCCCGGCACCACCGTGACCGGACCGCGAACCGCCCCGACGACCCCCAGGGACCGAACATGCTTCCCCTCTCCGCCTCGCAGGAGATCGTCTGGCTGCACGAGCAGATGCAGCCCGGCAGCCGTGCCTACAACTTCACCGCCGCGCTCGACCTGTGGGGCCCCCTCGACGCCGAGGCCCTGCGCGAGGGCCTGGCCGCCACCCTGGCCCGCCACCCGGGCCTGCGGCTCGAACTCGTGGACCGGCCGGGATCGGTACCGGGGCAGCGGGTCGCGCCGCGGTGCGAGCCCAGACTGCACACCGCCGACCTCAGCGGCGAGGACGACCCCGAGACGGCCTTCCAGGACCTGCTGCGCCGCGAGGCCGAGACACCGCTCGACACCTTCGAGGCGCCGCTGATCCGCTGGACGCTCGTCCGGCTCGCCGCGCGGCACCACCGGCTCGTCCACGTCGAGCACCATCTGATCCACGACGGCCACTCCTTCGCGATCCTGCTCGACGACGTCTTCCGCACCTACCGCGCCCGCGTCACGGGGGAAACCCTCACGCTCCCGCCGGCCCCCTCGTACGCGGACCACGTACAGACCCGGGCCGGCGCCGCCCTCGCCCCCGAGTCCCTGGAGTTCTGGCGGACCGTCCTGCGCGACCAGCCCCACGACCTGCCGCTGCCCGGCCTCACCCGGCCCGGCGCCCGCCGGCGGCACCACGGCGGCCAGCTGCGGCAGACGATCGGCGCCGACCTCGCCGAACGGCTGCGCGCCCACGCCCGCGAGCGCGGGCTCACCCCCTTCGCCACGCTCCTGGGGCTGTTCGCCGAGCTCCTGCGCCGCCACAGCGGTCGCTCCCGGATGGTCATCGGCACCGCCGTCGGCAACCGGCCGCTGGGGTACGAGGACGCGGTCGGCATGTTCGTCAACACCATCCCGCTGCCCCTCTTCCTGGACGCCACCCTCCCGGCCCAGGACACCATGGACGAGGTCACCGACACCCTCATCCGCGCCCTGCCGCACCAGGACGTACCGGTCCAGGAGCTGACCCGGGCACTGGGCCTGCACACCTCCGGCGCCGACAACCCGCTCTTCTCGGTCATGTTCAGCGCCCACGACGCCCCGCTGCCCGAGATCGACCTGCCCGGCCTGGACATCACCCTGTTCGAGGGGTTCAACACCGGGACCACCCGCTTCGACCTGGACGTGGTGCTGCTGCCCGACGACCGGCGCGGCGTCACCACCCGCCACGGCGCGCCCGGCATGACCCTGGTGTGGGACTACGACGCCGACCTGTTCGGCGAGGACGTGGCCCGGCTGCTGTCCGGCCGCTTCCTGGACCTGCTGCGCGCCTACCTCGACGCTCCGGGGGCGCCGTTGGCCGACCTGGCGCCCGCCGCGGTGGAGCCCGCCGCCGAGGCCGCGCCCGTGCCGTCCGGCCGCGATCTGCTGGATCCGGTGGCCGCCCACCACCCGTCACTGCCCGCCCTGCTGTGCGGGCCGCGCCGGGTGACGTACGGCGAACTGGACGAGCGGGTCGCCTCGCTCGCCGGGCGGCTGCGCGCCGCGGGGGTCGGGCCGGGGCAGCCCGTGGCGGTCGTCCTGCCCCGTGGCGCCGACTCGGTCACCGCGCTGCTGGCCTGTCTGCGTACCGGCGCGGTCTACTGCCCGCTCTCCCCCGCCGACCCGCCCGCCCGTACCGCCCTGCTGCTCCAGCGGCTCGCCCCGGCGCTCGTGCTGACCGCCGAGGGCGGCCCGGACCTGCCCGACGGTCTGCCCGCGGCCCGGATCGACGCGCCCGTGCTGCCCCGCGCCCACGCGGCCGACGTCCTGCCCGGTGCCACCTACGTCATCCACACCTCCGGCTCCACCGGCACGCCCAAGCCGGTCGCCGTCGGCCGCGCGGCCCTGGAGCACCATCTGACCGCGACCGCCGACCGGTTCGCCCTGACCAGCGCCGACCGCGTCCTGATGTTCGCGCAGCCGTCCTTCGACGTGGCGCTGGAGGAGGTGCTGCCCACCCTGCACGCGGGCGCCTGCCTGGTGATCCCCGAGCACGAGGTGCCCACCGGAACCGAGCTCGCCGAGCTCCTCGCCGCCGCCCGGGTCACCGTCGCCAACCTTCCCACCAGCTACTTCCTGGCCACCCGCGAGGAGCTGCGCCCCGCACTGCGGGAAGAGAGCTGGACGCCCCGGCTGCTGGTCCTGGGCGGCGAGCGCCTGCCCGCCGAGACCCTGCGCGGCATCCTCGCCGACACCGACGCCACCGTCCTCAACGCGTACGGCGTCACCGAGGCGGCCATCACCTCCACCGTCCACGAGGTCTCGCGCGAGGCCCTGGCCGAGGGCGCCGAGATCCCGCTCGGCACCGAACTGCCCGGCGAGCGCGTCCACGTCCTGGACGCCCACCACCGCCCGCTGCCCGTCGGCGCCGTCGGTGAACTGGCCATCGCCGGACCCGGCCTGGCCGAGGGCTACCCCGGCAACGCGGAGGTGACGGCCGCCCGGTTCCGCAGCGTGGACGCGCTCGGCGGGGAGCGGGTCTACCTCACCGGCGACCTCGGCTACCGCGGCCTGGACGGTCTGCTGTACTTCCTCGGCCGTCGCGACAACCAGGTCAAGCTGCGCGGGTACCGCATCGAGCTGGAGGAGATCGAGGCGGCGGCGTCCGCCGCGCTCGGCGGGCGGTCCTGCGCCGTCGTCCTGGACGCGGAGAGTGCCGCGGCGCCCCGGCTCGTGGGCTTCTTCGAGGACGGCGCCGGCCTCGCCGACGTGGACGAGAAGGCGCTGCACACCGAGTTGAGCCGCCGGCTGCCCGGGGCCCTCGTGCCCGCCCGGTGGGCCCGTCTGGAGACGATGCCGACCCTCGCGGGCGGCAAGCCGGACCGTACGCTCCTCACCCGCCGCGCGGTCGCCCTCGACCCGGCGGCCCCGGCCGCGCCCGAAGCCGCGACCTCCGCCGGGGACACGGAGACCGTCGCCGTACCGGACGACCCGATGACGGCCCTGCTGGTGAACGGCTGGCGCGAGGTCCTGGGCCACGGCCGCTTCGACACCGGCTCCCACTTCTTCCACATCGGTGGCCACTCGCTGCTGGCCGCCGAGCTGGCTGCCTGGCTGGAGCCGCACCTGGGCGCCCGCCCGCCGCTGAAGGTGCTCTTCCGCAACCCCGTACTCGCCGACCAGGCCGACGCCCTCGCCGCCACCGCCCCTCTCTCCACGGAGTCGTGATGATCCAGTCCCCCGCCCTCACCGACACCGCCCCCGCGACCTCCGGCGCCGGCACCCCGCCGAGCATCGCCCACGGCCCCGCCGCCGAACCGACCGCCGTACTCGCCCGCTTCGAGGAGTGGGTCCGGAGCGCCCCGCAGGCCCCCGCCGTCATCGACGGCACACGCACCTGGACGTACGAGGAGCTCAGCGCCGCGGCCGAACGCGTCGCCGCCGCGCTGCGCGAGCGCGTACGGCCCGGGGACCTGGTCGGGGTCTGCCTCGACCGGTCCACCGCGCTGGTGGTGACCGCCGTCGCGCTCGCCCGGATGGGCGCCGTCTATCTGCCGCTGGGCCCGCGCCCCGGCGAGCGCCGCACCCAGGCCGTCACCGAGGACCTCGACGTCGCCTGCCTCGTCGGCGACCCGGACGTCCTGCCCCGGGCCCACCAGGACGGGGAGCACATCGCGCTGGCCCTGCCCACCGACGGCGTGAACGCGCCGGGCGGCCCGGTGGCCGCGTTCGCCGCCCGCCCCGAGGATGCGCGGCGCGCGCCCGAGGGCGCCCTGTACGCCGTGCTCACCTCCGGTTCGACCGGCCGCCCCAAGGCGGTCGCGGTGGCCGAGGCCTCGCTGTCCGTGGCCCTGGACTGGTACCGGGAGGCCACCGCCCTGGCACCCGGCGACCGCCAGTCGCTGCTGATCGGCGTCGCCTTCGACCCGCATCTGCTGGAGCTGTGGGCCGGGCTGACCTCGGGCGCCGCCCTGGTCCCGGCCCCCGACGACACCCGCTGGGACGCGGCCCTGCTCACCGACTGGTGGCGCGAGGCCGCCGTGACCGTGTGCGTGGCGGCGACCCCGACCGTCGAGCCGCTCCTCGACCGGCCGTGGCCCACGGACCTCGCCCTGCGCCACCTCGTCGTCGGCGGCGACCGTATGCGCCGGCGCCCCGGACCGGACGTCACCGCCACGGTCCACAACGCCTACGGCCCGGCCGAGGCGACCGTCCTCACCACCACGTACGCGATGCGCGCCACCGACCCGGCCGCCGGCGAGACGGCTCCGCCGCCCATCGGTACGCCGCTGCCGGGCGTCACCGTCGTCGTCACCGGCCCCGACGGCGACCCCGTCGCCCGGGGGCAGGACGGTGAACTGCGCCTCGGCGGCCACTGCCTGGCGCTCGGCTACCTCGACCCCGAGCTGACCGCGCGGCGCTTCACCACGGCCCCCGAGCACCCGGAGCCGGCGGCCACCGGCCGCCTGTACCGCACCGGCGACCGGGTGCGCATGGGCGCGGACGGCGTTCTGGAGTTCCTCGGCCGCCTCGACAGCCAGGTCAAGATCAGCGGTGTGCGCGTCGAACTCGCCGAGGTGGAGGCCGCGTTCGAGGAGGACGCCCGGGTGCGCACCGCCGTCGTCACCGTGGCGCGCGACGGCTCCGGCCTCGCCCGGCTGATCGCCCACCTCAAGCCCGCCGACGCCGCGCCGCCCGCGCCCGCCGAACTGCTCGACGCGGTCCGTGCCTGGCTTCCCGAGCAGGCCGTCCCCGGCGTCGTACGGTTCGTCGACTCCTATCCACTGGACGCCAACGGCAAGGTGGACCGGGCCGCCCTGGCCGCCCAGGCCCCCTCCCCCGCGCCGCCCTCGGCCCCGGCCGACGCCCTGACCGGGGCCACCCCGGGAGAGCGGCTGGTCCTCGCGACCGTACGCGAGCTCCTGGGGCGGCCCGAGACCGTACTCGGCGACAACTTCACCGACATCGGCGGCACGTCCGTCGTCGCCGCGCGGCTGCTGGCGGTCGTCGAGCGCGAGAGCGGTGTCCGCCCGCGCGCCCACGAACTGCTGCGCAGCACCGACCTGGGCGCCTTCGCCGCCCTCCTCGACCAGCGGTGGACCCCGCGACCGGCAGGAGCCTGAGATGACATCCACCCCCGCACACCGCACCGCCGCCGCGCTGCCCGACCTCGTGGCCCGGCACGCAGCCCGCACCCCCGACGCCCTGGCCGTGGTCGACGGCGACACCACCCTCACCTACTCTCAGCTCGACCGGGCGGGAAGCGCCCTCGCCGCGCATCTGCGCGAGCACGGGGTGGTGCCCGGCGACCGCGTGGCGCTGCTGACCACCCGCTCCGCCCGCACGGTCGTCGCGCAGCTCGCCCTGTGGGGAGCCGGCGCCGTGTGCGTACCGCTCGATCCCGCCCAGCCCCGGCCCCGTACCGAAGGGATGATCGCCGACGCGGGAGTCACCCTCACGCTCGGCGACGCCAAGCTGCTGGACGCCGCCGGACTCAGCGGGCCCGTCCTCGCCCTGCCGGAGACGCCCCTGAGCGGCGGCCCGTCGGCCGGTGGCGCCGCCGCCGACAGCCCGGCCTTCATCATGTTCACCTCCGGCTCCACCGGCCGCCCCAAGGGCGTCACCATCGCGCACCGGGCCGTCGCGGAACTGGTCACCGCGCCCGAGTACGTCACCGTCACCGCCCGCGACCGGGTGCTGTTCCACTCGCCGATGACCTTCGACGCCTCGACGTTCGAGGTGTGGACGGCGCTCGCCAACGGCGCCGCGGTCGTGGTGTGCACCGTGCCCCGGCCGTCCCTGGAGGACCTGGCCCGGCACGTCGAACGCCACGGCGTGACCGTGGCGTTCTTCACCACGGCACTCTTCCACCAGCTCGCCGCTCGCCGCTCGCGGGTCTTCGCCCAGCTCCGCTCGGTCGTCGTGGGCGGTGAGGCCATGGCCGCCGGCCACGCTCGCGATGTGCTGACCGCCTTCCCCTGGCTGGAACTCGTCAACGGCTACGGGCCGACCGAGACGACCACCTTCGCCACCGCACACACGGTCACCGTGCACGACTGCGACGCGCCGCCGCCGATCGGCCGTCCCATCGCCGGGGCCACCGTCCACGTCCTGGACGCCGACGGCCTCCCGGTTCCCGACGGCGGGCGGGGCGAGCTGTGGGTCGGCGGCACCCGGCTCGCCGACGGCTACACGGGCCGGCCCGAGCTGACCGCCGAGCGCTTCGTCGACCACCCGACCGCCGGACGCCTCTACCGCACCGGCGACCTCGTCTCCGCCCGCCCCGACGGCGTCCTGGACTTCCACGGCCGCAACGACGACCAGATCAAGGTCCGCGGGTTCCGCATCGAACCCGGCGAGGTCGAACACGCCCTCCGTAGCGAGCCGGACGTGGACGACGCCGCCGTCACGGTCGACGGCCCGGGCACGCCCGAGGCACGTCTGGTCGCGTTCGTCGTCGCCGCGCCCGGCCGGGTGCCCACCGCCTCCGCGCTGCGCGGCCGGCTCACCGCCGTCCTGCCCGCCCATCTGGTGCCGGACGCCCTCACTTTGGTGGAGCGGCTTCCGCTGACGCCTTCCGGCAAGGTCGACCGGCGCGCGCTGGCCCACCGCCCGCAGACCGCCCAGGAACCGGCCGAGGCGCCGGCTCCGGCGATGACCCCGCTGGAGCAGGCCGTCGCCGAGGTGTGGAGCCGGTCCCTGGGCAGCGAGGTCACCCACGGCGAGGCCGACTTCCTCGCCCTGGGCGGTCACTCCCTGCTCGCCCTCGCCGTCACCGACGACCTGCGCGAGGAGCTCGGCGTGGAGCTCGCCCTGGCCGACTTCTTCGCCGCCCCGACCGTCGCCGCGCAGGCCGCCCTGATCGAACGGGCCCTGCTGTCCGCCCACAGCGACCTCCACCCCCGCACCCCGGAGCACAGCGATGCCCACTGACGCCGACCCCACGACCCGAGCCGAACAACAACGGCTCCAGCTCGAACTGCTGCGCAGGGCCCGCGCCGGCGCCGCCCGGCGCTCCCCGGCCGTCCCGGCCGGCACCGCCCCCGGGTCCGGCCGTCTGCCGCTCTCCCGCGCCCAGCGCCGCATGTGGCTGATGGAACGGCTCGGCGGCGCGGGCGACTCGTACCACGTCCCCTTCGCGACTCGGGTGCGCGGCCCGTTCGACGCCGCCGCGCTCGCCACCGCCCTGCGCGCGCTGGTGGTCCGGCACACGATCCTGCGCACCTGTTACGGAGAGAAGGACGGCGAGCCCTTCCAGGAAGTGCTTCCGGCCCCGACCGCCGTCGCCGTGCCCGTCGTCGAGGCCGACCCGGCCGACGCCCCCGCGCTGCTGCGGGAGGAGGCGGCCCGGCCGTTCGACCTCGCGGCGGGCGAGGCGGTACGGGCCCGCGTCCTGCGCCACGCGGAGCAGGACCACACCGTACTGCTGACGTTCCATCACATCGCCATCGACGGCGGCTCCCTGGAGACCGTGGCCGACGAACTCGCCGCGCTGTACACCGCGGCCGTCGACGGCTCCGGTCCGGCCCTCCCCGACGCGCCGCCGCAGTACGCCGACCACGCGCGCCGCGAGCACGAGGCGATACCGGGTCTGCGGGCCGAACTGGACCGCTGGAGCGCCCTGCTCGCCGACGCCGCCCCGCCCCGGCTCCCCGCGCCCGCGGCCCCGGCGCCGTCCGACCCGCCCCGGTCGGCGGCCGTCCACACCGTGCCGCTCGCACCCGCTCTGCCCGACGCGCTGCGGAGCCTCGGTGCCGGACACCGGGCCACGCTCTTCGCGGTGTCGCTGACCGCCGCGTTCGCCGCGCTCCACCGGCTCACCGGCGACGACGACCTGGTCATCGGCGTGGCGGGCACCCACCGCGCGGGAGTCGCCATGCGCGGCCTGGTCGGTCTGTGCGTCAACACCCTGCCCGTCCGCGTCGACGCCTCCGAAGACCCGTCCTTCATCCAACTGCTGCACCGCGTACGCGACGCGCTCCTCGATGCCCAGCGGCACCGGCACATCCCCTTCGACCTCGCCCTGGAGCGCCTCGGCGCCACGGCACGCGGCGCCGACGGCACCGCGCTGGTCCGCGTCACCTGCGACGTGCTGGGCGAGCCGACGGTGCTGCGGCTGCCCGGCACCTCGCCCGAGTACGTGGACGTACCCACCGGGGGCGCCAAGTTCACCCTGTCCTACGGCCTGGCGCTCGGCGAGGCCGAACAGCCCGCGGCGCTGGTGCAGTTCGACCGCGGCGCGCTGGACGACGCCGCGGCCGAGGCGACCGTACGGGACTACGCCGCCGTGCTGGAGGCGGCGGCGGCCGACCCGGAACGCGCCCTGAGTGAGGTGCCCGGCCTCGGCGCACCTCGGGACCGGGGCACCCGGGCCGCGGCGGAGGCCCCGTCCGGGGCCGCCCCCGCCGGAAGGGACGCGCACCCGGCCGCCCAGGCCCTGCGCGCCCACCCCCAGGTCGCCGACGCGGTGGTCGTCCGGTCCGAGCAGGGGCGGCCGGTCGCCTACGCCGTCCTCGACGACAGCGCCGGACCGTCCGGCAACGAGCTGCTCGGTCTGCTGCGCCGCTCGCTCGCGCCGGAGTCCGTGCCCGCCGCGGTCACGGTGCTCGACACGCTGCCGCGGACGACCGACGGGCTGCCCGGTACAGCCGCCCCCGCCGCCCCGGCCGCCCCTTCCGGACCGCGAGCCACCGCCGTCACCGAGGCGTTCACGGCGCTGCTCGGGCTAGCCCCGCCGCCCGACGGCGACTTCTTCGAGCTGGGCGGCCACTCCCTGGTCGCCGTGCAGCTCGCCGAACGTCTGCGGGCCGGGCTCGGCCTGCCGCTCACCGGCCTCGACGTGCTCCAGGCCCGCACGCCCCGGGCGCTGACCGCGCTCCTGGACGAGCGCGCGGCCCAGCAGGCCGCGGCCAAGGCCACCGCCAAGGCCACCGCCAGGCCCGCCCGGTCCCGGGCCACCCGGCCCGGCACCGTGCTGGTCACGGGCGCGACCGGAGGTGTCGGCGCGTTCGTCCTGCGGGAACTGGCCGCCCGGGGCCGCCCCGTACTGGCCCTGGCGCGCCCCGAGTCCGCCCATCTGATCGCCGCCGAGGGCGTCGACGTGGTCGAGGGCGACCTCACCGACCTGGCCGGGCTGCGCGACGCCGTCGCGGACGCGGACGCCGTCATCCACGCCGCCTCCACCTTCACCCGGCCCGACGTGGACCTGGCGGCCATGGAGACGATGGTCGACGCCTGGCGCGGCGGCCCCTTCGTCTTCGTCAGCAGCGTCGACGCGTACGGGCATCCGCGCGCCCAGCGCGTCGTGGAGGAGTCTCCGTCCTGCGAGCCCCTGAGTCCATACGGCAGGGCCAAGGCCGACTGCGAAGCGATGGTGCTGCGCGCGGCCGGTACCGACGGGCGCGGCGGAGCGAGCGCCGTGCGGTCACCGATCGTCTGGGGCGCGCACGAGCGGTTGCGTGAGCAGTTGCGCTGGGGCGCCCTCGGCACGCTCTACCAGGCCGCCGTCCGGGGCGAGGCGATCGAGGTGCCCCGTCCCGGCACCGCCGGCCACCCCTGGTACGGCGCCGCCTGGGTCCACGCGGCGGCCCTGGCCCGTGCGGCGACGGAGTGCCTGGACCGCCCCGTCCACGGCGTCGCCAACGCGGTGAGCGGTCACGTCTCCTGGCACGACCTCGCCCAGGACCTCACGGACCTGCTCGGCACCCACGCCGAGATCCGCGAGAGCGGCGCCGTGCCCCGGGACCTCGACCACCGCTGGCACTACGACAGCGACCGGCTGGCCCGCCCCCTGCGGCCCCTGCCGGGCGAGGACCGGCGGAGCGTACTGGCCGAGATGATCGGCGGTATGACGGGCGACTCCGTCTGACCACCCGTCACTCGACGGACACGGTTGCCGTTCCCCGGGGGCTGGGCGCGGCCGGTACGTCAGCGCGGCGCGGACGAAAAACGACCGAAGCCCGCGGTTGTCTTCCGTCGGCGCACCGCCCAAGCTGCCAGTGCCGGACAACTCATTCCCTGGGGAGGCTCCATGACCAACCGCGTGGACCAACCGCGCCCACTCGACCTGGTCGGCAACCCGATCCACGTCGGCGGCGTCGCCACCGGCTTCGAAGCCACTCTGGAGTACCGGATCAGCGACGGCCACCAGCAGGTGACCGGCACGTTCACCGCGGGCGGCGGCAGCGGTGAGCACGGCCAGTTCCACTTCACCGTCGATGTGGGCCACACCGCTTTCCAGGCCGACCGGCTGCTCGTCCAGGTCTTCGAGGCGAGGGCCCGGGACGGCGGCGAGATCAACGCCGTCACCGTCCCGGTCGTCTACGGGCCGCGCATCGTGCCCGATTACTACGGATACCGCGAGCACACGGTGGCCAAGGGCGAGACGCTGTCGGCGCTGGCCAAGTCGTACTACGGCAACGCCGCCCTCTATCCGCGCATCGTGCGGGCCAATCCGGCCCAGATCACCGACCCCGACAAGATCGTGCCGGGGCAGGTGCTCCGGATCCCAATCGGGTCATAGCCCCGGCCCGGTCCGGACGGCTTCCGGGCTCCCGGCCGCGCGCGGGATGTACGCCAGCCCGTGCGCGCCGGGCTCGCCCGTCTTGGCGATGTCCAGCCGGCCGAGCTCCTCCATCGTCCGAAGGTCCACGACGTGGACGGTGGAGGAGACCACGCACGACACGTACGCGAGCCGGCCGTCCGGCGACGAGGTGATGGTCAGGGGGAAGAGCCCCACCTCCACCGCGCCCAGCCGCTCGCGGGTGTCGGCGGAGACCACCGTGAGCAGGCCCGGAGCCTGGCGGCCGAGCCGGGACGCCGGGTCGGGTTCCGTCCGCAGCTCACCCACCAGCAGCAGGCCGGTCGAGGTGAGATGCACCGGCAGCACCACACCGTCCGTGCGCAGGGTGTCGACGACGGACGACGTGCGGGCGTCGATGACCGTGATCCCGGTGTCCGGCCGGTCACCGGTGTCCGAGAGGAAGGAACCGGCGTACGGGGAGGCCACGTAGACGTGGGAGCCGTCGGCGGACACCGCGAGCCCCTCACTGCCCGGCACCTCGACCTTCGCCGTGAGGACGCCCCGTTCGAGGTCGACGACCGAGACGAAGGGCGCCTCCTTGTTGGTGGCGTACCCCGTCCTGCCCTGGGGGTCGATGGCGAACCAGTGCGGACCGGGCGCGTCCGTGTCGATCCTGCCCAGGGGCCGACGGGTCTCGGTGTCGATCACCACGACTCCGCCGGGCCGGTCAGCCGAACCCTCCACGCTCACATAGAGGCGGTGGCGTGCCGCGTCCAACGCCAGCCCGTGCGGGCCGTGTTCGGGAGCGAGGTCGATCACCTCGACGACGCGGCGCGTGTCGGGGTCGATGACGGTCAGTTCGGTGCGCCGGCCGCCGTTCGCGTGGTAGTAGCCGGAGTCGTACGTGGTGGCACACCACAGCAGGCGCTGCGTCGGGTCGAAGCACAACTCGTGGGGCTCGGCGAGGACGTCGATGGTGTCCACGTGCCGGTCGGTGGCGGCGTCGAAGAACGAGACGGTGGGCCCGCTCTGGCTGACCACTGCCAGTAGATCGCCGGCGCGGCCGGGGCGGGGGGACTGGTGCACGGAAGGCTCCCTCGGAGGGTGGGCTGAACATCACGCGAGAGGTCTCGCGGACGTCTCCACTCTCGCCACGGGGAGCTCCGCGCACCATGCAAGAATGAGCACCACATTCTTGCCTCAGATGTAACAACGCAGCTCAGGAGCGGTATTGGACCTCAATCTGCTGCGTGTACTGGACGTCCTGCTCCAGGAGAACAGCGTGACCCGCGCCGCTGAGCGGCTCGGGACCTCGCCCGCCGCCGTCAGCCGTACGCTGGCCCGGCTGCGGCGCGCCGTCGGCGATCCCCTGCTGGTCCGGGCCGGGCAGGGCATGGTCCCGACCCCGCGCGCCCTGGAACTGCGCGACGAGGTGGGCGCGTTGCTGCGCGGCTGCGAGAACCTTCTGCGGCCCGGGGCGGGTTTCGAGGCCGCGCACCTCCATCGCACGTTCACCGTCCAGGCCACCGACCTGCTGATGGCGGGTCTGGCCGGGCCCCTGACCGACCGCGTCCGCGCCGAGGCCCCCCACGTGGACGTGGTCTTCCTGCCGGAGGCCATGGAGGGCGGCCCGGCCCTGCGCCAGGGCCTGGTCGACGTGGAACTCGGCGTCCTGGAACACCTCGACCCGGAGATCCGCACCCGGGCGCTGACCCGGATACCGCTGGTGGGTGTCGCCCGCGCCGGTCACCCCCTGTTCGACGGGCGCATCACCGCGCGCCGTTTCGCCGCGGCCGACCACATCGGCGTCTCCCGGCTGGGCAAACGCCTCGGCCCCATCGACAGCGCGCTCGCGGAGCTCGGGCTGCGCCGCCGTACGGCGGTCGTGGTGCCCAGCCATACGAGTGCGATGCTGCTCGCCCGGACCACCGACCTCGTCGCCCTCACCCTGGCCGACTGGCTCACCGACACCATCGCCGCGCTGGGGCTGCGCACCTTCTCCGTCCCTCTCGACCTGGCGCCCCTGGAGCTGGGCATGGCCTGGCACCCCCGCAACTCGGCGGACCCGGGCCACCGTTGGTTCCGCGCCCACCTGGCGGCGGTGGCGGACCCTGCCGGCGGGTGTTCGCTCCTCACGCCCTAGAAAGGCGCTTCCCGGAGTCGCGGTCAGTGGCCCGTGCCGCTTCCTGCGGGGATGGCGTGCTCGGCGGCACGGCTGACGTCCTCCCAGGCGGCCCAGGTGTCCATGCGCTTGCGTGAGATGTCGAAGGCGAGATCGTAGATCATGCTTCCCAGCAGCAGACGCAGCGGCGGTTCGTCGCTGTCCACGAGCTTGAGGAGCGCCTCGGCGGCCAGTTTCGGGTCGCTGTCGACCGACCCCTCGGCGAACTGCTTCTCCAACTCGGCGCGCAGCGGCCCGTATTCCTCTCTGGCGTCCGTGGTGTGCATGGCGGTGTAGAGGTCGGTCCAGTAGCCGCCGGGCTGCACGATGCTCACCTTGACCCCGAAACCGGCGGCCTCCATGGCCAGCGCTTCGCTCATCCCCTCCAGCGCGAACTTGCTGGCGCCGTAGAGCCCCGTACTGGGGAAGCCGGCGAGCGCGCCGATGCTGGAGATCTGGACGATGTGCCCGGAGCCCTGCTCGCGCAGGGTGGGCAGCACCGCCTGGCTCACCCACAGCGCGCCGAAGAAGTTGATGTCCATCTGGGCGCGGGCCTCGGCTTCGGTGAACTCCTCGATCATGCCCATCGACAGCATGCCCGCGTTGTTGACGACGATGTCGAGCCGCCCGAACCGGGCCACCGCGTCGGCCACGGCCGCGAAGACCGCGTCCCGGTCGGTCACGTCCGCGGTGAGCGGAAGGACCCGCCCCGGATGGGCGGAGGCCAGCTCCTCCAGCGGCCCGGCGGTGCGTGCCACGGCGGCCACGCGGTCACCCGCGGCCAGTGCGGCCTCGGCGAAGGCGCGGCCGAGGCCGCGGCTGGCGCCGGTGATGAACCAGACCCGGTCGGTCCCCTCGGCTGACGTACGCATATCCGGCGCTCCCCTCCTCGTGGCGAGACGTTGCGTCTCGCTTGATGCGCCCACTATGCCCCGCCCGGGCTCGCCGGTCAAGACGGAACGTCTCGTTTCCTCGCGGGTCTCTCCAGTGGGGAGGATCGCGCCGCTCGCCGCCGTACCGCCGTCCACCGACACCGACACCGACACCGACACCGACACCGACACCGAGGTCAACGGCAGGCGTGCGGTCAGTGCGTCGCGGACCCGCCGAGGTCGCACCAGGCCACGGCATCCTCACGGAGGCTGCCCAGGGCGAGCCGTCCCGCGTGCTCCGCCACGCCGGTCACCATCCGGTAGCCGCGCCCGCGCAGTTCACGCACGACCCTCCCGTACGCGTCCACCTCGGCCACCCGTGCGCCGCCGAGGGCGGGTGGAGGCGGCAGCCGGCGGGCCGCGGCGGCCACCGCGCGGCGCAGCCGGGGTCCGGTCCGGTGCAGTAGGTCCAGTGGGGGCATGGGCGGCCCGGCGAGCGCGACCCAGAAGCCGCCGCGGGGGCTGCGGGACATGTTGTCGGGGAAGCCGGGCAAATTCTCGGCCAGGGTGTCGTGGCGGCCGGACGCGGGGCCCGTCAGCCACAGCCGGGTCAGACGGCGCGCGCCGGTCTCCGCCACCGTCACGGACGACTCGTCGGGCGCGAGCGCCAGGCCGTTCGCGAACTGGAGCCCGTCGAGCAGCACTTCGGGCTCGCCCCCGGGTGCGAGCCGTGCCAGTACGCCGGTGGGCTCGTGCTCCACGATGTCGGACAGCCAGTCGTCGAGGCCGTGACGGCGGCTGGACACCGTGAAGTAGACCGTGCCGTCCGCCGCCGCGACGGCGTTGCTGCAGAAACGCAGCGACGCCCCCGCCACCGAGTCGGCCAGGACCTCGATACCCGCCCGGCGGCCGTCCGGATCGACGCGCAGCAGTCCGCGCTCCGCGTCACACACCAACAGCCGCCCGTCGGGCAGGACTTCGAGGCCCAGGGGGCGTCCGCCCGTCCGGGCGACCTCCACGACGTCCGGGGTACGCGCGGGCCCGCCCGGTCCGGGAAGGCCGATCCGCAGGACGCGCCCGTCCGCCACACCCGCCAGCAGCCGGCCGGAGGCGTCGAACACGACGTCCTCGGGCCCGGAGCCGGCCAGCTCGACGCGGTGCAACGGCGGCAAGGGGGTGCGGGCCGGACGCGCTGCGGTGGGACTCGGCATGACAGCCCTTCTCGTCGTCAATTGCGGGAACTCCCCGGAACCTTCTGGGATCTCCCGGGAACTTCCGGAACCTGGCGGGAACTTCCGGGGAGCCCGGGGGCTCCCCGAGCGGTCCCCGCCGTACGGGAACGGCCTTCCCTGGATTCCCGGCCCGGCCCGCCGAAAACACCCCGGGCCGGTTTCAGGCCGGGCGGTCCGCCGTGACCAGCCACGAGGTGCTGAGCAGCCGGACGGCGCCGTCCGCCGCCTCATGGGGCCGCAGCCACTCCTGCAGTGTCCTGCGGGCACCGGCCCCGGTCTCCTCGTCCACCTGCGCCATAAGGTGGCTGCCGGGTCCGGTGCCGAGCAGGAACTCCGCCGCGTCCGCGGCGCCGCTCCCCCACGTCCCGTACGCCTGGGCCCTGGTGACGGTGATGCGGGTGAACCCGGCCGCCGTGAGGACTTCGCGGATACGGTCCGGATCGGCCAGCGAGAACATGCCGGGCAGTCCAGGCCGGGCCAGATCACCGAGCGGCAGCAGACCGCGCAGGGCGAGCAGCGCCTCGACCCAGCCGTTGGCCCCGGCGTCCGCCGGACACACGAACGCCAGACGCCCGCCCGGCCGCAGCGCCCGCCCGATGTTGCCGAAGGCGGCCACGTGGTCGGCGAAGAACATCACGCCGTAGCGGCTGACGGCACAGTCGTGGGCGGCGGGCTCCAGGGGGTGGACCTGCGCGTCGCCCTGGATGAAGGAGACGTTGCGCAGGCCTTCGCGCTCCGCCCGGGCGCGGGCTTCGGCCAGCATCGGGCCGGACAGGTCGAGCCCGAGCGCGCGCCCCCGGGGAGCCCGGCGCGCGGCGAGGCGCGTGGTCTGGCCGGCCCCGCAGCCGATGTCGAGGACACGGCTCTGTGCGGTGAGCGCCGCGGCGTCGAGAAGCGGCTCGTCGAAGCCCTCGTTCACGGCGTTCCAGCGGTCCTGATGGCGTGCCCAGTGGGCGCCCTCGGGGCCGTTCCAGGCCTGCGCCTGCTCGGTGTTGACGACGTCCGGCATGGGTGCCTCCTGCGCGACGACAGAGAATGGGCGTACGCCCAAACAGTATGGGCGAGCGCCCATACTGACAACCCCGGCTAAGATCCGCGGAGCGGGGAAGACCCCCGCGATCACGGCAGCGAAACGGGAGAGGGCCCATGTCACCGCGCGGAGTGGCGACGCCGGACGTACGGGAGCGGCTGTTCGCGGCAGCCGAGCGGATCCTGGAGCGGGGCGGCCCCGGCGTGCTGACCAGCCGTGCCGTCACCACCGAGGCCGAGTGCGCCAAGGGGCTGCTGCACACGCACTTCGCGGGGCTCGACGAGTTCGTCGCGGAGCTCTGCCTCGACCGGTTCGCCCGTACCGCCGCCAGGGCCGAGGCCCTGTCGGGGCTCGTCGGAGAGGGCACGGTGGCGGAGAACCTCGGGGCGGTCGCCCTGGCGCTGCTCGACTCGGGCGGTCCGGCCGTCGCGGCTGCGGCCATGACGCGCCCGGCCGCCGCCCTGCGTGTCCGGGAGGCGCTGGAAGCGGGCGCGCCGGGCTTCGCCGCGATCGAGGACTCCATCGAGCGCTACCTCGTGGCCGAACGCCGGCGCGGACGGGTGGCGGCCACCGTCGACCCGCAGGCCGCGGCCCTGGCCGTGGTGGGCGCCGCCCACCATCTCCTGATGACGAGTTGGCCGGGCACCGCGGACCCCCGGGCCCGGATGATCCGGCTCGTGGCGGCTCTGGTCGGCGGGTAGCGGAGCGGCCGGGTCATCATCCGGGAGTCGGCCCGGTAAGCCGACGCGCGCGTCACCGGGGTCGTCCGGGGCCCCTGCGCCGGGAGGCACTTCACGCCCGCCCGTCCGAATCCGGTACGGTGCCTCGTTCAGCCCGTCAGCGTCCCCCAGCGCCGTCAGGAGACACCGTTGCACGCCCCAGCCGAGACCTCCCGGGTGCTGGTCACCCTGTACGAGACCGTCGCCGCCGCCGAGGAAGGGCAGGGGGGCGCGTTGTGGCGGCTGGCGGAAGAGGGCAGACAGCTCGACGCCAATCTGGTGCGGCTGCCGCCGGACGCGTCCGTGGCCGAGCACGTCGAATCCGAACTGGACGTGCTGCTGGTCGTGGTCGAGGGCACAGGCCGGCTCGACAACGGGGTGGAACCCCAGCCCCTGGCGCCCGGGACCGTGGCCTGGCTGCCGCGAACGGCCCGTCGCGCCCTGTCCGCCGGGCCGGACGGACTCGCGTATCTGTCCGTGCACCGGCGGCGCCCCGGGCTCAAGATCGGCGTCCGCACCGCCCAACTGGACGAAGGCGGCGAGGCGCCGTGTTCACTGGACCGCGTCTGCCCGGCGTGCGGGCGGATGGCAGCGGAGTCGGACGCACGCTACTGCGCCCGCTGCGGCGAGGAGCTGCCGAGGTAGGCGGCGCCGGCGGCTGATGGTCCCAACCTGTCCGGCGCCTACGTCCTCCGTACGAAGACAACGCCCTTACGAACTACCTCGTCCGCGCCGGTGAAAACATCGAATTCCCGATCGTCTCGTGCGGCACGGGAATCAGGGGCACCGGGGAAGACCGCCGTCGCGCCCGGAGTCCGTCGTCCGGACGTCGCCCAGCGGTCCCGCCGATCCGGCCCCGGCGGCGAGTTCGGCGACGGCCGCCGACAGCCGCTTGCGGATCTGTGGAGGCAGGGGGGCGCCTCCGGCGGAGTCCACCACCTGCTGGGCCACACGATGCAGCTTGATGTTGGTGTTCTGGGACGTCATGACCAGCGCGGCCCAGGCCTTTTCCGGGGTGATGGCGAAGACCGCCATGAGGACCCCCCGGGCCAGGTCGATCGTTCCCCGGCTCCGCATCGCCCGCCGCAACTGCCCGAGCTCCAGCCCCGGATCGGACTCGGCGGCCCCCGCGTCGACGGGCTCGGCCGAGTGTGACGGCTGCGCCATGGCCATCTCCCATGTCTCCAGGGTCCGCTGGGTCCATCCTCCGCGCCCAGATTCCCGCCCGGACGGGAGACACGTCAAGAGATACATGAAGTAGGATTCGCATGTTCCTATACATGAAGCTCAGGGCGTGCGATCCGCCCATGGGTGGAGTACCGGAAACGCACACAGGATGGACGTTCATCACCAGCCACGCGCGTGTGCTCGCGGTCATCGCCGAGAACCCGAACGCGCGGATACGTGACATCGCCGCGCACTGCAGACTCACGGAACGCGCCGTCCAGAAGATCATCGCCGATCTGGAACAGGCCGGATTCCTCTCCCACACACGCCAGGGACGCGGCAACACCTACCGGATCGAGCCGGGCAAGGTCCTGCGTCATCCGGCCGAGGCGGAGGCGGGCCTCACGGTCGCCTCGCTCCTGGCCCTGCTCGCCCAGGACGAGGAGAGGCGCGCCGAACTGCTCGCCGCCGGTGCGCGCACACGTATGGAAGGAAGCCGCTGACACGAGCCCCGCGGGGCGAATCCTGCCGCCGTTCCGAGGACGGATCCGGCATCGGCGGCGGCCCCGGCCCGGCCGTCACCACGCCGGAACGGGCTTGTTCGGCGTTCGGACACCGCATTACCGTGCCTCTGTGGACCACTTCGCGGACTCATGGACGGCTCTGCTCACGGCCGTCGCCGAACTGCCCGACCATGACTTCGAACGCCCCTCCGGCTGCGCCGGCTGGCTCGTGCGGGACCTCGTCTGCCATCTGATCGTCGACGCGCAGGACATCCTCATCACCCTCGCCACGCCCGCCGACACCGAACCGACCGCCGACGCCCTGACGTACTGGCACGTCGAGGACCACCCGCCGACCGGCGAGGACCCGCTCGACGCGCTGACCGTGCGGCTGGCCGCCGCCTACGAGGACCCGGGCCTGCTCAGGTTCCACCTCGACGACGTGGGCTCCGCGGCCGGACGCGCCGCCGCACTCGCGGCACCCTCGGCCCGGGTGAGCACGCGCGACCTGGTGCTCACCGTGGAGGACTATCTCGCCACGTACGTCATGGAGTCGACGCTGCACCATCTCGACCTCGTGGCGCACCTGCCGGAGGCCGCTGGGCCGCCCGCCGAGGGCCTGGCCCACTCCCGCGCGGCGCTGGATGCGATCGTCGGGGCGGCCTTCCCCGCCGGCCTCTGCGACCGTGACGCGCTCCTGGTGGGCACCGGCCGCCGGGCACCGACCGAAGCCGAGCGGGCCGAACTCGGCGCGCTGGCCGAGCGGCTGCCGTTCGTCCTGGGCTGACGGCGTGGAGCGGGCCAGCCCCTACGGCACGGCCGGTGAGCAGGCACGGGTGTAGAGGTCGGCGAGGGTCCGCACGTGACAGCACAGCCCCCAGGGGTCGAGGGGTTTGAGCAGCAGCCCGGCGGCGCCGAGTTCGAAGGCGAGCCGGGCGAGCCGGTTGTCGCGGCTGGTGCCGGTGACGAGCAGTACGGGCACATCGCGGGTCTGGTCGAGGCGGTGCAGGTAGGAGAGGGTCTGCAGACCGTCGATGTGCGGCATCACCACGTCCATCACGACCGCGGCGACGGGTTCGCGCAGCGCTGTCTTGAGTGCCTGTTCACCACTGGTGGCCAGCAGGACGGGCCGCCCCAGCGGCCTGAGGGCGTGCTCCAGGGCGAACAGATTGTCCTCGTGGTCGTCGACCAGCAGAAGAGCCTGTCCCCCTCCCGGCGGGGACGCGTTTTGGGGCATGCGGGACGACGAGAGCGGTACGGGCACAGAGGACTCCCACTGATCGGCAGTACGACGATGAGCGGGGTAGCCGCTTCCTGACCACTCCGAAACAGGAGCATATCGACTTCAACCGTGCCGAGGCCAATACTCCGGGCTTCTGGGCGGTGTGCCCACCGGCCGCCCGGAACTGCCCTATTCTGTGCGCCCGCAGGGACCGAAACCCACACGTGCCAGCACCTCGACCAGCCGCCCCCGCGACCCGCGGCGGCCGATCACACCTCCGGTTCCGCGCCCCCCGAGCGGCCCAGGGCGTGGAGGTACTCCAACGCGTCCAGGACGACGGTGTGTTCGTGCCAGGCGAGCCAGCTCCCCACCTGCCGGCCGGTGGCGGCGAGCGCCTTGGCCTGGACCGGGTGCAGGGCCTTCGTAGGGCGTTCGAGGTGGGCCGAGACGATTCCCAGACACGCGCCCGACGCGCTGACCAGCGGAACGCTGTGACAGGCGCGGCTGCCCGCGGCGAGGATGGTGTGACGCGCCTCCTCGGTGAACACCGCGTCGGTGGCGACGTCGTGCACGGTGGTCAGCTCGACGTTCTTGGCGGCTTTCGCACACGATGTGCCGTCCTCACCCACGAAGGCGAAGAACTCGACGAAGTGCGCGCTGTGGCCGGTGTGCTGCTCCAACCGCAGACCGCCCGCGGTCGGGTCGCTGATCTGGACGTTGCCCATGTCCGTGCCCGTGATGGCCAGGGTCTGCGACAGGAGCGCGCCGAGCACCGCGCCCCGGTTGACGTGGCCGGGGTCGTCGACGCCGACCATGTCCAGCCGGGGCGGCCTCCCGCGCACCCGTCCGGGGAACCACAGGTCGGCGGGGCCGTCAGGTCTCGGTGTACTCACCACCGCCCCGGCCAGGACGCGCAGCTTCACGTTGTACCGCTGCGAGGAGCGGCGCAGCAGCGTGAAGGCGCTGTCGGCGTCCGACAGCCGGTAGCGCTCCTGGAGGATGCCCTGGGCGTGGGAGATGAGCGGTCGGCTGCGGACCTGGGCCCGCAGGTCACGGACCTCCGCGCGCAGCCGCGCCGCCTCCTCGGCCGCACCCTCCGCCGCCCACCCGCCGGGCACCCCGCCTTCGGTCATCCGCTCCACGCTGTTCTCTTCCGGACTCCGCTCAAGCGCTCAGCACCGAGTCGTCGAAGGTCCGCGCACCGGGCAGCCGGTGGCGCGCGGCGATCACGGCGGTGTCCACATCCCGCGTACCGGTCGACACACAAAGGGTGTAGGAGACGTCCTCAAGGCGCCGACGGGTCGCGTCGGTGCCCTCGGCCGCGTTCAGCGCACTGAGCGCGTCGTACTCGGCGAGGAGATCGCGCAGCACTGCCGGGTGAGCCATCAGCATGAGGAATCCTCCACTTGAAACGGTCACGATACGTATCCGCTTGCCCCGGCTTCCCACTCGTACACACCTCCGCCACACTTCGTTCGATCAGGTGGGGGGAGGAAAGAAGGGAGGGGGGAGGGAGGGGAGGTTTCCCGAGGTGCGACCCCGTTGGGGCGGGGCACAACCGGGCCCAGGAACCGACGGCGCCGCGCGCCCGGCCGCGCGGGCAGGCGCCGCGAACGCGGGTGCGGGGCCGGCACCTCTCCGAGGCCGGCATCGGGCTGACGGGCGAAGTAGCGACATAACGACCGAGAGATCTTCCACGCCACCCGCAGTAGGTAGCGCTTACCGGGTGGCACAGGAGCTTGCACACAAGTCTTGAACCAGTGGGAGCGCTCCCAGCATGGAGTTGGACGGGGCTGCGGTCAAGATGCTTGAGGAGTCGAAGTCATAAGACGTCATCGGAGCCCAACTCGTTCGCTGTTCTAGGGCAGTTGGACCCAGGCGGATGCCGAGCCCCTTCGCGGGAAGGGTCCTACGGCCCAGCGGTAGGCACCCGGGGAGCCTGCCAAGACGTATCGCGTCCTCCTCCCTTGCCATGCGCCACCCGAGCCCCTACCGTGATGCCCCACCAGTGGGAGCGCTTCCATCCGTCGGACGCCGGGCATCTGCCGACGTCCCGGCCGTGAAGGATCCGCTCATGCGACACCCCCCGCGCTTGGCATTACCCCTCACCGCGGCGGCGCTCGTGCTCGCGAGCGCCGTCGTCGTCCCGCACGTCACGGCATCCGGAGCCGAGCCGTCCTGTTCGGTGGCGTACGCCGTCACCAATGAGTGGGGCGGCGGCTTCCAGGGTTCCGTCACGATCACCAACAACGCCTCCGCGCTGTCCGGCTGGAGCCTCGGCTTCGCGTTCACCGGCAGCCAGAAGGTGACCCAGGGCTGGAACGCCAAGTGGTCCCAGTCCGGCAGCTCCGTCACCGCCGTCAACGAGAGCTGGAACGGTTCGCTCGCCCACGGCGCGAGCGTCACCCTCGGCTTCCTCGCCTCCCTGTCCGGCGCCGACACACCGCCCCGCGCGTTCACCCTCAACGGCGAGCCGTGCGCCACCACCGGCGCGGGCGACCCGACCCCGTCCCCGACCCCCACTTCTCCCTCCCCCACCCCCGGCACCGGCGCGCCCGTGCTCCGCGTCTCCGGGAACAAGCTGGTCGACGCGGGCGGCGCCACGCGCAGGCTCCTCGGCGTCAACCGGTCCGGCGCCGAGTTCATGTGCGTCCAGGGCCGCGGCATCTTCGACGGCCCGGTGGACGACGCCTCGGTGACCGCCATCGCCGCCTGGCACGCCAACACCGTGCGCATTCCCCTCAACGAGGAGTGCTGGCTCGGTCTGTCCAACATCGACCCGGCCTACGCGGGCGCCCGTTACATCAGCGCGGTTCGGGACCTCGTTCACCGCGTGGAGGCCCACGGGATGACGCCGGTCGTCGAACTCCACTGGTCGTACGGGCAGTACACGGGCAACTCGGCCGGCTGCTCCGACGTGCACGCCGGCTGCCAGAAACCGATGCCCGACGCCCAGTACGCACCCGCGTTCTGGTCCTCGGTCGCCACCACCTTCAAGAGCGACCCGGCCGTGGTCTTCGACCTGTTCAACGAGCCGTATCCGGACCGCGCCACCTCCACCACCGACCAGGCCTGGAGCTGCTGGCGCGACGGCGGAAGCTGTCCCGGCATCGGCTACGAGGTCGCGGGGATGCAGGACCTGCTGGACGCCGTACGGGCAGCGGGCGCCCGCAACCTCGTCCTGGCCGGCGGCATCGCCTACGCCAACGACCTCAGCCAGTGGCTCGCCCGCGCCCCGTCCGACCCGGCGGGCAACCTCGCCGCCGCCTACCACGGATACAACTTCAACAGCTGCGCGAGCGAGTCGTGCTGGGACGCGACCCTCGCACCCGTCGCCGCCAAAGTTCCGCTCGTCGCGGGCGAGCTGGGCGAGAACACCTGCGCCCACTCGTTCGTCGACCGCGCCATGAAGTGGTTCGACGAGCGGGGCATCTCGTATCTGGGCTGGACCTGGAACACCTGGGACTGCTCCTCCGGCCCCTCCCTGATCAGCGACTACGACGGCACCCCCACCGCGTACGGCAGCGGCCTGCGCGACCATCTCCGCGCCGTCGGCTGAAACGCACCTCCTCTCCAATCCCCGAACGAACCTCCAAACCTCCAAACCTCCGAATTCCTGAATCTCCGCACTCCACCGCACGAAAGGACACGCCCCACCATGAGCCGCATACCCACCGCATCCCCCCGGTCCTCGCGAAGGCGGACCGCCCTGCTCGGCGCAGGTGTGCTCGTCGCCGCGGCGACCGGCACCGCCGGTCTCGTCGGCGCCGCGGGCACCGCCTCGGCGGCGACCGGCTGCACCGTCGCCTACCAGGTGCAGAACCAGTGGTCCACCGGCTTCACCGCCTCCGTGACGCTCACCAACAACGGTCCCGCCGTGAACGGCTGGGACGTGAAGTGGACCTTCGCCGGAAACCAGCAGGTCACCCAGGGCTGGAACGCCAAGGTGACCCAGTCCGCCGCCGCCGTCACCGCCACCAACGAGAGCTACAACGGAACGCTGGCGACCGGCGGCTCGGCCACCTTCGGCTTCAACGCCTCCTACAGCGGCACCAACGCCCTTCCCAGCTCGTTCACGCTCAACGGCGTGGCCTGCAACGGCGGCGACACCCCCACGGACCCGCCGACCACTCCGCCGACCACCCCGCCCACCACTCCCCCGGCCGGCAACCGCGTGGACAATCCGTACGCGGGGGCCAAGGTGTACGTGAACCCGGAGTGGTCCGCGAACGCAGCCGCCGAGCCCGGTGGCACCCGGGTCTCCAACCAGCCCACCGGGATCTGGCTCGACCGCATCGCCGCGATCGCCGGAGCCGACGGGAAGATGGGGCTGCGCGCCCATCTGGACGAGGCCCTGAAGCAGAAGGGCAGCGGCGAGATGGTGGTCCAGCTGGTCGTGTACGACCTGCCGGGCCGCGACTGCTCCGCGCTCTCCTCCAACGGTGAACTCGGCCCGACCGAGATCGACAAGTACAAGACGCAGTTCATCGACCCGATCGCCGCGATCCTCGCGGACAGCAAGTACGCCGGTCTGCGGATCGTCACCGCGGTCGAGATCGACTCGCTGCCCAACCTCGTCACCAACACCGGCGGCCGGGCCACGGCCACCCCGCAGTGCGACACCATGCTGGCCAACGGCAACTACGTCAAGGGCGTCGGCTACGCGCTGCACAAGCTCGGCGCCGTGCCGAACGTGTACAACTACGTGGACGCGGGCCACCACGGCTGGCTCGGCTGGGACGACAACCTCGGGCCCTCCGCGGACATGTTCAAGAAGGCCGCCACGGCCGAGGGCGCCACGCCCGCCGACGTGCACGGCTTCATCACCAACACGGCCAACTACAGCGCCCTGAAGGAGAACAACTTCACCATCGACGACTCCGTCAACGGGGTCTCCGTGCGCCAGTCCAAGTGGGTCGACTGGAACCGGTACGTCGATGAGCTGTCCTACGCCCAGGCGTTCCGCGCCAAGCTGGTCTCGGTCGGCTTCGACCCCGGGATCGGCATGCTGATCGACACCTCGCGCAACGGCTGGGGCGGCACCGCCAGGCCCGCCGGGCCGGGCGCCAAGACCAGTGTGGACACCTATGTGGAGGGCGGTCGTTACGACCGGCGCATCCACATCGGCAACTGGTGCAACCAGGCGGGCGCCGGTCTGGGCGAACGTCCGCAGGCCGCCCCGGCCGCCGGGATCGACGCGTATGTGTGGATGAAGCCGCCGGGTGAGTCCGACGGCTCCAGCAGCGCGATCCCGAACAACGAGGGCAAGGGCTTCGACCGGATGTGCGACCCGACGTACACGGGCAACCCCCGCAACGGCAATCACCTCTCGGGGGCCCTGCCCAACGCCCCGCTGTCGGGACGCTGGTTCTCCGCCCAGTTCCAGGAGCTCATGAAGAACGCCTACCCGGCGCTGTAGCCCCGGCGCAAGGCTGATGGGCGGCGAGGACCGGTCCTCGCCGCCCATCACCGCGTCGGCTTGCCTGCGGGAGCGCGTCCGGTCGCCGGCCCGTCGATCCGGCCACGCCCGCCCGCGCCCGTACCTTGTCGGCGGTCGCATGGCCGGAAAGCGGCGCGCGACTTACGCTCCCCGCCACCGGCGCACCACACTGGAGCCTCACGCCCAGGGAACAGTACGGACGAGGAGTTGGTGAGATGACCAGGCAGGCCCCCGAGGGAGCCGCGCAGGCCACCCGGGCCGCGATCGACGCCTATCTGGCCCGGCTCTCGCAGCGGGATCTGGACGGCGCCGTGCAGGTCTTCGCCGAGTCGGCGGAATTCAACGCTCCGGGCTCCCCGGCGGTGCCGTGGTCGGGATCCCGCACCGGGCGGGAGGGGGTCATGAAGTTCTTCACCACCCTCCACGAGTATCTGAAGCCCGAGGAGTTCACGGTGACGCACATCGTGGTCGAGGGTGAACAGGGGGTGATCATCGGCCATCTCCGGGACACCGTCAAAGCCACTGGCAAGCCCCTTGTGACGCCCTTCGCCGCACATGTCACGGTCGTGGACGGGAAGATCGCCCGGTACCACCTCTTCGAGGACACCCACGCGCTGCACCGGGCCGTGACCGACGACTGAGCCCGCGCCGTACCCGTCCCCACCGCTCCAGAGAGGCTCAAGTCATGACTCCCCCCGGCATGCCCTCCCATCCGGTCGTACGCGCGTTCGTCGACGCGGTCAACGCCCAGGATCCGCAGGCCCTGTGGGCCGTGCTCGCCAAGGACGCCACGGTGGTCGACGTCGGGACCGAGCGCGATCCCGAGGCCTGGGTGGAGCGCGAGCTGTTCTCCGCCCACGCGCGAATGGAGGTGGTACGGGAGTCACTTGACGGTCTGTCGGTGACAGCGCGTTTCCACAACGACATCTGGGGGGACATCGACACCGCGTGGGAGTTCTCCGTCTCCGGCCCGGTCATCCGGGGCTTCGTCACCGGCCCCGGCTGAGCGTTCCCCGCCGGACGGGACTGCGGACACGCGCGACAGAGGTACGCGGATCGGCAGCGGGAACAGGGAAGCAGAGGGCAATGGTGTGAGCCGCACCTCGGGGCCCAGGGCTCAGCCGGCACCGAAGGAGTCGGTCCGGATCCGTCTGCTGGGCCCGGTGAGTGTGGAGGTCCAGGGCCGTCACATCGGCCTCGGGCCGCAGCAGCGCGCGCTCCTCGCGGTCCTCGCCCTCGCGCGGGGCCGCCCGGTCAGCACCTCCCGGCTCTCCGAGCTCCTGTGGGAGGGTGACGCGCCGGACGGCGCGGTCAGCGCGCTGCGCACCCACGTCATGCATCTGCGGCGCATCCTGGAACCGGGCCGGCGCGCCACCTCCGGCTTCGAGCTCCTGCTCAGCGCGGGCGCCCGCAGCAACACCAGCTACACCCTCCAGGTGGCCGACGAACAGGTGGACGCCCTGCACTTCGTACACCTGACCGACCAGGCCCGCAAAGCGGCGGCCGACGACGACGCCGAAGCCGCCGTCGCCCTGCTCGACCGCGCCCTCGCCCTGTGGACCGGGCCCGCGCTCGAAGGCGTCAGTGACCGCAGCTTCGCGCTGGCCGAGGCCGACCGCCTGGAGGAACTGCGCCTGGTGGCGCGCGAGGACCGACTGGACGCGCTCGTCGAGCTGGGCCGCTACGAGGAGTCGGTGCCGGAACTGAGCACACTGGTCGCCCAGTACCCGCTGCGCGAGCGGCTGCGCTGCCAGCTGATGCTGGCGCTCTACCGGTCGGGGCGCCAGGCCGACGCGCTCGCCTCGTACCGCGACTACTACCAGCTCCTCGACGACGAGCTGGGCATCGAGCCGGGCCGCCCGCTCAAGGAGCTCCATCAGCGCGTCCTGGTGGGCGACCCGGCCCTCGCGGCCGAACCGGCCGCCCCGGCCGCGCCCCCGACCGCCGCCCTCCCGGTCCCCCGTCAGCTCCCGCCCGACGTCGGCAGCTTCACCGGCCGCGCCGGCTATCTGCGCGAACTGGACGCGCTGCTCTCCCAGTACGCCACCGGCCCCGGCCAGACACTGGTGATCTCCTCGCTGTCCGGCATGGCGGGCGTCGGCAAGACCGCCCTCGCCGTGCACTGGATGCACCGGGCCGCCGACCGCTTCCCCGACGGACAGCTGTACGCGAATCTGCGCGGCCACGCCGACGAGCCCCCGGCGACGGCCGACGACGCCCTGGGCCAGTTGCTGCGGGCCCTGGGGGTCGGCGCCGGGCACCTGCCGGAGAACACCGACGAGAAGGCCGCCCTGTACCGCTCGCTCCTGGCCGGCAAACGGATGCTGGTCCTCCTTGACGACGCGGCCGGCCTCGAACAGGTGCGCCCGCTGCTGCCCGGCTCGCCGAGCTGCTTCGTCGTCGTCACCAGCCGCAACGACCTGCGGGGCCTCACCGCGTTCCACGACGCCCACCGGGTGAACGTGGCCGCCTTCGACGACGAGGAGGGGCTCGCGCTGCTCACCCGTGTCATCGGCGCGGACCGGGTGCGCGGCGAACCCGAGGCCGCGGCCGAGGCGGTCCGGCTCTGCGGCGGCCTGCCGCTCGCCGTGCGGATCGTGGCCGCCCACCTCATCGGCGACCAGCACCTGCCGCTCGCGGAGGTGGTCGGAACGCTGCGCGGCGAGGACCGCCGTCTGGACGACCTGACCCTCGACCAGGAGCAGCACACCGGTGTCCGCAGCGCCCTCGCCCTGTCCTACCGCTCGCTGCCCGCACCCGAGCGGCGGCTCCTGCGGCTGCTCTCCCTCACCCCCGGCTCGGAGGTCTCGGCCCCGGCCGCCGCCGCGCTGGCGGGGGCCCCACTGACGGCCACGGCCCGGCTCCTGGACCAGCTGGTCGCACGCAGTCTGCTCCAGACGCACCGGCCCGGCCGCTTCCATCTGCACGCCCTGGTCCGCCTGTTCGCCCGCGAACGGGCCCGCACCGAGGACGACACCGCGTTACGGGAAGAGGCCGTCGACCGGCTGCTCACCTGGTATCTGGCGACCGCCGAGCAGGCCGGGCATCTGCTGTACGGCACCTTCTACTCCTGGTACGCCGCGCCCCCGCCCGAGCCGGACGGCTCCCCCACCGCGCCGCTGACCTTCACCGGGCCGCCCGCGGCGCTGTCCTGGCTGGAGGACGAGCGGGCCGCCCTGCTGGCCTGCGCCCGGTACGCCCTGGGCCACGGTCCGCGGGCCTTCGCCTGGAAGTCCGCGCTGGCCACGCACGGCCATCTGATGGAGCACGGCCAGCGCACCGCCTGGCTGCGCGCCGCGGAGACGGGACTGCGCGCCGCCGACGCCGAACACGACGACCACGCGCGCGCGGTGATGCACTGGAGCCTGTGCTACGTCCTGTGGGAGCTGGGCCGCCACGACGAGGCGCTGCGCCACAGCGCCCGCGCCGACGCCCTGTTCGACCGGGCCGGGCTGCCGGTGGAGCGGGCCGGCGCCGTACTGGGGCTCGCCGCCTCCCTCCGCGAACTGGGCGCTCTCGACCAGGCCCAGCGCCACGCCGAGCACACCCTGGCCCTCTACCGCGACGGCGGTGAGCCCGCCGGGGAGGCGTGGGCGCTGTTCCTGCTCGGCTCCCTGCGCCTGGACCGGGGCCGACTGGACGCGGCGGGCCCGTACTTCACCGAGGCCCTCGAACGCGCCGAGGCTTCGGGGGACGAGCACACGGTGATGCTGTCGCTGTGGGGGCTGGGCAGCCTCCACCACGCGCGGGGCGATCTGGAGGAGGCCCAGCGCCTGCTCACCCGGGCGCTGGCCGCGCAGGGCAGGCTGCTGTCCACGTACGCGGCGGAGGGCGCGCTCACCACGCTCGCGGCCGTCTGCCGCGACAACGACGATCCCCGGCTCGCGCTCAAGTACGCGATGGACGCGCTCAGCGTCACCCACCGCACCCACCGCCGGCTGGTCGAACCGGACGCCCTCAACACCGTCGGCACCGTCCTGCTGCACCTGGACGACGCGCCGGGCGCGCTCGACCACCACCGGCGGGCCCTGGACGCGGCCCGGGCGACGGGGTGTCTTCGGGCGGACGCCATGGCTTGTGTGGGCCTGGCGGCGGCCCATCGGCACCTGGGTGAGAACCGTGAGGCCCTCGCGTACACACGGCGGGCCCTGAGCACCGCCGCGCGGGCCGGGCTCAGGCTCGTCGAGGGCGAGGCGCGCACCGAACTCGCCCGGGTCCATCTGGCGCTCGGGCACCGCACCAAGGCCGCGCAGGCGGCCGAGCGGGCCGTGCGGATGCACCGGGCCGCCGGACACGGGCCGGGTCTCGCCCGGGCCCTGGAGGCCGCCGCCGCCGTACGCGGCACCGGCGGGGACCTCAGCTGAGGGCGCGTACCAGCGCGGTGATCACGGCGGCCACCAGGACGACGAGGGGCACGGGCGCCTTGAGCCGCCACGCCACCAGGGCTCCGACGAACCCGGCGAGCCGGGCGTCGAAGGTCATGCCGTGCGCGCCGGCCGAGCCCACGAGCTGGGTGACGACGAGCACGGCGAGCAGCGCGGGCGTCAAGTACTCCACGAACCGGGGGAACCACGCGGGCAGTTCGCGGTCCCCCATCACCAGCGAGCCGGCACCCTTGATGAGGAAGGTGGTCACCACCAGGGCGCCGACGACGATCCACGGGTCGTTGCTCACCGGGCCCCCTTCACCGGTCGGGTCATGGGCAGCGCGGTCCATACGACGGCGATCAGACAGGCCGCGGCGATGGCCGCGTCCGGGAGCCCGGCCGCGGTGAGGGCCGCCGCGGCCACGGCCGCGGTGGCGGCGGCGGTCCGTTTGCGGGCGGTGCCGAGGTGGGGCGCGAGCAGCAGGAAGAACAGGACCGGCGAGACGGCGTCCAGGCCGTAGTTGAGGACGTCCACCGCCTTGAACGGGCCGATCGCCCCCAGCAGCGTGCCCAGGACCCAGCCGAGCCAGAGCACCACGCCCGAGGAGAGCAGCCGGGTCCGGTCGAAGCGGCCGTCCGCGTCGCTGGCAATGGCCCAGGACTCCTCGATGACCAGCTGGGACTCGACCGCCCGGCGGGCCCGGCCGCCGCGCAGCGCGGGCAGGATGGCGAAGCCCATCACGAGGTAGCGCAGGTTCAGCAGGGTGCCGGCCACGGCCGCGGCGGCCCAGCCGCCCCCGTTGGCGATCACCGAGACGGCGGCGAACTGCGAGGAGCCCACGAAGACCAGACCGGACATGGAGGTCGCGCCGAGCGCGCCGAAGCCCGCGCCCTTGGCGAGGACGCCGAAGGAGATGCCGAACGCGAAGATCGCCACGGTGAACGGCACGGCGGCCCTGGCGCCCGCCGCCCAGGCCCGGCGGCGGCCGGCGGGCGGAGCCGGGCGGGCGGAGCCGGATTCGGTGCCGGTCATCCGTTCCCGCCCGCGGCGGCCGTGGCTGCCCCGCCGGTGGGGGCCGGAGCCCCGCCGGCCCGTACGGCCCGTCCGTACGCCCGTACCAGCGCGGTCGTGACGGCGCCGACCGGGTACTCCCGCGCGTCGACGGCGGTGACCGGCTGGACCTCGTATGCCGTGCCGGTCAGGAACACCTCCTCGGCGCGGGCGAGTTCGGCCGGGTCCATGTGCCGCTCGACGGTCTCCAGGCCGAGTCCGCGGGCGAGCGCGAGGACGGTGCGCCGGGTGATGCCGTCCAGTACGCACTCCGGTGGCGGCGTGTGCAGGGCGCCGTCGATCACCAGGAACAGGTTGGCGCCGGTGGCCTCGGCCAGCCGGCCCCGGTGGTCGAGGAGCAGCGCGTCGTCGCGGCCCGCCGCTTCGGCCTCCTGTCCGGCGAGCGAGCCGAGGGCGTAGAGGGCGGCCGTCTTGGCGCGGACCGGGGCGGTGTCGGGTGCGGGGCGCCGCCAGCGCGAGGTGGCCAGCCGGATTCCGCGCGGCCCGGACGCGAAGACCCGCGGCCAGGGCCAGGCCGCGATCGCCACATGGACCGTGGGGTCCGGGGCGACCAGCCGCAGGGTGTCGCTGCCGCGCCAGGCGACCGGGCGGACATAGCCCTCGGTCAGGCCCGCCAGGGCCACGATCTGCCGGGTGGCCGCGTCCAGTTCGTCCGCGGACCAGGGCAGGGCGAAGCCCATCTCGCGGGCCGAGGCGACCAGCCGGAGGCTGTGTCGGTGGAGCTCGAAGACCCGGCCGTCGTAGACGCGCTCGCCCTCGAAGACGCTGCCGCCGTAGTGCAGCCCGTGGCTGAGGACGTGCAGGCGGGCCTCGCGCCAGGGCACGAGCCGGCCGTCGAGCCAGATGACGCCGTCGCGGTCGTCGAGCGGCGGCGCGGCGGACGGCCGCGCATCGCTCGCGTCGCTCGTGGTGCCCGTGGGGCTCGTTTCGCTCATGTGGCGAATCCCCGGTCCGCGTAGGGGAAGCCCTCCAGTTCGTTGACGGGGACGCTGTCGTCACGGCGGGACGCGTAGTAGATGCGAATCTCGTCGATCAGGCCCGCCTCGTCGAAGCGGTAGACCTCCGCCCCGCGCAGCACCTTGCCCAGGCGCGGTTTGAAGGCGGTCCACTCGCAGGTCGCGGTGCGGCTGTGCGGGTCGGCGTGGACGGCGTCCACGGCCCAGTGGGAGTCGTTGGCGCGTACGTCGGCGCCCCAGCGCTCCACCACGGGGTCGATGCCCTCGATCGGACCGGCCATGCCGACGGCCAGGTAGTGCACGACGTTCTCGGCTAGGCACCGCGCGAACAGGTCGCGGTCGACCTTGTTGCAGGCCTCGAAGTACAGCCGTACCGCGGCCTCCATCGCGGAGCGGTCCAGCGCCCGTCCGGTCGCGCGGCCCTCGTCACCCGTGGCGTCGCTGTCCATGTCGCTCGTCTCCTCGCTTCTCGTTACGGCTCTCGACGGCCCGCGCGCACGGCGGTGTTCACTGCTCGGCCGGTGCGAAGCGCAGCGGGGGAAGGGACGCCAGCCGGCCCTGGGCGCGCACCAGTCTCGACTGGTCCGCCGTGAAGGCGTACCGGTCGCCCTCGGCGCCCTCGCGCAGATGTGTGCGGACCAGTTTCCTCGCCGCCGCGCGGTACTCCTCGGGTGTGGTGGCCGCGGCCTCCATGGCCTCCACCGTGTCGACCAGTTCGCGCAGCGCTTCGATGACGCCGTCGTACGAGAGCGACAGACGGCTGCCGTGGTCGGCGAGGGCGTGGCGTTCGCGCAGCCACGAGTAGAGGAACACGCCGGTGCCCGCGTCGAAGTTGCGGACGGCGTGGGCGTCGAGCGGGTAGCGGAACATCCGCTCCAGAAGGATCATGGCGATCTGCTCGTGGGCGTACGGGACGGTCTCGTCGTGGCAGGCGAGCACGGTCCTGGCGTCGACCTTCAGCTCTTCCAGCACACCGATGAACCAGTTCATCTTGAGTTTGATGTGCTGGTCCAGCGGCCACTGTCCCTGGTGGTGGAAGTAGTCGTGCAGATATCCCCACAGGGAACGGGCCTGGTAACACACCTCGGGGTGCATGCCGATCGAGGCGCGCGGCAGGGACTCCGGGGTGAGGACGGCCCGCGCGGACGGTACCGCGTACGTTTCGTGGATCCGGCGGAATTTACTGAAGAAGAAGAACGCGTAGGCCTGTTCGGTCACCTTGTCGTGGGCCGCGACGTTCTCCGGGAAGAAGACGATGCAATTGCCGTTGGTCAGCCCTTCGCTTCCGGCGAGGAGCACGGTGGCCTGGCAGTTGTTCTTGGGGTGCGGATAGCGCACGGCCAGTTCGGGAAGGGCGTCGGGCTCCTTGCGGCGGACGAGGAAGAACTCCAGTCGCCTGCCGACCGGCGGAACGCTGTTGGTGCTCCGCACGGGGGCGAGGAGGGCCGCCCAGTCGCCGTCGGCCGGGGCGGTCAGGGCGTCGCGGGAGCGGGCGAAGTGCGGCGGCGTGTCGAGTCCGGCGGCCAGCCAGCCGTCGATGTCGGCGGCCAGGGCGTCGGCCTGGTCCGTCCTGCCGTGCCCGGCGAACCAGTGCACGGCCTCGTCCCTGATGGCCAGGAGGCTGGCACGGTCCCGCTCGCCCGGCTCCATGACCGTGCCGTCGTCGCCCTGGCGGGTGCGGAAGGCGTCGATCCGCGGCAGGAGGCCCCGGCCGAGCCGTTCCGCCTCGCCGAGCAGGTCGTCCCGGAGGCGATGGGGGCCGAGGGCTGCGGTCACGAAGCGGCCTCCCGCACATGGTGCACGGTGTAGACCATCGGCACCTCGCCGAAGCTGCGCAGCACGCGCAGGCCGTGGGCCCTCGCGGCCACCACGGTGGTGACACAGCCCTCGGTCCTGCCGTCGGCGCAGTCGATGGCCGCCTGGGCGTTGCTGGTCACCAGCCGCCGTCGGCCGGCCGGTGAGACGAGGCCCGCCGGGGCCGGGTGGGTGGCCACGGTGCGCGGCTCGGCGTGCGCGCCGGGGGCCACGGCGAGCACCATCTCGTGGGTGGGCCACACGAAGGAGTCCACCATGCGGCAAACCTGGAGGTTGCCGAAGACCAGGGTGTGCAGCTCGGGGTAGACGGCGCAGGCGACGAGGGCGTGCTCGCCGTCCCTGGGCACGCTCTCCATGGCGGATTCGAGGGTCGCGTGCAGGGTCACCCGCCCCCGGTCGTCACGTCCTTGGCGCCGCAGCCACTCGTGCGCCGCGGCTTCCAGATTGGTGCCGGTCGGGCCCAGGGTGTGCAGATGCCTGATCCCGCCGATCGGCGAAGGCGATAAAGAGCCGGCGCCCACGCGCTCCCGCGTCACCATGTCCACTCCCCCACGTCTTCCCCCGCGGTTCTGCTGTCGCCCTCGGGCGGCACGCGGGCTGTGCGTCGGTGCACGGCCGCGTCGGTGATCCTAAGCGGCCCGCCCCGCGGCGGCCACCGGGCCTGGGGCGCACCGACTGATTTCCCACACTGTGGCCACTTCCGCCCGTTCAACGTTCCGGAAATCCGGCGACAAATGCCGTCGGGGCGGGTGCCATTGATGCCCTTTTCCACCCCCGAAGCGGTCGTCCTGCGTACGCATCGCGTCATTCCGGGTGGCGTCCGGGGGCACACACCGGCGCAACACGCGCGCCCCGGCCACCGTCGGCCCCGTCCGGGGCGGCCGGAAGCCGACGGAGCCGCTCCGTTTCGCCCTCATCGCTCGCACCCGGTCGCGGAGTTCGCCCGAAGGAGGCACGCCTCGGCCGTCAGGCCTCGGTCACCTCGGCGAGGAAAGCGGCGAGGTTCGCCACGACCCGGTGGATCTTCTCCTCCAGCGTGATCGTCTCGTGGAGCCGCGCTCCGACGCCCGCGTCCCTCCTGCCCCGTACGTACAACGAGCAGGCGAGGTCGTCGCAGAGGTAGACACCCACCGAGTTCCCCTGCTGTCCGGCCTTGCCCGCCTTCGGGGCGACCATCAGGGAGACGTTGCCGTCGTGGGTCGTCAGGCATATCGAGCACATGCTGCGCCGCCCCTGCCCGGAGGTGTGGCCGGGGCTGCGCAGGACGAGCGCCCTGGGGGTGCCCGCCAGCTCGGTGACGAGATAGGCGCGGCCGGGGGCCTGGGGATCTCGCCAGCCCAGGTAGTCCAGTTCGTCCCAGGGCTGGTCGGCCAGGTCGCGCGGCACGGCCAGGCGCTTGGCCTCGCCCTTGGTGCAGTTCACGAAGGCGGCGCGGATCTCTTGTTCGGTCAGCTGCTTCATAAAGGTGAGGCTAGTTTGCCTAAAAGTGTTAGGCAAACGCATAATCGTTTCGGTCGGGTACCGGTCGAGGAGAGGAAGACCATGGGGCGTGTGGGTCTGAGCACGGAACGGCTGACCCGGGCCGGAGCGGAGCTGGCCGACGAGGTCGGCTTCGACCGGGTGACCGTCTCGGCGCTGGCCCGCCAGTTCGACGTCAAGGTCGCGAGTCTGTACTCCCACGTCAAGAACTCCCAGGACCTCAGGACCCGGATCGCGCTGCTGGCTCTGGAGGAGCTCGCCGACCGGGGGGCCGCGGCGCTGGCCGGACGGGCGGGAAAGGACGCGCTGTCGGCGCTGGCGAACGTCTACCGCGACTACGCACGCGAGCACCCCGGCCGCTACGCCGCGGCGCAGCTCCGGCTCACCCCGGAGGCGGCGGCCGTCAGCGCCGGAGGCAGGCACGCGCAGATGACCCGGGCCGTCCTGCGCGGCTACGAGCTGAGCGAGCCGGACCAGACGCACGCGGTCCGGCTGCTCGGCAGCGTCTTCCACGGCTACATCACCCTGGAGCTCGGCGGCGGCTTCAGCCACAGCGCCCCCGACACCCAGGAGACGTGGACGCGGGTCCTGGACGCTCTGGACGCGCTGCTGCGGAACTGGCCCGCGAGCTGACGCGCGTACCCGCGCGCGGGGCGGGCGGACGCGTGAAGGCGCCCGCCACCGTCAGCGGTGGCGGGCGCCTTCACGCGGGGTCACCTCAGATGCGGGTGTCCTCGACGGTCGGGATCCAGCGGTCGGTGTGCCGGTCCGCGTTCCCGTTGCCGCTCAGCGAGCCGCGCGGCGCGGGAGCGGCCTTGGCCGGTGCCTTGCCGCAGAACGCGGGCTCCAGCGTGTTCGTCAGACCGCTGGTGATCGTGCCGTTGTTGGAGGCGTTGGCGAAGAGCACGACCGTGCGCTTGCCGTCGCGGGTCGAGAACGTCTGCGTCTGGTAGCCCTGCACGATTCCGCCGTGGCCGAGCACCTTGCCGCAGGAGAGCGCGATCTCCCGGATCCCCAGGCCGTAGCTGATCTTCGCGGTGGGGGTGGGGAGCACGCTCGTCATCTGGCGCACCGACTCGTCGGAGACCAGACCGCCGGAGTTCCCGGCGAGCAGCGCGGTCATGAAGCGGTCCATGTCGCGGGCGGAGGAGACCACGCCTCCCGCGCTCCAGACCCAGGACGCGGTCTGCTCGGTCGAGTCCAGCAGCGGCTTGGCGCGGTCGTCGTTGGTCAGATAGCCGGTGACGTGCGGGCCCGCGATGGTCTTCTCCGGTACGGCGAACGTCGTCTGACGCAGCTTCAGCGGCTCGAAGATCTGCTCCCGCAGCAGCTCGGCGTAGGGACGCCCGGTCAGGTGCTCGGCGGCCAGTCCCATCAGTACGAAGTCGGTGTTCGAGTACGAGTACGCCGTCCCCGGGGTGTACTGCAGGCCGTGCTTCACCGACATCGCCACGAGGTCCCTGGGCTCGTAGACGTTGTTGCGGATGCGCTTCTCGAAGGCCGCGGTGGTCTCCTCGCCGCTCTGTTCGAGGAGGTCGTTGGTGTGGTCGTACACACCGGCGCGGTGCTCCATGGCCTGGCGGGCGGTGATGGACCAGCTCTCGGGGAGCGTCCCGGCGGGCAGGTAGCGGCGCAGCGGCTGGTCGAGGTCGATGCGGCCCTGCTCGACAAGGCGCATCACCAGGACCGAGGTGAACATCTTGGAGTTGCTGCCCACGCGGAAGCGCCAGTTCGCGTTCATGGCGGTGCCGTCGAGGTTCGCCTTGCCCAGGGTCACCGTGCGGCTGCGCTCGGAGCCGCCGTGGTCGCGGATCACCGCGAAGGTGCCGGGCGCGCCCGCGTCCACCACGCGCTGGAGAGCGGTACGCACCGCGGCGACATCCGGCTCGGCCGGTCCCGGAGCGGCGGAGGCACCCGCCGCGCTGCCGGCGACGAGCGCGACGGTGGCCGCGAGCGTGGTCGCCGAGCGCCTGATGGTGATGGAAGCCATATGAGAAGTACCCCTGTTCCCCGGTGACTTGGTCAGCGCCCCGGCCTTCGTGAGACTCGTACGCCCATGATCGTATATGTCGGGTGGGCTCCGGTTGACGCACGGCCGAATTCCGCGCGACCGGCGTGCCAACCCCGGGTGCTCCCGCGCGGCCCTTGTCGGCACACCGGCGGTGGGCGACGATCGGTGTCGCCGATCGACCGCCTCCGGGAGGAACAACCGTGTCCGATGTCAAAGCCGAGCTCGACCAGTTGATGCACACCTTCCTCGGGGCGTTCACCAACACCGGCGGCGCCCGGCCGCGCGTCGAGGTGGTCCGCGAGGTGTTCATCCCGCAGGGAATGATCATCAACAACGTCGGGGACAAGCCCGTGGTCCACGACGTCGACGCGTTCGTCGAACCCCGCGAGCGGATCCTCACCGACGGGACGCTGACGGAGTTCTCCGAGTGGGAGGTGGCGGAGCGGACCGAGGTCTTCGGTTCGATCGCGCACCGCTTCAGCGAGTACCGCAAGTCCGGCTTCCTCGACGGCGAGTGGTTCGAGGGCGCCGGCCGCAAGACCACCCAGTTCGTCCGTACCCCCGAGGGCTGGAGGATGAGCTCGATGGCCTGGGACGACGAGTAGGCGGACGCGTGGGCCCCGGGCCACCCGCCGGGGTCGGCGATGGTCCTTTGCGGTGGTCTTCGTCCACGACACTCCCCCGGTCGCCCGTCCGGCGGGAGGGGTGTGTGAGCCTGGCCGCCGAGGGGGGACCGACGCACTTTCGAGGAGCTGGTTGTTCCGGTGTTCCGACTCCCTCTGGCCCGTCCCGGCGCGGGATCCCTCGGCCCCCTGCTGACCGCGGTCGCGCTCTGCCTGACCGTTCCGCCCGCGCCGGCGGCGGCCCTGCCCGGCGGGCGGGCGGCTCCGGAAACCGCCCTGACCGCACAGCCGCTGCCCGGCGGCCTCGGCCCGTGCGTGCCGGGGCACTGCCCGCCCGACGGCTATCCACCCGTCCACAACGGCGCGATCCGGTGGCGCGACAACGGCGTCAACATCTATGTCGGCGGTGACTTCCGCGTACGGGAGAAGGCCGCCGAGGCAGAGGGACGGGTCGTCGTGCTCGGCTCCTTCGACCAGCACAAGGCCGCGGGCGTCAGCGGTGTCTACAACGTGGGCGAGGCCGGGGTCGGCTCACGGGTCGCCCCGCCGGTCGGCGCGGACTGGCTGACCACCGGCGGCGACGTCACCGTCGCGGCCGGGCAGCGGCTGCTCGCCGAGCAGGGCGTCGTACGGCACGCGGGCACCGTGACCGGGACCGTCCTGGCCCGGCGCACCGTCCACGACGCGGACGCGGACGCGGCCGAGCCGTACACCGAGCTGCGCGGCCAGCTCACCGACGCCAGCCAGTGCTACGCGCACCCCGGCGGAGCCACTCGCACCCCCACCGGGACGGCCGTCCATCGGGGCGGGGAGACCCTGTTCACCGGTGACGGCACCTCCATGCTCCAGGTGTTCACCGTCGACTTCGACATGCAGAGCGCGAGCGGCGGCCAGGAGGGCATCCGCTTCGCACGCATCCCGGCCGGGGCGACCGTGCTGGTCAACGTGGTGGGGGAGCACCGGACCATCAACACCTACAGCGGCACCATCGACGACTCCAGCCCGTTCAACCATCTGCGCACCCGGCTGCTCTGGAACATCCCCGACGCGACCTCCGTCGCCTTCAAGGGTACCGGCCAGTTCCAGGGCAGTGTGCTCATCGGCAACCAGGTGTCCCAGGCGACGGTGAGTCTGCCCGGCGTCAACGGGCGTTTCTTCACGACCGGTTCGCTCACCCACACCAGCCCGCCCTCGGGCGGCGGTGGCCAGGAGTTCCACAACTACCCCTTCGACGGGGACCTGCCCGACTGCGCCGCCGCGCCCGTCGAGGGCGAGGTGCGGGTCCACAAGACCGACCACGCCACGGGCAGGCCGCTCGCCGGGGCGGTCTTCGAGCTGTGGGAGGAGACCAACGGCACCGAGGGGTTGCAGACGTCGGGCACCCGTCCGGACACCCGGCGGGGCGAGGCGTGCACGACCGACGGGGCCGGGACGTGCGTCAACACCGTGCCCCCGGGGACGTACTACTGGCTGGAGACCAGGGCCCCGCAAGGCTATGACCTGCCCTCCCCCGCCCACTTCGGGCCCCTGGTCCTGACGGACGAGAACGCCTCACAGGGTGTGTCCGTGACCGCGGCCAACCACCGGCACGTCGTACCGAAGGGTTCCCTCACCGTCGACAAGAGCGACGCCCAGACCGGCAGGCCGCTGCCGGGGGCGGTGTTCCGGCTGTGGCACGAGACCAACCAGATCACCGGGCTCCAGACTGCGGGCGCCCACCCCGACACCCCGGTGGGCCCCGGCTGCGCGACCGGCGCCTCGGGGAGGTGCCACTTCACGGATCTGCCCCTCGGCACCTACTACGTCCAGGAGACGGCCGTGCCCGAAGGGTATGTCCTGCCCAGGAACCCGGTCAGCGGCCCCCACCGGGTGACCGCGGCCAACACCGCCCAGGGAGTCACCATCCGGCTCACCAACCAGCGCGGGGAGCCCGACAAGGGAGGAAAGGGCGGCAAGGGCGGCAAGGGCGGGAAGAGCGCGCACCGCTGACGCCGCCGACACCGATGCCCCGGTGACGGGGTGGGTGACCTGCCGGAACTCTCCGGCCCCCCAGGAGCGGGGGGGGGGGGGGGGGGTTGCGGGGGGGGGGGGGGGCGGGGGGGTTGTGTTGGGGGTGGTGGGGGGGAAGCTTTGGGGGTTGGGGGTG
>NZ_JBVILC010000023.1:96615-107287 GCF_055580545.1 Streptomyces sp. NPDC031670 | reverse complement strand
GTTCTCAAGGTACGGACGCTTCCTTCGTTCCCGTTTCCGGGCCCTCCGGGCGCTTCCTTCGTTTCCGACTCTATCAGACTCTTTCGTGTCCGATTCCCGGTCTCCCGGGTCAAGTCGTTTTGTCTTTCCGGCTGTTGGGCCGTTCCGACGTCCCAGACTCTAGCGGATCTCCCCGGTGGCTCCTAATCGGGCCGTTCGAGTCGTCCACTCCTATTCGAAATAAAATTCGGCATGCCGAAATTCATTCCGGAGAGGAGGTCGTGCTGAGTTGGGTTGCCGCAAGTCTGCGGCGGACGGCTGTCGGCGGACCGTTCCGGCTCCGTGACAACTCGAAGAACCTTACGCGCCTGCGGGACCGGCGTCAAACCGCGCCGGTCCCCGCGTCACGCGTCGTTCGCCCTCAGGCCTCGTCCGGCGTCAGCCGCAGCGAGATGGAGTTGATGCAGTACCGCTGGTCGGTCGGGGTCGGGTAGCCCTCGCCCTCGAAGACATGGCCCAGGTGCGAGCCGCAGCGGGCGCAGCGCACCTCCGTACGGACCATCCCGAGCGAGCGGTCGGAGATGAGCTCCACCGCGTCCGTGTCCTTCGGGTCGAAGAACGACGGCCAGCCGCAGTGCGACTCGAACTTCGTCTCGGAGGTGAAGAGCTCCGCGCCGCAGGCCCGGCAGGAGTAGACGCCCTTCGCCTTGGTGTCCGTGTACTCGCCCACGAAGGCGGGTTCCGTGCCGGCCTGCCGCAGCACCGCGTACTCCGCCGGGCTCAGCTCGGCCCGCCACTGCTCGTCCGGCTTCTCGACCTCGTACGACATCGAAGGCACTCCCTCAGCTCAACCGCGCCAGGATCAGCGGGCCCAGGTCCGTCACATCGCCCGCGCCCATCGTGAGAACGAGGTCGCCGGGCCTGACCATTCCCGCGATCACGTCCGGCACGGCCGTCTTGTCGTGGACGGTGGTGACGTCGGCGCCGGCCGCCCTGGCCGCGTCGATGATCAGCGCGCTGGTGACGCCCGGGATGGGGTCCTCGCGCGCGGGATAGATGTCGAGGACCACCGAGGCGTCGGCGAGCGCGAGCGCGCGGCCCATCTCGGTGCCCAGCTCCTGGGTGCGGGAGAAGAGGTGGGGCTGGAAGACCACGAGCAGCCGGGAGTCGGTGGCCGCGGCGCGCATGGCCTCCAGGTCCGCGGTCATCTCGGTCGGGTGGTGCGCGTAGGAGTCGATGACCTGGACGCCCGCGGCCTCGCCCTTGAGCTGGAGGCGGCGCTTGACGCCGGTGTACTTGCCGAGGGCCGAGGCCAGGTTGTGCGCCGGGATGCCGAGGGCGACGCCCGCGGCGAGCGCGGCCACCGCGTTGAGGGCGTAGTGGCGCCCGGGGACGGAGACGGTGAAGGTCAGGTACTTGCCGCCGAGCAGGACGGTGACCTCGCTGGTCAGACCGCGCGGGGTGATCCTGTGGACGCGTACGTCGGCGTGCTCGTCCTGTCCGTAGGTGACGACCTTGAGCGAGGAGAGGTCGCGGACGCGGCGGGTGAGCTCGACGGCGCCCGTCTGGTCGGCGGAGACGACGAGGGTGCCGCCGGGGACGACCTTGCCGACGAAGGTCTCGAAGGACTCGTAGATCTCGTCCATCGAGGCGTAGTTGGCGTGGTGGTCGAGTTCGACGTTGAGGACGATGGCGACCTCGGGGTCGTACTTCTGGAAGCTGCGGTCGCTCTCGTCCGCCTCGGCGACGAAGATGTCGCCCTCGCCGTGGCGGGCGTTGGTGCCGGGGCCCGCGAGGTCGCCGCCGATGGCGTACGAGGGGTCGATGCCGAGCTCGGTGAGGGCGACGGCGAGCATCGAGGTGGTGGTCGTCTTGCCGTGGGTGCCGGCGACGGCGATGGCGCGCAGGCCGCCCATGAGCGCGGCGAGCGCGTCGGAGCGGTGGACGACGGGGATGGAGAGCTCGGCCGCGCGGACGAGCTCGGGGTTGTCGGCGCGGATGGCGCTGGAGACGACGACGCTGGTGGCGTCGGCGGCGAGGTGCTCGGCGGCGTGCCCGATGTGGACGGTCGCGCCCACCGCGCGCAGCGCCTCGGCCGTCTCGGACTCCTTGGCGTCGCTGCCCGCGACCTTGGCGCCGCGTCGGGCCAGGATCTGCGCGATCCCCGACATTCCGGCACCACCGATGCCGATGAAGTGCGGCCGTTCCATGGCGGTGGGGATCGCGGGTGCCATTGGTGTGTGTCTCCCGGGGGTGCGCGGCGTACGGGGTGGTTGCCGGCCCCGTGGGGCCGGCGGCACTGGACCGGTCGGCCGGTCCAGTGAGCCATCACCCTATTCGCTGTGCGCCTCCTCGCTGTGCGCGAAGAGCTTCAGGACGGGGACGCCGACCTTGTGGCGGGCCCGGGAGGCCCAGTCGCGGTGGAAGAACTCCTCCACGTAGTGCGGGGCCGTCAGGACGATGACCTCGTCGGCCTTCACCTCCTCGACGACGGACTTCAGCAGGTCGAGAGGGTGTTCCTCGACGAGCTGGCCGACGGCGGAGCTGCCGCCCGCGCGCAGGGCCTGCAGGGAGTGTTCCAGGGCGCGGGCGGCGGGGGCCTGGGCGGCCGGTCCCGCGGGTTCGCCCGCCTCGTGGACGGCTTCGTCGAGTTCGCCGAGCGCCACGTCGTCGATGGCGCGCAGCAGGCGGTCCTGGTCGCCCCGGGGCTGCATGAGCACGACGAAGGAGACCGGCTCGTCACCGTGCAGGGTGGTGACGAATTCCACGTCCACGGAGGTCAGGGGTTTTTCGATCATCAATACGCTTGTGAACACGACAAACGCCCTTCTCTTCACTCCGGCGGTGCCCCGCGAGGCAGCGGGGCCTCGACGTGGTTACCCGCCCCTGCGGAAACCATCCTTCCCCGTGCCCGCACGGGGTCTGCGTGAGTAAGTGTGCCCAACGGAAGCTAACCGGAACGGGAAATTCCGCCGATTGTCAGATCCGACGGTAACGGGTGTAGAGGAACCCGGCCTCTTCCAGCAGCGACTCCAGCCGGAACTGCTCCGGGGCGCTCACCGCGGGCCCTCCGGCGATTCGCTGGGCGGTACCGGCGGTCAGCAGCGGCGCCACCGTCAGACAGAGTTCGTCGAGCACTCCGGCGGCCACGAACTGGCCCAGCAGCCGGGGGCCGCCCTCCGTGAGCATGCGGCGCATCCCGCGCGAGGCCAGCGCCTCGACGGCCCGGGCGGGCTCCACGCCCGGCCCGTCACCGGCGATCACGACGTCCGCGCCGGCCACCTCCGCCTCGCGGACCCGGTCCGGGGGCGCCGAGGCGCCGGTCAGCACGATCGTCGGGACCAGCGGCGAGGTGAACAGGGGCAGGCCGAAGTCCAGGTCGAGGCTGGCGGTCACCACCGCGATGGCGGGGGCCGGGCCCTGGCCCGCGGCAGCGCGCCGGTCCGCGAAGACCTCCCGCGCCCTGGCCGGGCGGTAACCCTCCTGGCGTACCGTTTCCGCACCCACCACGACCACATCGGCCAGCGCCCGCAGGGTGCCGAAGATCCGCATGTCGGTGTCGGAGGAGAGAGGGTGGGAGCGGCCCTCGTGCTGGCCCGCGCCGTCCAGCGAGGAGACCATGTTGGCCCGCAGATACGGGCCCTCCGTGTCGGGGTACGCGTAGGCCTCGGCCAGCGCGTCGAACGACCACTCGTCCTCGTCCGGGGCGGGTGTCTGGTCGGTCACAGGGAACAGGCGTCGCATCCGTGCAGTCTTACACGGCGCTTACAGTGGGGAACTGTGTCGACCAGCCCCATAACCCAAGCGGCCCCGCTGTCGCTCTGCGCCCGCGAGCCGCATGTCCCCGCCGACCGTCTGGTCGCCGAGATGGTGCCGCCACCGCGGTTCGACTCGGTCCGCTTCGAGACGTACGTACCGGACCCGAACCAGCCCAGCCAGAGCGAGGCCACCGCGGTGCTCGCCTCCTTCGCGGCCGGTCTGGGCGGGGCGCACGCGAGCGGCGGCGGGCGCCGCAAGTGGTTCGGCCGCAGGCCCGCCGCGCCCGCGGGTCCGCGCGGGATCTACCTCGACGGCGGGTACGGGGTCGGCAAGACCCATCTGCTGGCCTCGCTGTGGCACGCCACCCCGGCCGAGCCCTCGCTCAAGGCGTTCGGCACCTTCGTCGAGCTGACGAACCTGGTCGGCGCGCTGGGCTTCCAGCAGACCGTGCGCACCCTCAGCGGGCACCGGCTGCTGTGCATCGACGAGTTCGAGCTGGACGACCCGGGCGACACGGTCCTGGTGTCGTCGCTGCTCGGCAAGCTGGTGGAGCAGGGCGTGGCGCTGGCCGCGACCTCCAACACGCTGCCCGGCAAGCTGGGCGAGGGCCGGTTCGCGGCCGTCGACTTCCTGCGCGAGATCCAGGGCCTGTCGGCGCACTTCCGCCCGCTGCGGATCGACGGCGAGGACTACCGCCACCGGGGGCTGCCCGAGGCCCCGGCGCCGTACTCGGACGAGCAGGTCACCAAGGCCGCGTACGCGACCGAGGGCGCGGCGCTCGACGACTTCCCCGGGCTGCTGGGCCATCTGTCGCGGGTCCACCCCAGCCGGTACGGGGCGCTCACCGACGGGGTGAAGGCGGTCTGCCTCACCGATGTGCGGCCGGTTCCCGACCAGTCGACGGCGCTGCGGCTCGTGGTGCTGGCCGACCGGCTCTACGACCGCGAGGTGCCGGTGCTGGCGTCCGGGGCGCCCTTCGACCGGCTCTTCAGTGACGAGATGCTGAACGGCGGCTACCGCAAGAAGTACTTCCGGGCCATCTCCCGGCTCACCGCCCTCGCGCGCGACGCGAAGGGGCTGGTCGAGCAGTAGGTTTGGCGCACAGGGGGCCCCGGACCCCCTCAGCCACCAGAAGGGATACATCATGGCCACCACGCGTACGGCGCACACGGTCTGGGAGGGCGAGCTCATCAAGGGCTCGGGGACCGTCACCTTCGACTCGTCCGGCATCGGTGAGCAGCCGGTCACCTGGGCGTCCCGCGCCGAGCAGGCCAACGGCAGGACCAGCCCGGAGGAGCTCATCGCGGCGGCCCACTCCAGCTGCTTCTCCATGGCCCTCTCGCACGCGCTGACCGGCGCCGGGAACCCGCCCACCCGGCTGGAGACCAAGGCGGACGTCTCGTTCCAGCCGGGCGAGGGCATCACCGGTATCCACCTCACCGTGCGCGGCGAGGTGCCGGGCCTGGACGCGTCGGGTTTCACCGCCGCCGCCGAGGACGCCAAGAAGAACTGCCCGGTCAGCCAGGCGCTGACGGGCACGACGATCACGCTCACCGCCGAGCTGGCCTGACCCGTCGGCCCTTTCCGGCCACCTGAGGCGACACGGCCCGCATGGTTCTCCTGTCACCTGAACGCGTGATAGATCATGCGGGTCACGTCTTCCTGTCCGCCAACAGGGGAGTTGCCTCATGTCCGAAGCACGAGCAACACGACGTCAGATCCTCGCGCGAACCGGCGCCTCGGCCGCCGCCATCGCCTTCACCGGCGCCGTCGGTGAGCTCTTCGCCGGCGGCCCCGCCGCCGCCGCGCCCAGCCGCCACGGCTACGGGCCGCTCGTTCCCGACCCGGCCGGGCTGCTCGATCTGCCGGAAGGTTTCCGCTATCGGGTGCTCTCCCGCGAGGGCGACCCGCTGCGCTCCGGCGAGGGCCGGGTACCGAGCAACCACGACGGCATGGCCGCGTTCGCGGGACGCCACGGCGGCGTCCGCCTGGTGCGCAACCACGAGAACCGGGTCACCGCCGCGATCCCGGTCCCCCATGCCGAGGGGCTGGTGTACGACCCGATGGGCAAGGGCGGCTGTACGGCCCTGGAGCTCGACTGCGACAACCGGGTGCTGTCCGAGCGGGTCGCCCTCAGCGGCACCGCCGTCAACTGCGCGGGCGGCCGTACCCCTTGGAACACCTGGCTGAGCTGCGAGGAGACCGAGGACCGGGCGGGTACCAACGGCTACACCAAGGACCACGGCTACGTCTTCGAGGTCGACGGCGCCGACCCGCGCCGCACCGGGGCCGTACCGCTCACCGCCATGGGCCGCTTCCAGCACGAGGCGATCGCCGTCGACCCGCGGCGCGGTGTCGTCTACGAGACGGAGGACGCCTTCGACCGGCCCTTCGGGCTCTTCTACCGCTTCCTGCCCAACCGGCCGCTCGGCGGCACGGGCTCCCTGCGGGCGGGCGGCGCCCTGGAGGCGATGCGCGTCCCGGACGTACCCGACCTGTCCGTGGTCCAGCAGCCCGGGACCCGGTTCGAGGGCATCGAGTGGGTGCCGGTGCCCGACCCGTCGGCCCGGCGGACACCCATCCGGCTCCAGGACTTCGGCCCGCGCGGCATCACCCACGCGCAGAAGCTGGAGGGCTGCTACTGGAGCGGGGACCGCGTCTACTTCGTCTCCAGCTACGCGCGCGTGGCGGAGGGGTCGGGCGCCGACCACTTCGGCCAGGTGTGGCGGTACGACCCCCGGCGCCGCCGCCTCACCCTGATCGTCGTGTTCGGCCCGGCCACCGACGTCCAGCTGCCCGGAGAGTCACCGGACAACATCTGCCTCGCCCCGGACGGCGGACTGATGGTGTGCGAGGACGGCAACGGCGCCCAGCACGTCTTCGGGCTGACCCGGCGCGGCAAGGTGTACCCGATGGCACGCGGACGGCAGACGATCACCTCAGCCGCCTCCGCGGCGGGCGGCAGGCCCGGCGCCCCCGAGTGGGGCGAGTTCGCGGGCGTCACCTTCGCCCCGGACGGGCAGACAATGTACGTCAACTGCTACACGCCGGGAACGACCTTCGCGGTGACGGGTCCCTTCGCCCGGTAGCGTTCGCGCCGCGTCGCGTTCCGTCGCACGATCGAGGGAACCGATGGGAAGGGGTGCGCGGTGGCCGAGAAGAGCGGCAAGAGCGGCACGGGCGGAAAGAAGCCCGGACAGCCGGACCTGCGCCGGCTGCTGCGCGTCCCCGCGGGCAAGCGCCTCGACCTCGCCTCCGTCGCGGCCGACGCCGTCCCCGCCGGGCCGCGGAAGAAGGCGGAGGGGCTGGCCGCGACGGCCGGGATGGCGGAGGAGCTCGCCGGGCTCCAGGAGCGGCTGTACGCGGCGAGCACCGCGGGCGACCGGCGCCGGGTGCTGCTGGTGCTCCAGGGCATGGACACCAGCGGCAAGGGCGGCACGGTCAAGCACGTCATCGGCCTGTTCAACCCGTCCGGCTGCCGGATCAGGGCGTTCAAGGCGCCCACCCGCGAGGAGCTGAACCACCCCTTCCTCTGGCGGATCATGCGGGCGCTGCCGCAGCCGGGCGAGATCGGCATCTTCGACCGCTCGCACTACGAGGACGTGCTGGTCGCCCGGGTCCACGAGCTGGTGCCGCACCGGCAGCTGGGCCGCCGCTACGGGCAGATCAACCGGTTCGAGCAGTCGCTCGTGGAGGACGGCGTGAGCGTCGTCAAGGTCTTCCTGCACATCAGCCCCGGGCAGCAGCGCCGCCGGCTGCTCGAACGGCTCGACAACCCGGACAAGCACTGGAAGTTCAACCCGGGCGACCTCGAAGAGCGGGCGCTGTGGCCCGCGTACCGGACGGCGTACGAGATCGCCCTGGAGCGGTGCTCGACGGACGCGGCGCCCTGGTACGTGGTGCCCGCCGACCGCAAGTGGTACCGCGACTGGGCGGTCAGCAGGCTCCTCCTGGAGCACCTGCGCGCGCTCGACCCGCAGTACCCGAAGGGCGACTTCGACGTGGCGGAGTGCCGCAGGAGGCTGCTGGCCTGACCGCGTCGGCGGTCCTCAGATGGCCATCGCCTCCTGAATCCAGCGGTTCACCCGGTACGGCAGCCACCACGCCAGGTCGCCCACCTGGAGGACCAGCTTCTCGGAGCGGAAGTCGGCGAGGACCGCGGGCGGGACGGAGTCCGCCGGGGCGCCGTGGACGAGGTCCTTGATGACCTCGTGGTACTCGGGCTCGTCGGCGGTGAAGCGGCGCAGGTCGCCCCAGCGGCGGTCGCGGATCTGCACGAAGCCGGGGCCCTGGCGCCACAGGCACTTGCACAGGTAGTGGCCCTCGCGCCATTGGCGCAGCGCCCCGGCCGCGTCGGCGGGGCCCTCAAGGCGCTGCGGTGGCTGGATATGGCTCAGGAGCTTCCAGGTGTCGGGGTCGGCCGCCGGGTCGAGCCGCAGCTTCCACTCGACCAGCACGGCCCGGGCCGTCAGATCGCGGGCCAGGCTCAGGGCGCGTACAGCCCGCCGGGCGGCCTCCGGGGCGCTCACCTCCGCGAGGTCGACCGTCTCGGCGAGGCGGACGCGGCGCACTCCCGTCTCCCACAGCCGGTCGGCCTCCTCCCCCGCGGGGCCGGTCAGTTCGAGGTCGCCCAGGTGCATCCCGGGCAGGGCGCAGGCGTCGGGGTCGTAGTCGCGCCAGGCGGTGACGGTGAGGGCCGCGGTACGCGGGGTGAGGGCGGTGCTCATCGGGCTGGTCCTCCGGCTCGTACGGTCTTCCGGCTCTTGCGGGCTTCGCGGTGGGTGGTCGGCGCGGTCATACGGGAGCGGGCTCGGCGCGGGCGGGCTCCGGGCGGGCCGGCCCGGAACTCGCGGAGCCGGAGTCCGCGGAGCCGGGGCCCGCGGGCTGCCCGGCCGCGTCGAGGGCCGCGTGGGCGTGGCGCATGAAGTCCAGGCGCAGCAGGTCCTCGTTGACGGCCGAGGGCGCGATGTGGACGTACTGGCCGCCGTCGGTGAAGACCAGGCCGAGGCCGACCCAGGAGTCGAGGAGGCGCTGCACCTCGCCCTCGTCGCGGGCGGCGTCCTTGGCCCGGGCCGCGGCCTTGCGGGTGAGGGCGGCGGCCGTGTGCGGCTGGTCCAGGAGACGGAAGGCGACCAGCTCGAACGGGTCGGTGAGCTCCATCGCGCGCCAGGAGAACATCCGGCGCCGGCTGACCAGGACGATGCGGTCCCCGAGGTCGGCGTGGGTGAGGCGGGCGTCCGCGTGGTTCTTCTTCCAGGCGTCCAGCGCGTCGTTGAGGGCGGTCACCGTGGGCTCGCCGATACCGCGCTGCGGGGCCTCGAAGACGTACGCGAGGTCGTAGAGCTCGGACTCGGGCAGGTCGTAGGTGAAGCGGTAGTGCTCCTCGGGGCGCAGACCGTCGAAGCCGAGTTCGGGGCGGTTGAAGTAGGGGCTGAAGCGTTCGATGGCGATGCGCGCGGACAGGTCGACCGGCGGGTTGAGGTGTTCGAGCGCCGGTATCTGGGCGATCACCGGGTCGTAGTCCTCGGCGGTCTCGCCCGGGAAGCCGTGCAGGTAGTTCCAGGCGACCGAGAGGCCGGTCTCGGCGCCGTCGCGCAGCATCCGGACGTTCTGGCAGCCGCTGACGCCCTTGTCCATCAGGTCCAGGACGCGGTTGTTGAGGCTCTCGATGCCGGGCTGGACGTAGATCAGTCCGGCGTCGGCGAGCGTACGGAGCTGGCTGCGGCGCATGTTGGCCTTGATCTCGATGTGCATGCGCAGGTCGTAGCCGCTCTCGATGATGCGGGGCAGGACCGTGGAGAGGTAGCCCATGTCGAGGATGTTGTCGACCAGGTACATGTCGAGGACGCGGTGCTTCCGGGCGAGCTCCATGATCTCCGAGTAGAAGGTCTCCGGGCTCTTGGAGCGGTACTGCATGAAGGAGCCGTTGAGCCCGCAGAAGGTGCAGTGGTGCTTCTCGCCCCACCAGCAGCCCCGGGCGCCCTCGACGACGAGCTTCGGCTCGACCCAGTTGCGGGCCACCGAGGTGCCGAGCCGCTCGAAGTAGCCGCTGTAGTCGGGCGGCAGGATCGCGACGGGCGGGAGCGGGCTGGTGGCCATCGGGTTGACCACGCTCGCGCCGTCGGCGCCCCGGTGGCACAGGCCCGGCACCGCGGCGAACGCGTCCGGGCCGGCGCCCTCGCCGATGGCGGTGAGCAGCTGCGGGAACGCCGACTCGCCCTCGCCGCGGATGACGTGGTCCACGAAGGGGAAGTTGCGGTGGACGGCCTCGCCCTGCTCGCCGTCGCAGTTGGCGCCGCCCATGACGGTCACGATGTGCGGGGCGAGCCGTTTGACGTGCCTGGCGGCGGCGAGGGCCGCGGTGTTCTGCTGGAAGGTGGAGGTGAAGCCGACGACGTCCGGGCCGTACGCCACGATCCGCTCGGCGATCATCTCGACGAACTCCGGTACCGCGCGGTGCAGTTCCTGTGACATACGCAGCCGGGACTTGCGCAGTTTTCCCTTCATCGCGTCCGCGAACTCCTGGTCGCGCCAGGCGGGGTCGTCATAGAGGGCGGAGGAGAAGACCCAGTCGCCGCAGCCCATGAAATAGGAGGAGAGCGCGTAGTACTCGTAGTCGTCGGCGGTGAATTCGGTGCGCTCGGTGATCCAGTCGGTGAATTCGAGATTGGCGTGCAGCACCTCGGCCCGGGCGCCCGGTACGCGTTCGTCGACGCTGCGTTTGAGGATTCCCAGGGCCAGCGACGGCAGATCGATCGGCGACCAGGGCATATTGACCAGCAGAACACGCATGTCGACTCCTCGCGGGTACCCAGACGTAAGGAAAAGGGGCCCGGGGGGGGGGGGGGGGGGGGGGGGGGGGGGGAAGAGGAGGGGGGGGGGGGGGGGGGGAGGGGGGGGGGGGGGGGGAGGGGGCGGCTTCCTCTTTGGAGTT
>NZ_JBVILC010000023.1:0-96605 GCF_055580545.1 Streptomyces sp. NPDC031670 | reverse complement strand
AAGGGAAAGGAAGGGAGAGTGGAGTGAAGAGTAGGGTGAGTGGAACAGAAGAAGAGGTGTTTCCCTTTTTTTGGGTCACCAAAAAGGAAAGAGGGGGGTCCCTGTCCCGGGGCCGGAGCCCGGTCCCCGGCACCGGCCGGCCCGTCGGTCGGGACCGCCGGGCCGGCCGGCGGGGATCAGTCCTCTTCGCCGTCCTCGGCGTTGCGGAACGGAACCTTGATGGTCACGCCGACGCTCGGCTTGCGGTTCTCCTCGTCACCCGCGAGCGGGTCGTTCTGGATGATGTCCTTCTGCATGGGAACTCCTCTCATCGTGTCGGGTGGTGCCTTTTCCGGCGGGGGCCGTGGTGCGGACCCGTCCGGAATCCCCGCTCCGGTCCGAGCGGGGAGTACGGGGGGCGAGCGCGCGGCCGGGGCCGCGCAGTTCGCGGTCGAGGAAGACCACCGCGCGGCGCAGGACCGCCACGTGGTGCTCCCCCTGGTAGCCGTCGTGGCCGGTCTCCAGCCACATCGACTCGTGCGGTACGCGCGCGTGGCGCAGGGCGGCGAGGTAGTCGCGCACCTGGCCGGGCGGGCACTTGGCGTCCCGGGTCGCGGCGACGACCAGGAGCGGGGCCCGCACGGCGCTCGCGTACCGCAGGGGCGAGCTGCGCTCGTACCGTTCGGGCACCTCGTCGGGGGTGCCGCCGAACAGCCGCTCGTCCAGGGCGCGCAGGGCCGGGGTGCCGGTGCGGTGGGCGGCGGCGCAGTCGGCCACCGGCTTCACCGCGACGCCCGCCTGCCACAGGTCCGGGCGGAGCCCGAGGGCGAGCAGCACGAGGTAGCCGCCCCAGGAGGTGCCCCACAGCCCGGTCGCGTCGGCGCGGACGACTCCGCGCGCGACCAGGTCGGCGCGGACCGCGGCGAGGTCGTCGACCTGGGTGAGCCCGACGCCCTGGCCGAAGGCCCGGCGCCAGCGGGGCCCGTAGCCGGTGGAGCCGCGGTAGTTGACGCGGACGACGGCGAAGCCGGAGGCGACGAGGGAGTGGACCACGCCGTCGTAGGCGTCCCGGTCGTGGTCGGCGGGGCCGCCGTGCACCAGGAACACCGCGGGGACGGGCCCCCGGCGGCCCTCGGGGAGGCTGAGCAGGCTGTGGACGGGCCCGTCCGGGCCGGGCGTCCACAGGTCGCGGTGCTCGCCGGGGACGGGGGCGGGGATGCCGTGGGTGGGCGGCAGCGGTGTCCCGGCGGTGGAGGCCATCCGGGGCGGGTTGGCGGTGTCGGTCCAGAGGTAGTGGACGTCGGTTCCGGCGCGGGGCGCGGCGTCCAGGAGGGTGCCGCGCGGGGTCGGCACGGGCTCGGCCGTGCGGGCGCTCAGGTCGACGCGGTGCAGGGTGCTGCGGCCGTGGCGGTCCTGGCGGACGAGGACCGTGCCCGCGTCGGGGTGCCAGCGGGCGGTGATCTCGGTGTCGAAGGCGCACCAGGAGTGGGTGGTGAGCGTTCCGGGTCCGCCGTCGTCGTCCGGGCGCCAGCAGGCGAGCACGTACTGGTCGTCGGCCTCGCGGACGAGGAGCAGTTCGGCGCGGTCGGCCGCGGGGGCGAAGCCCAGGCACCAGAGTCTGCCGTGCGGGCCGTCGCCGGGCAGCACCGCGCGCGTGGCGCCGTCGTCGGCCAGTACGGTCACGGCACGGGCCGAGCCCGCGGCGGCGCTGAGGGCGAGGAGACGGCCGTCGGGGGTGATGCCGGACAGGGTGGCGTGCCCGTCGACGCGCGTCACCTCGCGGGCCCGGCCGCCGCGCGGGCCGATGTGGACGGCGGTGGTCCGGGCGTCCCCGAGGCCGATGGCGACCGTGGCGTTGTCGCTGACGGCGAGGCCGCGCGGCTCGCCCGGGGGCGGCCCGGTCAGGCCGGGGCGGTCGGGGCCGCCCTCGAAGGGCTGGAACCGCCAGTGTCCTCGGCCGTGTTCGTCCTCGTCGAACCACCACACCTGTCCGTCGCGGTCGACGGCGTGGTGGAAGGTGCCGTGCGGGCGGTCGGTGACCTGGCGGGTGCGGCCGGTGCCGGCGTCCCAGGTGAACACCTCGCAGCGGCCCTCGGCGTCGCCGGTGAAGGTCATCCGCGCCGGGTCGGCGGCGCACACCTCGGGCAGCGCGGCCCGGTAGACCTGGTAGCGGCCGGTCATACGGCGGCTCCCCGCGCCGGTATCCGTACGTACGTGGTCCAGCAGGCCAGCAGGGTGAGCACCGCGGCGCTCGCGGCGGCGGGCGCGGCCGTGCCCGCGCGGGAGGCGCACACGCCGGCGAGGACGGGTGCGAGGGCGGCCGAGCCGCCGACGGCGGTGGCCAGGACCGCCGCGGTGCGGGCCTGGAGGGCGGGCGGGGTCTCCTGGATCGCCCGGGACTGGAGGACGACGGTGACCAGTGGCATCAGCAGACAGAACACGCCGAACAGTCCGCCGTACGTCCAGGGCCCCCGCGCGGTCGCCAGCGCGGCGGCGAGCGGCACCAGCAGCCAGGAGACGCCGATCAGCAGCCGGGCCGCGCCGATCCGGCCCACGACGCGGGGTGCGGCCAGCGACCCGGTGAGCCCGGCGGCGCCGGAGAGCGCGAGGACGAGTCCCATCGGGGCGCCCCCGTGGCCGCCCTTCTGGAGGGTGAAGACGGCGCCGTAGTACAGCGCGACGATCACGCCGTTGACGGTGGTCGTCCAGATCAGGACCAGCTTCAGGAAGGGCGAGGTGCGGACGAGGGCGAGCCCGGCGCCGAGTTCGGCGCGGAGGGCGGGGCGGCGCGGGCGGTTTCGGCGGGGGCCGGCCGGGCTCGGGGCGCCGGGGGTGTCCCCGTGCCCCGGCTCCCCCGGTGCTTCCCCCGGGCCCGGCTCCGCGCCGGCTTCCGCCGCTCCCCCGTCTCCCGGCCGCAGATCCGACTTCAGGGCGCCCACACAGACCGCCGCGACCGTGTACGACACCGCGTCCGCGACGAAGGGCAGGGCGCGGGAGGCCTGGTAGAGGGCGCCGCCCAGGGCCGGGCCGAGGACCAGCGCGCCCTGGTCGCCGGCGGAGAGTCCGGCCACCACCCGGGGGCTGTCGGCGGGCGGGGCGATCAGCGCGACGGTACCGGCGGCGGCGGCCTCGTACACCGCCGTGGAGAAACGTTCCACCAGAACCGCGCCGAGGAGCAGGGCGAGCGGGGGGCGGCCGGTGGCGGCGACGACGGCGACGGCGCCCATGGCGAGCGCGGAGACCGCGGCGGACCAGAGCATCACCGGTTTGCGCGCGCCCCGGTCGGCGGGCACGGCGGCGAAGGGGGCGAGGAGCAGCCCGGCCGCGGTGGAGACGCCCGCGACGAGTCCGACGGTCGCGGCGGAGTGGCCGAGGCCCAGGAGCAGCAGCGGCAGGACGACGCCGGAGGCCTGGGTGCCGAGCGCGTCGGTGGCGTTGGCGCACCAGAACAGCCGGACGTCCCGGGACAGCGGCCCGCGCACGGCCGCCCGGCCGGTGGCCGCGGTGGCGGAGCCCACTAGCACCCCACCGGCACGGAGGGCCGCTGCGTCGGCTCGGCCGGTTCGGGCCGCGTCGGCCCGTCCGGTGACAACTCCGCCCAGGCCGATAACCCTGGTTCGCGCACAGCCACCCCACAGTTGGTCAGGTTGCGAAGAAAGTGTGCAGGATTCGAAACGAGCGGGAGCCTAACCACGGGCCCGCCGGAGCGACAAGGGGCGTGTCGTCTAGGCCGAAATTGAACTCCGTAAGCGCTCGGCAAAGAAACCGATTGCTCTGTACGGATCCCGGCCTCATCAGAGGCGCCCGCCGACTCCACTGGCGCGGAAAGGGAATACCCACGTCCGCACAGCCGGCGCCGTGGGCGGGGTCCGCGCTTCCCGCTTCACTGCGGCTAACTCCCCCGCCGGCCATGCCGGATCGCGCACCTCGGCCGGTATATGCGTCTTCCCGCCGGCGAACCGGGCCCGGTCGGGCGGACAGTGGCAGGACGGCACCCGGCCGGGTCCGGAGAACGCGCCGGGGCGATGTGCGGGCATCGGAGGACCGTGCCGGGCGCCGGATTCTCGGAGTGGTTCCCTCCGGTTCACTCATTGGCCGGAAACGTATGGGCCTCGACGGCGACGCACCCCGCCGATCAGCAAATGATCGTATAGCTTCCGCCCGTGACCATTTCTGTACGAAAGCTGCTGTCGATCGCCGTTCTGGGTGCGGCACTCGCGGGCTGCGGCTCCGATCCGGCTCCCGCCGACCGTGGCGCGAAGGCGGCTCCGGGCCCGAGCAGGCCGTCCACCGCCCCCTCGGCGGCGCCCGCCTCTCCCGCGGCGCCGATCCCGCCTCGGGCGCCCACGCTCGCACCGGGCCCCGGCGGTCTCACCCCGGTCTTCAGCCGGGCCCCCCGGGGCGGCCAGAAGATCGTCGCGCTCACCTTCGACGCCGATATGACCGCCGACGAGGGTCCGCGGGCGGCGCGCGGTGAACGCTTCGACAATCCCGCGCTCATCGCCGACCTGCGCCGGCTGAAGGTCCCCGCGACCGTCTTCATGACGGGCCGGTGGGCCGAGGAGTACCCGGCCGAGGCCCGCGCCATCGGCACCGATCCGAACTTCGAGGTCGCCAACCACTCGTACAGCCACTACGCCTTCAAGTCCCCCTGCTACGGCCTGCCCGTCGTCGGCAGGGGCGAGATGCGCGCCGACGTGGAGAAGGCGACCGCCTCCTTCAAGAAGGCCGGGGTGCGCAACGCGGTGCCGTACTTCCGCTTCCCCGGCGGCTGCTTCGACGACGGGGTGCTCAGGGCCCTCGGCCCGCTGCGGATGACCGCGGTGCAGTGGGACGTGGTGAGCGGCGACGCCTTCGCGCACGACGCGGACGCCGTCGCCGAACAGGTGCTGGCGGGTGTGAAGCCGGGCTCGCTGGTGGTCATGCACTGCACCCGCAGCGCGGCGCCCGTCACCGACCGGGCGATCCAGCGGATCGTGCCCGAGCTCCGCGCGCGCGGCTACCGCTTCGTGAAGGTGTCGGAGCTCATCGGGTCGGCCACGAAGGGCTAGCGACCGGCCCCAGCCCCCAGCGCGCCACCGGAGTCAGCCGGAGCAGGCGGTGCGCTGGGCCTCCTGCCACTCGCAGACCGGGCAGAGCGTGACGCCCTTGACCGACTCCGGGTACTCGGTGGGCTCGCGGCACAGCACGCACTCGGCGTACGGGGGCCCGTCGGCCGGGGCGGGCCGCTCGGGGGCGGCCGGGGCGCAGTAGGTCGCCTCGCCCTCGTCCGCGCGCGGCCGGTCCTGGTCCTGGTCCATACGGACCAGCGTAGTCGCCCGGGGGCCTCCGGTGCCTTCCCGCCGGTCGGCCGCCCGGGGCCGGGCCGCTCGGGGGCCTCAGTGCTGCTCGGTCTTCTTCGGGGTCACCTCGCTCGGGCGGACGATGACATAGCCCTCGCCCTGGAGCATCAGCTGCACGGCCTCACCGGAGCCGCCGCGGATCATCGAGCCGATGGACTGCGAGCGGTGCAGAGAGGTGTTCAGGTTCGCGGTCCAGCCGACGACCGCGTCGGTGTCCACGTACACCGGCTGCTGCGCGGTGACCGGGATGACCAGCGGATTGCCGTCGCAGACCAGGCCGAGCCGGCCCCAGCCGGTGAAGACGCTGTTGAAGAGGCCGCCACCGGCGATGCCGGAACCCTTGACGGTCTTGATCTCGTACGAGAGGGAGGCGTCGAAGCACAGGACGTTGCGGCCGTTGACGGTCAGGACGTCGCCCTGCTCGATGTCGACGATGAAACAGTTCTGCGCCTCGTGCGCGAACCACGCCTCGCCCTGGCCCGTGACCGCCATGAGGGGCAGGCCCTCACCGGTGACCGCGCGCTTGAGCATGCCGCCTATGCCCTGGCCGCGCCGCTCGAACTGGAGGTTTCCGCGGTAAGCGATCATCGCTCCCTGGCGTGCGAGCATCTCGCCGTTGACCGCGTACTTGATGGACTTGGCGTTCTGCAGCGTCATACCGGCCTCGGTGGCCGGCTCCGCCATGTGCCCCGAGGAAAAAAGATCGCTCTTCATGCGCGCATCCTGTCCCGGAAGGGTTCATTCCGCCAAGATTCCGGGGAAGCGCGGCTGGCAGACTGGTGCGGTGAGCAGTGAAGAGATGCCGAAGACGCCCGCCGCGAGCCCGTTCCGCGAGGAGCCCGACGTACGCGACGAGGCCCCCCAGTACGTCCTGCCGCTGGTCGTCCGCATCGAGAAGACCGACCCGCCGGCCCGCACCGACGCGCTGGAGACCGCGGCCCGGGCCGTCCTGGTGATGCTCGCCGACGAGCGGTCGCTCGGCGAGGGCGTCTGGGCCCAGGCCGTGCGGGACTGGCAGGACGCCAGGATCCGCAAGGTGGTGCGGCGGGCGCGCGGCGCCGAGTGGCGCAAGGCGTCTGCGCTGCCGGGCATCGCCGTGACCGGCAAGTCGGCGCAGGTGCGGGTCTTTCCGCCGGTCCCGCTGGACGGCTGGCCGAAGGAGCTGCTCAAGCTCCAGGTCTCCGGGACGGACCTGGACGACCCGGCCGAGCCGCCGGCCCCCGACCCCCTCGCGCCGGTCCTGTGGCTCAACCCGGAGCTCGACATGTCGGCGGGCAAGACGATGGCCCAGGCCGGGCACGGCGCCCAGCTCGCCTGGTGGGAGCTGACGGAGGCGGAGCGCACGGCGTGGCGGGAGGCGGACTTCGCCCTGTCGGTCCGGGTGGCCCCCCGCGAGCGGTGGGCGGCGCTGACGACCGGCGGGCTGCCGGTGGTCCGGGACGCGGGCTTCACGGAGATCGCGCCGGGGTCGTGCACGGTGGTGGCGGACCACCCGGCGCTGCGGGAGCGGCTCGGCCGGTGAACACCGTCCGGCTGATCTGAACACGACTCCCGTCCCATCCGTACCTCCCGGTACGCCAAATCGCCTGCACGGGAGAGATGTTGATGCGACGCATCGGACGGACGGACCGGACCGACCGGATCGGGATACTCGGCCGTTTCAACGGAACGGCTCTGATCATCGTGGCGCTGGCCGCCACCATCGGCGCGCTCGCCTTCCCCGTCTGGTCGTACGCCGACCGGCTGGGGACGGACAAGTCGAACCTCGACGCGTCGTCCGTGGCGACCCGCTGGGGGCCGCTCTCGCCCGCCGACCGCGAGCTGGTGACCAAGGTGCGGCTGGCCGGGCTGTGGGAGCTCCCCGCCGGGCAGCAGGCGCAGGAGCGGGCACCCAGCGCGGCGATCAAGGCGGCCGGTGACCACATGGTCATGGGGCACACCGCGCTCGACAAGCACGTACGCGATGTGGCCGCCCAGCTCGGGATGGAGCTGCCCAACCAGCCCAACGAGCAGCAGCAGGGCTGGCTCAAGGAGCTCTCGGCCGCGCAGGGCCACGACTACGAGGTGAAGTTCGCCAACCTGCTGCGGCGCGCCCACGGCAAGGTGTTCGGGCTGGTCGCCCAGGTCCGGGCCTCCACCCGCAACTCGCTCGTACGCGATCTGGCGCAGGACGCGAACCAGACGGTCCTCGACCACATCAACATGCTGGAGGCGACGGGCCTGGTGGACTACGACTCGCTGGCCGCGCAGAAGTGAGCCAACCTCAAATCAAGCTCTGAAGGTGGGCGCGGGCGGGTTGGCGCGCACCGGGCGGGGCCATGACCACTCCACACGCGCCCTGAACGCGTCGGACTACGGGGGAGGCCGGCCATGGAGCTGGAGCTGGAGCTGGGGATCGGCATCGGCTGGCGGCCCGAGATCGCGGACGCGGTCGAGCGGCTGCCGGGCGTCGACTGGGTGGAGGTGGTGGCCGAGAACCTCTGCCCCGGCCACCTCCCGGAGTCGCTGGTACGGCTGCGGCAACGCGGGGTCACGGTCGTGCCGCACGGCGTCTCGCTGGGCCTCGGCGGCGCCGACCGCCCGGACGCGGGACGGCTGGCCGAGCTTGCGGCGCGGGCGCGAGCGCTGTCGGCGCCGCTGGTCACCGAGCACATCGCGTTCGTCCGCGGCGGGGGCGCGCTCACCGCGTCGCCGCGCCTGGAGGCGGGGCATCTGCTGCCCGTGCCGCGCACCTGGGACGCGCTGGAGGTGCTCTGCGAGAACGTCCGTATCGCCCAGGAGAGCCTGCCGGTGCCGCTCGCCCTGGAGAACATCGCGGCGCTGGTGAACTGGCCGGACGAGGACATGACGGAGGGGCAGTTCCTCGCGGAGCTGGTGGAGCGTACGGGAGTGCGGCTCCTGATCGACGTGGCGAACCTCCACACGAACCGGGTGAACCGCCGGGAGGACCCGGCGAAGGCCCTCGCGGAGCTGCCGGTGGAGGCGATCGCGTATGTGCATGTCGCCGGGGGCGTCGAGAAGGACGGTGTCTGGCACGACACCCATGCGCACCCCGTGGGCGCGGAGGTGCTGGGTGTACTGGCGGAGCTGGTGGGGCGGGTGGCGCCGCCGGGGGTGTTGCTGGAGCGGGACGACGCGTTTCCGCCGGAGGCGGAGCTGGCGGGGGAGCTGTCCGCCATCCGCGGCGTCCTGGCAAAAGCCCCGCCGAAGGCCGGTCGCACGGCTCCCCGCTCCCCTGAGAGCCGGGGCCCGCGGCCTTCGCTCCCGACGCCCGCGAACAACCGGGGCCCTCTGGCCCCCACCGGCCCCGCACGGTCGGCCGACGCGGACGGGGAGCCGGAACGCGTCCCGCTCGCCCTCGCCCAGACCTCGCTCCTGTCGGCCCTGGTCGCGGGCACCCCGGTGCCGCCCGGGTTCGACGCCGCCCGGCTGCGTGTCCAGGCCCGCGCCCTCGCCGCCAAGCGGGCCGATGTGGTGGCCAAGGTGGCGCCCGAGCTGCCCCGCATCCTGGGGGACGCCTACCGGCCGGCCTACCTCGCGTACGCGCGCGAGCGCCCCATGCGCGACGGCTACCGCCGTGACGCCCTGGACTTCGTGGAGTCGCTGCTCCGGCGGGAGGACCTCGACGCCGACGTCTCCCGGCAGTTGGGACGGTGGTGGCGGGACCGGTCCGGCGCCCGGCCCCCGAGGCGGGTCACCCGCTTCGTGCGCGGGCTCGTCCGCGCCGCGTAGCCGGGGTCGGGCTCGTACGGGCCCACCCGGACGGGGTCGGGCACGGTACCACCCGGCCCTAGGCGGCGTCTCGGACTCGGCCGACCCGTGATGCCTCCCACACGGTCCCGTCACGGTTTTCCTCGAAACACTCCCCGGATCACCCGCCTCCGCATTACCGTGCGCACCGCACTTGGAGGCTTTCATGCGTCGGATATTCCTTTCCGGTACCGGCCTGGTCGTCGTCGCCCTGACCGCGACCATCGCCGCCCTGCTCTTCCCCGTCTGGTCCTACGCCGACCGCTCGGGTACCGGACTCGCCAACCTCAACGCCGGTTCCGTGCCCACCCGCTGGGGTCCGCTCTCGGCCGCCGACCGTGACTTCGTCGTCCGGGTCAGACTCGCCGGGCTGTGGGAGCTGCCCGCCGGGCAGCAGGCCGTCGAGCGGGCGCCCAGCGCGGCCGTCACGACCGCCGGGCACCACCTGATCGACGGGCACGCCTTCCTCGACGCGCGCGTACGCGAGGTCGCGGCGCAGCTCGGGATGGAGCTGCCCGACCAGCCCAACGAACAACAGCGGGGGTGGCTGCGGACGTTGACCGCGGAGAGCGGGGCCACCTACGAGAAGGACTTCGCCAACATCCTGCGCGCGGCGCACGGGAAGGTGTTCTCGCTCGTCGCGCAGATCCGGGCCAGCACCCGCAACTCCCTGGTGCGCGCCCTCGCCGACGACGCCAACACCACGGTCCTGGACCACATCCGGATGCTGGAGGCGACCGGCCTCGTCGACTTCGACGCGCTGGCCCGGGACAGCGTCGCGGGCGCCACCGCGTCCCCCAGCGGGCCGCCGCCGCCCACCCCGGGCGCCACCTTCCCCTCCCCCGCGCCCGTCACCCCGTCGTTCGCGCTGCCGCCCGCCGCCAGCCGGGTCAACCCCACCGACACTCCGTAACGAACCGATAACTCCATGTCCACATCATGGGAAAGGCATGGCGCCGGCCTGACCGCTTCACATACAACTCGGCCATGTTCTGGGTTCTCTTCCTGGTCGCCGCGTGCCTCGCGTCCGCCGTCTCGTGCGCGCGGCTCTGCCTCGCCGCGTCCGCGGCGGCCGACCAGGGCCCGGTCACCCGGGACCCGCAGCTCGGCCTCTCGCTCTACGAGGCGGCCTTCCTCGCGGGCGGCCCCTTCCGGGTCACCGATCTGACCCTGGTCACCATGCACCGCGCCCGCCGGCTGCTGCTCGCGCACACAGGCTGGGCCACGGTCGTCGACCCGGAGGGCCGTGACGACCTGGAGCGGTCGGTGATAGGGGCCATCGGGCCGGGCGGACAGGCCCGGATAGCGGCGATCCGGTCGGCCACGGCCGCCGCCGACGCGGTGCACGCCCTCGCCGACCGGCTGGCCGCCGCCGGGCTCGCCGTCCCCGATGCCGCCAGAACGGGCGTCACGGCCTCCGTACGGGCCGTACGCGGCGCGGCGGCGCTCACCCTCACCCTCGGCGCGATCGCCCTCCTGATGCCCGGTCAGGACCGCGCGACACAGGCGGAGATCGCCGCCTGGTTCTCGCTGCCGACCGTCCTCACCCTCGGCTGCCTCTTCATCGCCCGCTTCGAGGTCCATCCGCACACCCGCTGGGCCTCCCCCGACGGCCAGCGGCTGCTGGGCCGGATCGACCCGGCCGGCGACCCCCTCACCGCCGTCGCGGTACGGGGCGTGTGCGCGGTCGACGACCCGGAGCTGCGGACCGCCCTGCGCGCCGGCCGGACGGTCTGAGCGGCGGCCCGGCGGGCAGTCCGGCCGACGGGCCGCCGCGGATCCGACGGGTGCCCTGACGGGCGACTTTGACCCCGGCGCACCGCCCGCCGGTGCTTTACTTCGCCAATTACTCCGCTAATCATCCCTTTTGTACCGGACACCTGCCGTGCCGGACAGACCCGCAAAGGGATGTAGATGAGAGCAGCAGCACTGTACGGAACGCTCGGTTCCCTCGTTCTTTCCACCCTGGCCGTCTCCCCGGCCGGCGGTATGGATCCGCTCACCGCCGAGGCGCACGGCACGGCCGTCGCCGCCCGGCGCGCGGCGGCGACCGGGATCGCCTTCGGCCGCTGCCCCAAGGCGGAGATGCTCCCCGACACCATCCAGTGCGGCACGGTCCGGGTCCCCCTCGACTACGCCAAGCCGAGGGGACGGCAGATCACCCTCACCGTCAGCCGGGTGCGGGCCACCGGCAAACGGGCCGAGCGGCAGGGCGCGCTGGTCTACAACCCCGGCGGCCCCGGCGCCTCCAGCATGTACTTCCCGATCGTCGCGAGCCTGCCCGAGTGGAAGCGGATCGCGGGGGCCTACGACCTGGTGGGCTACGCCCCGCGCGGGGTCGCCCGCTCCGCGCCGCTGTCCTGCCAGGACCCGAAGGACTTCGCCAAGGCACCCACCCCCGCCCCGACCGACCCCTCGCCCTCCTACAAGCTGGAGCGGATCGCGCAGGCCAAGGCGTACGCGCGGGGCTGCGCGCGCAACGCGGGCGCGGCTCTGCGGCACTACACCAGCCTCAACAACGCGCGCGACCTCGATGTGCTGCGGGCCGCGCTCGGACAGCGGAAGCTGACGTTCGTGGGAGCGTCCTACGGCACGTACTTCGGCGCCGTGTACGCCACGCTCTTCCCCTCCCATGTGCGCCGGATGGTCTTCGACTCGGCGGTCAACCCCGACCCCAGGCAGATCTGGTACCGCAACAACCTCGACCAGTCACTGGCCTTCGAGAGCCGCTGGGAGGACTTCCGCGCCTGGGTCGCCCGGCACGACGGCGTGTACCACCTGGGCACCACGGCCGAGCAGGTCCTGGAGAACTTCGAGAAGGTGAGCGCCCGGCTCGCCGAGGAGCCGGCGGGCGGCAAGGTCGGCCCCGGCCAGCTCCAGTCGGCCTTCCTGAAGGCCGGGTACTACGACGACTACTGGGCGCTGCGGGCGACCGCGCTCTCGGCGTACCTCAAGGGCGACCCCAAGCCGCTGATCGCGCAGGCCTCGCCGCATCCGCAGGCGGCGTGGGACGACGAGAACGGGAACGCGGTGTACACGGCGGTCGAGTGCAACGACGCGCCCTGGCCGACGGACTGGTCCGTGTGGGACCGCGACAACAGCGCGCTCGCGGAGATCGCGCCGTTCGAGACATGGGACAACGCCTGGATGAACCTGCCGTGCGCCTACTGGCCGGCGCCCCGGCAGCGGCCGGTGGACGTGGGAGTGCGCCGCGGGAAGCTGCCGCCGACGCTGATCCTGGCGGCCGAACGGGACGCGGCGACGCCGTACCAGGGGGCGCTGGAGCTCCAGCGCAGACTGCCCGGGTCGGTGCTGGTGACCGAGAAGGACGCCGGTACGCACGGCATCGGCGGCGGCCCCAACCCCTGTGTCAACGGCTATCTGATGGACTACCTGCTGAGCGGACGGACGCCGGTGCGGCGCGCGTCGTGCGCGCCGCACCCGGAGCCGAACCCGGTGTCGCTGGACGAGCGGTCGGCGCCCAGGTCCGGGCTGCGGCCGTCCGCTCTCTGATCTTCCGGGTCAGGGGTGAGTCCGGGCCCGTCTCGGCGGGCCCGGTCACCGGGCATACGCGGTGGGGACGGCCGTCAGGCCAGGCCCGCCACCAGGTCCGCGACCGACTTGCGGCGGCCCGTGTAGAACGGGACCTCCTCGCGGACGTGCATCCGGGCCTCGGAGGCGCGCAGATGACGCATGAGGTCGACGATGCGGTGCAGCTCGTCGGCCTCGAAGGCGAGCAGCCACTCGTAGTCGCCGAGCGAGAACGAGGCGACCGTGTTGGCGCGCACGTCCGGGTAGCCGCGGGCCATCTTGCCGTGGTCGGCGAGCATCCGGCGGCGGTCCTCGTCGGGCAGCAGGTACCAGTCGTAGCTGCGCACGAAGGGGTACACCGACACGTAGTCGCGCGGGTTCTCGTCGGCGAGGAAGGCCGGGATGTGCGCCTTGTTGAACTCGGCCGGGCGGTGCAGCGCCATGTTCGACCAGACCGGCTCCAGGGCGCGGCCCAGCTTGGTGCGGCGGAAGAGGTTGTACGCGCTCTGGAGCTCGTCGGCCGTCTCCGCGTGCCACCAGATCATGAGGTCGGCGTCGGCCCGCAGCCCGGACAGGTCGTAGGTGCCGCGGACGGTGACGTCCTTGGCGGCGAGCTGGTCGAACAGCTCCTGGACCTCGTCGGCGAACCCGGCGCGGTCCTCGGGCAGCACGTCGCGCAGCTTGAAGACGGACCACAGCGTGTAGCGGATGACCTCGTTGAGGTCCTTCGCCTTCTTCCCTGCGTTCGGGATCTTTTCCGGTGCACTCATGAGGCTATTGTCCCGCGTCACGCTGAGTGTTCTGCGCCAGGGTCGACGTGGCGATGATCTCGTCGGCGGCGCGCCGGGCGCCGGCGACGCACGCGGGGATGCCGACCCCGTCGTACGCGGCCCCGCAGATCCGCAGGCCGGGCAGTTTCGCCAGGGCGTCGCGGACGCGGGCCACGCGCGCGAGGTGGCCCACCGGGTACTGCGGCAGGCCCCCGGTCCAGCGCGTCACCTCGAAGGCGACCGGTCTGGCGGCGAGACCCACCGCCTCCCCGAGGTCGGCCAGCGACATGGCCACCAGGTCGGCGTCGTCGCGCTCCAGGTGCTCCTCCTCGCCGTACCGCCCGATCGAGGTACGGAGCACGAAGAGGTCGGGGGCCCGGTCGGTGACCCACTGCCACTTGTACGAGGAGAAGGTGGACGCCTTGATCGTGCGGCCGTCGACCGACGGGACGAGGAAGCCCGAGCGGCGCTCCAGGTGCTCCAGGTCCGCGCGCCGGAACGCCATGGTGACCAGGGCCATCGAGGCGTACTGCACGGTCGCCAACTCGGCGGCGGCGGACGGGGACTCGGCGGCGAGCAGCGCGGACGCCGGGCCGGCGGGGGACGCGAGGACCACGCCGTCCGCCTCGATCGCGGGCGCCTCGGGCGAGTCCGTCCGCACCAGCCAGCCGTCGGCGGTACGGGTCAGGGCGCGCACCGGGGCCCCGGTGCGGATGAGGCCTCCCGCGGCGCGGACCGCGTCCGCGACCGCGAGCGGCAGGGTGCCCATGCCGCCGTCGAGGCCCACGAAGACCGGGCTGTCGTCGCGCGGGCCGGCGGCGGCCTTCGCCTGGACGCGGGCGACGCCGTCGAGCAGCGAGCCGTTCTCGCGCGCGACGGCGTAGAGCTGGGGCACGGCCGCGCGCATCGAGAGCCGGTAGGCGTCGCCCGCGTACACCCCGCCCAGGAGCGGTTCCACCAGGCGGTCGACGACCTCGCGGCCGACGCGGCGCGCCACGAACTCCCCGACGCCGATGTCCTCGCCGACCTCGGTGGCGGGCAGTTCGCGGTCCTGGGCGATGCGCGCCAGGCCGTCGGCGGAGACGATCCCGGTGAGGGAGGCGGGGTCGGCCGGGACGCCCATCAGATGGTTTTTGGGCATCGGCCGCAGCACCCCGCGCGTCCAGATCGCCGCCGTCGCCGCGGGCGGCGTCAGCCGGTCCCCGAGGCCCACCTCGCGCGCGAGGGCGACGCCCTCGGGGCGGCGCGCCAGCATCGACTCGGCGCCGAGGTCCACCCGCGCGCCCGCGATCTCGCCCGCGAGCAGCTTGCCGCCGAGACGGCCGGTGGCCTCCAGGACGGTCACGCGCGCGCCGGACTCCAGCAGGCGGTGCGCGGCGGCGAGTCCGGAGATGCCGCCTCCGACGACGACGATGTGCGGTGCGCTGACGGCGGAGTTGTCCATGCGACCACTCTCTCAGACGGCGCCGACAGCCCCGCGCCGAGTGCCGCGCCGGGGAATTCCGGGGCGCCCCCGTACGTATCTTCCCCAGGAAGAGCAGGTGCGGGAGGACCGGACGAGAGGGTGCGCAATGGCGGCGGAGCGACTGGTGGTCATCGGGGGCGAAGCGGCGGGGATGTCCGCCGCGTCGCAGGCCCGCAGGCTCAGGGGGCCGGACGACCTGGAGATCGTGGTGTTCGAGCGCGGCCACTTCACCTCGTACTCCGCGTGCGGCATCCCCTACTGGGTGGGCGGCGACGTGGAGGAGCGGGACAAGCTCATCGCGCGGACGCCCGAGGAGCACCGCGAGCGCGGCATCGACCTGCGTACGCGCACGGAGGCCGTCGAGATCGACACGGCCGGGAAGCGGGTGCGCGCCCGCGATCTGGGGTCGGGCGAGGAGTCCTGGACGGCGTACGACAAGCTCGTGATCGCCACCGGCGCGCGCCCGGTCCGGCCGGACCTGCCCGGCATCGACGCGCCGGGCGTCCACGGGGTGCAGACCCTCGACGACGGACAGGCGCTCCTGGACACCCTGGCCGCGACGCGCGGGCGCCGGGCGGTGATCGTGGGCGCGGGCTACATCGGCGTGGAGATGGCCGAGGCCCTGCTGCGCCGCGAGTACGAGGTCACGGTGGTGACCCGGGGCGAGGAGCCGATGGCCACCCTCGACCCGGACATGGGCCGGCTGGTCCACGAGGCGATGGACGCGATGGGTATCACCACGGTCACCGGCGCCGAGGTCACCGGCATCCTCACGGATGAGGACGGCAGGGTTCGGGGGGTGGCGACGAAGGACGCCGAGTACCCGGCGGACGTCGTGGTCCTCGGCATCGGCGTCGAGCCGCGCACGGAGCTGGCCCGGAAGGCCGGGCTGCCGCTCGGCGAGCACGGCGGACTGCTCACCGACCTGGCGATGCGGGTGCGCGGCCACGAGGACATCTGGGCGGGCGGCGACTGCGTGGAGGTCCTGGACCTGGTCTCGGGCCGCGAGCGGCACATCGCGCTGGGCACGCACGCCAACAAGCACAGCCAGATCATCGGCTCGGGCGTGGGCGGCGGCTACGCCACGTTCCCGGGCGTCGTCGGTACGGCGGTGAGCAAGGTCTGCGACCTGGAAATCGCCCGTACGGGGCTGCGCGAGCGCGAGGCGCGCGAGGCGGGTCTTCAGTTCGTGACCGCGACCATCGAGTCCACCAACAGCGCGGGGTACTACCCGGGAGCCGCCCTGATGACGGTGAAGATGCTCGCCGAGCGGCGTACGGGACGCCTCCTCGGCGTGCAGATCGTCGGGCGCGAGGGCGCCGCCAAACGCGTCGACATCGCGGCCGTGGCGCTGACGGCGGGGATGACCGTGGAACAGGTGGTGACCCTGGACCTCGGCTACGCCCCGCCCTTCTCACCGGTCTGGGACCCGGTCCTGGTCGCCGCCCGCAAGGCCGTCTCGGCGGTGCGGGCGGCGGGGAACTAGCGCGCGGTGCGGGTGTGGACGTAGTCCACCAGGCGGGTCAGCGCGTCCGGGTCGGTCGTCGGCAGGACGCCGTGGCCCAGGTTGAAGACGTGGCCCTCCAGGCCGGCCGCCGCGTCCAGGATGTCGCGGGTCTTCTCCTCGACCGCCTCGGGCGTCGAGAAGAGGACCGCGGGGTCCAGGTTGCCCTGGAGCGCCTTGCCGGGGCCGACGCGGCGGGCAGCCTCGTCGAGCGGGACGCGCCAGTCGACGCCGACGACGTCCGCGCCGGCCTCGCCCATCAGGCCGAGGAGCTCGCCGGTGCCGACGCCGAAGTGGATGCGCGGCACGCCGTACTTCTCGACCTCGCGGAACACCTTCGCGGACGCCGGCATCACCGAGCGGCGGTAGTCGGCGGGGGCCAGCGCGCCCACCCAGGAGTCGAAGAGCTGGACGGCGGAGGCGCCCGCCTCGATCTGGACCTTCAGGAAGGCGCCGGTGATGTCGGCGAGGCGGTCGAGCAGGTCGGCCCACAGCTGCGGGTCGCCGTACATGAGCGCCTTGGTGTGCTCGTGGTTGCGGGACGGGCCGCCCTCCACGAGGTAGCTCGCCAGGGTGAAGGGCGCGCCCGCGAAGCCGATCAGCGGCGTCTCGCCGAGCTCGGCGGTCAGCATGCCGATCGCCTCGGTGACGTAGTGCAAGTCCTCGGGGGTGAGGTCGCGCAGCCGGTCGAGGTCCGCGCGCGTACGGATCGGCTGCGCGACGACCGGGCCGACGCCCGGCTTGATGTCGAGGTCGACGCCGATGGCCTTGAGCGGCACCACGATGTCGCTGAAGTAGATGGCCGCGTCCACCTTGTGGCGGCGCACCGGCTGGAGCGTGATCTCGGTGACCAGCTCGGGCCGCATGCACGACTCCAGCATCGGGATGCCCTCGCGCACCTTCAGGTACTCGGGCAGCGAGCGCCCCGCCTGCCGCATGAACCAGACGGGCGTGTGCGGAACCGGCTCCCGGCGGCACGCCTTGAGGAAGGCGGAGTCGTACGTCTGTGTCGGCGGGCCCGAGGGGGATGCGTTGGCGTTCACGTCCAGAATCTTCGCACGTGGCGACAAGCCGTCCGCCGGGCCCGGGTGTCCCTACCGGCGCCGGGCGGCCGTTCCGCCTAGTCTTCCCCGCATGGCTGCCGCTCAGGGACGAACTTCGGATGGCGCCGGCGGCACGGACAGCACGGACGGCAGGACCGTTCCGCTGGTCTTCCGCCAGGCGGTCGACGGGCTGCGGGGCGCACGGCTGCGCCCCGAGATCGAGGTCGACCCGACCCGGCCACCGCAGCGTCTGGCGCCGCACGCGTACGCGCTGGAGGCCGCGGTCGTCGACAACGACCAGGACCTCGCGGACGGCCGGCTGGTGCTGCTGCACGACCCGGCCGGGCACGACGCCTGGCAGGGCACGTTCCGCCTGGTCACGCTGGTACGGGCGGAACTGGAGCCGGAGATGGCGGCCGACCCGCTGCTGCCGGAGGTCTGCTGGTCGTGGCTGACGGGCGCGCTGGAGGCGCGGGGGCTGTCGTACGGGGAGGCGAGCGGGACCGTGACGCGGGCCGGCTCGTACTACTTCGGCGGGCTCGCCCAGCGGCTGCCGGCGACGCAGATCGAGATCCGGGCGTCGTGGACCCCGCGTGAGGGGCATGGCGGGGTGCCGGACTCGGCGGCGCATCTCGCGGCCTGGTGCGACCTGCTGTGCCAGGTGGCCGGGCTGCCGCCGGTGCCTTCCGCGTCGGGGGACGCGGGTGTCGTCACGCTGCCGCAGCGGCGGGACCCCCGCTAGGGCGTGTTGCGAAAGTCCCGCCTGCCCCGCGACGCTCGGCGGGCCGCGCCGGGTTGTCGGGCGTGCCGGGTTGTCGGGCGTGCCGGTGTCCGTCGCCGCTCGTCGCCGATGCCGGGCACGGCCCCGCGCCCCGGAGTCCCCGCGTCCCCGCGCCCCGAGGGGCGCTCTCGCGCCGCCGGGTGTCAGGGCCCCACGCCCCGGACAGGCGACCGGTGAGTCCCACAAGGCTCGTCCTGCCACTCCCCCATCGATCGCCTGTCCTAATTGCCCTAAATGTTTCTCACCAAATCGTGATCATTCCCTAAAGGCGGACGGGCTGGCTGCCGAAGAGGTCAGTGACCCTATCTGCACGGTTCGCCCCGGCTTCATCCCCGAGCCGGCTCCGTCCCGCACCCTTCCCCCCCCCAGGAGGCCTGGTGTCCGTTCTCCTTGAGCAGCCCGCAAGCCTGGTCGCCTACCGCCCGAACAAGCCGACGGCCATGGTCGTCGTCGCCGACCCCCGAGTCCGCTCCACGGTCACGCGCCATCTGTGGGCTCTCGGAGTACGGGACGTCATCGAGGCGTCGTCCATCGCGGAGGCACGTCCCCGCGTCGGCAACCCGCGCGACATCTGCGTTGCCGACGTCCATCTGCCCGACGGTTCCGGGCTCACCCTGCTGTCCGAGACCCGCGCCGCGGGCTGGCCCAACGGTCTGGCCCTCTCGGCCGCCGACGACATCGGCGCCGTGCGCAACGCCCTCGCGGGCGGCGTGAAGGGCTATGTCGTCACCGGTACGCGGACCAACATCGGCCACCCCACCCGTCCCGGCGCCGCCCCCATCGGCGCCGCGGCGGCCCGTATGCACCGCCGCCCCCCGGGTTCCCCGAGCCACCCGGGTGGCTACCGCGAGCTCTCCGGGCGCGAGGTCGAGGTGCTGCGGCTGGTCGCCGAGGGCCAGTCCAACAAGGCGATCGGTGTGTCCATGGGACTCTCCGCGCTGACCGTGAAGAGCCACCTCGCCCGGATCGCGCGCAAGCTCGGCACGGGCGACAGAGCCGGCATGGTGGCCGTCGCGCTGCGTACCGGAATCATCCACTGACCCAGGCGTCCCGAGGGGCATGCTCCCCCCACAAGGCGCCGTGCGCCCCTCACGCGCCCGTCGGCGGAACGTTCCGTCGACGGGCGCGGCGTATACACAAGTACCCTTGACAGGTGACCGACGCCCAAAAGACCGCAGCAGAGACAGCACTGCGAACCACCGGGGGCGCCCCCCCGGACGACGACGTCCCGGTCGATGGGCAGCCGACTCCCCTGCTGGAGCCGCGTGACGGCATTCCGCCCGTCGTAGCCACCGACGAGGCGCTCGCCGAGATCGTCGCCGCGTTCGCGGCCGGCACCGGCCCGGTGGCGGTGGACGCCGAGCGCGCCTCCGGCTACCGCTACGGCCAGCGCGCCTACCTCGTGCAGCTCCGCCGCGAGGGCGCGGGCACCGCGCTCGTCGACCCGGTGGGCTGCCCCGACCTCTCCTCCCTCGGCGACGCCCTCGCCGGTACCGAGTGGATCCTGCACGCGGCCACCCAGGACCTGCCCTGCCTGCGGGAAATAGGCATGACCCCCACGCGGCTCTTCGACACCGAGCTCGCCGGGCGCCTCGCGGGATTCCCGCGCGTGGGCCTGGGCGCGATGGTCGAGAGCGTCCTCGGATACGCCCTGGAGAAGGGCCACTCCGCGGTGGACTGGTCGACCCGCCCGCTGCCCGAGCCCTGGCTGCGGTACGCGGCGCTGGACGTGGAGCTGCTCGTCGATCTGCGTGACGCGCTGGAGAAGGAGCTCGACCGGCAGGGCAAGCTGGACTGGGCCCGCCAGGAGTTCGAGGCGATCGCGGCGGCTCCGCCCGCGCCGCCGCGCAAGGAGCCCTGGCGGCGCACCTCGGGGATGCACAAGGTCCGCCGGCGCCGCCAGATGGCCGCCGTGCGCGAGCTGTGGACCGCCCGCGACAGGGTCGCCCAGCGCCGTGACGTCTCGCCGGGCAAGGTGCTCAGCGACTCCGCGATCATCGAGGCGTCGCTGGCGATGCCGCTGGACGTACAGGCGCTGATGGCGCTGCCCGGCTTCGGCCACCGGATGGGGCGGCGTCAGCTGGAGCAGTGGCAGGCGGCCGTCGACCGGGCCCGGGCCCTGCCGGAATCCGGTCTTCCGCAGCCCGGCCAGCAGGTCGCGGGTCCCCCGCCGCCGCGCTCCTGGGCCGACAAGGACCCGGCCGCCGCGGCGCGCCTGTCGGCGGCCCGCGCGGCTGTGTCGGAGCTGGCCGAGCGGCTGAACATGCCGCAGGAGAACCTGATCACCCCGGACACGGTGCGCCGGGTGTGCTGGGAGCCCCCGGGCGACCGCTCCGAGGCGGCGGTGGCCGAGGCGCTCACCGCGTACGGCGCCCGGCGCTGGCAGGTCGAGCAGGTGTCACCGCTGCTGGCGGCGGCGCTGGCCGCCAACGGCTGAGCACGCGCCCCCGCACCCCTCCTCCCGTACCCCCTGGCGACCATGGTCGCCAGGGGGTACGGCCATGCCAGGGGGCCGTCGGAGTGTGACGTTCGCCGCTCCTGCCCTCGGGACTGGGCAGTTTGGTTACCCGCAAGTAGCATGACGGGGTGAGCGCGCGCTCAGGTGAGTGCGCCAAGCGCAGCAGTGCCACCCCGCACCCTGGAGGAGAGCCATCGTGCCTCGTACCGTCAGGGACGTCGTCTTCGTCGACGGCGTCCGCACCCCGTTCGGCAAGGCGGGCCCGAAGGGCATCTACCACGAGACCCGGGCCGACGATCTCGTCGTCAAGGCGATCCGGGAGCTGCTGCGCCGCAACCCGGCCCTGGACCCCGCCAAGATCGACGAGGTCGCCATCGCCGCGACCACGCAGATCGGTGACCAGGGTCTGACCCTGGGCCGCACGGCCGGCATCCTCGCGGGTCTGCCGCAGTCCGTGCCGGGCTACTCCATCGACCGTATGTGCGCCGGCGCGCTGACCGCCGTCACCTCGGTCGCCGGCTCCATCGCCTTCGGCGCCTACGACGCCGTCATCGCGGGCGGTGTCGAGCACATGGGCCGCCACCCCATGGGTGAGGGCGTCGACCCCAACCCGCGGTTCGTGAGCGAGAAGCTCGTCGACGAGTCGGCCCTGTTCATGGGCATGACCGCGGAGAACCTGCACGACCGCTACCCGCACATCACCAAGCAGCGCGCCGACGAGTACGCCGTGCGCTCGCAGGAGAAGGCGGCCAAGGCGTACGCCAACGGGAAGATCCAGCAGGACCTCGTCCCGATCTCGGTGCGCAACACCAACGCCGAGGTCGGCGAGACCGGCTGGGGCCTGGTCACCGCCGACGAGCCGATGCGCCCGGGCACCACGCTGGAGAGCCTGGCGGGCCTGAAGACGCCGTTCCGCGTCCACGGCAACGTCACCGCGGGCAACGCGGCCGGCCTCAACGACGGCGCCACGGCGTCGATCATCGCGTCCGAGGAGTTCGCGCGCGAGAACGGCCTGCCGGTCAAGATGCGCCTCGTCTCCTACGCCTTCGCGGGCGTCGAGCCGGAGGTCATGGGTTACGGCCCGATCCCGGCGACCGAGAAGGCGCTGGCCAAGGCCGGTCTGTCGATCGAGGACATCAACCTCTTCGAGATCAACGAGGCGTTCGCCGTCCAGGTCCTCGCGTTCCTGGACCACTACGGCATCGCCGACGACGACGCCCGCGTCAACCAGTACGGCGGCGCCATCGCGTTCGGCCACCCGCTCGCCTCCTCCGGCGTACGCCTGATGACGCAGCTGGCGCGCCAGTTCGAGGAGCAGCCGGAGGTCCGCTACGGCCTCACCACCATGTGCGTCGGCTTCGGCATGGGCGCCACGGTCATCTGGGAGAACCCGCACCACAAGGACGCCGGAGGCAGCAAGTGAGCACCACCGCTGAGCTTTTGAAGGGTGCGGCCGAGCTGTTCCCGGACGAGGTCGTCACCTCGGCGCACGTGCGCCACCTCGACCTGCCGTTCGGTGCGGGCCGGTTCGCGCTGATCACGCTGGACAACGGCTTCGACCACACCAAGCCGACCACCTTCGGCCCCGGCTCGCTGGCGAACCTCAACGCCGCCATCGACCAGGTGGAGAATGAGGCGGCCGAGGGCACCATCGTCGGCGTCGGTGTCACCGGCAAGCCGTTCATCTTCGCGGTCGGCGCCGACCTCAAGGGCGTCGAGCTGCTGAAGAAGCACGAGGACGCGCTGGCCATCGGCAAGGGCGGCCACGAGGTCTTCAAGCGCCTCGCCGCGCTGGCCGTGCCGACCTTCGCGTACTACAACGGCGCGGCCATGGGCGGCGGTGTCGAGGTCGGTCTGCACTGCACCTACCGGACCGTCTCCAAGGCGCTGCCGGCCTTCTCGCTGCCCGAGGTCTTCCTCGGTCTGGTCCCGGGCTGGGGCGGCTGCACGCTGCTCCCCAACCTGATCGGCGCGGAGAACGCCGTCACGGTGATCATCGAGAACTCGCTCAACCAGAACCGCCAGCTCAAGGGCGGGCAGGTCTTCGACCTCGGTATCGCGGACGCGATCTTCGAGGGCGCGGACTTCCTGGAGCAGTCGCTGATCTGGACCGCCAACGTCCTCAAGGGCGACGTGAAGGTCGAGCGCCCCGAGATCGACCGCGGCGAGGCCTGGGACCAGGCCGTCGCCAAGGGCCGGTTCGTCGCCGACTCCAAGGTGCACGGCGCGGCCCCGGCCGCCTACCGCGCGCTCGACATCATCGAGGCGGCCAAGGACGGCGACCTCCAGGCCGGTTACGACGCCGAGGACAAGGCGCTCGCCGACCTGATCATGGGCGGCGAGCTCCGCTCCGGCATCTACGCCTTCAACCTGGTGCAGAAGCGCGCCAAGCGTCCGGCGGGTGCCCCCGACAAGTCGCTGGCGCGTCCGGTCACCAAGGTCGGCGTGGTGGGCGCGGGCCTGATGGCCTCGCAGCTCGCGCTGCTGTTCCTGCGCCGCCTGGAGGTGCCGGTCGTCCTGACCGACATCGACCAGGAGCGCGTCGACAAGGGTGTGGGCTACGTCCACGCCGAGATCGACAAGCTGCTCGCCAAGTCCCGTATCAACCAGGACAAGGCCAACCGCCTCAAGGGCCTGGTCTCCGGTGTCCTCGACAAGGCCGAGGGCTTCTCGGACGCCGACTTCATCATCGAGGCCGTCTTCGAGGAGATCGGCGTCAAGCAGCAGGTGTTCGCGGAGGTCGAGGCGGTCGCCCCGGCGCACGCGATCCTCGCCACCAACACCTCCTCGCTGTCGGTCACCGAGATGGCGTCGAAGCTGAAGCACCCCGAGCGGGTCGTCGGCTTCCACTTCTTCAACCCGGTCGCGATCCTCCCGCTCCTGGAGATCGTGCGCGGCGAGCAGACCGACGACGCGGCGCTGGCCACCGCGTTCGGTGTCGCCAAGAAGCTGAAGAAGACCGCGGTCCTGGTGAAGGACGCCCCGGCGTTCGTCGTCAACCGCATCCTGACCCGCTTCATGGGCGAGATCCAGAACGTCATCGACGAGGGCACCCCGGTCGAGGTCGCCGAGAAGGCGGTCGAGCCGCTCGGTCTGCCGATGTCGCCGCTGGTCCTGCTCGAGCTGGTCGGCCCGGCCATCGGTCTGCACGTGTCCGAGACCCTCAACCGCGCCTTCCCGGGCCGCTTCACGGTCTCCGAGAACCTGGCCGCGGTCGTGAAGGCCGGCAAGCGCGGCTTCTACGTGTACGACTCCGGCAAGCCGGAGCTGGACCCCGAGGTCGCCGCCCTCCTCAAGCAGGGCGATGTCGCCCTGACCGAGGAGCAGACCCGCGACCGCGTCCTGGACGCGGTGGCGCAGGAGATCGGTCTGATGCTGGAGGAGGGTGTCGTGGCCGAGGCCCAGGACATCGACCTCTGCCTCATCACCGGTGCCGGCTGGCCCTTCCACCTGGGCGGCATCACGCCGTACCTGGACCGTGAGGGTGTCTCGGAGCGTGTGAACGGCAAGACGTTCCTCGCGCAGGGCGTGGCGAGCGTCCCGGCGTAACGCCCCCCGCACAGCGCACAGGAGGCCCCCCGCGACAGCGGGGGGCCTCCTTGGCGTTCCGGGTCCGGCACCGGGCCGACGGGGCGTCAGACGGCCGTCCAGGCCTCCAGGGCCAGGCCCGGCTCCGTGGTCTTCTGCCGGGTGACGCGCAACTGTCCGTCGGTGCCGAAGGCGGCGAGGACGACCCGCCCCCGGGCGTCGAGGGCCAGCGCCGGCACTCCCGCGCACACCTCACCCGTGGAGGCCCACACCGCGCCGGCCGCCTCGGCCTCCGTGGGATAGGCGGCGAGCGCCGGGCGGCCGTCGGGGCCGCGCTGGGCCATCAGGGTGCAGTCGTGGCCGTCCACCGGCGTACGCAGCACGGCGACCGGGCCGTTCGAGGCGCCGCCCAACCCCGCGGCCGGGAGCTCCTCGCGGAAGGCGCGCACCTCGCCGTCCCCGGACTCGCGCCAGAAGAACGTGAGCCGGCCCTCGCCGGTGTGCTGGGCGCTCACCGACCCGTTCGCCACCTGGAGCTTGAGGTCGGGTACCTGCTCGAACTCGTCGGCGCCGGGGCCGCGCCGCCAGCGCATCACCCCGCGCTCGGCCGGGGCCAGCACCTCGATGAGGCCCTCCTCGGCCGTGCTCGCGCAGATCGCGCCGTACGAGCCGGAGCCCTTGAGGTCCTTCCAGTTGCCCCATTTGCCGGAGGACAGCTGGCCGCGGGCGCAGAGCCCGCCCCCGGCGTTGCGGAGGAAGACCCACAGGTTGTCGGCGGAGTCGACGACGGCGGCCGGGTGGCCGACCTTGGCGGCCTTCTCCTGGTCGCGGTAGGGGGTGCCGAGCGGATACCAGTCCTTGACCGGGCGTCCCGACTGGTACTGGATGGCGTGGACGACGTCCGTCCTGGCCTCACCCGCGGGCGTCGTGGTGCGGCGCAGCGCGACCAGGTGCACATAGCCGTCGGCGCCCTGGGCGACGGTCAGGCGCGGGTCGAGTCCGCTGGCCGGGGCGACCAGTTCGGGGCCGGTCCACTCGGGGCCGCCGGGGTGCGTCTCGGTCCAGCGGAGCACCCCGCCCGGGGCCGGCGCGTACGCGGTGAGCCGACCGTCCTTGCCGCGCAGCAGCCAGCCGGTGACCGCCGGGGAGCCGTCGGGCAGGGCGGGGGCCGGGACGGGGCCGGGCGAGGCGACGGGGGCGGCGGTGGGCGTCTCGCGCTCCGGGCCCGCCTGCCCCTTCGAGGTACGCGCAGGCTTGAACGCCATGGCTCACCGACCACCTTTCCCTACCAGATCCGCGATGAGCGGCCGGATGCGACACACCATGAGACCCAGCGACAATAACACTCGCCCCGGGCCCCGGATTTCGGGGGATTTCCCCGGTCCCACGTGCGATTTCGCCCTGCCCCGTGGCACCCTGCCGGGATGGGTACGACCTCGCTGGTGATCGTGGACGCGGCCAATGTGGTGGGCTCGGTTCCGGACGGCTGGTGGCGCGACCGGCGCGGCGCGGCGGAGCGGCTGCGCGACCGCCTGGTGGGCTACGCCGAGTCCGGTCTGCCGGGCCATCCGGGCCCCGTCGAGGTGGTGCTGGTGGTCGAGGGCGCGGCCCGCGGGGTGGAGCCGGTGGCGGGTGTACGGGTGGAGCCGGCGCCCGGCAGCGGGGACGACCGGATCGTGGAGCTGGCCGCCGGGCGCGTGCCGGGCCGTCCCTGCCTGGTGGTGACGGCCGACCGGGAGCTGCGCCGCCGGGTGGAGGAGCACGGGGCGCGGTGTGTGGGCCCGCGGGCGGTGCGTCACCCCGCCGGGGACGCGACGGGCGCGGACTGAGCGCGGACGTACAGCACGGCCCCGTCGACCGTTCCGGCCAGCGGCTCGTAGTGGGCCGCCAGCAGGCGGCGCAGGCTCGGGAGGCGTTCGGGGGCGTACGGCCCGCCCCGGGAGTCGTCGACGATCAGCACCGGCGGCCGGCCGGCCAGCTCGGCGCGGAAGATGGGCCAGGAGCCCTCCACCCCGTACTTCTCGCCCACCTGGGGGCCGTCGCGACCGCCGCTGTAGTTGGTGAGCAGCCCGGCGGTCAGATAGCGGGTGGCGGGGGTGCGGCCCGCGAGCCAGTACGTCTCGGGGTGTATCCCCCACACCAGGACCGGCTCGTCCGGCGCCGAGCGCGCCCGTACGGCCGCGGCCAGGCGCTCGGCGTGGGCCAGTTCGGGGCGCGGGGCGAGCAGACCCCAGGTCAGGAAGAGCGCGCAGGCGCAGGCGGAGGCGAGCAGCGCGGCCGTGAGCCGCTGCGGCGGGAGGATCTGGAGGGCGGCGGCGGCCAGCAGCACCAGCGGCGGGACGAGCTGGAGGTAGTAGTGGCCGAAGAAGTGGAAGCCGGTGAGGACGGCCCCGGCCGAGGAGGCCAGCCACAGCCAGACGTCGGGGGCGCCGGTGCGGGCGATCCGCAGCACCCGCACGACGGGCGGGACGAGTCCGGCGCAGGCGAGGGCGAGCAGGGCGGTGTTGGCCAGTCCCCGGGCCAGGACGTGGAGCTCGGAGCCGGTGAAGGAGGCGTAGGCGCCGGAGCCGGTGACCGTCCAGAAGAGGAATCCGGCGGGGCCGGTGAGCAGCGCGCCGAGCAGGACCGGGCCGCACAGTCCCGCGCCGGTGCGCAGCAGGGCGGGGCGGCGGGGTGAGGCCGTGCGCCAGAGCAGCCACAGCACGGGGACGAGCGCCGCTCCGCCGGTCTGCTTGGTGAGGACGGCCCCGGCGACGGCCAGCCCCGCGCGCGCCCACTGGCCCCGGTCGGCGCAGCGTACGGCCGCGACCGTGAACGGCAGTATGAACACCTCGAACGTCGCCGCCTGGGTGTCCTCGGGGTTGAGGCCGATGGAGACGAGCAGGTGGAGCACGCCCGCGGTCCGGCCGGCGCCGTCGCCCCAGCGGCGGCGGGCGGTGGAGGCGAGGAGTACGGCGGTGAGCAGCTGGGCGCCGACCGCCGCGACCCGCAGGGGGCTCAGCGAGGTGTCGCCGAAGACCGCGAAGGCCGCCTCGTACAGCCAGGGCAGCAGCGGCGGCTTGCGGTCGACGACCGTGTCGTAGAGCGCTCCCCCGGCGGCGAGTTGGCGGGCCTGGACGGCGAGATAGCCCTCGTCGGGGTTCCACAGGGAGTGCCGGAAGGAGGGCAGCCGGGTCAGTACGGCCAGGGCGGCGAGCGCGGGCAGCAGCCGCGTCCAGTAGCCCGCCCCGCGCCCGGGCACCGGCTCCGCACACTGTCGCGGCACCCGTGACGTGCGTACGGAGTGTGACGGGGCGAGGGGGCCGGTGGGCGTACGGTGCACGGGGTGCACGCTATCCGGCCCCGCAGTTCCCACTGAAGCGGGACATACGGGGCCGGGCGATCAACTCCGGGAACCGGTTGTCGTCACTCCGCGTTGATACGGCTGTGGGACCGTCCGTACAGGAAGTAGACGACGAAGCCGATCACCATCCAGATCCCGAACCGCAGCCAGGTCTCGGCGGGGAGGTTGAGCATCAGCCAGAGCGAGGCCGCCACCGACAGGATCGGCACCCAGGGCACCAGCGGGGTGCGGAAGGCGCGCGGCAGGTCGGGCCGGGTGCGCCGCAGGATGATCACGCTGATCGCGACCACGACGAAGGCGAAGAGGGTGCCGATGTTGACCAGTTCGGCGAGCTCGCTGAGGCTGGTGAAGCCCGCGAGGACGGCGATGATCACGCCGAGCAGGATGGTCGGGCGGTGCGGGGTGCGGTAGCGGGGGTGGACGCGGGAGAAGAAGCGGGGCAGCAGCCCGTCCCGGCTCATCGCGAAGAACACCCGGGTCTGGCCGAGCAGCAGGATCATGCAGACCGTGGTGAGGCCGACGGCGGCGCCGAAACTGATGATGCCCGCGTAGAAGGGGTGCCCGGTGGCCTTGAAGGCGTCGGCGAGCGGGGCGTCGATGGAGAGCCGGGTGTAGTGCTGCATGCCGGTGACCACGATGGAGACGGCGACGTACAGCGTGGTGCAGATGAGGAGCGAGCCGAGGATGCCGCGCGGCATGTCCCGCTGCGGGTTCTTGGTCTCCTCGGCCGCGGTCGCCACGATGTCGAAGCCGATGAAGGCGAAGAAGACGACGGAGGCTGCGGTGAAGATGCCCATCACACCGAAGTTGGTGGGCGCGTACCCCGACATCAGCTCGATCAGCGGCGCCTTGAGGCTGCCCCCCGCCTCCTGCGGCTGGGCCTTGGGGACGAACGGCTTGTAGTTGTCGGACTTGATGAAGAAGGCCCCCGCGATGATCACGATCAGCACGACGGTGACCTTGATGGCCACCACCACCGAGGTGACGCGCGCGGAGAGCTTCATGCCGAAGACCAGGATGGCGGTGAGCAGCAGGACGAGGGCGGCGGCGAGGATGTCGAAGCCGAAGCCGTGGGCGCCCTCGCGCCCGGCCAGCGCGTCCGGCAGATGCCAGCCCGCGTTGTCCATCAGGGAGCGGACGTACCCCGACCAGCCGACGGCCACCACCGCGGTGCCGAGGGCGAATTCGAGGACCAGGTCCCACCCGATGGTCCAGGCGGGCAGCTCGCCGAGCGAGGCGTAGGAGAACGTGTACGCGGACCCGGCCACCGGGACCGTGGAGGCGAACTCGGCGTAGCACAGCGCCGCCAGCGCGCAGACGACACCGGCCGCCACGAACGCGAGGGCGACCGCGGGTCCGGCGTTCTCCTTGGCGACCTTGCCGGTGAGGACGAAGATGCCGGTGCCGATGATGACACCGACCCCGAAGACCGTCAGATCGAGCGCCGACAGCGACTTCTTGAGTGCGTGCTCCGGTTCCTCCGTGTCCGCGATGGACTTCTCAATTGTTTTGGTCCGAAACAGACCGGTACCAGCCACCTTGTGCACCTCCGCTAGCTCATGTCCCCGCCATGATCGGGACGTGGAGCGGTACGGGTACCGGGCAGCGGCCGTAATTCACGCGATTGGGCCGGTTCAACCACCCGTACAGAGCGATCGAACCGGCCCGTCGACCGGTGCGCGGCGCCGGCGGCGACCGCGTGCGGAAGGTGTCAGTCGCGCGCGGGCTCCACGGCGCTCGCGCTCTCCAGCCCGCTCAGCTTGGCCACCAGTCCGGTGACCTGGCGGGCGATGTCCGGCGCCGTCAGCCCGATCTCGGCCATGACCTCCTTGCGGGAGGCGTGGTCGAGGAAGCGCGGCGGGATGCCGAAGTCGCGCAGCGGCACGTCCACGCCCGCGTCGCGCAGCGCCTGGGCGACCGCCGAGCCGACACCGCCGACACGGCTGTTGTCCTCGACGGTGACGACGACCCGGTGGATCTCGGCGAGCGGGGCCATCGCCTCGTCGACCGGCTTGACCCAGCGCGGGTCGACCACGGTCGTCGAGATGCCCTGGGCGTCGAGCAGGTCGGCGATCTCCAGGCACATCGGGGCGAGCGCGCCCACCGAGACCAGCAGCACGTCGGGGCGGTCCGCGCCCGCCTCGCGCAGCACGTCCATACCGCCGACCCGGCCGACCGCCTGGACCGCGGGGCCGACCGCGCCCTTGGAGAAGCGGACCACGGTCGGGGCGTCCTCGACCTCGACGGCCTCACGCAGCTGGGCGCGTACCTGGTCGGCGTCGCGCGGGGCGGCGATCCTGAGGTCCGGGACGACCTGGAGGATCGACATGTCCCACATGCCGTTGTGCGAGGCGCCGTCGGTGCCGGTGACCCCCGCGCGGTCCAGGACAAACGTCACTCCGCACCGGTGCAGGGCCACGTCCATCAGGACCTGGTCGAAGGCGCGGTTGAGGAAGGTGGCGTAGACGGCGAAGACGGGGTGCAGACCGCCGGTGGCCAGGCCCGCCGCGGAGACCGCGGCGTGCTGCTCGGCGATGCCCACGTCGTAGACCCGGTCGGGGTAGGCCTTGGCGAACTTGTCGAGGCCGACCGGCTGGAGCATGGCCGCGGTGATCGCGACGATGTCCTCGCGCTCCTTGCCGAGCTTGACCATCTCCTCGCCGAAGACGGAGGTCCAGTCGAGGCCCGAGGTGGAGACCGGCAGACCGGTGTCCGGGTGGATCTTGCCGACGGCGTGGAAGCGGTCGGCCTCGTCCGCGAGGGCGGGCTGGTAGCCGCGGCCCTTCTCGGTGAGGCAGTGCACGATGACCGGGCCGCCGAAGCGCTTGGCGCGCGTCAGCGCGGACTCCAGCGCCTCGATGTCGTGGCCGTCGATCGGGCCGACGTACTTCAGGCCCAGGTCCTCGAACATGCCCTGGGGGGCGATGAAGTCCTTGAGCCCCTTCTTGGCACCGTGCAGCGTCTCGTAGAGCGGCTTGCCGACGACCGGCGTGCGCTCCAGGAGGTCCTTGCCCTTGGCGAGGAACCGCTCGTAGCCGTCGGTGGTGCGCAGGGTCGCCAGGTGGTTGGCGAGGCCGCCGATGGTCGGCGCGTAGGAACGCTCGTTGTCGTTGACGACGATGACCAGCGGGCGGTCCTTGGCGGCGGCGATGTTGTTCAGCGCCTCCCAGGCCATACCGCCGGTGAGCGCGCCGTCGCCGATGACCGCGACGACGTGGTCGTCCCTCCTGAGGACCTCGTTCGCCTTGGCCAGGCCGTCGGCCCAGCCCAGCACGGTGGAGGCGTGGCTGTTCTCGATGAAGTCGTGCTCGGACTCGGCGCGGGCCGGGTATCCGGAGAGCCCGCCCTTCATCTTCAGCTTGGAGAAGTCCTGGCGGCCGGTGAGGAGCTTGTGCACATAGCTCTGGTGGCCGGTGTCCCACAGGACCTTGTCCTTGGGCGACTCGAAGACGCGGTGCAGAGCGATGGTGAGCTCCACGACACCCAGGTTGGGGCCGAGGTGCCCGCCGGTCTTGGAGACCGCGTCCACGAGAAAGGTCCGGATCTCAGCGGCCAGCTGGTCCAGCTGCTCCGGGCTGAGCCGGTCGAGATCGCGCGGTCCCCTGATACGGGTAAGCAGCGGCACCCGTGCCTCCTTGCATCCGTGCTGGTCGAGCATGCCGATTTGGCCGAGTCTAATGTTCCGTCCGCGACGCCCGTCATCGGGCGGTGCGTTCGGCACCACTCGAATGGCTGACGTCCGCGCCCACGCACAGATGTGCCCGGCGCCGCGAGGGGCACCGGGCACGTCCGTGGTCCGTCTGTGGCATCCCCCCTTGCCCCGCAAGGGGCGGGAGGGGGTGCGGGCCGCTGGTCAGGCGCGACCGGCGGACTTCTGGGTCTTGCGGGTCACCGCGTCGATCACGACGGTCGCGAGCAGTACGCCACCCGTGATCATGTACTGGATCGGCGAGGCGATGCCCTGGAGCGCCAGGCCGTACTGGATCGACGTGATCACCAGCACACCGAGCAGCGCGTTCCAGGTGCGGCCACGGCCACCGAAGAGGCTGGTGCCGCCGATGACGGCCGCCGCGATGGCGTTCATCAGGAGCTCGCCGCTGCCCGCGCCCTGGTTGGCCGCGGTGATCTTGGAGGCGAGGAAGAGACCGCCGATGGCCGCGAAGGTGCCGGAGATGGCGTAGATCGAGGTGCGGATCATCACGACGTTGATGCCGGCGCGGCGGGAGGCCTCGATGGAGCCGCCGAGCGCGAAGACCTTGCGGCCGTACGCGGTGCGCCGGAGCACGAAGTCGGTGAGGACCAGGACCGCCAGGAAGAGCACCACCGCGAGCGGGAGGCCCTTGTACTGGTTGTAGACGGCGGCGGCGCCGACGGCCGGGACCGCGAGCAGCACCGTGCGCAGCACGATCTCGCTGAAGGGGCGCGAGGGCACCCCGGCCGCCTCGCGGCGCCGGCTGTCCAGGAGCGAGGTGAGGAAGAACGCCGCCACCGCGATCACGGCCAGGCCGTAGGCAGCCGCCACATCGCTGAAGTAGTAGCTGGTCAGCTTGGCGACCAGGCCCTCGGAGTCCAGGTTGATCGTGCCGTTGCTGCCGAGGACCTGGAGCATGAAGCCGTTCCAGAACAGCAGACCGGCCAGGGTCACGGCGAAGGCGGGCACGCCGATCCGGGCGAAGACGAAGCCGTGGATGGCGCCGGCGACCGTGCCGGTGAGGATCGCCAGGACCAGGGCCAGCCACTCGGCCATGCCGTGGGTGACGTTGAGCACCGCGAAGGTGGCGCCCGCGACACCGCTGACCGAGCCGACCGACAGGTCGATCTCGCCGAGCAGCAGGACGAAGACGATGCCGGTGGCGATCATGCCGGTGCCGACCATGGCGACCGAGATGTCGGAGAGGTTGCCGGCGGTCAGGAAGTTCGAGTTCAGGCTCTGGAAGATCGCCATGATGACGATCAGGCCGACGACGACCGGCAGCGACCCGAGGTCGCCCGCCTTCATCTTGCGCTTGAACTCGGACAGGTAGCCCGCGAAGCCCTGCTCGCGCACGAGCAGGCGGGGGTCGACGGCCGTGACCGCCTCGTCCGCGGCCGGCGGCGCGTCCACGGGGGCCTCGTGCGGCTTGTCGAGGTGGATGGGGGCGGTCGGGTCGGCCGCCTCTGCCTTGTCCACGGGGGAGGTCTTGTCGGTGCTCACTTCTGAACCTCCGCGTTGCGCGCCGCACGGCGGGTCACGGCGTTGTCCGTGGCGCCGGTGATGGCGGAGATGATCTCTTCCTGCGAGGTGGTCTTGACGTCGAAGACGCCGTTGTTGCGGCCCAGGCGCAGCACGGCGACCTTGTCCGCGACGGCCTTCACATCGGCCATGTTGTGGCTGATGAGGATGACGGCGTGGCCGCGCTCGCGCAGCCGCTCGACCAGGTCGAGGACCTGCGCGGTCTGCTCGACGCCGAGGGCCGCGGTCGGCTCGTCGAGGATGACGAGCTTGGGCTCGCCCAGCATCGAGCGGGCGATGGCGACGGTCTGGCGCTGGCCGCCGGAGAGCGACGCGATCGGGATGCGGACGCTCGGGATGCGGATCGAGAGCGTGGTGAGCAGCTCGCGCGAGCGGCGCTCCATCTCGACCTCGTCGAGGATGCCGCGCTTGCGCAGCTCCCGGCCGAGGTAGAGGTTGCCGACGACGTCGATGTTGTCGCAGAGCGCGAGGTCCTGGTAGACGGTCGCGATGCCGAGCGCCTGGGCGTCGTGCGGCTTGTTGATCTGTACACCGCGGCCCTCCCACTCGATGACGCCGTCATCGATGGGGTGCACACCCGCGATCGTCTTGACCAGCGTGGACTTTCCGGCTCCGTTGTCGCCCACCAGGGCGACCACTTCACCGGCGTGGACCTCAAGCTCTACGTCGGTGAGCGCCTGAACGGCACCGAACCGCTTGGAGACCCCGCGCAACGCCAGCACGGGCGTAGCGGACACGTGAACCATCTCCTTCGCCGCCTGACCGGCGGGGATGCCGCGCCCGAGGAGGGGGGCGCGGAGGTTTGAGCAGAAGAGAACGAGGAGGAGAAGCGTTCCGTCCGGCGCCCCGCCCGATAGCGGGGGCTGAGAAGGAGGGCAGGGCGCCGGAGGGGCTTCGGGGGCCGGGGCCCGCGCACGGTGTGTGCGCGGGGGTTCCGGCGGGGGACTACTTCAGGCCGAGCGTGTCGCAGGCGGCCTTGTAGTTCGAGGTGCAGATCTCGTCGATCTTGTAGATACCGTCCTTGATGACGGTGTCCTTGATGTTGTCCTTGGTCAGCGACACGACCGGGAGGATCACCGACGGGACGCCCTTGGTGGTCGGGCTGTCGACCTTGGACTTCGCGATCGAGTCCAGCTTCTCACCCTTGGCCAGGGCGACGGCCATCTCGGCCGCGATCGGGCCTTCCTGGACGTACGGCTTGTAGACGCTCATGAACTGCTCACCCGCGACGATGCGCTGCACGCCCGCGAGTTCGGCGTCCTGGCCGGTGACCGGGGGGAGCTTGGAGAGACCGGCGGCCTTCAGGGCCGTGATGATGCCGCCCGCCATGCCGTCGTTGGCGGAGTAGACACCGATGATCTTGTCCTTGCCCAGGGCCGAGATCGCGCCCTCCATGTTGGCGTTGGCGTTCTCCGGCTTCCACTCCTTGGTGTCGTACTCCTTGCCGATGTTCACCTTGCCGTCGAGCTCGGCGTGCGCGCCCTTCTTGAACAGGGCGGCGTTGGGGTCGGTGATCGCGCCGTTCATCATCACGATCTGGCCGTCCTTGGCCTTCGCGCCCAGCGCGTCGACCAGGGCCTTGCCCTGCACATGACCGACCTGCTCGTTGTCGAACGAGGTGTACGCGTCGATCGGCCCCTCGGCCAGACGGTCGAAGGCGACGACCGGAATGCCCTGGTCCTTGGCCTTCTTCACCGCGCCCGCGATCGCCTTGGAGTCCACCGCGTCCACGATCAGCGCGTCGACCTTGTTGGTGATCATCGTGTCGACCTGCTGCGTCTGCGTCGTCGCGTCCTGCTTGGCGTTGGCGTAGACGATCTTGCCCTTGCCGTTGGTCAGCTCGCTGACCTTCTTCTCGATGAGCGGCTTGTCGAACTTCTCGTAACGCGCGGTCTGGTTCTCCGGCAGGAGCAGACCGATCTTGATCGCGTCGCCCTTCTTGGAGCCGGTCGACTCCTTCGTCTTGTCGCCCGACTCCTTGGCGCTGCCGCAAGCGGCGAGAGAGACGGCCATCGCGGTGGCGGCCACGGCCACGGCGGCACGACGCATACGCGTGTTCATTCTGGAACCTCCCTGACGAGGCCGCGACGTTGCGGCCGAGGTGGCTGGAAGTCAACTCGGCCGCAGGGCCACCGTCAAGGAGTAAATCCTTAACGAGATGACAACGGTGCCATCCGTTATCTAAGTGAAGGCAGGCGCCCCGGCCGGGAGAGCACTCTCCAACAGGGTCGAATCGCCCATTTCACTCAGTACCAGAGCCAGCGCGCCGAGCACCTCGGCACGGCCGCCCAGGGCCCCCGGAAGGACCGAAAGCTGGCGCGCCGCACTGGGGATGGCGTACCGCGACACGGAGTCCCTGATGGGCCCCAGGACCAGTTCCCCGGCCTCGGCCAGGTCGCCGCCGAGGACCACCCTGCTGGGGTTGAGCAGGTTGCAGAGGTTGGCGACACCGCTGCCGATGTGACGGCCCACGTCCGCGACCACCCGGCGGCACCCCGGGTCCCCCTCGCGGGCCAGCTGGACCACCCGCTCCATGCTCAGATCGGCCCCGTGGCTGGACTGGAGCAGCGGCAGCACGTACCGCGCCGCGGTGAAGGTCTCCAGGCAGCCCCGGTTGCCGCAGCGGCACACCGGGCCCGACTCGTCCAGGGTGATGTGGCCGATCTCGCCGGCCGTGCCGCCCGGGCCCCGGTAGATCTGCCCGTCGATCACCAGACCGGCGCCGACACCGCTGGCCACCTTGATGTAGGCCAGGTCCTTGACCCCGCGCCCGCTGCCCCACACCAGCTCGCCCAGGGCGCCCAGGTTGGCGTCGTTGTCGACGTACACCGGCACGCCGAGGCGGCCCGAGAGCTCCTCGCTGGGGTTGATGCCGGTCCAGCCCGGCAGGATGGACGTGGAGCCCAGCGTCCCGGACTCGACGTCGATGGGGCCGGGCACGCCCAGGCCCACTCCGATGACCTTGTCGGGGCCGATGCCGGTGGCCGCGATCAGGCGGTTGACCAGCTCTTCCGCCCGGCCGAAGCCCTGCGCGGAGGAGGCGTCGACGTCGAGCGGCTCGGCCTCCTCGGCGAGCACCTGGTGGGCGAGGTTGCCGACCGCGACCCGCAGATGGGTGTGGCCGAAGTCGACGCCGATGACGATGCCCGCGGAGCCGCTGAGCGAGACGCTGCGGGCCCGTCGGCCGCCCGCCGAGGTGGGTGTGACCTCGACGGTTCCGCCGTCCTTCAGTTCACGAACGATATTGGAGACCGTGGCCGCGGACAGGCCCGTGGTCCTGGCGATCTCGGCCTGGGTGAGCGAGCCCGCCATGCGCACCGCGCGTACGACCCGCTCCAGGTTGGCCCGGTGCAATGACGTCTGCGACCCCGGAGTCTCCATCGACTCATCCACTCCCGCCGTAGGCGGGCGGCACGACGGCCGCCCCCACACGGGACCGCAGCATTGAGGCCCCGCCCTATCTCCAACATGTGAACTCTAAGCTGAGCCTTTCGGGTTGTCTCCCGTCAAGACCTGAGCAGTGGGACATGACACGGGACCGCCCGTCGGCGTGTCGCCGACGGGCGGTCCCGGGGTGGATACGGAGGGTGACGTACCGCTATTTGAGCGCTCCGGCCGTCAGTCCCGCGACGACCTGGCGCTGGAAGACGATGTACGCGGCGAGCACCGGCAGCATCGCCATCACCAGGCCCGCCATCAGGCCGGACCAGTCGCCCTTGTACCCCTGGCTGGTCGCGAGCTCGACCAGGCCCTGGGAGAGCACCCGCTTGTCGGGGTCGGTGTTGAGCACCGTCGGCAGCATGTACTGGTTCCACTGCCCCAGGAAGTTGAAGATTCCCACGCTGATCAGACCCGGACGGGCCATCGGCAGCATCACCTGGAAGAAGGTACGGGTGTGCGAGGCGCCGTCGATCATCGCCGCCTCGGCGACGGAACTGGGCAGCGTCCGGAAGAAGGAGGTGAGGAAGAAGACGGTGAACGGCAGCGAGTACGCGATGTAGACCAGGATCAGGCCGTGCGTGGTGTTCAGCAGGCTCAGGTTGTTCATCACGTAGAAGAGCGGCACCAGCGCCAGCATGATCGGGAAGCTCATCCCGCCGATGAACAGGTAGTAGATGAACCGGTTCCCGGGGAAGTCGAAGCGCGCGAGGACGTAGGCGGCCATCGAGCCGAGCAGCAGCGTGCCGATGAGCGAGCCGCCCACCACCAGGACGGTGTTGAGGAAGTAGTCGCTCATATGGGCCTGGGTCCAGGCCCGTGACCAGTTGTCGAAGTGCAGCTTGTCCGGGAGCGCCCAGGGGGTGGACAGGATCGAGTTGTCGTCCTTGAAGGACGCCATGACCGCCCAGAGCAGCGGGACGACGACCATGAACGCCCACAGGACGAGAACCCCGTGGGAGAAGACGTTGAGGGCCGCGCCCTCGCTCTTCTTCTCCTTCTTCACGGGCTCCGCCTGCTTGGCCACGGGCGGTCGCTCCTCGGCGAGGTCGGCGGTCGAGGTGTCAGTGGTCATGAGAACTCCAGCCGCTCGCGCCGGCCCAGTCGCATCACGACCGCCGCGAACAGCAGCGTGACGACGAGCAGCGCGACACCGATCGTGGTCGCGTATCCGGCCTGACCGTCGCGGAACGCCGACTGATAGACGTAGAGCGGCAGGACCGTGGTCGAGTAGTCGGGGCCGCCCGGGCCCACCGTCATGATCTGCACGGAGGCGAAGGCCTCGGCGCCGAGGGCGAGGATGCCCATGTAGACCCAGCCGGACTGCACGGTGTCCCAGAGCAGCGGCAGGGTGATCTTGAAGAACGTGGTGAAGCGGCTGGCGCCGTCGAGCAGCGCCGCCTCGTAGAAGTCCCTGGGGATCGACGCCATCCCGGCCGAGAACAGCACGACGAAGAATCCGACCGTGGACCACACCAGCACGGCCATCACGCAGTACAGCGCCAGATCCGGGTCGCCCAGCCAGTTCGGCTGGACACTGCCGAGACCGACCCCCTTGAGGGCGGAGTTGATCACGCCGTTGTTGGGGTTGTACGCGAACTGGAAGAGCAGGGCGACGATCGCGATCGAGAGCACCTGCGGAAAGAAGTAGGCGATTTTGTAGAAGCCGGAACCGCGCACTCCGGTAATGGCAGCGCCCTTTCGGCGCCGCCCCCCGACATTGAGCATGAAGGCGAAGAACAGCGCGAGGCCCAGGGTCACCAGGGGCAGCAGCAGGACGAAGAGCAGGCTGTGCTGCAACGACTTCCAGAAGATGTCGTCGTCGAACATCCGCTTGTAGTTGTCGAAGCCGACCATCTTGAAGTCCGGGCTCAGACCGGTCCAGTCCGTGAAGGAGTAGTAGATGGACTGGATGAACGGCCAGATGACGAAGAGTGAGTACAACGCCAGTGGGAGTACCAGAAATCCCACGATGAACCGGTACTTGCCGTGTTGCATGGTTACCGACCCCGATCTGCTAGCGGGTGCCGCCGCTGGTGACGCCTGACCACTGCCGCTACTTCTTGTGCTTGTAGTGCTTGATGTTCTGGTCCTGGGCGGCCTTGTCGGCGTACCCCTGGATCTTCTTGATGGTCTCGGCCGGGGTGGCGCGGCCCGCCATCATCTCGCCGAGACCGGCGACACCGATCTGCTCCTTCTGGAGCTTCACATACCAGTCCTGAAGCCGCGGGTTGACGACATTCGTGCCGGCCTTCTTCAGCGCGTCGACACCCGACTGCAGGGCGGTGGACAGGGCCAGGCCGTCCGTGCCGCCGTTGAAGGCGGAGAGCGACTTCACCTGGGAGGTGAAGTTCTTCGAGGAGGCCTCGCTGAGCATGATGCGCAGCTGCTCCATACCGCCGACCGGGTTCTTCGCCTTGGCCGGGACGATGAAGGGCTCACCGCCGGACGCCCAGATGGTGCCGAACGGCATCTTGTCGTTGCCGTCTAGGCTGGAGGGCGCGCCCACCATCATCTTGAAGTCCTTGGGCGTGGTGGGAGCGGCCTCGTTCTCCACCCAGGAGCCGTTCGGGATGAACAGCGCCTGCCCCTTGGTCCAGGCCGTCTGCGACTGGATGTGGGTCATACCGGGCGTGCCCTGAAGGATGTAGCCCTTCTTGAAGAGCTCGTAGTACGCCTCGAACGCGGCCTTGACGGCCGGGTGCTCCCAGGCCTTCGGCTCCAGGTTGTCGATGGCGTCCAGGACCTCACGGCCGCCGATCTTGGCGATGAAGGGGTAGAGCGAGAACGGCAGGTAGTACGGGTACTTGCCCGGGTAGGTCCAGCCCGCGATGCCCTGCTTCTTCGCCTTCGCGCACAGGGCGAGCATCTCGTCCCAGGTCTCGGGGTACTTCGCGTCGAGCTTGTCGAGCGCGGTCTGCGAGTACCAGACGCCGTACACCGTGTACGCGTAGTAGAAGACCCAGCACTGGTCGCCGTCGAACTGGCCCATCTCGACGATGCCCGGCCGCAGCGTGTCGCGGACCTTCTTGTTCGGGTCATCGATGGAGGGCGCGTCCAGGAGCGGGGTCAGATCGGTGAGCTGGCTCTTTCCGACCAGGACACCCATGTCCATCTGCTCGGCGCCCGAGTTGTCGATCAGGTCCGGCGGGGTGCCGCCGTTGAACTTCGGCTGGAGCTCCGACTGGATCTTCTGTGTCTTGTGGAAACTGATCTTCGCCTTCGGGAACGCCTTCTGGTAGACGGCGTTCGCGTCGGTGGCGTACTTGGTGCCGAAACCGCCGTCGAAGATGACGACGTCGAGAGGGGCCGACTCATTCACCGCGAGCGGGTTCTTGTCGGATTTGGTGCCCTTCTCTACCTTCTTGTCGCCGCCGCTGTCACCGCTCGCGCAGGCGGACAGGAAGCCCATCGCCGGAACGGTGATCAGACCGAGCGCCGCGGAACGCTTGATCAGATCGCGACGGCCCAGGCCCTCATTGCTCTCGTGGGCGGAGGTGGATCCCATGCTCAAGTCCTCGCCTTCTCCAGGACTCAGGCGGTGTACCGGTCGCCCGTACCGAATCGCCTGCCGGCGAAGGGCCCCGCCACCGCGGTCAGTTGTGCTGAAGCTTGGGTAGTGCAGGGTACGCAGCGGATACGCCGGATGTGCGGAGGATGACGTGCCGTTGCTTCCCCGACGTCCCCCGTCCCCGAGCACGCCGGTTTCCCGGCGGAGCGGACGCCGACAGGTATAGTCCACTTTCCGTCAACTGAGCAAGATCGAAAGCATGGTTGGACGGCATCCTTTCCCGAGTTGAGACCTCTTGGATATCTGATGGCGGAGCGCGGTGGGCCGGACCCCCGCGAGCCTCTCGCGGCGTCCCGAAACGCCCGGGCCATTTGCCCTCAACGCCCTTGACAGCACCGTCGACTTGCCTTCCTACTGGATCCTGCATTTTCCGTCTGACAACGTTGTCCAGATCGTATGACCGATGTCCGCCCGGCCCCCGCCGGGCGTCGCTCTGTCATGCGCCCGCCAATGGAAAGGCCCCGTATGCTGCCCAGATCCCGGCTCCGCCAAGGGCCCGCGGTCGCCCTCGCGGCGGCCTCCCTCCTCCTCGTGGTCACCGCCCAGGGGGCCGCGACGGCCCAGCCCGCCGCCGCCCGGCCCCCGGGAGCGGGCCAGGAGTTCCGTACCTCGTTCGAGACCGGCCAGCCGCAGCCCGACTGGCGCGACACCGTGGACCGGGGGCCGGACGGGAGCAAGCGCGCCTCGGGCGTCGACGGCGGCTTCGCCGCCGGTATACCGGGCGGCGTCACCGACCGGGTGACGACCGTGCGGGCGAGCGCCGAGAACGACGGCTCCGGCGAGGTGAAGGAGAACCTCGTCGACGGCCAGCCGAGCACCAAATGGCTCGCCTTCCAGCCCACCGCCTGGCTGGAGTTCGACCTCGACAGCCCGGTCAAGGTCGTCACCTACGCGCTGACCTCGGCCAATGACGCGGCCCCGCGCGACCCGCGGGACTGGACGCTGAAGGGCTCGGCGGACGGCGCCACCTGGACCACGCTGGACACTCGCTCGGGTGAGACGTTCGCCTCGCGCTTCCAGACCAAGGCGTACGACTTCACCAACTCCACGGCGTACGCGCACTACCGCCTGGAGATCACCCACAACAGCGGCGCCGACCTCACCCAGCTGGCCGACGTGCAGTTCTCCGACGGCGACACCGGCACCCCGGTCCCCCCGGACATGCGGACGCTGCCGGACCGCGGCCCCGGCGGCTCCCCCACCGCCAAGGCCAACGCCGGATTCACCGGAAAGAGGGCCCTGCGTTACGCCGGTACGCACAAGGCGCGGGGCCGGGCCTACTCGTACAACAAGATCTTCGACGTGGACACCCGGATCGGCCGGGACACCGTGCTCGACTACAAGATCTTCCCGTCGATGCCGGAGACCGACCTCGGCTACCCCGCCACCAACGTGTCGGTGGACCTCGCCTTCACCGACGGCACCTGTCTGAGTGACCTCAAGGCCCTCGACGCGCAGGGCGGACAGCTCACCCCCCAGGGCCAGGGCGCGGCGAAGACGCTCTACGTCAACCAGTGGAACGAGGTGTCCTCGCGCATCGGCGCGGTGGCCGCAGGCAGGACCGTGGACCGGATCCTGGTGGCGTACGACTCGCCCACGGGTCCGGCGAAGTTCCAGGGCTGGATCGACGACCTCTCGATCGCCCCGAAGAAGCCGGAGAAGCGCCTCGCACACCTCTCCGACTACGCGCTGACCACCCGGGGCACCAACTCCAGCGGCTCCTTCTCGCGCGGCAACACCTTCCCGGCCACGGCCGTACCCAACGGGTTCAACTTCTGGACCCCGGTGACCAACGCGGCTTCGCAGGACTGGCTGTACGACTACGCGCGGCGCAACAACGCCGACAACCTGCCCACCCTCCAGGCGTTCTCCGCCAGCCACGAACCGAGTCCGTGGATGGGCGACCGGCAGACCTTCCAGCTGATGCCGTCGGCGGCGGCCGGGACCCCGGACGCCTCGCGGACCGCGCGCGCCCTGCCGTTCCGGCACGAGAACGAGAGCGCCAAGCCGTACTACTACGGCGTCACCTTCGAGAACGGCCTCAAGGCCGAGATGGCGCCCACCGACCACGCGGCGGTCATGCGGTTCACCTATCCCGGTGACGACGCGAGCGTGCTCCTCGACAACGTCAACAACAACGGCGGTCTCACCCTCGACCCGTCGACCTCGTCCTTCACCGGCTACTCCGACGTCAGGAGCGGCCTCTCCCAGGGCGCCACCCGGCTCTTCGTGTACGGCGTCTTCGACGTACCGGCCACCGCCGGCGGCAAGCTGCCCGGGGGTGGCGGCGCCGATGTCACCGGCTATCTGCGGCTGAAGCCCGGCGAGGACCGCACGGTCACCCTGCGCCTGGCGACCTCGCTCATCAGCGTGGACCAGGCGAAGGCGAACCTGGCCGCGGAGATCCCGGCGGGCTCGTCCTTCGACCGGGTGAAGCGGCAGGCCCAGCGCGCCTGGGACCGGATCCTGGGCCGGGTCGAGGTCGAGGGCGCGAGCCACGACCAGCTGACCACCCTCTACTCCTCGCTCTACCGGCTCTACCTCTACCCGAACTCCGGCTTCGAGAAGGTGGGATCGAAGGACGTCTACGCCAGCCCCTTCTCCCCCGGCACCGGCCAGGACACCCCCACCCGCACCGGCGCGAAGATCGTCGACGGGAAGGTGTACGTCAACAACGGCTTCTGGGACACCTACCGCACGACCTGGCCCGCGTACTCGCTGCTCACCCCGGGGCGGGCGGGCGAGATGGTCGACGGGTTCGTCCAGCAGTACAAGGACGGCGGCTGGATCTCGCGCTGGTCCTCGCCCGGCTACGCGGACCTGATGACCGGGACCAGCTCGGACGTGGCCTTCGCCGACGCGTATGTGAAGGGCGTGAAGTTCGACGGCGAGGCCGCCTACGAGGCCGCGCTCAAGAACGCCACCGTCGCCCCGCCGTCCGCGGGGGTCGGCCGCAAGGGCATGGACACCTCGCCCTTCCTCGGCTACACCCCGACCTCCACGCACGAGGGCCTGTCGTGGTCGCTGGAGGGCTACCTCAACGACTACGGCCTCGCCAGGATGGGCCAGGCGCTGTACGACCGGACCCACAAGTCCCGCTACAAGGAGGAGGCGGCGTACTTCCTGGGCCGGGCCCGCAACTACGTGAAGCTCTTCGACCCCGAGGCGGCGAGCGCCGGCGCGGGCGCGCCCGGCTTCTTCCAGGGCCGGGACACCAAGGGCCAGTGGCGCGTGCCCAGCACCTCCTACGACCCGCGGGTCTGGGGCTACGACTACACCGAGACCAACGGCTGGGGTTACGCGTTCACCGCCCCGCAGGACTCACGGGGCCTGGCCAACCTCTACGGCGGGCGCGCGGGCCTGGCGAAGAAGCTCGACGCGTTCTTCGCGACCCCGGAGACGGCCTCCCCCGACCTCGCCGGTTCGTACGGCTCCGTCATCCACGAGATGACCGAGGCCCGTGACGTCCGGATGGGCATGTACGGCCACTCCAACCAGGTCGCCCACCATGTGACGTACATGTACGACGCTGCCGGGCAGCCCTGGAAGACGCAGGAGAAGGTCCGCGAGGTGATGAACCGCCTCTACACGGGCAGCGCCATCGGGCAGGGCTACCACGGCGACGAGGACAACGGCGAGCAGTCGGCCTGGTACCTGTTCTCCGCGCTCGGGTTCTACCCGCTGGTCATGGGCAGCGGCGAGTACGCCGTCGGATCGCCCCAGTTCACCAAGGCGACCGTGCACCTGGAGAACGGCCGCGACCTGGTGGTCAGGGCTCCCCGGAACAGCTCGCGCAACCTCTACGTCCAGTCGCTGAAGGTCGACGGCAAGGCGTGGACGTCCACGGCGCTCCCGCATTCCCTGCTGGCCCGGGGCGGCACGCTGGACTTCGCGATGGGGCCGCGTCCGTCGGCCTGGGGCACGGGTGAGAAGGCGGCGCCGGTGTCGATCACGCACGACGAGAAGGTGCCGGTGCCGCCCGCCGACGCGGTCGCGGGCAGCGGTCCGCTCTTCGACGACACCTCGGCGACGTCCGCCTCCTTCGACTCGGTCGAACTGCCGGTGAAGTCGGCCACGCGCGCGGTGCAGTACACCCTGACGTCCGCCGACCGGGCCAAGGCCCCCAAGGGGTGGGTCCTCCAGGGCTCTTCGGACGGGACGAAGTGGGTCGATCTGGACAGGCGCTCGGGCGAGTCGTTCACCTGGGACCAGCAGACCCGGGTGTTCACGGTGGCCCGGCCCGGCGCCTACGGGCACTACCGGCTGGTGCCGGCGGGCGGACCGGCGACGCTGGCCGAGATCGAGTTGCTGCGCTGACGGCCTCATCGGGGCGGCGCGCGTATCGAGTTGGCTGCTTTTACCTCAAGCCGATTGACATGTAAAGGAGTCATGGCAGGATTCCGGTGAAACCCGTGGCGCGTCTCGTCTGCTGAGGCGCGCCACGTCGCATCTGAGCCTCATGGATCATGGAGAACTACGTGGCCGAGAATCTGGCCAAGGATTCCGGGACTCCCGGGACTTCCGGCAGCAAGCGCGGCCGGATAGCCGCGCGGCTCGGCGCCGCCGTGGCCGCCGCCGCCCTCGTCGGCGCCGGTGCGACGGCAGCCGTGGCGGTCGACCCGCCGAAGCCGTTCAAGGCCGCCCCGAAGCCGTCCGCGCCGTCACTCACGCGCTCCGGCGCGATGACCGCCGCGCCCAGCCCCGAGGCCCCCCAGTTCGACCTGTTCGCCGCGGACCGCGCCAACACGCTCTACGGCTACATCCGCGACGGCGGCGGCGCCCTCAGCCCGCGGGCGAGGATCGACACGGGCTGGGACCCCATCAAGTGGTCGGCCCAGGTCGACCACGACGCCGACGGCTACGCCGACGGCTGGTGGGAGTGGGACAAGAACGGCACGATGTACTTCGCCGCGGACGACTCCGAGACCCCGTGGACCGTCGGCGGCGGCTGGAACACCTACAACCTGGTGCTCTCCCCCGGCAACCTGGGCGGCGCCGCCGCGGGCGACCTGCTCGCCCGCGACACCACCGGCACGCTGTACCTGTACCTGGGCTACGGCAACGGCAAGGTGGCGAGCCGCTACAAGGTCGGCGGCGGCTGGAACACCTACAACCAGATCGCCGGCAACGGCGACCTGACCGGCGACGGCAAGAACGACCTCGTCGCGCGCGACGCCTCGGGCACGCTGTGGCTCTACAAGGGCACCGGCGACTACAAGGCCCCGTTCGAGGGCCGCACCCGGATCGGCGGCGGCTGGAACGCGTACAACGCGCTGTTCTCGATGGGCGACCTGGACCTGGACGGCACGACCGACCTCATCGCACGCGGCACCGACGGCTCCCTGTGGCGCTACTCGGGCACGGGCAACGCGGCGGCGCCGTTCGCGGGGCGCAAGAACATCGGGACGAGCGGCTGGAACACGTACCGGCTGTTCTTCTGATCCGCCTCGGCGGATGACCCGACGGGTCCGGGGCCGCACTCCCGCAAGGGGGTGCGGCCCTTTCGTCTCCGCAGTCAAACAGGTTGACACGTAAGGGAGTTGTGTAAGGATCTCGCTGATCACGTGACGTGTTCGGCGCACGGTTCCACAGGGGTGCCCGGTGCCGCGTCATGGCTCATCGACCCCATGGAGAGACACGTGGCCAAGTCTTCAGGCCGTACGCCCGGGCGGACGGCTTCCCGTCTCGCCGCCGCGGCCGTCGCCGCCGCCCTCGTCGGCACCGGCGCAACCGCCTTCGCGGCCGACGGGGCGACCCCCTCGCCCAAGGCCGCGGTGAAGGCCGGCGCCGCGCGGGCCACCGCGCACGCGCACGCCGCCCAGGGCGCCGGGCACGGTGTCACCAAGTCCGGTGACCCCAACGGCGCCTACCCGGTCTTCCCGCTGATCGGCGTGGACCGCTCCGGTGACAGCTACTCCTATCTGCCGGACTACGAGGGCGCCTTCGCCCCCAAGGTGCACTTCGAGGAGGGCCAGGGCGGTGTGAAGAACGGCGCCCAGGTCGACAACGACGCCGACGGCGTCGCGGACGGCATCTGGAAGTGGGACACCAACGGGACGATGACGTACGAGCCGTACCTCGAGCTCGAGACGACCACCGTCGGCGGCGGCTGGAACATCTACAACACCCTGCTCTCCCCGGGCAACCTCGGCGGCGCGGACGGCGGCGACCTGCTGGGCCGCGATGCCTCGGGCACGCTCTATCTGTACCTGGGCTACGGCAACGGCAAGCTGACCTCGCGTTACAAGGTGGGCGGCGGCTGGGGCCAGTACACCGCGCTGGCCGGCAACGGCGACCTGACCGGGGACGGCAAGGCCGACATCGTGGCGCGCGGCGCCGACGGCACCCTGTGGCTCTACAAGGGCACCGGCGACTACAAGGCACCCTTCGAGCCGCGCACGAAGATAGGCGGCGGCTGGAACATCTTCAACGCCATCGTCTCCTCCGGCGACGTGGACCTCGACGGCACCACGGACCTGCTCGGCCGCGACGCGGCGGGAGCGCTGTGGCTCTACAAGGGCACCGGCGACGCCGCGGACCCGTACAAGTCGCGCGTGAAGATCGGGAACGGCGGCTGGAACACGTACCGGCTGCTGTTCTGACGCCGTCCCGGCGGCTTCGAGCCACGCACGATAACCGGAGGGCCGCATTCCTGTAGGGGAATTGCGGCCCTTTTGGGCGTTTTCGGGATACGCGTGGTGAACGAGAGGCGAGAAATAGCTGTTGTCTTGATCCCCTTTGTCGCCAAGCGGGTTGACAGGTAAAGGAGTCGTGAAACGATTCCGCTGAACTCGTGACGCGACTCGACACCCGAGTCGCACCACGTCTCATTCACGACCAATGGAGACATACGTGGCCAATATCTCTGGCCGTAAGCGTGGACGCATAGCTTCGCGTCTCGCTGCCGCGGCGGTCACCGCCGCCCTCGTCGGCACCGGCGCCACCGCCTTCGCCGCCGACAACCCCTCGGCGAAGCCGTTCAAGGCTCCGACGGCGAAGCCGGCCAAGCGCGCGCTGACCGGCGCCCAGGCGTCGAACCCGGGCGACGCGCCGATGTTCGGCCTCTACGGCATCGACAAGTCGAACACCGTCTACTACTACGCCCCGGACGGCAACGGCGGCCTCGAGTCGCGTTCGGGCTTCGAGGGCAACACCGGCTGGAACTTCAAGTGGGTCGGCCAGGTCGACCAGAACGCCGACAACCTCGTGGACGGCGTCTGGGAGGCCGACTACAACGGCAACCTGTACTACGCGCCGGGCGACGGCTCCAACCCGGTCACCATCGGGGGCGGCTGGAACACGTACAACGCCATGCTCTCCCCGGGCAACCTGGGCGGCGCCGGCGCCGGTGACCTCCTGGGCCGCGACTCCTCGGGCACGCTGTACCTGTACCTGGGGTACGGCACCGGCCAGATGACGTCCCGCTACACCGTCGGTGGCGGCTGGGGCCAGTACACGGCCCTCGCCGGCAACGGCGACCTGACCGGGGACGGCAAGGCCGACATCGTGGCGCGCGGCGGCGACGGCACCCTGTGGCTCTACAAGGGCACCGGCAACTACAAGGCGCCCTTCGAGGGCCGCACGAAGATCGGCGGTGGGTGGAACACCTACAACGCCATCTTCGCGCCGGGCGACATCGACCTCGACGGCAAGGCCGACCTCGTCGGCCGTGACGCCTCGGGCGCGCTGTACCTGTACAAGGGCACCGGCAACGCCGCGGACCCGTACAAGTCCCGCGTGCAGATCGGCACGGCCGGCTGGAACACCTACCGGCTGTTCTTCTGATCCGACCCGGTCTGATCCGACCTGACGGAGGGCCGTACCGCTTCGGCGGTACGGCCCTTCGGCGTTGCGGGGGCCGGGCCAAGCGGTCGTGACGATTCCCGCACATATCTGTTTGGAGGATGTGAGAAAGCCGTGAAACGATCTCACTGAACCTATGGCGAGCCCCCCCTGGTGGGGCGCGCCATGTCTCAACAACTCCATGGAGAAATACGTGGCCAACACTTCTGGCCGTAAGGGCGGGCGCATAGCCGCCCGTCTCGCCGCCGCGGCGATCACCGCGGCGCTCGTCGCGACCGGCGCGTCCGCGGTCGCGGCGGAGCACCCCGCCAAGAGCTCCAAGACCGCGTCCGCGTCCAGCAAGGCGCACGCCCCGGCTGGTCTGCGCTCGTCCGCCGTCGCGGAGGCGAACCGGTTCGCGCTGTACGGCTTCGCCGGCAACGGCTACCTCTACAGCTACTCGCCGGACGGCAAGGGTGGTCTTGACTCCCGTGTGAAGTCCGGTGAGAACTGGAGCAACGAAAAGGACCTCACCCAGGTCGACCACAACGGTGACGGCCACTCGGAAGGCATCTGGTACCGCAGCACGGACGGCTACCTGCGTTACTTCATGTGGGACGTCGGCGAGTTCACCGTCGGTGGCGGCTGGAACACCTACAACCACATCTGGTCCGTGGGCGACCTCGGCGGCGCCGGTGCGGGCGACCTGCTCGCCCGTGACGGCAGCGGCAACCTGTACATCTACCTCGGTTACGGCGACGGCAAGCTGACGTCCCGCTACAAGGTCGGCGCCGGCTGGGGCCAGTACACGCAGATCGCCGGCAACGGCGACCTGACCGGTGACGGAAAGAACGACATCGTCGCCCGCGACGGTTCCGGCAACCTGTGGCTCTACAAGGGCACCGGCAACTACAAGGCCCCCTTCGAGGGCCGCACGAAGATCGGCGGTGGGTGGAACACCTACAACACCCTGATCTCCACGGGCGACCTCGACTTCGACGGCAAGACCGACCTGGTCGCGCGCGGCAACGACGGCACCCTGTGGCGCTACTCGGGCACGGGCAACGCCTCGTCCCCGTACAAGTCCCGCGTCCAGATCGGCAGCGGCGGCTGGAACACGTACCGCCTGCTCTTCTGATCTTCGGGATTCCTGAAGTCCTGAGCACGTGATTGGGCCGCACTCATGACGAGAGTGCGGCCCAATTTACTGTCTTGGCGAGGATTCAGAGGTCAGGAAGTCTGCGGCCACAGAGAGACACCTTCAGCGAAAGCTGACTTGCCGCTCCCCTTATACATCCTCAGCGCCTGCGAACCGGTCCACAGACCTACCAGGTCGAACTTGCCGTCGCCACTCACATCTCCACTGAGAAGTGCGTTCGTATTGCTCCACGATTTGTCGCCCCACAAGGAGACACCGTCATCGAACAGCCCTTGAGCGTTTCCATGATAGCCCTTCAATCCGCCGTCTCCAGAGATGGCAGCGATGTCGTCGCGACCGTCACCGTTGAAGTCTCCGGCAGTGATCTGCTTCATTGGCTTCCAAGTACTGTCACGCCACATCTGTCGCCTCTGCCCGAGGACACCTTCCGAATTAGTGGAGTACGAGTACAGTGAGCCGTCCCCCCAGACCGCGAGCAAACCGTCTCGGCTGGATTTGTCCGCCTTGTACCGGGCGACGTGCAGCATGGTCTTCCAGGAGTTATCCGACCACATCTGCTTACCGTCGGCGAGACTGCCGTCCCGCTTTCCAAGGTACAGACGCAGGCTCCCGTCACTGGCAACAGCTGCGATGTCCGTCAGACCATCGCCATTGTAATCACCGGCGATAATCTTCTTCATGGACCTCCAGGAGTCGTCATACGCCCAGAGAAGGCGGCCGTACTGGAGCGCCCCATCCCCGTTGGCGTAGAACACGTTCAGAGAACCGTCTGCAAGCACAGCCGCTACGTCCGCATGACCGTCGCGATTGAAGTCAGCCACCGTCGAGAGCTCGCTGAGAGCCGGAGGTTTAAGGGGCAGACGCGTCTTCTGTATCCAGCCATTCAAGTCATCGACGCGCGTCTCCTGCGCACCAGTGCGAGTCTCATCCTCACCGAAGCAACCTCCCTGCCAGGAGCGGCTGTTGATACCTATGAGCTCGACCTTGCCGTCCCTCTCCCGGAAGGTAGGTGCGCCTGCATCTCCCTTACACAAGCTAGCATTGGATTCGGATTTCCGATCGATGGCGAAGGTTTCGTCCCCAACGGAACCAACAGCGAAATCTCCTGTGTGGGGATTCTCCGGCACCCACTCGTCCTGAGTGCGACCAAATCCCACAACTCGGAGACTCTCACCGCCACTTGGCGGCGTGGTGGCAATCTGGATAGGCACGGCCGGCACCGGTGACCGGAACGCGGGCTCCACCCCCGTCGGCACATAATGGGTACCGTTGGTAAACCCGCTCTCAATCTTGGCCATCACGAGATCGCGCCCCTTGGCGGGAACCAGCCACGTAACCGATCGGTTTTTAGAAAAGGGAACAGGGGTAGCATCCAAGCTGCCCCCTGGCGTCACCAGTGCCTTCATCTTTGGTGTGCCAGTGGGGATATCAAACCCCTGCTGAGGATTGTCGGCGAAGCAACTCGCAGCAGTCAGGACCCACTGCGGATCTACCAGCGCACCCGAGCAAGTCCGGTCACCATCTCCGATATGAATCTTCACGGCGAACGAGTACGCGCCTTCATCGACCGAGGCCCCAACCACCGCCTCTGCTTGCGGGGCCATGACCGTCCCGGCAAAAACAACGGCACTGGACAGGCCGGTTACCCAAGCCCAGCGCGAACGTCTGTCAGTCATCTTCGTCTTTCTCATCGAACGCTCACTCCTGCTGCCCGCAGCTACCAGTAGGCTCACGGACGAGTTCAGCCAACCCGAACCCGCCCACGGACTGGGCGCAGGACTCTGCCATGTCAGCCGGTCACTCGCAGCTCAAGGAGAGCCGTGGGTTCAGAACCGGCCCCTTCGCCCACGGACTTGAAGTGTCCGGGCTCTACATCGACGGTCTGATGTGTCTTACCGCCGTCCGCCGTCAGGTCGGCCGTGACGGAGCGATCCTTCGTCTCCACGGCCCAGACCTCGGCTATCTTCATGGTCAGGTAGCCGCTCTTTCCGATGACGCGGAAACAGACATCCTTGTTGCCATTGGCGCGCGTCCATACCTTGATCTGCTGCGGCGAACCGTCACAGAAATCGGACAGCACAATATGGCCGTCCCCCTTGATCAACGTGATTTTCCTGTCCGCCTCGATCCCCGCCGCGCCAGGGTAAGCGAAGTCCTCGACCCCGGAAGGCGGAACATCGTTTGCACTGACCGTCACCGCGGAAGCAGTGGAGGAATCAGCTGCGGCCAGGGCCAGAACGCCGATAACGGCCCCCAGCGCAATGGCGCTTCCAGTCAAAATCACCTTACGAATGAGAGAAATCACCGACATCCTTCCCGGCACGGGTGACTGCGAGTCGCATCCCTATGCACAGCCAATCAAGCCAGTCTCCAGGCCTCGATTTCGACGCCCAGCACAGGCCGTCAACGTACTGGCTTCACAAGGAGTTCACAAGTTGACAGTCGCGCCAATTACCGGAAGATGACGCTCCGCCCGGCGTGACGCAGCATCCCCTGGAATTCAAGCCAATCTGGTTCCGCATTCCGCCAAGGCGTAGCACTTGGCGAAGGCGGTGAGGAATCGACAGCTACACTCCCGAGGCCGAAATGCGGCAACTGGCGAGGTCAGTAATCGAGATGAGTGTCGCTTTGAGACGAAGAGCAGGCTGGAAAACTATAAGGCGGAGGGCATCCGGCGTGGCACGCACGCTGGGACTGAGCCTGTTGCCGACAGTGCTGATGACCGGCCTCCTGGGATCACCCGAATCGGCCGCAGCAGCAGAACCGGCAGTCGCTGCCACAGAGACCGGGGTTGTCGCTCCCACGGCACGCGGACAGGTTCTGGAGCTGTGGAAGGCCGGCGGTACCGGCACGAAGGCCGCAGCGGAAGCTGCGCTGCTCGGTAGCGACGCCGAGGTCAAGTACTTCCTTGAACAAGTCAAGGACAAAGAAGAGTTCGGTGACAACCGAGTCGCAGCAGGTCAGCTCATCAACGTGGGCGGGCGAGGAGTTCAGGAGGCAGCCCTCAAGGCCCTCGGGGGCACTCCAGAGGAACTCAAGTCCTTCCTGAAGGATGGCTGGAAGGCTCCGTTGGAGCAGGACCAGCGGGTCCGGGTTGCCCAGGTCATCAACGCGGGTGGCCGTGGGGTCCAAGAAGCCGGTCGCAAGGCACTCAATGGCACGCCGGAGGACGTCAACGCCTTCCTGGAGCAAGGTCAGTACTCCCAGCGTGATCAGGACGACCGCGTAGAGCTGGCGCAGATTCTGAGTACCGGCGGCACCAACGTCGTGGCCGCAGGCCGAATCGCCTTGAACGGATCACCGGAGGACATCCGGGAGTTCCTCCAGGTCGGCCAGTACGTGGCACGATCGCGTGACCAGGAGTTCGCGACGGTTGCCCAACTCGCGGCCCAGGCACGCGAGGCGGGCCGTCAGGCCGCAGCGGAGACGGAGGCCGCCAAGGACGCGTCGGCGCGTGCTGTCACCGCTTCGAAGCAGGCCAAGAAGGACGCCGAGAAGGCGGCGGCCGAGACCGCGCTTGCCAAGAACGACGCCGACACAGCGGCTGCGAAGGCCAAGGAGGCGGCTACGGCCGCCAATCAGGCTGCGACTGCGGCGCAGCAGGCGATCGACGCGGCCCGTGCGGCCAACAACTCGGCGCGCATCGCAGCCAACGCCGCTTCCCAGGCCGCCGCTGCCGCCGCCGGCGCTGCCCAGGCGGCGTCCCGCGCACAGAGTGCGTCCGCCGCTGCCGCCCTGGACAAGAACAAGGCGTCGGCGGCACGGCAGGCAGCCGAAGGGGCGCGGACCGCTGCCAAGGGTGCTCATCTGGCCGCGGACGCCGCCGGCCAGGCCAGTGTCGCGGCATCCGCCGCGGGAGACGCCGCGCTCGCTGCCTTGAGTGCCGGGGGTAATGCGAACGCCGCCGCTGCGGCTGCTGAGGAGGCCAGCACCTACGTCGACCAGGCAGACGGTCGCGCCGCCGAGGCCCGCGAGGCCGCAGCCGCAGCTCGCAGACACGCGAGGGAAGCGAACCGCGCGGCTCTCGCGGCCGAAGCCCTGGCCCGGAAGGCGGCGACCGCCGCAGGTCAATCCCGGGATGCGGCCAATTCCGCCGCGGGACACGCGGAGAAGGCAGCCGAGGCCGCCGACAACGCAGCCGCCCATGCGGGTGAGGCCGATACCGCCGCGACCCAGTCCGAAGCCCGCGCCAAGGCCGCCACCGAGGCGGCAGACGCGGCGAGCAGTGCTGCTGCCAAGGCTCAGTCCACCCATGACCTGGCCCGCCAGGTCGAGGCGGAAGCCCTCACCACTCGTACGAACGAGAGCATCGCGCGCGCTCAGGACCTGAAAGCCAAGGACGAGCTCGACCAGAGGAACAAGGCCAAGGCGGCCCAGCAGACCAAGGACCTCCAGGCCGAGGCCGAACGCCTGGCCACCGAGGTGTCCCAGCCCGGCTCGGATCCCGCTGCTGTCGATGCCAAGGGCCGCAAGCTTGCCCTGCTGACCCTCAAGACAGGTCCGCCGTGGAGCCAGGCCGCCGCCGAGTCAGCGCTCGCCGGCACGAGCCAGGCAGTCGCCGACTACGTGCGCAGTGGCCGGGTGGAAGCCGCCCGGCAGGATGACCGCGACCGTGTCGAGGAACTTGCCTCGGAGAGTCCTTCGAGCTTGGTACGCACTGCCGCGGAGGCAGCCCTTAAGGGGGATGCCGCGCAGATCACCGCATTCTTGGCCAACGGCCAGTACGAGGCGTCAGCCCCGGACCTGCGTGTCCACATCGCCCAGATCATCGACAAGGGCGGCCGCGGCGTGGTGGAGGCAGGCCGAGCCGCACTCGATTCGGCGAGTGTCGACAGGTACCGGGAATTCATCGGCGTCACTCAGTACACGGCCCGGACCGAGGACGAACGCGTCCGCGCCGCCCAGCTGTTCGACAGCGGGGGCCCCCAGCTCAAGGCGGAGGCCCGGATCGCTCTGGAAGGCCCGGCCCGACAGCTGCACGCGTTTATCGAGGTCGGTCAGTACAAAGCACAGCAGCAGGACCTCCTCGCCGCGACGCATGTATCGCAAGTTCAGCAGGTGATCGCCGAGGCCGCCAAGGTCGCCGCTACCGCGCAGCAGAACGCCGCAGAGGCGCGTTACGCCGCCTTCTGGGCACGCCACGCATCCAACGAGGCCCAGCAAGCAGCCGCAGAAGCCGAGGCAAAGAAACGCGAAGCCCAGTACCACGCCGCCCGAGCCGACCAATCCGCCCGGGAAGCCGAGGCTTCCGCGGCCCAGGCCGCAGCTTCCGCCAAGGTTGCCCGCAACGCCGCCAACAACGCCCAGGCGGCAGCCAACGAGGCGTCTGCTTCGGCCGATCAGGCACAGCTGTCGGCGGCATCGGCGCACTTCTCCGCGTCAGCCGCGTGGGCCGCCGCCGATGACGCCCGGGCCTCCGCCACTGCCGCGGGTAAGGACGCGGACACGGCGGCCAAGGCGGCCAAGGACGCCTTCAACGCGGCCGTGACCAAGATGAGGGCAGAAGAGGAAGCGCGGAGGAAGGCCGCCCAGGATCCGGGGGCCGAGGCCCGCGAGCGGTACCGATGCGGGTTCGCCGGCTGCCAGGAAGCACGCGACAACCCTGCCCGATGGTGCCAGCACAACGAAATCGCCTGCGACATCCTCTCCATGGCGCCCGCCTTCGAGGCCGCCATGAACAAGCTGTACGGGTACATGAATTACGCCCTGCACATGAGCTCGCTGGTTAGCTGCGCGGACTACGACCTCTGGGCCTGCGGGGACTTGGCACAGCAGCTCGCGTTCAAGAATAAAGTGATGCTTTTCGCCCAGCTTCTACGCGCGGTCGACGATGCCGAGGGGAGCCCGAACGACAAGGGGAGAGATCCGAATTGCAAGGTTTTCTCCATAGTCGGCAACAGCGGCCTGTTTGGGAGAAGTCTTGCAAATCCTGACCGCCATGCCGCCTCCAGCCGGACCACGACGGCCGCCGTTCGCCTCGTCCAGCGTGGAGACTGTGGACCCGAATTCAACTCGGCGCGTTCTGCACTGAACCACTGGCTGAAGCACACGTTTGGCATCGACCTCAACAAAAATGGAAACTACAAGTTCCCCAAGGACGGGAACGCCCCGCCAAGGCCGGACATGCCCGAGTTCAACGGACATAATGGATTCAACGAGTACAAAAAAGCGGCGCGTGATTTCCTCGCCGGCCCCCCGAGGTCCGGCGATTACGTTACGGAGGCGGGCAGCCTCTTCCGTTTTGACCCCAAGACCGGATACTTCGGCATCAGGAACAGTAGCGGGACCATTTCCACATTCTTTCGCCCCGATAACGGTCCAGAATATTGGCGAAAGCAGATGGCTGACTGGCCAGGAAAACTGATCCCATAGCCTGTGGCGGTTTACCGTACCGCCGTCTAGCATCAGACGTTCCGGGTGGACGCCACTGAGATCATGGTGGCGTCCACCCGGCAACCAACGGAGAGAGTAAATTGAGCCTCAGTCGACAGTTCCTGGACAGGTACGTGGAGATCCAGCTCGAATGCGCAAGGACGAGAGTTCATCAAGCCGCAGTAGATCTCGGCCTCTGGCGTACGTTTGTCGCAACGTGCGAGAACGGCTACGACGACTCCCTGTATGAGTATTTTTATGACCTGCAGGTCAGGGATGCCCTGGAGATCGCGCTCAACGACAGGGAGCTTTCTCGGCTCGACGGGTACGCCCATTTCCGCGATAAGGTAACCGCCATTGATGGCGACTTCCGCCGAATCGCGACCCTGCCTCTCCCGGTCAAAGACCCAACTGGCAGCGATTGGTGGCACCTGATCATTCCTGACAAAGGCTCTCAAGAATTCGCAACCGACCTACGAGAAGAATTTGGCGTGATCGTCGCGGTCACACCCGAGGTCGATTAGTTGGATTTTTGAAAACCAGAAGGGGCCGCCTCCGTTTCCGGAGAGCAGCCCCTTCCGCGTACTGGCGAAGCCAGATCCCTAGCCGCGGATCAGGTTCCGCAGCACGTACTGCATGATGCCGCCGTTGCGGTAGTAGTCCGCCTCACCGGGGGTGTCGATGCGGACCACCGCGTCGAACTCCACGCCTGTGTCGGTGGTGACCTTCACCGTGCGCGGGGTCGTGCCGTTGTTCAGCTCGGTGACGCCCGTGATGGAGAAGGTCTCCTCGCCGGTCAGGCCCAGGGAGGCGGCCGTGGTGCCCTCCGGGAACTGGAGCGGCAGGACGCCCATGCCGATGAGGTTCGAGCGGTGGATGCGCTCGTAGGACTCGGCGACGACGGCCTTGACGCCGAGCAGCGCCGTGCCCTTGGCGGCCCAGTCGCGGGACGAGCCCGAGCCGTACTCCTTGCCCGCCAGGATGACCAGCGGGATGCCGGCGGCCTGGTAGTTCTGCGAGGCGTCGTAGATGAAGGAGACGGGGGCGTCGGCCTGGGTGAAGTCGCGGGTGAAGCCGCCCTCGGTGCCCGGCGCGATCTGGTTGCGCAGGCGGATGTTGGCGAACGTACCGCGGATCATGACCTCGTGGTTGCCACGGCGCGAGCCGTAGGAGTTGAAGTCGCGGCGGTTCACGCCGTGCTCCGTGAGGTACTTGCCGGCCGGGGTGTCGGCCTTGATCGCACCGGCCGGGGAGATGTGGTCGGTGGTGACCGAGTCGCCCAGCTTGGCCAGGACGCGCGCGTCCGTGATGTCGGCGACCGGGGTCGTCTCCATCTGCATGCCCTCGAAGTAGGGGGGCTTGCGGACGTAGGTGGACTGCGGGTCCCACTCGAAGGTGTTGCCGGTCGGGATCGGCAGCGCCTGCCACTGGGCGTCGCCCGCGAAGACGTCCTGGTAGGACTTGTTGAACATGTCCTCGCCGATGGCGTTGGCCACGACGTCGTTGACCTCGGCCTCGGTCGGCCAGATGTCCTTCAGGAAGACCGGGTTGCCGTCGGCGTCGGTGGCGATGGCGTCCCGCGTGATGTCGACCTTCATCGAGCCCGCGATGGCGTACGCGACGACCAGCGGCGGGGACGCCAGGTAGTTCATCTTGACGTCGGGGTTGATCCGGCCCTCGAAGTTGCGGTTGCCGGAGAGCACCGAGGTGACGGCGAGGTCGTGCTCGTTGACCGCCTTCGAGATCTCCTCGTCGAGGGGGCCCGAGTTGCCGATGCAGGTGGTGCAGCCGTACCCGACGAGGTTGAAGCCCATCTTGTCGAGGTAGGGCGTCAGACCGGCCTTGTCGAAGTAGTCCGTGACGACCTTCGAGCCCGGGGCGAGGGTGGTCTTGACCCACGGCTTGCGGGTCAGACCCTTCTCCACGGCCTTCTTCGCGACGAGCGCCGCGGCGACCATCACGTACGGGTTCGAGGTGTTGGTGCAGGAGGTGATCGCGGCGACGGTGACGGCGCCGTGGTCGATCTCGTAGGTCGAGCCGTCGGCGGCGGTGACCGTGACCGGGTTCGACGGGACCGCGGCACCGGTGCCCTCGGCGTGCTGCGGGGCGCCCGCGCCGTTCTCCTGGCTGCCGTAGGCCGGGGCGTCGGAGGCCGGGAAGGACTCGTCGCTCGCCTCGTCCACCGGGGAGGCGGCGGTGCCGGCCTCGGTGGTGGGCGCCTCGACGTAGTTGAGGATGTCCTTGGCGAACTGCTCGGCGGCGTTGGCGAGGACGATGCGGTCCTGCGGGCGCTTGGGGCCGGCGATGGAGGGGACGACCGTGGAGAGGTCGAGCTCCAGCTTCTCGGAGAAGTCGGGCTCGGCGGCCGGGTCGAGCCAGAGGCCCTGCTCCTTGGCGTACGCCTCGACGAGCGCGACCTGCTGCTCGGAGCGGCCGGTCAGACGGAGGTACTTCAGCGTCTCGCCGTCGATCGGGAAGATCGCGGCGGTGGAGCCGAACTCCGGCGACATGTTGCCGATGGTGGCGCGGTTGGCGAGCGAGGTGGCGGCGACGCCCTCACCGTAGAACTCGACGAACTTGCCGACGACGCCGTGCTTGCGCAGCATCTCGGTGATCGTGAGGACCAGGTCGGTGGCGGTGGTGCCGGGGTTCAGCTCGCCGGTCAGCTTGAAGCCGACGACACGCGGGATGAGCATCGAGACCGGCTGGCCGAGCATCGCGGCCTCGGCCTCGATGCCGCCGACGCCCCAGCCCAGCACACCGAGGCCGTTGACCATGGTGGTGTGCGAGTCGGTGCCGACGAGGGTGTCGGGGTACGCCTGGCCACCCCGGACCATGACGGTGCGGGCCAGGTGCTCGATGTTGACCTGGTGGACGATGCCGGTGCCCGGGGGGACGACCTTGAACTCGTCGAAGGCGGTCTGGCCCCAGCGCAGGAACTGGTAGCGCTCCTTGTTTCGGCCGTACTCCAGCTCGACGTTCTGCGCGAAGGAGTCCTTCGTGCCGAACTTGTCGGCGATCACCGAGTGGTCGATGACCAGCTCGGCGGGGGCCAGCGGGTTGATCTTCGCCGGGTCGCCGCCGAGCTCCTTGACGGCCTCACGCATGGTGGCGAGGTCGACGACACAGGGCACGCCGGTGAAGTCCTGCATGATCACGCGGGCCGGCGTGAACTGGATCTCCTGGCTGGGCTGCGCCTGGGAGTCCCAGCCGCCGAGCGCCCGGATGTGGTCGGCGGTGATGTTCGCGCCGTCCTCGGTACGGAGCAGGTTCTCCAGCAGCACCTTCAGGCTGTAAGGGAGGCGCGCGGAGCCCTCGACCTTGTCCAGCCGGAAGATCTCGTACGACTCGTCGCCCACCTGCAGCGTGCTGCGGGCGTCGAAGCTGTTCGCCGACACGACAGTCTCCTTCATATATGTGCGCGTTCCACCGCATCCTGCCGCCACACTGGATAGCCAATCCGCTAAGGTAAGGCTAAGTTAGGTCACCCTTACCGCCGCAGGGGCGATATGCGTACGGCCGCGGTGCGCCTCGGCAGATATCTCGATGTCGAGATAACTCTAGTACATGGGCGAGCGCTGGTCATGTGTGGGCACGCGGTCCGGCATGCCCCGGACAGCCGGGGCGCGCCTCCACGTGCGCCGGGACTCGGCCGGCCTCGTGGGCGATGGTGACAGCCGTCCGGCACTACTGACCGGCATCGCGACGAACATCACGTACGGACAGATGGCGCAGAGCGGGATGAGCGCGGCGAACCGGACCGGCTTCCGTACAGGAAGGGCCGGACCTGCGGCTCCACGCGCGTGACGCGGGCGCGCGTCACCTGCGGACTGGGTCGCGTGAACATGGGTACCCGCACCCGGGTGGAGTCGGACGCGCGCCCTCCGGTTGCCGGACAGCGGCTCGCGCCGCAGCATCGGAACTGACGGCGTTTCACCGGGGTCGCCCACGGGGTCTTCACTTCAGCCCCACCCGTACGGCGCACCCCAACAGCACTCTCATCTCATATGTGAGATAACCTGGCGCCATGTCAGACGACTACCTCGTACGCATCGGCAAGCTCATCCGTGACGCCCGGCAGCATCGGGGCTGGACACAGACGCAGTTGGCCGAGGCTCTGGGCACGAGCCAGAGCGCCGTGAACCGTATCGAGCGCGGCAACCAGAACATCAGCCTTGAGATGATCGCCCGCATCGGTGAAGCACTCGACAGCGAGATCGTCTCACTCGGCTACGCCGGGCCCATGCATCTGCGGGTCGTCGGCCGGCGCCGGCTCTCCGGCTCCATCGACGTCAAGACGAGCAAGAACGCGTGTGTGGCGCTGCTCTGCGGCTCGCTCCTCAACAAGGGCCGTACGGTCCTGCGCCGGGTGGCGCGTATCGAGGAGGTCTTCCGGCTCCTGGAGGTCCTCAACTCCATCGGGGTGCGCACCCGCTGGATCAACGACGGCGTCGACCTGGAGATCGTGCCCCCGGCCGACCTCGACATGGACGGCATGGACGCCGAGGCCGCCCGCCGGACCCGGTCCATCATCATGTTCCTCGGCCCGCTGCTGCACCGTATGGACCACTTCCGGCTGCCGTACGCGGGCGGCTGCGACCTCGGTACGCGCACCATCGAGCCGCACATGATCGCCCTGCGCCGCTTCGGCCTGGACATCACGGCCACCGAGGGCATCTACCACGCCGAGGTGACGCGGACCGCCCCGGACCGCCCGATCGTCCTGACCGAGCGCGGCGACACGGTGACCGAGAACGCGCTGCTGGCCGCCGCCCGCCACGACGGCGTCACGGTCATCCGCAACGCCTCCTCCAACTACATGGTCCAGGACCTCTGCTTCTTCCTGGAGGCGCTGGGCGTACGGGTCGACGGCGTCGGCACCACCACGCTGACCGTGCACGGCGTGCCGAACATCGACGTCGACGTGGACTACTCGCCGTCCGAGGACCCGGTCGAGGCGATGAGCCTGCTCGCCGCCGCCGTGGTCACCGAGTCGGAGCTGACGATCCGTCGGGTGCCGATCGAGTTCCTGGAGATCGAGCTCGCGGTCCTGGAGGAGATGGGCCTGGACCACGACCGCTCGGCGGAGTACGCCGCCGACAACGGCCACACCCGGCTGATCGACCTCACGGTCCGCCCCTCCAAGCTGGAGGCGCCGATCGACAAGATCCACCCGATGCCGTTCCCCGGGCTCAACATCGACAACGTGCCGTTCTTCGCGGCGATCGCGGCGGTGGCCCAGGGCAAGACGCTCATCCACGACTGGGTCTACGACAACCGCGCGATCTACCTCACGGACCTCAACCGCCTCGGTGGCCGCCTCCAGCTGCTCGACCCGCACCGGGTGCTCGTCGAGGGCCCCACGCGCTGGCGCGCGGCCGAGATGATGTGCCCGCCGGCCCTGCGTCCGGCGGTGGTGGTCCTGCTCGCGATGATGGCGGCCGAGGGCACGTCCGTCCTGCGCAATGTGTACGTGATCAACCGCGGCTACGAGGACCTGGCGGAGCGCCTCAACTCGGTGGGCGCGCAGATCGAGATCTTCCGGGACATCTAGGAACAGCTCCGGCACATGGTCCCCGGTCCCTGAGCCCGTCCCCGCCGGGCGGCCTCAGGGGCCGGGGGTCGTTCCGCCCTGGAGGCGTTCCAGGTCCGCCGGGCGGACCTGGATGGCCAGCAGGGCGATCACCGCCGCCGCGATCGCGAAGACCGCGGCCACGATGAAGGCGGTGGAGACCCCGGAGGCGAGCACCTGGTCGCTCCAGGGGCGCGGGAGGTTGCCGGTGCGCCGGAACGCCAGCCGCTGGGCGGGGTCGGCCTGCCGCAGGAACTTCGGCACCTGGGAGCTCGCCTCGTTGTGGCTCGCCGTGCCGAAGACCGTGACCAGGATCGACAGCCCGAGCGAGCCGCCCACCTGCTGGGTGGCGTTGAGCATGCCGGAGGCGGCGCCGGTCTCGTGCACGGGCACACCGGAGACGGCCATCAGCGTCAGCGACACGAAGTTCAGGCCCATGCCGAGGCTGAAGACGAGCATCGGGCCCAGGATGCTGCCCGCGTACGTGGAGTGGATGTCGGTGAGCGTCAGCCAGGACAGGCCGGCCGCGGCCAGCACCGAGCCCGTCACCATGAACGGCTTGGGCCCGTACTTCGGCAGCAGTTGGGAGGCGATGCCCGCGCCCACCGCGATGACGGCGCTGACGGGCAGGAAGGCGAGCCCGGCCCGCAGCGGGCTGAAGCCCAGCACGTTCTGCACGAACAGGGTGAGGAAGAAGAACATGCCGAAGATCGCGGCGGCCAGGCTCAGCATGATGCCGTAGGTGCCCGCCCGGTTGCGGTCGGCGAACATGTGCAGCGGTGTGATGGGCCGCTCCGAGCGCCGCTCCACCAGGACGAACGTGAGGAGCAGCAGCACGGCGGCGCCGAACGAGCCCAGCGTGTACGGGTCGCGCCAGCCCTCCTGGGCGGCCCGGATGAAGCCGTAGACCAGCGCGCTCATGCCGAGGGTGGAGGTGAGCGCGCCCAGGAGGTCGAAGTGGCCGGGGTGGCGCTCGGACTCCTTGATGTGCCGGGGCGTGGCGAGCACGATCAGCGCCGCGATCGGCACGTTGACGAAGAACACCCAGCGCCAGTCGAGCCATTCGACGAGGATGCCGCCCATGAGCAGGCCGATCGCGCCGCCGCCCGCGGAGACCGCCGCGAAGACGCCGAACGCCCGGTTGCGCGCGGGCCCTTCGGTGAACGTGGTGGTGATCAGTGCCAGCGCGGTCGGCGAGGCGATGGCGCCGCCAACACCCTGGAAGGCGCGCGCGGCCAGCAACTGGCCGGAGTTCTGGGAGAGTCCGCCCAGCAGCGAGGCGACGGCGAAGATCACGACGCCGGCGAGGAAGACGCGGCGCCGGCCGAGGATGTCGCCGGTCCGGCCGCCGAGCAGCAGCAGCCCGCCGAAGGTGAGGGTGTAGGCGCTGACCACCCAGGCCAGGCCGGTCGTGGAGAAGTCCAGGGCCCGCTGGATGTGCGGGAGGGCGATGTTCACGATGGTGATGTCCAGCACCACCATCAACTGGCAGGAGGCGATGACCAGGAGCGCGATCCCGTTTCCGCCGCCCGTGCGGCCGTGGGCGGCGGTGTCGGTCGTGGGTGTCGGCTGCGAACTCGTCATGGCAGGCCTTGCCCTCGTACGAGGGACCCCTCGGAAAAGGGGCGGTGGACGGTCCCGTCCACTTTTCGACCGTAAACCCGGCGCTGGGCCGTCACCAGTCGATCAAGACCGCCGCGGGGTCGGCCGCGCGGGGGTCAAGGAGCGGTGCGGGCGCGGGCCTTCACCCCGGCGGAGCCGCTGCGTACGGCGTCACCGGGGCCTCGTCACCGTACGGACGTCACCGGTTGCCCAGCGTGCGCTTGGGGCGGGGCTCGACCGGCTCGTCGCGGGCCTGGGCCCACAGCGAGCGGACGTGGCCGAGGTGGCGGGCCATGCAGTCCTCGGCGCCGCGTTCGTCGCCGGCCACCATCAGGTCGAGGAGTTCGATGTGCTCCTCGGCGGAGGAGATGAGCTGGCCGCGCTCGTCGAGGCGGGTCAGGCCGTAGAGCCGGGAGCGCTTGCGCAGGTCGCCGACGGTCTCCACGAGCCGTTCGTTGCCCGCGAGGCCGAGGAGCTGGAGGTGGAAGCGGCGGTCGGCGTCGAGGTAGCCGATGAGGTTGTGCTCGCGCGCATGGGCGACGATCTCCTCCGCGACCGGCCGCAGGGCCTCCAGCTGCTCCACGCTCGCCAGCCGCGTCACCCTGCCCACGGTGGGCACCTCGATCATCGCCCGGAGTTCGGTGTACTGGTCGAGGTCGCGCTCGCTGACCTCGGTGATGCGAAAGCCCTTGTTGCGTACGGGTTCGACGAGCCCCTCGCGGGCCAGGTCCAGCATCGCCTCACGGACCGGGGTGGCCGAGATGCCGAAGTCGGCGGCCAGCCCCGGGGCGGAGTAGATGGCGCCGGGGCGCAGTTCACCGGCGACCAGGGCGGCGCGCAGGGCGTGGGCGACCTGGTCGCGCAGCCGTTCCTGGGCCGTGATGAGATTGCGCTGCTTCAGGTCGCCCATGGCACTTCCTCCGTGAATCCGCGGAGGCTCAGCGTACAATGTCACGTTGCCCGGCCGGGTTGCCCCGTGCGCGGTGCAGCGCCGCCGCCACGGCCAGATCCTCCCAGGCCATACCCACGCTTTTGAAGAGGCGGGGACGGTCGAAGGGGACGGTGACCCGCCCGTGGACGAGTTCGGCGAGGGTGCCGGCGATCCGGCCGGGCCCGATCACCCCCTCGTTCAGCGGGATCAGCAGGTCCCCCGCCTCGCGCAGCGCCGCCGCCCGTGACTCCACGTACACCGCCGAGCGCCGCACCAGCGCCGAGTCGGTCTCGCGGGCGTCCGGTTCGTGCGAGCCGACCGCGACGACGGTGGCCCCGTCCGGGACGAGCCGGCCGTCGAACAGCGGCTCGCGGGCGGTGGTGCAGCAGATGACGAGATCGGCGTCGCGGACGTCGTCGGCGGTGCCCGCGCACGCGTCCACGCCCAGCGTGCGGGCGTACGCCACCAGCGCCGCGCGCGCCTGGGGAGCGCGGGCGACCACGGTGACGGTCTTCACCTCGGCCACGGCCAGCGCCGCCCGCAGATGGCCGTACGCCTGCGGGCCCGCGCCGAACAGGACGAGGCGGCTCGCGTCCGGCGCCGTCAGGTGGGCGAGCGCGACGGCGGAAACGGCCGGGGTGCGCAGGGTCGTCAGGGCCGCGCCGTCCAGCAGGGCGAGGGGCAGCAGCGTCGCGCCGTCCAGGAGCAGATAGCTGCCGGTGATCCGGGGCAGGCCGTGCGCGGGGTTGGCCGGTGCCACCCCCGCGATCTTCACCCCCGCGTACGCCCCGGAGGCGGCGGGCATGAGCAGCAGCTCGCCCGCCGCGACCGGCAGGTTGACGCGCGGCGGGGCCGACTCGGGGTCGAAGCCGTCGCGCAGCGCGCCCGCCACCGCCTCGGCGGCGGCGGCGGGTGTGAGCAGCCGCGCGATCTCGTCGGCGCCGACGAGGGCGGGGGTCTCGGGTGGTGCGCCGGTCACAGCAGGAAGCCCGCCGGGAAGGGGTCGGACGGGTCCAGGAAGTACTGGGCCGTGCCGGTGATCCAGGCGCGGCCGGTCACCGTGGGCACCACCGCGGGCAGACCGCCGACCGTCGTCTCGTCGACGAGTCTGCCGGTGAACTCCGTACCGATGAAGGACTCGTTGACGAAGTCGCGGTGGAGCGGCAGTTCGCCCCGGGCGTGCAGCTGTGCCATCCGGGCGGAGGTGCCGGTGCCGCACGGGGAGCGGTCGAACCAGCCCGGGTGGATCGCCATCGCGTGCCGGGAGCGGACCGCGTCCGAGCCGGGCGCGGCGAGGTAGACGTGCTTGACCCCGCCGATCTCCGGGTTCTCCGGGTGCACCGGCCGGTCGGTGGCGTTGACGGCGTCCATGACGGCGAGCCCGGCGGCGAGCAGGTCGTCCTTGCGCGCCCGGTCGAAGGGCAGCCCCAGGTCGTCGAGGTGGACGAACGCGTAGAAGTTCCCGCCGTAGGCGATGTCGTAGGTGACCGTGCCGTATCCGGGCACCTCCACCTTGCGGTCGAGCCCGAGGCAGAAGGAGGGCACGTTGGTGAGGGTGACGGACTTCGCCTCGCCGTCCTCCACCCGTACGTCGACGCTCACCAGCCCGGCCGGGGTGTCGAGACGGACCGTGGTGACCGGTTCGCTCACCTCCACCATGCCGGTCTCGACCAGCACGGTGGCCACGCCGATCGTCCCGTGGCCGCACATCGGCAGCAGCCCGGACACCTCGATGTAGAGGACGCCGTAGTCGGCGTCGGGGCGGGTGGGGGGCTGGAGGATGGCGCCGCTCATGGAGGCGTGGCCGCGCGGCTCGTACATCAGCAGGGTGCGCAGGTCGTCGAGGTGGTCGAGGAAGTGGAGCCGCTTCTCGGCCATGGTGGCGCCGGGGACGATGCCGACGCCGCCGGTGATGACCCGGGTCGGCATGCCCTCGGTGTGCGAGTCGACCGCGTGGTAGACGTGACGGGTGCGCATGGTCAGCGGAGTCCTTCCGCGAGGGCCTTCTCGGTGGCGGCGCGGACGGCGGACTCCTGGTCCCCGAGGAGCGCCGCGCGCGGCGGGCGGACCGGGCCGCCGGGGCGGCCGGCGATGTCCATGGACAACTTGATGGCCTGGACGAACTCGGTCTTGGAGTCCCAGCGCAGCAGCGGGTGCAGCGACTTGTAGAGCGGCAGCGCGCTCTCCACGTCCCCGGCGACGGCCGCGCGGTAGAGCTCGGCGCAGGCGGCGGGCAGCGCGTTGGGGTATCCGGCGACCCAGCCGACCGCGCCCGCGAGGGCGAGTTCCAGCAGGACGTCGTCGGCACCGATCAGCAGGTCGAGTTCGGGGGCGAGTTCGGCGATCTCGTAGGCGCGGCGCACGTCCCCGCTGAACTCCTTGACGGCGACGATGCTCCCGTCGCGGTGGAGCCGGGCCAGCAGGCCGGGGGTGAGGTCGACCTTGGTGTCGATCGGGTTGTTGTACGCGACGACCGGCAGCCCGGCCCGGGCGACCTCGGCGTAGTGGGCGCGCACGGCGCTCTCGTCGGCGCGGTAGGCGTTGGGCGGCAGCAGCAGGACCGAGCCCGCGCCCGCTTCGGCGGCCTGTTCGGTCCAGCGGCGCGACTCGGCGCTGCCGTACGCGGCGACGCCCGGCATCACGCGGGCGCCGTCGCCGGCGGCCTCGACCGCGACTTCGACGACCCGGGCGCGCTCGTCGTCGGTGAGGGTCTGGTACTCGCCGAGGGAGCCGTTGGGCACGACCCCGTCGCAGCCGTTGTCGATCAGCCAGCGCACATGCGCGGCGAAGGCGTCGTAGTCGACGGACAGATCCTCGCGCAGGGGCAGGGCGGTGGCGACCATGATGCCGCGCCAGGGCTGCCGGACGGTGGCGGAGGGGGCGGACTCGGCGGTCTGGGCAGACGTCATCGGGGACTCCCTAGTGTGGTGTGTGACATTTTACTGAAAGACGTACGACGGCCACAAGAGCACGCGCACGGATCGGACGGTGGGCGTTGCGGGAGGGGCTGCGGTCAGCCCTCGGACGGGGGCAGTGCGGCCAGTTGGCCGAGCTCCACCGGGCAGGACAGCGGGCGCCGGTCCTCGCCGGGCCCGCCGCCCGCGAGGCAGGCCACGGCCTGGCCGCACATCCGGCCCTGGCACCAGCCCATCCCGGCCCTGGTCAGCAGTTTCACGGTCCGGGCGTCCTTCGCGCCGAACTCCGCCACGGCCTCCTTGATCCTGCCCGCCGGGACCTCCTCGCAGCGGCAGACCAGGGTCGCGTCGTCGAGCCACCCGCTCCAGCCGTCGCCGGGCCGGTGCGCGACCGCCATCGCCTCCGCGAACCGGCGCAGCCGCGCCCGCCTGCGCACCAGCGCGGCGGTTCCGGCCGGGCGCGGGACTCCCTTGAGCTCGTAGGCGATCGCCGCCGCCGCCAGTTCGCCTTCGGCGAGGGCCAGTTGGGCGCCGCCGATCCCGCCGGTCTCCCCCGCCGCCCAGATACCGGGGACGGAGGTGCGCTGCGCGGGATCGAGTTCCAGGGCGAGGGTGTCGTCGGCGGTGCGCCGGGTGGCGCAGCCGAGGCCCGTGGCCAGCTCCAGTTGGGGGACGAGCCCGTGGCCGACCGCCAGCGCGTCGCACGGCATCCGGCGTTCGCTGCCCGGGACGGGCCGCCAGTCGCGGTCGAGCCGGGAGACCGTCACGGCCTCGACGCGGTCGGTGCCGTGCGCGGCCGTCACCGCGTGCCGGGTCAGCAGCCGCACCCGGTGCCGCAGCAGCCCGCCGCCGTACAGCGCGCCCTCGCCCAGCTTGCCGGGATTGCTGACCAGCGCGGGCAGGCGCGTCGCGTACGAGGTGTACGAGGACGCCTCGACCACGGCCGGGACGGCGGCGCCGGCCGCCGCCAGCGAGGCGGCGACGGCGAGCAGCAGCGGACCGCTGCCCGCCACCACGACCCGCCGGCCCGGCAGCACCAGACCGGCCTTGAGCATGGCCTGCGCCCCGCCCGCGCCGACGACACCCGGCAAGGTCCAGCCGGGGAAGGGCAGTTGCCGCTCGTAGGCGCCGGTCGCCAGCAGCACGGCCCGCGCCCGGACCAGGGCCGGAGCCTCCTCGCCGCCGGGGCCGCTCGCCACGGCGTGCAGCAGCCACTCCCCCGAGGCCGCGTCCCGGACGACCGTCCAGACGTGGTGGGAGGCCAGGTGGGTGACACGGCCGGCGCGGCGGTGGGCGTCGAGACGGGACGCGCGCGTGGCGAACGCCTGCCAGTCGTGGTGCAGCGCCTCCGGCCGGGCGGCACGCAGACCGGGGGCGGGATGACGGTAGAACTGTCCGCCGGGACGCTCCCCGGCGTCCAGGAGCGTGACGCTCAGACCGAGGTCGGCGGCCAGCACGGCGGCGGCGAGCCCGGCGGGCCCGGCACCGACGACGGCGAGATCGCAGGGAGCGGAGGAGGCGGAGGGCGCCGAGGGTTCCGGCATCCGGGAAGACTCGGCCGGCCCGGAAGGCTCGACCGGTTCGCCGAACTCCGAGGGCTCAGAGGGTGAGGTCGGCATGGCCCGTGCCCTCCTGGGTGGTGATCACGTCGCCGGGGCGCGCCGCGACGAGGCAGGCGCGCTGGTTGGGGCGGCCGTTGACGGTGGCGAGGCAGTCGTAGCAGGCGCCGATCCCGCAGAAGGCGCCGCGCGGTTCGCCCTGTGCGCGGGTGGTGCGCCAGGAGAGGATCCCGGCGGCCCAGAGCGCCGCGGCGATGCTCTGCCCGGGCAGCGCGGTGAGCCCGCGGCCGTCGAAGGTGAGCGCGAAGGCCGGGTCGGGCGTCGCCCGGACCAGGCCGGCGGGCGAGGGGGCGGTCCGGCTCCGGGAGTCGCCTGCGGATGGGGCGCGCCCTGCCGGGTCGCGCGGGGCGGCCCCGGTGAACCTGCTCCACCGGCTTCGACGGGACGCGCCGGAACCCCCGGCCTCGTCCTGCGTTCCGTGCATCGCGCTCATCGGGCGCCTCCCCGCTCGTTCTCGTGCTGGTGCTCGTCCTCGCCCGGGTGCCGTCCGGTCGCGAACCGGTCGGGCCGGAAGGGCCGCAGGTCCAGGGCGGTCCGCTCGCCCCGCAGCGCCGAGGCGACGAGGAGGCCGGTGACCGGGGCGAGACCGATGCCGGCGCCCTCGTGCCCGCAGGCGTGCAGCAGGCCCGGCACCCGGGGATCGGGGCCGATCGCGGGCAGGTGGTCGGGGAGGTAGGGGCGGAAGCCCGCGTACGTACGGATCGCGCGGACACCCGCGAGGACCGGGAAGAGCGCGGCGGCCTGGGCGGCGAGACGGCGCAGCGCCTCGATGGACAGGGAGCGGTCGAAGCCGACCCGCTCGCGTGTCGCGCCGATCAGGACCGGGCCGGAGGGCGTCCCCTCGACCACCGCGGAGGACTGGAGCGCGGCCGAGCCGCTGGCGACGTCCGCGATGTAGTCGGCGGCGTACACCTTGTGCCGCACCAGGCGCGGCAGCGGCTCGGTGACCAGGACGAAACCGCGGCGGGGCAGCACCGGCAGGGTGGTACCCGCGAGGGCGGCGATCTCGCCGCCCCAGGTCCCCGCGGCGTTGACGACGGCCGGGGCCGACAGCTCGCCCTCCGGGGTACGGACGCCCCTGATGCGGCCGTCCGGCGCGGTGAGGACCTCGCGGACCTCCTGCTCCAGATGGACCTCGGCGCCGAACTGGCGGGCCGCGCGCAGCAGTTGGGCCGCCGCCTGGGCGGGCTGGACCTGGGCGTCCTGGGGGTAGTGGAAGCCGCCGGGGAGGCCGGGGGCGAGATGGGGCTCCAGCTCGTACAGCCGGTCGGCGGTGATCTCCCGCGCCTGGACGCCGGCCTTGCGCTGCCCCTCGGCGAAGGCGCGCAGCGCCGTCAGAGCGGTCTCGTCGGGCGCCACGACGAGACCGCCCTTGGGCTCGTACTCGATCTCCGGTGGGAGGACGTGGGCGAGGTCGCGCCAGAGTCGGGTGGACAGCAGCGCGAGGTCGAGCTCGGGGCCCGCCTCCTTGTCGGAGACGAGCAGATTGCCTTCCCCCGCACCCGTGGTGCCGCCCGCGACGGGACCGCGGTCGACCACCGCGACGCGGAGTCCGGCGCGCCCCGCGTAGTACGCGCAGGCCGCGCCGACGACTCCGGCGCCGACGATCACAGCGTCCAGGGGGTGTCTCTTGGGCACCACAGTAATATGTCACATTCTTCTAGAGGGGCCAAGGGCCGGACGGGGCGCCATGGGCTGGAAGTTGCCGGAGGGCTGGAAGTTGCCAGGGTCTGGACGTGACCAGGGTCCGGAGGTGACCAGGGGCCGGGGCGGTCGGAGTCGCCCCGGCCCCTGGAGTCGGGCGCGGAGGGTACGTCAGCTGCGCAGCGGACCCTCACAGGTGTAAGTGGAGGTGCCACCCGTCTTGTTGGCCCAGATGTCGACCGTCCCGAAGGAGCAGTTCATGTCGGCCAGGTTGTTGCCGCCGCGCACGGCCCGGTCCAGGAGGAAGGAGTCGACCGTTTCCGACATGTCCTGGAAGACCTTGTCCGCGTTGTTCGCGTCTCCGAGGCGCGCGGTGATCTTTCCGGTGCAGATGAAGCGGTGGGACTTGGGAGAGCCGTTGTCGACGCAGGACGGCTTGCTGTAGGTGCTCCTGGTGAAGGCCGCGCGGACGTCCGACACGCGGGAGTAGCGCAGTTTCGCGTTGGGCGTGTACGTGGTGTTCGGCACGTAGAGCGTGTCCACCTTGGCGATCTGCCGGTCCAGGAACGCGTCGTACGCCTTCTGCAGCTCCGCGTCCCGGCCCATCCGGTCGCGCCAGGCGTCGAAGCCGGCCGGGTCGTCGGCCCGCAGGCGCGCGTACATCTCGCGCAGCTGCGAGGGGTGTTCGTTCCACAGGAACTCGAAGAACGTGCCCGCGTAGTTGTAGAAGCGGAAGCCGTCGCCGTCGTAGGTGGCGTGCAGCAGCTGGTTGACCGTCATGCGCGGGCCGCCGCCGGTCGTGTCGTTGATGATGCCCTTGACGAGCGACTTGCGCACCGCGATGCCGTTGTCGCGGGTACCGCCGTCGAAGAACTCGGCGGTTCCCTCGTCCATGGCGGTGGTGCGGTCACCGGTGTACCAGGCGCCGCTGCCGAACGTCCCCGGCACCGCCCAGCGGCCGTTGAGGTAGTGCGTGTACTCGTGACGGAACAGCTCTTCGAGGGTGAGGGAGGAGTCCTGCGGCACCCGGCGCTGGTAGGTGTAGAAGGTCGCGCCCTCCTCGATGTACATCCCGCCGTTGTTGGTGGAGTACCCGGTCAGGAACGGCTGGTAGACCTCGTAGTCGGCGCGTGAGGCGTACAGGTGGATGTGGAGCGTGGTGTTGGGGTCGCCCGCGAGCGGCTTGTCGGTGCCGAGCACCCGGAGGAACTGCGACTTGACCTGCTTGCTCGCGTAGTAGAGCTGGTCGATGGTGGCCTTGTCGAGGGCGGTGCGGACCTGGATGGCGCCGTTGTCGTAGCTGTACGTGTGGGTGAAGAGCTGATTCTCGATCTGGTCCTTGCAGACGTTGTACGTGGCGCACTGGCCGTAGAAGTTGAGCCAGCTCGCGAGTGACAGCCAAGGGGCGCTCATCTTGCCGAAGTTGGTCTCGGCCGTCGGCAGCAGGGCGCCGAGGTCGGGGACGATCTGGCCCTTGACGGCGTCGATCTGACCGAAGCGGCCGTACTCCGACAGCGCGTCGCGGGCCGCCCAGGCGTTGGCCGTGCCCTTGAGGTGGGTGTAGCCGGAGAAGACGCGGAAGGCGGCGCGGTAGGCCGGGTCGGCGCCCGCGGCGGCCTGGAACGCGGTGTCCTTGTTGCCGGGGTAGACGCCCAGGTAGTTGACGGAGAGCGCGGCGAGCGCGGCGCCGCCCCAGTCCGCGCTGGTGGCGGTCCCGGCGCCGGGCGCCAGGGTCGCGAGCACGCGCTTGATCAGCGGCAGTTGGTGCTGGCGCAGGCCCGGGGCGCTCGCCGCGTAGAGCGCCTCGCGCAGGGTCTGGGCGTTCTGCGCGGTGGCGTCGAAGGTGTGCGCGGCCGAGCCGAGGGCGGCGACGGCCTCGGCCACCGCGTCGACCGTGGGCTGGTCGGTGGTGTCGATCTCGTCGTGCGAGTAGTCCTGGTACGCGACGGCGTGGAGGTAGGTGAACAGCTCCAGCAGATGGCTGCTGTTCTTGCCGTCGTGGGAGGCGGCGAGGCTGGTGGCCCGGTGGGCGACGGCCTGCACATGTGCGTCGGACATGACCGGCGCCAGGCGCGCGTCCCAGGTCCAGACGAGCCCGCGCAGACAGCCGTCGGCAGTGACGGCCGGGTCGGTGAGGAAGTCCGCGAGGCCCTGCGGGCTCAGCCCGGTGATGCCGTCGAGGGTGCACGGGACCCCGGCGGCGCGCGGCGCGGAGTGGGCGGCCGGGGCGACCGCGCGGGTCTGCGGGCCGGCTATTCGGCCGTCCTGGCCGCCGCCGGGGGCGGGCAGCTGACGGACCTTCTGCTGGGGGGCCTTGGCGAGGCGGTCCACCTGGTCGAACGGGTTGGCGCCGGTGTTCGGGGGCGGGGTGGGCCGCGCGGCGAAGGAGGCGGGGAGCGCCTGCGAGGCACCGGCCTTCGCGGGGTGCGAGGGCTGCGCGGCCTGGGCGACCTGCCCGGCGGTGGCGAGCAGGGTCGCCGCGACGGCGGCGGCGAGAAGCGGCTTGCGCGCGGATCTGAGCTGTGACACCGAAAGGCTCCTGTGTGGGAGGTGACTTGGGGGGTGGCGCTGCGGTGCTTGGACGCGTGCGGGTACTGCGGTCACGGCTCCCGGGGCCGGGCACGCCGAGCCGACCCCCCTGGGCGGGAGGTGGACCGGGGTGATTCGCCCTGTTCCGTACGGCACTTGGGGAACGGAGGAGCCGGAACTGTGAGCTGTAACATAGTAATGTGAAATTGCACTGACAAGACTTGTGCGACCTCTATTTCCCCGCTCGTCACCTGGGGGTGGTGTCGGAGGGGGTGGGGTCGGGGGTGAGACCGAGACCAGCGGGCCGGGTCGAGGCCGCTGTCAGTCCAGGACCGCGAACCCGTCCAGTTCCACCAGCGCCTGCTCGTCCCACAGCCGCACCACGCCGATCACCGCCATCGCGGGGTAGTCGCACCCGGCCAGCTCGCGCCAGATCAGGCCGAGTTCGCGGACCCGGGCGCGGTAGCCGGTGACGTCGGTGGTGTAGACGGTGACCCGGGCCAGGTCCGCCGGGGTGCCGCCGGTGGCGGCGAGCGCGGTCAGGAGGTTGGTGAGCGCGGTCCGGAACTGCTCGGCCAGTGTCTCCCCCACCACCTTGCCGTCGGCGTCGAGCGCGGTCTGACCCGCGAGGAATACCAGCCGGCCGCCGGTGGCGGTGACGGCGTGGCTGAAGCCGATGGGCGGGGAGAGTTCGGCGGGGTTAACCCGGTTCAGGCTCATCGGTACAGCTCCTTCGCGATGATCGTGCGCTGCACCTCGGTCGCGCCCTCGTAGATCCTCGGGGCGCGCACCTCGCGGTAGAGGTGTTCGAGCAGATGGCCGCGGCGCAGTGCCCGCGCGCCGTGCAGCTGGACGGCCGCGTCCACGACGTACTGAGCGGTCTCCGTGGCGAACAGCTTCGCCATCGCCGAGTACCGGGGGACCTCCGACGCCCCCCTGTCGTACGCGGCTGCCGCCCCGTAGACCAGCAGTCGCGCCGCCTCCGTGCGGGTCGCCATCTCCGCGACCTGGTGGGCGACCGCCTGGAGGTCCTTGAGCGGGCCGCCGAACGCGCTGCGGTGCGCGGTGTGCGCGACGGTCGCGTCCAGGGCCGCCTGCGCCATCCCGACCGCGAAGGCGCCGACGCTCGGCCGGAACAGGTTCAGCGTGCCCATGGCGACACGGAAGCCCCGGTCGGGCTCGCCCACCACGTCGTCCGGGCCGACGCGCACCCCGTCGAGGACGAGCGTGCCGACCGGGTGCGGGGAGAGCATGTCGAGGGCGGCGCCGCTCACTCCGGGCCGGTCGGCGGGGACCAGGAAGGCGGTGACGCCGCGGGCCCCGGCACCCTCGGTGGTCCGGGCGAACACGGTGCAGAAGTCGGCCTCGGGGGCGTTGGAGATCCAGCACTTCTCGCCGCTGAGGCGCCAACCGCCGTCCGCCGGTTCGGCCTTGAGGGCGAGGGCGGCGGCGTCGGAGCCCGCGTCCGGCTCACTGAGCGCGAACGCGGCCACGGCCCGCCCCGCGGTGACCTCGGGCAGCCAGCGGGCGCGCTGCGCGTCGGTGCCGAACGCGGCGACGGGGTGGGCGCCGAGCCCCTGGAGGGCGAGCGCGGTCTCCGCCTCGGTGCAGGCGTACGCCAGTGACTCGCGCATCAGGCACAGGTCGAGCGCGCCGGAGGTGAACAGCCGCTCCAGGAGCCCGAGCTCGCCGAGGGCGGCGACGAGTGGCCGGTTCACGCGTCCCGGGTCACCCTTGTCGGCAAGAGGACGCAGGCGTTCGGTGGCGGTGGCGCGCAGCCGCGCGCACCACTCCACCTGCTCCGGCTCCAGCGCGAATGCGGGCATGGCGGCCCCTCTCGTGTCGCGTCCAGTCTCGCTGTGCACCCGCCGTCCCGCGTCCACCGACCCGAGGTCCGGAACCCGGGTCCGGGGTCCGGGTCCGGGTCCGGGATCCGGGCCGAGCGGCTCACGGAACTCCCTCTTATCGCGAACCGTTGACTGCCGTCATCCAAACGATACGCTCCAGAGGCGACAAGGGGGCGATCCCGTATGGAGCTGAAGACCTCAGCGCATGCCGACACGTTTTCCCGCGACCATCTGCCGCCCGCCCACCAGTGGCCGGAACTGGTCTTCGACCTCCCCGAGCTGCGCTATCCCGAGCGGCTCAACTGCGGCGCCGAGCTGCTGGACCGCACGATCGAACGGTTCGGCGCGCACCGGCCCGTCTTCCGTACGGGAGAGGGGACCGTGTGGACGTACGGGGAGCTGCGCGCCCGGGTCGACGGGATCGCCCACACCCTCACCACCGACCTCGGCGTGGTCCCCGGCAACCGGGTGCTGCTCCGCGGGCCCACCACACCGTGGCTGGCCGCCTGCTGGCTGGCGGTGATGAAGGCCGGCGCGGTGGCCGTCACCGTACTGGCCCAGCAGCGCCCGCACGAGCTGGCCACCATCTGCGAACTCGGCCGGATCGGGCACGCCCTGTGCGACGCGCGCTCCCTGGCGGACCTGGAGAAGGCGGCGGTGCCCGGTCTGCGCGTCACCCCCTACGGAGGCGGGACGGCCGACGACCTGCTGCGCCTGGCGCAGGCACCGGCCGCCCGGGAGCCGTTCACGGCCGTGGCGACGGCGGCCGACGACGTCGCCCTGATCGCGTTCACCTCCGGCACCACCGGCCGCCCCAAGGGGTGTATGCACTTCCACCGGGACGTGCTGGCCATCGCGGACACCTTCGCCCGGCACGTCCTGCGCCCCCGGCCCGACGACGTCTTCGCGGGCAGCCCACCGCTCGGCTTCACCTTCGGCCTTGGCGGTCTGGTGATCTTCCCGATGCGGGCGGGCGCCTCCTCGCTGCTCCTCGAACAGGCGGGCCCCAAACAGTTGCTGCCCGCGCTGGCCCGGCACCGGGTCTCCGTCCTGTTCACCGCGCCGACCGCCTACCGGGCGATGCTGGACGAGCTCGACGGGTACGACGTGGGGGCGCTGCGGCGCTGTGTGTCCGCCGGGGAGAACCTGCCCGCCGCCACCTGGCGCGCCTGGCACGAGCGCACCGGTCTGCGCATCATCAACGGCATCGGCGCCACCGAGCTGCTGCACATCTTCATCTCGGCGGCCGACGACGAGATCAGACCGGGTGCCACCGGCAGGCCGGTGCCGGGCTGGCACGCGCGCGTGGTGGACGCCTCGGGCCGGCCGGTGGCGGACGGTGAACCCGGTCTGCTCGCGGTACGCGGGCCGGTCGGCTGCCGCTATCTGGCCGACCCCCGCCAGACGGAGTACGTCCAAGGAGGGTGGAACCTCACCGGCGACACCTATGTGCGCGAGAGCGACGGGTACTTCCGCTATGTCGCCCGCGCCGACGACATGATCATCTCGGCCGGGTACAACATCGCGGGCCCGGAGGTGGAGGACGCGCTGCTGCGCCACCCCGATGTCGTGGAGACCGCCGTGATCGGCCGCCCCGACGAGGCACGCGGCCAGGCCGTCGTCGCCTACTGCGTGCTGCGCGAGGGGGTGGCGGGCGGCGACGCCACGGCCGGGCTCCTCCGCGACCATGTGAAGGCCGAACTCGCCCCCTACAAGTGCCCGCGCGAGATCGTCTTCCTCGACGCCCTCCCCCGGACGCCGACCGGCAAGCTGCAACGCTTCCGGCTACGGGCCCTAGAGTGATCACGTGGCCGAGCAGCACACACCCCGATCCCTGATCGTCACCCTCTACGGCGCGTACGCGCGCGAGACGGCCGGCTCCCTCGCGGTCGCCGAGCTGATCCGCCTGCTCGCCGCCGTGGGCGTGGACGCGCCGTCCGTGCGGTCGTCGGTCTCCCGCCTCAAACGGCGCGGGCTCCTGGTGCCCGAGCGCACCGCGAGCGGCGCCGCCGGGTACGCCCTGTCACCCGACGCGCGCCAGCTGCTCGACGACGGCGACCGCCGCATCTACCCGCACGCCCGGCCGCGCGCGCGTGAGGGCTGGGTCCTGGCCGTCTTCTCGGTCCCCGAGTCCGAGCGGAACAAGCGCCATGTGCTGCGCTCCCGCCTCGCGGGGCTCGGCTTCGGCACGGCGGCGCCCGGGGTGTGGATCGCCCCGGCGCGCCTCTACGACGAGACCCGGCACACCCTGGAACGGCTCCAACTCGCCCCGTACGTGGACCTGTTCCAGGGCGAGCACCTGGGCTTCGCGCCGACGGCCGAGGCGGTGGGCCGGTGGTGGGACCTGACGGCGATCGCCAAGCAGCACGAGGAGTTCCTGGGGCTGCACGAGCCCGCCCTGCGGACCTGGGAGGCACGCGCGCGGACCTCGCCCGAGGTGCCGCCGGAGGAGGCCTACCGGGACTATCTGCTCGCCCTGGACTCCTGGCGCCGCCTGCCGTACGCGGACCCCGGCCTGCCCGCCGCCCTGCTGCCGCCGGACTGGCCGGGCGAGCGGTCCGCGGAGGTCTTCCGCCGTCTGCACGCCCGGCTGCGGGACGCGGGAGCGGCGTTCGTACGGGGGCCGGACGAGCGGGGGCCGGGCGAGCGGGGGCCGGGTGAGGCCTGAGAGCGGCGCCGCTCGCCTCAGTAGGATGACGAGGTGACGGATGAGGACGGGCGCGCCCGCAGGCGGGGGCAGGGCGAGCTGGAGGCCCAGGTCCTGGCCGCGCTGCGGAACGCGGCGGGCCCGGTGACCGCCGGCTGGGTGCGGGAGCGGATCGGCGGGGCGCTCGCGTACACCACCGTCGTGACCATCCTGTCGCGGCTGTACGCCAAGCAGTCGGTGACCCGGGAGCGCGCGGGGCGTTCGTTCGTGTGGACCCCGGCGGCCGACGAGGCCGGGCTCGCGGCGCTGCGGATGCGCAAGGTCCTGGACGGCGAGTCCGACCGGGGCGCGGTGCTGGCCAGCTTCGTCACCGCGCTCTCGCCCGACGACGAGCGGCTGCTGCGCGCGCTCCTCGACGGCGCGGAAGCGGAGAGCGGGGACTGACCCGGTGGGCATGTTCGTCTTCCTTCCGCTGGTCCTGCCCCTGACCGCCTGGCCGATCGCCCGACTGGCCGAGCAGCAGCTGCATCCCCGGACGGCGACCTGGCTGCTCGCGGCGGTCGGCGGCGTCCTCGCCCTGTGCAGCACCCTGTGCCTGGTGCTTCTGATGGTGGTGGGCACCGCCCAGTTGCCGGGCAATCCGCTGCCCGACGCGTGGGCCGACCCCGAGGTGCGGGCGGTGCTGCCCTACGACGAGGTGGTGGGCCGGGCGGCCATCCCCCTCCTGGGAGCGGTCGCGGGGGCGTGCGCGCACCTGGTGTGGCTGCACCGGCGGGTACGCACGCGCGCCTCCCGGGCACTGGCCGGACTGCCCGTGCCCCGGCGCGGGCTGGCCGTGCTGCCGGACGACGCGCGCGCCTACGCGTACGCGCTGCCGGGCGGGCGCGGCGCGGCCGGGTCGCACGGGCGGATCGTCGTGTCGCGCGCGATGCTGGCGAGTCTCGACGCGCGCGAACGGCAGGCGCTGATCGCGCACGAGGAGGCCCACCTGACGGCGGGACACCACCGCTTCCTGCTGGTGGCGGGGCTGGCGGCGCGCGCCAACCCGTTTCTGCGCCCGCTGCGCACCGCCGTGGCCTACACCGCCGAGCGCTGGGCGGACGAGGAGGCGGCGCGGGCGGTGGGCGACCGCCGGACGGTGGCGCGGGCCATCGGCAAGGCCGCCCTGGCGGCCGGCCCCGCGACGAAGGGCCGGGGCACCACGACCGCCCTGGTGGGGTTCGCGACGGCCGGCCCGGTGCCGCGCCGGGTGGCGGCGCTGCTCGGCCCGGTGCCGCCCGCTCCCGCGCTGCCGCCCGCGTGGACGGCGGCCGGGCTCGCGCTGTGGACCGCCGCGGGCGGCACGGCGGCCTCGGCCCTCGCGTCGGCGAACGCGACCGTGACCCTCTTCACGGTGCTGAGGGCCGCGACGGCGCTGTGACGGGCCACTGTGCCGGGGCCCTGTGCCGGGCCATTGTGCCGGGCCCCTGTGACAGGTCCCTGTGACGGGTCGCTGCGGAGGGTCGCTGCGGAGGGCGGCCCCGCGCACGCCGTCGGCCGCTCCTACAGGTCGAACTCGGCCGGTGCCAGCCCGAGCGCGAAGCAGGCCTCGCGCACGACGGCCTGCTCCTTCTTGTCGAAGTCGCCGTCCGCGCCGCCGATGACGATGCCTATCTGGACCACCGCGCGCGCCTCGGCGGGCTTCTTCCTGGCCTTGGCGACCTCCTGCAACACGCTGACCTTGCCGAAGTCGAAGTCGGCCGCCAGCTTGTCCAGATAGTCGTCGAAGCGGCGCTGGAGGTCGTCCGCGGGGAAGTTCTGGAGCACCTCGTTGGTGGAGATGAGCTGGGCGACGCGGCGCCGCTCGGACGGGTCCACGGTGCCGTCGGCCGCGGCGACCAGGGCGCACATGGCCATGGCGGCGTCCCGGAACGCACCGCTCTTCAGATCGTTCTTCTTGGCGAGCAACTGCGTCTGCATGGTCGACGCGGACTCCTTGAAGCGGTCCCACAGGGCCATGAGGTCTCCATCGGTTCTCGGTAGCAACTTCTACAACACTGTAGAAACTTACCGGCGGTCCCTATGGTTCCCATGGGGGCATCATTTTTTCCGCGAGCCGTGGCTCACGCCGACTCAGTTCAGTGTGAGCCGTGGCCGGGGCGCGTCCGTGCGGCCGGTGGGAGGTCTGCGGCTGCCCGCTCGGTACGGCGCCGGCCAGGGTGCCCCGGGTCCCGTGTAGTCCTGCTCGGCGGCGGCGTGCAGGGTCCAGTGCGGATCGTAGAGATGGGGCCGGGCGAGGGCGCAGAGGTCGGCGCGCCCCGCGAGCAGCAGCGAGTTCACGTCGTCCCAGGAGGAGATCGCCCCGACCGCGATGACGGGCACGCCGAGTGTGTTGCGGATCCGGTCGGCGTACGGGGTCTGGTAGGAGCGGCCGAACTCGGGCCGCTCGTCCGGGACGACCTGGCCGGTGGACACGTCGATGGCGTCGGCGCCGTGGGCGGCGAACGCCCGCGCGATCTCGACGGACTCCTCGGCGGTGGTGCCGCCGGGCGCCCAGTCGGTCGCGGAGATGCGGACGGTCATCGGCCGGTCGGGCGGCCAGATGTCCCGCAGCGTGTCGAAAACCTCCAGCGGGAAACGCAGCCGGTTGGCGAGGGAACCCCCGTAGGCGTCCGTGCGTTGGTTGGTGAGAGGGGACAGGAACCCCGACAGCAAGTAGCCGTGGGCGCAGTGGAGTTCGAGCAGGTCGAAACCGCAGCGGGCGGCCCGCCGGGCCGCCGCGGCGAACTGCTCGCGGATGTCGGTGAGACCCGCGCGGTCGAGCGCGTGCGGGACCTGGTTGACGCCGGGGCGGTAGGGCAGGGGCGAGGCGGCGGCGAGGGGCCAGTTACCGTCGTCGAGCGGCTCGTCGATGCCCTCCCACATGAGCTTGGTCGAGCCCTTGCGCCCGGAGTGGCCGAGCTGGACACCGATGGCGGTGCCGGGCGCCCGCCGGTGCACGAAGTCGGTGACCCGGCGCCAGGCCTTCGCCTGCTCGGGGGTGTAGAGACCGGTGCACCCCGGAGTGATGCGGCCCTCGGCGCTCACGCACACCATCTCGGTCATGACCAGGCCCGCGCCGCCGAGGGCCCGGGCGCCGAGGTGGACGAGGTGGAAGTCGCCGGGGAGTCCGTCCTCGGCGGAGTACATGTCCATGGCGGAGACGACGACACGGTTGCGCAGCTGAAGTCCGCGCAGCCGGAAGGGGGTGAACATCGGAGGCGTGCCGGGAGGGCAGGGGAAGTCGCGCTCGACGGCGCCGGTGAAGCCGGGGTCGCGCAGCCGGAGGTTGTCGTGGGTGACCCGGCGGCTGCGGGTGAGCAGGTTGAAGGCGAACTGCCGGGGCGGCTGGCCGAGGTAGAGCGCCAGCTCCTCGAACCAGCGCAGGCTGGCGGCTGCCGCGCGCTGGGTTGACTCGACGACGGGCCGGCGCTCCCGCTCGTACGCGGCGAGGGCGTCCGCCAGAAGGGGCTGCTCCTCCACGCAGGCGGCGAGCGCGAGGGCGTCCTCGACGGCGAGTTTGGTGCCGGAGCCGATGGAGAAGTGCGCGGTGTGGGCGGCGTCCCCGAGGAGCACGGTGCGGCCGTGGGACCAGTGGGCGTTGACGACGGTACGGAAGACGGTCCAGGAGGAGTTGTTGCTCCGTAGCGGCCGGTTGCCCAGGGCGTCCGCGAAGATCTTGGCGCAGCGGTCGACCGAGCCCTGCTCACCGAGCTCGTCGAACCCGGCGGTCCGCCACACCTCCTCGCGCATCTCGACGATGACCGTGGAGGAGCCGGCGGAGAACGGATAGCCGTGCAGTTGCATCACGCCGTGCTCGGTCTCGGCGATCTCGAAGCGGAAGGAGTCGAAGGCGAAGTCGGCGGCCAGCCAGATGTAGCGGCAGCGGTGGCCGGTGATACGGGGCGCGAAGTGCTCGGCGTGCGCCTGGCGGGTGGCGCTGTGCACGCCGTCGGCCGCGATGACCAGGTCGTACTCGGTGGCGAGTTCGGCGGCGGGCGGCGCCTCGGTACGGAAGCGCAGGTCCACGCCGAGCGCGCGGCAGCGCTGGTGCAGGATCTCCAGGAGTCTGCGTCGGCCGAGCGCGGCGAAGCCGTGCCCGCCGGAGGTGAGGGTGCGGCCCCGGTGGACGATGTCGATGTCGTCCCATCGGACGAACTCGGCCTTCAGCGCCTCGTACACCACCGGGTCGGCGTGTTCGATCCCGCCGAGGGTCTCGTCGGAGAGGACGACTCCGAAACCGAAGGTGTCATCGGGGGCGTTGCGCTCCCAGACGGTGATCTCGCGGTCGGGGCGGAGCCGTTTGAGCAGTGCTGCGGCGTACAGCCCGCCCGGGCCGCCGCCGATGACCGCGATCCGCTGCGGCCGTCCGACGGGGCCGGGGCCGCTGTCCCGGGGCCCGGGCACGGCTCAGCGCCCCTGCCACTTGGGGGGCCGCTTCTCGGTGAAGGCGGCGTGGAACTCGGCGTAGTCCTGCCCGTTCATCAGCAGGGCCTGAGTGGCGGCGTCGAGTTCGACGGCGGCGGCGAGCGGCATGTCGAGTTCGGCGGTCAGCAGCGCCTTGGTCTGGGCGTGCGCGAGGGCGGGCCCGGCAGCGAGGTGGCGGGCGAGCTCGGCGGCGCGCGCGTCGGCCTGCCCCTCGCCGGTGAGCTCACTGAGCAGACCGATGCGTTCGGCCTCGGGCGCGCGGACCGGCTCGCCGAGCATCAGCAACCGGGTGGCGTGACCGAGCCCGACGACACGAGGCAGCAGATAGGCCGCCCCCATGTCGCCGCCGGAGAGGCCGACCTTGGTGAAGAGGAAGGCGAACCGCGCGGTGGGGTCGGCGATCCGGAAGTCGGCGGCCAGCGCCAGGACCGCGCCCGCACCGGCGGCGACACCATGGATGGCCGCGATCACCGGGAAGGGGCATTCGCGCACGGCCCGTACGACCTGCCCGGTCATCCGGTTGAAGTCGAGCAGCTGGGCGGTGTCCATGGAGAGCGTCGCGCCGATGATCTCGTCGACATCGCCACCGGAGCAGAATCCGCGCCCCTCGCCCGCGAGCACCAGGGCGCGCACGGCCCGCTCCCGGGAGAGCTCGGCGAGCAGATCGCGGAGGTCGGCGTAGGCGCCGAAGGTGAGCGCGTTGAGCTTCTCGGGACGGGCCAGGGTGACGGTGGCCACCCCGTCCTCCACGGAAAGCCGCAGGTGGCGCCAGTTTTCGGTGCGGGGTGCGGAGCTGGGGAACGGGCTCATGGAGTGCGGCCTCCTCGGCGGGCTGCCAGATGCCTGCCCTTCGAAGGTATCACCCCTGTGTGACTGCCGTCACGAGAGCGCGATACGGAGAGCCGGCGCGAGGGATGCGAGGAGGGCGGCCGGAGGGACATACGAGCCCTCGACCCGCCCCGCCACCGGGGCAGGGAGGGGCGGCGCGCAGTGCGGACGCGGGACACGGCTCCGATCCGGCTTACATGTCCCTGTCACGACCGCCGTGGTCTCTATCCGCCGCTTGCCCGGGTTCGTAAAGTTGAAGGGAGTAGTAGCGTCCCGCGTTCCCCCGCGCCCCGGACGACTCCACGCGACCGAAACGGAAACCCCCGCCGTGCCCGACCCCCCCGGTGCCGCCCGCGAACCGGCCGGCGCCCCGACCTCCTGGCGTATCCCGCTCCCCCACACCAACGCCGCCGTCCCCATCGCCCGCGCCCTGATCCGTACCGCGCTCGCGGACATCGACGCCCCCGCCGACAGCGACACCGCCGAACTGCTCACCGCCGAACTGGTGGCCAACGCCGTCGAGCACACCGCCGCCGACCAGCCCATCGAGCTGGTCGTCGAGCTGGTCGAGGCGGGCTGCCATGTCGAGGTGCACGACCGCTCCCCGCTGCCGCCGGGCGACCTGGGCGCTCCGACGCCGCGCGACGAACCCGACCCTTGGCAGGAGCACGGCCGGGGTCTGCTGCTGATCCGCACCCTGAGTTCGGCCTGCGGCCACCGCCCCACCGCGCACGGCAAGGCGGTGTGGTTCACGCTCCCGGCGCGGCCACCGCTGCCGGAGCTTCCGCGAGGGTCGCGACCATGACCGCCTTGATGGTGTGCAGACGGTTCTCGGCCTCGTCGAAGACGACCGAGTGCGCGGACTCGAAGACCTCGTCGGTGACCTCCAGCTCGGCCAGCCCGTACCGCTCGTGAATCTCCCGGGCGACGGCCGTACCGAGGTCGTGGAAGGCGGGCAGGCAGTGCAGGAACTTCACGTCCGCGTTGCCGGTCGCCCGCAGCACGTCCATGGTCACGGCGTAGGGCGCCAGCGCCTTGATCCGCTCCGCCCAGATCTCCGCGGGCTCGCCCATCGACACCCAGACGTCGGTGGCGACGAAGTCCGCGCCCGCCACGCCTTGCGCGATGTCCTCGGTGAGGGTGACACGGGCCCCGCTCCGCTCGGCCGCCCGCCGCGCGAGGGCGACGACGTCCTCGGCCGGCCAGTACGCCCTGGGCGCCACGATCCGTACGTCCATCCCGAGCAGCGCGCCCGTGACCAGGTAGGAGTTGCCCATGTTGTACCGGGCGTCACCCAGATACGCGAAGGCCGTCCGCTCCAGGGGCTTGTCGGTGTGCTCGGTCATGGTGAGCACGTCCGCGAGCATCTGGGTGGGATGCCAGGCGTCGGTGAGGCCGTTGTAGACCGGCACGCCCGCGTGCGCGGCGAGGGTCTCGACCGTCTCCTGGGCGTCCCCGCGGAACTGGATCGCGTCGAACATCCGCCCGAGCACCCGCGCGGTGTCCCGGGCCGACTCCTTCTTGCCGATGTGCGATCCGGCGGGGTCGATGTACGTGGTGGAGGCGCCCTGGTCGGCAGCCGCCACCTCGAAGGAGCACCTCGTACGCGTCGACGGCTTCTCGAAGATCAACGCGATGTTCCGCCCACGCAGCCGCTGCACCTCGGCGCCCGCCTTCTTGGCGGCCTTGAGCTCGGCTGCCAGACCCACCAGAGCACGGAACTCCTCGGCGGTGAAGTCCAGCTCCTTGAGGAAGTGGCGGCCTGCGAGGTCTGTCGCCATGGTGACTGCTCCTGGGTGACGGAAGGCGGAAACACTGTAAGTCTATACGATGGAACGCATCACTATACGGCATCGCGCTCCACCGGACAGCTCATGCACCGCGGCCCGCCCCGCCCCCGCCCCAGCTCGCTGCCGGGGATCTCGATCACCTCGATGCCCTGCTTGCGCAGATGCGTGTTGGTGGTCACATTGCGCTCGTACGCCACCACCACACCCGGCTCGACCGCCAGCACGTTGCAGCCGTCGTCCCACTGCTCGCGCTCCGCGGCGTGCACGTCCTGGGTGGCCGTCAGCACCCGGATGCCGTCCAGCCCGAGGGCAGCCGCTATGGCCCGGTGCATGTGCTCCGGCGGATGGTCGGTCACCTTCAGGTCCTGCTCACCGGCGCCCGGCTCGATCGTGTACGAGCGGAGCATGCCGAGCCCGGCGTACTGAGTAAAGGTTTCTCCGTCGACCATCGTCATCACCGTATCGAGGTGCATGAACGCCCTGCGCTTGGGCATGTCCAGCGCCACGATCGTGCGGGCGGACCCGGCCGCGAACAGCCCGCGCGCCAGCATCTCCACGGCCTGCGGAGTCGTCCGCTCGCTCATCCCGATGAGCACCGCGCCATTGCCGATCACCAGCACGTCTCCGCCCTCGATGGTCGAGGGGTAGTCGCTCTGCCCCTCCGACCAGGTGTGGAAGGGCCCGGCCCCCGGGCCGGCGAAGAGCGGATGGTGGCGGTAGATCGCCTCGAAGTGAACCGTCTCGCGCTGCCGGGCCGGCCAGCGCATCGCGTTGATGGACACACCGTCGTAGATCCAGGCGGAGGTGTCACGGGTGAACAGGTGGTTGGGCAGCGGGCCCAGCAGGAAGTCGTCCAGGTCCATGGCATGGAACCGCACGGACACCGGCTCCGCGTGACGCTCCAGGAACTCCCGCTTGGTCATCCCGCCCACGAGTGCCTCCGCCAGCTCCGCGGCGGGCAGCTCCTCGAAGACCTCACGCAGATGCCCGGTGGCCAGCGGCCCGTACTCCTTCTCGTCGAAGACCCGGTCCAGGACCAGCCGTCTCGCCTGCGGGATGGCCAGCGACTCGCGCAGCAGATCGCCGAAGAGGTGCACCTTGACCCCGCGGTCGCGCAGCACGTCCGCGAAGCCGTCGTGCTCCTGGCGGGCCCTGCGCACCCAGAGCACGTCGTCGAAGAGGAGAGCGTCCTTGTTGCTCGGAGTGAGCCGCTTCAGCTCCAGATCGGGGCGGTGCAGGATGACGCGGCGCAGCCGCCCGGTCTCGGAGTCGACATGGAATCCCATGCTTCCATCCTGTCCCGCCGGCAGCGCCCTCACCCGGTGAACCGGCCGCTTGCGTCCCAGCCGGAAACGGCACCCGGCACCCGGGGGCGGAGCCGCGGAACCGCACGACTCCGCCCCCGGGGCGCCACGGCCTGGGCATCACGCTCGGGGCGTCACAGCCCGAGGCATTACAGCCTGGGGTCCACCGGCTCCGACTCCAGGGCCAGGACCGCGAAGACCGCCTCGTGGACCCGCCACAGCGGCTCTCTCGCCGCCAGCCGGTCGAGCGCCTCCAGACCCAGCGCGTACTCCCGCAGCGCCAGCGAACGCTTGTGGCCCAGCGACCGCTGCCGCAGCCGCTCCAGATTCTCCGGGCGCGTGTACTCCGGACCGTAGATGATCCGCAGATACTCGCGTCCGCGCACCTTGATACCGGGCTGCACCAGACGGCCCCGGCCGTCCCGCGCCAGCGCCTGCAACGGCTTGACCACCATGCCCTCGCCGCCCGCACCGGTCAGCTCCAGCCACCAGTCGACACCCGCCCGCACGGACGCCTCGTCGCCGGTGTCGACGACCAGACGCCGGGTGACCTGAAGCAGACCCGTCGGGTCGTGCTCCACCAGACGGTCCAGCCACGCCAACTGCTCGTCGTGCGGCACCCCGGCCAGGCTGCGCCCCTGGACGGCCAACAGCTGGAACGGAGCGAGCCGTACCCCCTCCAGTCCGTCCGTGGTCCAGCAGTAGCGCCGGTACGCCTCGGTGAACGCCGCCGCGTCCCGCGCCCGCTCACGCTGACGCGACAGCAGCCCCGCCACCTCCACACCGCGCTCCGCCGCCGCCTCCAGAGCCCCGAGGGCACCCGGGAAGACCGCCCCGGACGCGGCACCCACCGCCGCGTACTGCGACCGCAGCAGCCCCGCGGCCTTCAGCGACCACGGCATCAGCTCGGCGTCGAGCAGCAGCCAGTCCGTACCGAACTCGTCCCACAGCCCGGCCGCGGACACGGCCGCCCGCAGCCGGCCTAGGACCTCCTCGGTGACAGCCGCGTCGTCGAAGAACGGGCGACCTGTGCGGGTGTGCAGAGCGCCCGTCGGCCCCTCCACCCCGAACCGCTCACGCGCTGCCTCGGCGTCACGGCACACCAGAGCGACCGCCCGCGAGCCCATGTGCTTCTCCTCGCACACGACCCGCCCGACGCCGTCCGCCGCGTACTGCGCGAACGCCTCCGCCGGATGCTCCAGGAAGGGCTCGTCACCGCCGCTGCCACGGGCCGCCGCGCGCGAGGTCGCCGTCGGCGCCATCGTCGGCGGCAGATACGCCAGCAGCCGCGGATCGACGGCGAAACGGCTCATGACCTCAAGCGCGGCTGCCGCGTTCTCCTCGCGGACGGCCACATTGCCCAGCTGACGGGTCTCCACGACCCGACGGCCGTGCACATCGGCCAGGTCGAGCGGGCGTCCGTCATGGCCACCGGGCGCCTCGGTGGCCAGCGGACGGACCGGCTCGTACCAGACCTTCTCGGCAGGCACGTCGACGAGCTCGCGCTCGGGCCAGCGCAGCGCGGTCATCCTTCCGCCGAACACCGCACCCGTGTCCAGACAGATGGTGTTGTTGATCCACGATGTGTTCGGGACGGGCGTGTGGCCGTAGACGACCGCCGCACGACCCCGGTACTCCTCGGCCCAGGGGTAGCGCACGGGCAGGCCGAACTCATCCGTCTCGCCGGTCGTCTCCCCGTACAGAGCGTGTGAGCGGACACGCCCCGACGTACGCCCGTGGTACTTCTCGGGCAGACCCGCGTGACAGACGACCAGCTTGCCGCCGTCGAGCACATAGTGGCTGACGAGCCCGTCGATGAACTCCTTCACCTGTTCCTTGAATCCATCGTCCTCCCTGTCCAACTGCTCGATGGTCTCCGCCAGTCCATGGGTGCGCTGGACCTTCTTGCCACCCAGATAACGTCCGAGCTTGTTCTCATGGTTCCCGGCAACACACAGAGCGTTACCATCGGCCACCATTTTCATCACGCGCCGCAACACGCCCGGGCTGTCGGGCCCGCGGTCGACGAGGTCGCCGACGAAGACCGCCGTACGGCCCTCGGGGTGCGCGCCATCCACGTAACCCAGCTTGACCAGCAGCGTCTCCAACTCGGAGCGGCAGCCGTGGATGTCACCGATGATGTCGAAAGGACCGGTGAGGTGGGTGAGGTCGTTGTAGCGCCGCTCGATGGCGATCTCGACGCTGTCCACCTCGGCCTCGGAGCGCAGCACATGGACCTTGCGGAACCCCTCACGCTCCAGTCCCCGCAGCGAACGCCGCAGCTCACGGCGGTGGCGCGCGATGACCTGACGGGGCATGCCGGCACGGTCGGGCCGAGCCGCGTTGCGGGCGGCGCAGACCTCCTCGGGCAGGTCCAGAACGATGGCCACCGGCAGCACGTCGTGCTCCCTGGCCAGCTGGACCAGTTGCCTGCGGCTCTCCACCTGCACGCTGGTGGCGTCCACCACCGTCAGCCGCCCGGCCGCGAGCCGCTTGCACGCGATGTAGTGGAGGACGTCGAACGCGTCACCGCTGGCGCCCTGGTCGTTCTCGTCGTCGGCCACCAGACCGCGGCAGAAGTCGGACGAGAGGACCTCGGTGGGCTTGAAGTGCCGACGGGCGAAAGTGGACTTGCCCGATCCGGTGGCGCCGATGAGGACGACGAGGGAGAGGTCGGGGACGGGGAGGGTGCGCTTGGGGGCCGGGGGCTGGATCGGGGCGGGAGGCCGGACCGCGGCGGGAGGCTGGGCTGCGGTGGGAGGCTGGGCTGCGGCCGGGGTTCCCTCCTCGGTCCGCGGGACGCTTACGGTCTCCGGGTCCGTCTCGGCGCTGGTGGCACCGGCCGCGGTGTGGGTGCGGTTCGCGGGCCCGGAGCGGTTTGTGGGCTCGGAGCTGATCGTGGGCTCGGAGGCGTTCGTGGACTCGAAGGCGTTCGTGGGCTCGGCGCTGATGGCACCGGACGCGGTGTGGGTGCGGTTCGTGGACTCGGAGCGGTTCGTTGGTTCGGAGGCATTCGTGGGCTCGTCCTCGGTGTTCATGCGGCGTTCGCCTCCTTCGCGGTCTTGGTCATCTCGAACACGGCCATCTGCGTGGGCGGCCCCACCTCGGCGTCGTCCGGCCCCACGGGCACGAACTCGACCCCGTACCCATGCCGTTCGGCCACCGACACGGCCCAGTCGCGGAACTCCGCGCGCGTCCACTCGAAGCGGTGGTCACCGTGGCGCACATGCCCGGCCGGCAGCGACTCCCAGCGCACGTTGTACTCCACGTTCGGCGTCGTCACGATCACCGTTCGCGGGCGCGCCGCGCCGAACACCGCGTACTCCAGTGCGGGCAGCCTGGGCAGGTCGAGATGCTCGATCACCTCGCTGAGCACGGCCGCGTCGTACCCCTTGAGCCGCTTGTCCGTGTACGCGAGCGAGCCCTGCGTCAGCGTGATCCGCCCGGCCTGCCGCTCGCCCATCCGCTCCAGGCGAAGCCGGCGCGCGGCGATCGTCAAAGCGCGCATCGACACGTCCACACCCACGATCTCGGTGAACCGGACGTCCTTCAGCAGCTCCTGCAGCAACTGGCCCTGGCCGCAGCCCAGGTCGAGCACCCGGCTCGCCCCGGCCTCGGCCAGCGCCGTCAGGATGGCCTCACGCCGCATCACGGCCAGCGGCACGGGGCGTTCCTCGGTGTCGCTCATCTCGTCCACCGCGTTGTCGATCGCCTCGACCGCGATGTCGTCGGCCTCGGCCAGCCGCACCAGTTCGAGCCGCTCCATCGCCTGCCGGGTCAGCCCCCAGCGCCGGGACAGATACCGGCTGGTGATCAACTTCTGCTCGGGGTGGTCGGCCAGCCAGCCGTCGCCCGCGCGCAGCAGCTTGTCGACCTCATCCGGCGCGACCCAGTAGTGCTTGGCGTCGTCCAGCACCGGCAGCAGTACGTACAACTGCCGCAGTGCGTCGGCGAGCCGCAGCTCCCCTTCCAGTACGAGCCGTACGTAACGGGACTCGCCCCACTCCGGGAACTCCTCGTCCAGCACGACGGGCTCCGCCGCGACCGAGGTCCAGCCCAGCGGCCCGAACAGCTTGTGCACGAGCTCGGCACCGCCGCGCGCGGGCAGCGCGGGCACCTCGATCCGCAGCGGCAACGGCGCCTCGGCCCGCTCCGGCAGCACGTTGCACACCCCGCGCAGCGCACTCTTGAAGACGGTGCTCAGCGCGACGGACATCAGCGACGACGCCGCGTACGGGCGGTCGTTGACGTACTGCGCCAGCGCGGAATCGGGAGCTCCGCCACGGCCCTTGCCCTTGCCCCGCCGCACCAGCGCCACCGGATCCACCTCCAGGAGCAGCGCGGCCGTGCAGCGCTCGGCCGTCGCCTCGGGGTAGAGGACGTGCGCGGTGCCCTGCGCCGTGGAGAACGCCTGCGCCTTCCCGGGATGCTTGTGCAGCAGAAAACCGAGGTCGGTGGCGGGGCGTTCGGGGGTACCGGTCGTGGTGATTGTCAGGAACACGCGTTGAGTATCGCCCGGTATCTGTGGCTTCTACCAGGCATTTTCTGCTGGGGGGAGTGGGTAGTGGGGGCAGGGTTCCAGCTGGGTCGTCCTGAGGGGGCGCGGGGCGCAGAGCCCGAGCGGGGTGGTTCGCCCGGACCCCTCATTCCGTTTGCGACAGGAACCCCGCCAGCCGGGCGATCTCCGCCGGCCCCACCCGGCAGCAGCCGCCCACCAGACGGGCACCCCCGGCCTGCCAGGCCTGGACGCGGGACGGGTCGAACGTCGCGCCACCCCTCCACGACCGGGCCTGCGCGTCCCACTGCTCACCACTGTTGGGATAGGCCACCACAGGCTTGCCGGTGACGGACGCCGCGAGCTCCACGGCGTGGTCCGCGTCGGCGGGAGTACAGCAGTTCACCCCCACGGCAATCACCTGGTCCACACCCGCCGCCAGCGCGAACGCGTCCTCCAGCGGCTGGCCCGCCCTCGTCCGTTCCCCCTCCACGCTGTACGACAGCCACACCGGCACCCCGCACCCTTCGACCGCCCTCAGCAACGCCTCGGCCTCGTCGGTGTCGGGCACGGTTTCCAGTGCGAAGACGTCCGGGCCCGCCGCGGCCAAGGTCTCGACGCGGGGGCGGTGGAAGCGCTCCAGCTCCTTGACCGTCAGCCCGTACCGGCCCCGGTACTCGCTGCCGTCGGCCAGGAAGGCACCGTAGGGGCCGAGGGAGGCGGCGACCCAGACTTCGGCTTCGGGGGGCTCCCCCTCCCCTCCCCCCGCCCCCGCCCTCTCCCCTGCCCTTCTGGCCAGCTCCACGCTTCGGGCAAGCAGCGCCGTCGCCTCACGGCGGGGCACTCCCCGGTGCGCGAAGCCCTCGTAGGTCGCCTGATAGCTGGAGGTGATCAGTACCCGCGCGCCCGCCCGTACATACGCCTCGTGTGCGGCCTCGATCTGCCCGGGGGCATCGGCGAGCAGTCGTGCGGTCCAGAGCGGGTCGCTCAAGTCACAGCCCTGGGCCATCAGCTGGTTGGACAGGCCGCCGTCGAGGACCACCGTTCGCGTGGACAGCGCCTCGGCCAATGGACGGGCGGGCCGCACGGTCAGGCCCCGTTCAGCTGGGACTGGACCTGGGAGGAGATCAGTTCGAGGTGGTCGAGGTCGTCCAGATCCAGGACCTGCAGGTAGATCCGGGACGAGCCGATCGCCTCGTACGCGCCGATCTTCTCCACCACTTCGGCGGGTGAGCCCGCCAGTCCGTTCGCCTTGAGCTCTTCCACGTCCCTTCCGATGGCAGCCGCCCGGCGCGCCACTTCAGCGTCGTTCTTTCCTACGCAGACGACCAGGGCGTTGGAGTACACCAGGTCGTCGGGGTTGCGTCCGGCGCTCTGGGCGGCGGTGCGCACCCGGTTGAACTGCCGTTCGCTGTCGGCCAGGGAGGCGAACGGGATGTTGAACTCGTCGGCGTACTGTGCGGCCAGCCGTGGGGTGCGGACCGCGCCGTGGCCGCCGATCAGGACCGGCACCTTGGCCTGTGCGGGCTTGGGGAGCGCGGGTGAGTCGGTGAGCTGGTAGTAGGTGCCGTCGTAGGTGAAGGTCTTGCCGGTCTCGGTGGCCCAGAGTCCGGTGACGATGGCGAGTTGTTCCTCCAGGCGCGCGGACTTCTCCTTGGGGAAGGGGATGCCGTACGCCTTGTGCTCGTCCTCGAACCAACCCGCGCCGAGGCCGAGTTCGACGCGTCCGCCGGACATCTGGTCCACCTGGGCGACCTGGATGGCGAGGACGCCGGGGAGGCGGAAGGTGCCGGCGGTCATCAGGGTGCCGAGGCGGATGCGGCTGGTCTCGCGGGCGAGTCCGGCGAGGGTGATCCAGGCGTCGGTGGGGCCCGGGAGGCCGTCGGCGGAGCCCATGCGCAGATAGTGGTCGGAGCGGAAGAAGGCGTCGAATCCGAGGGCTTCGGTGGCCTTGGCGACGGTGAGGAGGGTGTCGTAGTCGGCGCCCTGCTGGGGCTCCGTGAAGATTCGAAGATCCATGCATCCATCCTGCACCTTCGAACTGTCGTCAACCCGGCCGTTGCCGCATGCTCGATGGCTGCCCTGTCGGGTGAAAATCGTCCACCTGACGGGCCGCGGGGGCTCTGACCAGTGACTGTGGCGCTGAGTGGTCGTTGGCTCGGGCGGAGCCGGACCGCCCGGCTCGCGCGCCGGCGGCCACTGCCGAGGCGTCTGCCGAACCGCCGCCCTCGCACCCGCACGGGAGGGCTCGGGCCGAGGAGGCCTTCATGTCCCAGGAAGCTGTGCCGGAGCAGGCCGTGCCACAGGAGCCGGACGGCCAGTCCATGCCCCAGCAGCAGGGCGCGCCGAAGGGGCTGTTGCAGCAGATGGAGGAGTTGATGGCGGCGCTGACCGCGGATCTGTCGCAGCTCGACGCCGATCTGCAGTCGTCGGCCGAGCGGGTGCCGGGTCAGGAGGCCGGTGGTCAGACGGAGGGCCACTCCCAGGGCGTGTGAGGCGTGTGAGTGGCGGCACGCTGCCTCCCGTCCGCTCATGACGGCCGCGCAGTCGAGTCGCGCAGGACGCCCGGCCGTCTCTCCTGCTCGCGCACGGTGAGCCTGCGGAGCATTCCGCGGACCCGGTCGCTCGATTCGTCGGCGGCGTCGATCGCTTCGATGCACTGCCAGTAGAGCCCTTCCTCGTCGGTGGCGCAGGCGACGCCGACGAGGGCCATGCCGACGTCTCCGAGCAGCCCGCCGAGGCCGGTCAGTGTCTGTCTGGCGTCGCTGATGCCGGAGAGCTGGGTGGCTCGGATGCCGCCGATGCGCAGCCCGGGGTGGTCGAGGACGCCGCAGCCCCGGCCACCGGTCTCGCTGAGGCCGCGGGCCTCGCCCCTGAGTTCGGGCGGTCCGGTGGCCGCGAGGTGACTTCCGATGGCCTGGGCGAGGGCTTGTGCCTGCCAGGCCTCGGTGACGATCTCCAGCGCCGCGGTGCTTTCCGCGAGCGCCAACCTGCTCATCCCGATGAGTCGTACCGCGTCCATGCGCCGCCCCCGTTCATACGACGATCCGTTTCCCCGTCACTACCTAGAGTGAGCTTCTTGGGCCAGGAAAGCCAGAGGAATTGGGAAATCTGTGGACGAGCAGGCAGTTTTGAATAACTTGCTCACTCCGAAGAGTGACGGTTTGGACTTTCGTCGGGGTTTTGCACAGGGGTGGAGGCGGTTTTGGCGTCGGCGGGGCGGTTCTGGGCCCGCTCCGGACCGGCCGGGGGTTGCGGGGCGGGCGGGACGACGGGGACGGGGAAGCGGAGTTCGTTGCGGTCGATCTTGGCGGAGAGCGCGGCCAGCGGGTCGATGCCGAGGACCTGGCAGAGCTGGAGGAGATAGGCGAGGACGTCGGCCACCTCGTCGGTCACCTGGTGGGCGCGCTCGGGGTCGTGCATGACCCGTTCGGACTGCTCGGGAGTCAGCCACTGGAAGATCTCGAGGAGTTCGGAGGCCTCGACGCTGAGGGCACAGACGAGGTTCTTGGGAGTGTGGAAGGGCTGCCAGTGGCGTACGGCCGCGAAGTCGGCCAGTCGGCGCTGGAGTCCCGCTACGTCGGGTTCGGTCACGGTTCCAGGTCTACCACTGCCACCCCCGGGACTCCCCGGGCGCATGCGGCGTCCGTGACGGTGCCGGTGAGGCGGATGTGGCCGCGTCGGCACATCTCGGCGGCCAGCGCCACGAGTTCGCGGGCCTGGCGTCCGTCGAGACCGCGGTCGAAGCCGTCGGTGAGGACGGTGAGGGTCTGCAGGGCGGAGGGGATCTCGGCGACGGTGTCGACGGCGAGCACGCCGGGGCCGGTGAGCAGGACGAGGGCGAGTGCGAGGTAGCGCAGTTCGCCCTCGCCCAGGCGGGCGACGGGCGTGGGGTTCCGCTCGCCCCGGCCCACCACCGCCCGTAAGGTGCCGTCGGCCAGTTCCTCCGCGGCGAGTGCGGTGACCGGGCCGGCGCAGCCCGCGCGGGCTGCGGTGACCAGTCGGGCGTGCCGGATGGTGCACTCCTCGGCGGTGCGGGAGAGGATCTCGGCGAGGTTGTCGCAGCCGCGCCGCAGTCTTCCCTGGCCGGGCAGGACGGGTTCGCGCATGCGCTGCGGCTGGGGGTCGCAGGCGAATACGGACCGCAGCGCGACCACGACCTGTTCGGCGGCGGCGAGGACCCGCAGCTGCCCTTCGGTCTTCCCGGCGACGCGGAGCGGCAGCAGGGCGGTGCCGAGCCGGTCGTCGGGGAGCGGGGCGCGGGTGACGGGAACGGTTCCGGCGGTGTGCCAGGCGGCCTGCACGGTGGAGCGGCCCGGGTCACGCAGGGCGGTGGACAGGAGGGTGTCGCCGTCACTGGTCAAACGTTCGCCGACGACGCGGAGTTCCGGCTCGGCCTGGACGGCCAGGTCGAGGCGGACGGGCCCGGCGGGTCCGTCGACGGTGCAGCCGATACGGAACCCCCGGCGGCCCTGGGCGTCCGCCTCGGCGCGTTCGGGTACGCACCCGGCGGGGTCGGGGAACGCCGTGGCGAGGGTGGCGCCGGCGCCGAGCCGGGCCAGTGCCTCGTACGCCTGGAGGACGCTGGACTTGCCGCTGCCGCTCGGTCCCGCCAGGAAGGTGAGCGGGCCGAGCGGGAAGACCGCGCCGCGGTGCGACTTGAAGGCGGAGAGCCGCAGTTCGGTGACGGTGGGCCGGTCACAGGTTCCGTTCATGGAACGGACCGTACGAGGACGAAATCTGACGAACCGTTACGCCTCGGTCACCTTCCTACGAACGAGGGACGGCTGCCCGCGGGGCTGCCACCGCCCTACGCGTGGGGGACGACGGCCTCGGCGATTCCCTCCACCTCCGTGCCCACGGGGGCCAGGAGGAAGACGTTGCGGTCGACGCGGTGCATTCCGCTGCCCAGGCCGAAGACCACTCCGCTGCTGAAGTCGAGGATGCGCTTGGCGACTTCGGTGTCCGCGCTCGTCAGATCGAGCAGGACGGGCGTCTGCGCCATCATGTACTCGGCTACCTCGCGCGCGTCCGCGAAGACCTGGACGCGCAGCACGACGAAGCGGCGCTGCTCGACGGTCGCGTACTCGTTGGGGAGGGTGCGGTGGTCCACGCGGGAGGGCCACTCGTTGCGACTGCGCAGCGGAACCACCTGGGCGAGCCCCTCCCACTGTTCATCGGTGACGTCGTACCTGCTCACCGGACCACCTCGCCCCTGTGCTGTATCTGCATCCGGCCATGATGACGCCGCTCACCCGTTCAGCCCAACTCCGACACGGCTGTGAGCTGTGAAGTTGTCCGGACCGGGGCGTACTAACGTGCGGTGGCCAGGTCCACGGCGTCGGCCACGCGGGCGAAGAACCGGGCGTGGGCCGGTGCGCTGCACGGCGCTTCGGGGTTCCAGGGCAGCACGCGCGCGCGGTCCTCGATGGCCTGCCAGTGGGCGTCGGCGCGCAGCCGCTCCACGGGGGTGGCGTTCACCCGTACGTCGCACAGCAGGATCTCGGCGGGCAGGGCGGCGGTCTCCTTCCAGGTGAGCGTGGTCCAGTTCGCGCCGCTCGCGGCGGGCGGCTCCACCAGGTGCACGCCGTGTTCGGTCAGGGCGCGCAGCTCCGGCCAGGCATGGGGACGGGCCACATGGACCTGGTCGGTTCCGGCGGGTGAGAGGGCGAGTACGCGGGGGCTGCCCGCGGGCTCCGTCCCCGCGCGCGTGGCGGCCGTCACCGCGCGCAGTCGGCGCTGGGCCGCTTCCAGGAGGCGGGCGTCGTCCTCGCGGCGGCGGTCGCCGCCCAGGGTGCGTGCGAGGTCGGCGAAGCGGTTCCTGATCTCCGCCAGCGAACGTGAGTGTCCGATGTCGATGACAACCACCGGAACGTGTTCCTCCAGGTGTTTGGCCGTCTCGGGGTCGAGGCCGTAGACCTGGCCGCCTCCATAGCTGACGGCCACGAAGAGGTCGGGTGTGCCCTGGAGCAGTGCGTCGAGGTCGAGGGTGGCGCCCGCACCCAGGTAGCGCAGGCGGTTCAGAGGCAGCCCGCCCGCTTTGGCGTGGTCGGGGGCGGGCCCGTCGTGGAAGGAGCCGAAGACGGCTCCGGGGCCGACGCCGTGGTCCCAGAGCGTGGCTCCGGCCTGGATGTAAGCGGTCACCCGGGAGGGGACCCGCGCCGCCGTCACCGTCTGCCCGCGGTCGTCCGAGAACTGCCAGACCGGCTTGTCCATGAGGTCACACGCCCCCTGTAGGTCGCTGTGCGCCAGCGTCGGGCCACGCTACGCCCGAGTCGTCCCGCCCCGCCAGGATCCGTGACCGCTTACCTGCCCGGCGTCCGGTCCCGTCACCCGCCCGGACCGCTCCCGTCGTCCGCGCTCCGGCGCGCGGAAGCACTCGGCGCGCGGGGTGGCGTACGCCTGGCTAGCGTGGCACAGGGGCCGTCGTCACACAGGAGAGAGCACAGTCATGGCCGCAGAACCAGAGGGCACTCCGTGCTGGGTCGATGCGATGTTCACCGATGTCGAGGGAGCGAAGAGCTTCTACGGTGACGTACTGGGCTGGACGTTCGGCGAGGCGGCGTCGCAGTACGGCGACTACACCCAGGCGTACGCGAACGGCAAGGCGGTGGCGGCCGTCGTACCGCCGATGCCGGGCCAGGAGGGGCAGTCGGCGTGGTGTCTCTACCTCGCGTCGCCCGATGTCGCCGCCACCGCGAAGAAGATCAAGGACAACGGCGGTGAGGTGCTGATGGAGCCGATGCAGGTCGGCGGCTTCGGGTCGTTGGCGATCGCCCGCGAGCCCAGCGGGGCGGTCTTCGGCGTCTGGCAGGCGGGCAGCCACGAGGGCTTCGAGGCCAAGGCGGTGCCCGGGGCGTACTGCTGGGCCGAGTTCTTCACCCGCGACCCGGCGAAGCTCGACACGTTCCTGCCCGCGGTGTTTCCGTACGGCGCCAAGCAGATGCAGGACGACGCGGCGGACTTCCGGGTCTTCAGCGTGGGTGACGAGATGGCCCTGGGCCGTATGAGGATGACGGACGATTTCCCGCCCGAGATCCCGTCGTACGTGAACGTGTACTTCACGGTCCCCGACTGCGACAGCGCGGTGGCGAAGGCGACCAAGCGGGGCGGGGTGCTGCGGTTCGGGCCGATGGACACGCCCTTCGGCAGGTTCGCGGCGCTCAGCGACCCGCAGGGGGCCGCGTTCTCGGTGATCGACCTCCAGAAGAAGCAGGGCGAGATGCCGCGGATGGCCGACGTGTAACAGGCGTCGCGCCCCGAGGCGGGGGGGGGGGGGGGGGGGGCCCCCCCCCCCCCCCCCCCCCCCCCTTTTTTCCCTACCCCCCCCCCCCACCCCCCCCCCCCCCAAACACGGGAGATACCGGAAACACCGGTGTACCCCTGA
>NZ_JBVILC010000022.1:96520-111089 GCF_055580545.1 Streptomyces sp. NPDC031670 | reverse complement strand
CCAACTCGACCAAGCCACCGAACAACACGGCAAAGGCGACCTCACCACCCTCCTCACCGGCAACGACACCTGGACCGTCACCCCCTGACACCACCGGAACCAAGACCACCAACCGGCCCCCCGTGGCAAACCGGGGGCCCGGTTCGTTAATGTCCCTCTCATCCGAGCAAGTGGGGGGAGGGCACATGACCCGCATGGCCCTGAGTGGGTCCGTGAGTACGTCCGTGAGTGCGTCCGCGAACTCAAGGGAACGGCAGCCCTGTCGACACCCCTCTTCCCCTGCGCCCACAGTGATCGGCACCGAAGTACGCCGGCTCACAAGCGCACGGCACAGACACGCACCCCGACCCGTCCTTACGGAGCACCTCCATGCCCCAGCAGCAATGCCCCTTCGCCATCGACGCCTCCGGGACCGACGTCCACGGTGAGATCGCCCGTATCCGCGCGCACGGCCCGGTCACCCGGATCGAGCTGCCGGGCGGCGTGGCCGCCTGGTCGGTCACCGGCGCCGAGGCCGCCAAGAGCCTGATGACCGACCCGCGCGTCTCCAAGGACGCCGAACGCCACTGGCCCGCGTGGATCAATGGTGACATTCCCCGGACCTGGCCGCTGGCCCTGTGGATATCCGTCCGCAGCATGATCACCGCGTACGGGGAGGAGCACAGCCGGCTGCGCAAGCTGACGTCCCGGGCGTTCACCGCCCGTCAGACGGCGTCCCTGCGCCCGACGATCGAGCACATCGTCTCCGACCTCCTCGACAAGCTGGCCGACACCCCGCAGGGCCGGCCGGTCGACCTGCGCAGGGCGTTCGCGAGCCCGCTGCCCGTCCAGGTGATCTGCGAGCTCTTCGGGGTCCCGGAGAGCTCGCGCGACCGGCTCTGCCGCCTCATCGACATCACCTTCCTTACGGAGGTGACCCCCGAGGAGGCCGAGGCGACCGGGCGCGAACTCTATGTGGCGCTCAACGAGTTCATCGCCTTCAAGCGCGCCAACCCCGGTGACGACATGACCAGCGGTCTGATCGCCACCCGCGACGAGGACGACGGGAGCGGTCTCACCGAGGTCGAGCTCGTGGACACCCTGCTGCTGATGATCTCGGCCGGGTTCGAGACCGTGGTCAACCTGATCGACCAGGCCGCGTGCGCTCTGCTCACCCACCCCGAGGAGCTGGCCCGCGTCCGCAGCGGCGAAGTCGCCTGGGAGGACGTGATCGAGGAGACCCTGCGCTGGGAGCCGCCGGCCGCCCATGTGCCGCTGCGGTACGCCGTGGAGGACATCGAGATCGGCGGTGTGCTGATCCGCCGGGGCGAACCGATCCTGATCGCGCTCGCCGGTCCCGGCCGCGACCCCGAGGTGCACGGCGAGAGCGTCGACCGCTTCGACCCGTCGCGTCCGCTGCGCCGTGAGCACCTGGCCTTCGGGCACGGCGTCCACTACTGCCTGGGGGCCCCGCTGGCCCGTATGGAGGCCACCGTGGCCCTGTCGGCCCTCTTCGAGCGCTTCCCCGACGTGGCCCTCGCGACGCCCGTCGAACAGCTCGCCCAGCTCCCGTCGTTCATCTCCAACGGGCACCGGGAAGTGCCGCTCCTGCTGAACAACCGCTAGGGGCACGGAAGAAGGGGCCCTGCCGTTCGGTCGCGGCAGGGCCCCTTCCCGTACGGGAGGCGGCGCCGCCGGTCAGGCGAAGGCGGGCGCGTGGTCGCGGGCCCACGCGGCGTACGAGCGCGCCGGGCGGCCGGTGAGCTCCCGCACGTCCGGGGAGACGCCGGCCTTCGCCCCGGCCCGCTGGCGCTCGGCGCTGTGCAGCAGCGCCTCGGCCACCGGCTGCGGGTAGCGCGCCAGGAGCGCGGCACGGGCCCGTTCGGGGCCCAGTTCCTCGAACCGGAGCGGTCTGCCCAGGGCGTCGGCGAGGAGCGCGGTCTGCTCGGCGGCGGTGACGGCCGCGGGGCCGGAGAGCGCGTAGGCGCGGCCCTCGTGGACGCCGGGCTCGGTGAGCGCCCGCACCGCCACCTCCGCGATGTCGCGCGGGTCCACCGTCGCGTTGGGCGCGTCCCCGTACAGCGCGCGCACCACGCCCTCCTCGCGTACCGACCGCGCCCAGGACAGGGTGTTGGTCATGAAGGCGCGGGGCCGCAGCAGGGTCCAGGCGAGCCCGGACTCCCGTACGGCCGTCTCGTTCTCGCGCTGGCGGCGGGTGATCAGGTCGTCGGCGGCCGGGTCGGTGACGGCCAGCGCGGAGAGCTTGACCAGATGGCGCACCCCGGCCGCGCGGGCGGCCTCCGCGAACCGCACGTCGTCGGGCTCCCCGATGCTGCCGGTGACCAGAAAGGCCGCCCGTACGCCCCGGAGTGCGCGGTCGAGGCTGTCGCGATCGGCGTACTCGCCGCCGGCCACCTCGACGGCCGGTCCGGTGGCCGTCACGCGCTCGGGCCGTCTGGCCAGGACGCGCACCGGGTGGGCGGGCGCGAGCAGTCGGGCGACCTCGCCCCCCACGGTCCCGGTCGCGCCGGTCACCAGAATCATCGTCGTCCCCTTCGCCCGCGGCTCGCCCGGCCGGTCCTCGTCCCGCCCGTCAGCCGACGCGCGGCGCCGACAGTGTGGCGAGGAAGACCAGGCTGTCTTCCTGGTGGCCGGTGACCTGCACACTGGTCATTCCGGGGCGCCGGGGCGCCGCATCGGTGACCTGTATCCAGCAGGTGCTGTCGAACTCCGCGTACCGGTGGAACGCTATGTCACCCGCGACCGGCACATACGGCGCCGGTCCCAGGGCCGCGTTGGCCGCCTGGCGGGCCGCCTCCAGGAGGAGCATGCCGGGCACGTGGTCGTTGGGGCGCTGGAAGAGCGTGGGGTGCGTGGTGTCCACGCGCAGCCGCCAGACGCGCTCCTGCGGGCACGGCGACAGCACCACGTCGGCGGAGCGGGTGCGGCCCGCGAGGTCGGCGGGGACGGGCAGCGGGAGGTGCTCGGTGGCGCCGGGGGACGTACGGTCGCCGCGCAGGCGCCGGTAGACGCCGGGGCTCAGCACCCGGGCCTGGCCGGAACCGGTGGCCACCAGACGTCCCAGGCGGCGCAGCACCCAGTGGACCTTGAGGCGCGAGAGCCTGCCGCCGCGCCATTCGAGGCGGGAGAACTCCAGTTCCACGTCGACGAGGGCCGACTGTCCGCCGACGTCCAACTGGCTGTCGTTGGCCGTGTATTCGAGGTCGGTCAGCATGAAGTGGTAGTCGAGGGGCACCTCGTAGCCCGCGTGCACTATCAGCATCGCGGACTGCCGCATCGTCTCGACGACGAGCAGCGGATCGTGCAGACCGCCCGCGACGGGTTCGAAGAACACGTGGTCGTGCGGCCAGTGCGCGGCGACCGAGAAGGTGTGTTCGTCGCGCCGGCGCCAGCCGTGCGGGAAGGCGTCGGCGGCCCTTGCCCGGTGGACCAGTTCCGGCGAGACCGGGTGCGATTGCGTCATGGTGGTGGGCCCGGCCCCGGTTATGGGTATGGCGCTGGTCAATACTGCTTCTGTTTGTGACATGGCTCCCCCCGAGGCATGTACGAAGAAACATGGTCATGCGTACCACTGTTAAGATACAAACTAGACGGTTTTTTTCAAGTGGGGGGCACGGGCGGCCCCGAAGGTTCACAGCGTCGACATCGCGGCGCAACACGAGGAGGCAGCGTGGCGAAGCAGGACCGTGCGATCCGCACCAGGAGGGCGATCCTGGAGGCCGCGGCCATCGTCTTCGAGAAGCAGGGGTTCCAGGCCGCCACGATCACCGACATCCTGAGGGTGGCCGGGGTCACCAAGGGCGCGCTGTACTTCCACTTCCAGTCGAAGGAAGCGCTCGCGCACGGGGTCCTGAACGAGCAGGGCTCCGGCCCCTCGCTGCCGGCGCAGCCCGTCAAGCTCCAGGAACTGATCGACTCCGGCTCGGTGCTCGCCCACCGCCTGCGCACCGACCACCTGGTCCGCGCCAGCATCCGGCTGACCCTCGACCAGCAGGCCACGGGGCTCGACCGCACCGGCCCGTTCCGGCACTGGAGCGAGGTGAACGAGGAGGTGCTGACGCTGGCTCAGCAGCGCGGCGAGCTGATGCCCAACGTGGTCATCTCCGACACCGCCGAGCTGTACGTGGGGGCCTTCGCCGGGCTCCAGATGATGTCGCAGACGCTCAGCGACTACCAGGACCTCTCGCACCGCCACGCGGTCCTGCAGCGCCATGTGATGTCGAGCATCGCGGTGCCTTCGGTGCTGGCGGCCCTGGACTTCTCCGAGGACCGCGGCGCGCGGATCATCGCCGAGCTGGAGCCGGTGCACGACGCCGAGTGCGCGGCGGCGGCGGTCTGACCGACCCGGCCGCCGCCCCGCCCCGGCGCGGGGTCACTCGGAGGCCGTGGCACCGTCCTGGCGCGGGGCGTCGAGGTTGGGCAGCGCCCCGCCGAAGCGGCGGTCGCGCTGGGCGTACTCCAGACAGGCGCGCCACAGGTCCCGGCGGTCGAAGTCCGGCCACAGCACGTCCTGGAAGACCATCTCGGCGTAAGCGCTCTGCCAGAGAAGGTAGTTGGAGGTGCGCTGCTCGCCGCTGGGGCGCAGGAACAGGTCCACGTCCGGCATGTCGGGGTAGTACAGGTACTTGGCGAAGGTCTTCTCGCCGACCTTCGACGGGTCGAGCCGGCCCGCCTTCACATCCTCGGCCAGCGCCTTCGCCGCGTCGGCGATCTCCGCCCGGCCGCCGTAGTTCATGCAGAAGTACAGCGTGAGCCGGTCGTTGTCCTTGGTCTGCTCCTGGGCGACCTGGAGCTCCTTGGCCACCGAGCGCCACAGCTTGGGCATCCGGCCCACCCAGCGCACCCGGATGCCGAGCTCGTCGAGCTGGTCGCGGGTCTTGCGGATGAAGTCGCGGTTGAAGTTCATCAGGAAGCGCACCTCGTCGGGCGAGCGCTTCCAGTTCTCGGTGGAGAAGGCGTACAGCGAGATCGAGCCGACCCCCATCTCGATCGCGCCCTGGAGCACGTCGAGGACGCGCTCGGCGCCGACCTTGTGGCCCTCGGTGCGCGGCAGCCCGCGCTCCTTCGCCCAGCGCCCGTTGCCGTCCATGACGACCGCCACGTGCTTGGGCACCAGTTCGCCGGGGATCTTCGGCGGGCGCGCACCCGAGGGGTGCGGCTCGGGGGTCGTGTACTCGCGCCGGGACCGGCCGCCCAGGATTCCGCGTCGTGCCATGTGGCCTTCTTCTCCCTCAGTTCTTCTCTACGTACCGCAGTGAGCGCAGGCCGCGCTCCAGATGCCAGTGCAGATAGGCCGACACGAGGCCGCTGCCCTCGCGTACGTGCCGGGGCTCGCTCGCGTCGGCCGTCGCCCAGTCCCCCGTCAGCAGCGCGCTCAGCAGCCCGACCGCCTCCGCAGAGGGTACGACGCTGCCCGGCACCCGGCAGTCGGCGCAGACCACACCGCCGCTCGCGATGGAGAAGAACCGGTTGGGGCCGTGGATGCCGCACCGCGCGCAGTCCTCGAAGCTCGGCGCGTAGCCGTTGACGGCGAGCGAGCGCAGCAGGAAGGCGTCGAGGACCAGATTGGGGGCGTGCTCGCCGCGCGCGAGGGTGCGCAGCGCGCCCACCAGCAGCAGGTACTGCTGTACGGCGGGCTCGCCCTCGTGGTCGGTGAACCGTTCCGCCGTCTCCAGCATCGCGGTACCGGCGGTGTACCGGCCGTAGTCGGCGACGATCGCGCCACCGTACGGAGCGATCGTCTCACTCTGGGTGCACAGGGGCAGGCCGCGGCCGACCAGCTCGCTGCCGCGCGCGAAGAACTGCACGTCCACATGGGAGAACGGCTCCAGGCGCGCGCCGAACTTGGACTTGGTGCGGCGCACTCCGCGGGCGACGGCGCGCACCCGCCCGTGCCCGCGGGTCAGAAGCGTGATGATCCGGTCGGCCTCACCGAGCTTCTGGGTCCGCAGCACGATGCCGTCGTCCCGGAACAGACTCATGGGGCCATTGTTTCACCGCGCGGGCCGGGCTCCGTCAGGACGGGGTCCGGGCCGCCGCCAGGAGGCGGGCCACATCGTCCGCGCACAGCTGGAGCGCGCCGCCGACCGTGCTGAGGACCTCGCGCTCGGCCGGCCGGTACGGACCGTCGGCCAGCGCGATCCGGGCGCCCTGGAGCAGGATCGACTCGCGGCCGGCCGGGGCGAGGTGCGGGGCCAGCGGTTCCAGCGACTCATGGAGCTCGATGGCGAGGGCCGCGCCGCACGGGTCGGCCTCGGTGTCGGTGAGGAAGCGCCCGGTGTCGGCCGCCAGCGCCTCGATCAGGGTGAGCAGCTGATCCTCGGTGCAGTCGTCGTACCCGGCGGCGCGGACCGTGGCGACGGCGGTGGAGGTGACCGTACGGGAGGCGGTGCCGCCCGCGGCGAGGACGGCGAGGGCGACGGTGTGCACGGCGTCGCGCAGCATCGCCGAGAAGCGGGTGGTGGTGGGGTGGTCGAGGGCGTCCGTACCGAAGTGGGTCTCGCAGGCCGCGCACTCCACCACGGGCCCGGCGGCGCCGCGCGGCAGCAGCGGGACGCCGAGGACGGCCAGGCGCCGACGGCCGGTGCGGCGGCGGAAGTTGCGGTCGCCCCCGCACTCCGGGCAGAAGAACTCCCCGTCGCCCACGGTGGTCCAGGCGGTCCGGACCGTCCACACGCGTTCGAGGATGCCCGCGGCGCGAGGGTTCGTCGCGTTGTGTCCCCGGCCTAGCACCACCGCACACCTCCGTAACGGACCGGCAACATTGCCGCGTTGACGTGATGTTAGCCACATCGGCGAGGCGGCGTCAGCACCCTGCGGGGAGGAGTGGCGCAAAGACGGCGCCCCACCGGCCGCCAGGGGCCGGTGGGGCGCCGTGCGGCGCCGGGGGCTACGGACGGGCCGAGCGGTTGACGGCCGAGATGACCGCCTTCAGCGAGGCGCGCGTGGTGTTGGCGTCGATGCCGATCCCCCACAGGACCTGCCCGTCGATGGCGCACTCGATGTACGAGGCGGCCTGCGCGGACGCGCCCTCGCTCATCGTGTGCTCCTGGTAGTCCAGCAGTCGCGCGTCCACACCGACGGCGGCCAGCGCCTCGAAGAAGGCCGAGATCGGACCGTTGCCGGTACCGGTCAGGACCGTGTCCACGCCGTCCACGACCGCCTCGACGGTCAGCGTGTCCCGGCCGTCCTTGTCGGTCGTGGTCTGGCCGGAACGCAGCTGGATGCGGCCCCACTGGTTGGCCGGATTCGGCAGGTACTCGTCCTGGAAGACCGACCAGATCTGGCCGGGCGTGACCTCGCCGCCCTCGGCGTCGGTCTTCGCCTGGATGATCCGGGAGAACTCGATCTGCATCCGGCGCGGCAGGTCCAGCTTGTGGTCGTTCTTCAGGACGTACGCGATACCGCCCTTGCCGGACTGGGAGTTGACCCGGATGACCGCCTCGTAGGAGCGGCCGACGTCCTTCGGGTCGATCGGCAGGTACGGGACGGCCCACTCGATGTCGTCGACGGTGACGCCCCGGGCGGCGGCGTCCGCCTCCATCGCGTCGAAGCCCTTCTTGATGGCGTCCTGGTGGGAGCCGGAGAAGGCGGTGTAGACCAGGTCGCCCGCGTAGGGGTGGCGCGGGTGGACCTCCATCTGGTTGCAGTACTCCGAGGTCCGGCGGATCTCGTCGATCTGCGAGAAGTCGATCTGCGGGTCGACGCCCTGGCTGAACAGGTTCATGCCCAGGGTGACCAGGTCGACGTTGCCGGTGCGCTCGCCCTGGCCGAACAGACAGCCCTCGATGCGGTCGGCCCCGGCCATGATCGCCAGCTCGGCCGCCGCCACCGCCGTACCGCGGTCGTTGTGCGGGTGCACCGACAGGCAGACGAACTCGCGGCGGGTCAGGTTGCGGCTCATCCACTCGAACCGGTCCGCGTGCGTGGAGGGCGTCGAACGCTCCACCGTGGCGGGCAGGTTGAGGATGATCTCGCGGCCCTCCTCGGGCTGCCACACGTCGCAGACCGCCTCGCAGACCTCCAGGGCGAAGTCCAGCTCGGTGTCGGTGAAGATCTCCGGGCTGTACTGGTAGCCGAAGGTCGTCTCCGGGCCCAGGATCTTCTCCGCGTACTCCATCACCAGCCGGGTGCCGTCCACGGCGATCTGCTTGATGTCGTCCTTGGAGCCGCGGAAGACGACCCGGCGGAAGGTCGGGGCGGTGGCGTTGTACAGGTGCACGGTGGCGCGGTGGGCGCCGCGCAGGGACTCCACGGTCCGCTCGATCAGGTCCTCACGGGCCTGGGTCAGGACGGAGATCGTCACGTCCTCGGGGATCGCGCCCTCTTCGATGATCGACCGTACGAAGTCGAAGTCGGTCTGCCCCGACGACGGGAAGCCGACCTCGATCTCCTTGTAGCCCATGCGCACCAGCAGGTCGAACATCTCGCGCTTGCGGGCGGGGCTCATGGGGTCGATCAGCGCCTGGTTGCCGTCGCGCAGATCGGTGGACAGCCAGCGCGGCGCCTTGGTGATCCGCTTCTCGGGCCAGGTGCGGTCCGGGATGGGCACGGCCTCGTAGGAGCCGTACTTGTGGATCGGCATCCCGGACGGCTTCTGGGTGTGGGTCGCGTTGGTGACGGGCGTCGGGCGACCGACAGACACAGGGTTCTCGGACATCGCGTAGGGCTCCTCGGGGCCTTCGGGCTGGGGGTCCCCCGCTCCTTGGGAGCTTGGGGGAGGCCGACTGGTCGAAGCAGCACCAGGTCCCGCGGGGAGGGGGTCGGCCTACGACTTACAGGCCCTCGCCGCGGCAGCTAAGGAGAAGCAGCCCGAAACGCATGATGTGCCGCAGCCTAGCCGAGGGGCGCGGAAAGCGCCGGTCCCGTTTCAGTATGCGGGACGTCGCCGACGGGACCAGGGACCAAAGTCCCGGACCGGACCGACCGGACCGACCGGACCGACCGGAGGGCCGCCCGGCGGGCGTAGCGCACCGGCGTCGCGGCCGTGGCGGCGTGCGGTGACGGCGCCGCGACCCGGTGCCACGTTCCCGTGCCCGTGCCGGGCGCGGCCGTTCGCCGGCTTCACGTACTTCGTGCCGCCGACGCGGGGGCGGCGCGCCCGGTGCGCTGCTAGACAGTAAGCATGCGTATCCAGGTGACCCGCACAGGAGGATTCGCCGGCATCGAGCGCCGGGCCGAGGTCGACACCTCGGGCCGGCCCGACGCGGCCCAGTGGCACGCCCTGGCGGAGGCCGCCCTCGCCGACAGCGGGGCCGAACCCTCTCCGGGCGTGCCCGACGGCTTCCACTACGAGATCACGGTCGACGGCCGCACGGTCCACTGCGCGGACCCCCGGCTGTCCGAGGCCCAGCGGACGCTGGTGTCGCAGGTGCTCAAAGAGGGTGCGTAGCGGGGGACGGGCTTGCTTTGATGCGCGGCATGAAGACAAGCGCACCGGACTCGCCGGACTCGCCCGACGTGGCAGGGCCTCCCGCCCCCGCCGACCTGCGGGTCCTGGAGGGCTACTACGACGCGGTGCCGCGCACATCGGCCCGCGCGGAGGACTTCGGCCCGCTGACCCTGTTCGTACGGGAGGGCCCGGGCTGGCCGTTCTACGCGCGGCCCACGCTCGGCCGCTCGGGGCCGGTGTCGGCGGCGGACGTCGACCGGGTACGGGCGCGCCAGCGGGAGCTGGGGATACCCGAGGCCTTCGAGTGGGTGCACGAGGTGGCGCCGGGGCTGCGGGCGGCCGTGGAGGCGTCGGGCCTCGCGGTCCACGCCCATCCGCTGATGGTGCTGTCCCCCGACGCGCCGGACGCCCCCGCCCACCCGCTCGTACGGATGGTCGGCGCCCAGGACCCGCTGCTGCACGCGGCCCTGGTGGTGCCGCACCTGGCGTTCGCGGCGCCCGGTACGGCGGTGGGGGCGGCGGGTCCGGAGGAGCTGACGGCCGAGATCGCGGCGCGGGTGGGCGACGGGCGCGCGGCACAGGTCGCGGAGCGCATCCGCGCCGGGCTCACCGCGGTGGCGGCGGCGGTCGAGAACGGCCTCCCGCTCTGCTCGGGCATGCACCAGCCGCTGGGCCCGGTGACGGAGATAGTCGGCGTCGGCACCCTGCCGGCGGCCCGGCGCCGGGGCCTGGGCGAGGCGGTCACGGCACGGCTGGTGCGGGATGCGCGGGAGGGGGGCGCGTCGACGGTGTTCCTGTCGGCGGGCGACGAGGATGTGGCGCGGATGTATGGGCGGCTGGGGTTTGTGCGGGTGGGGACGGCACTGATCGCGGAGGGCTGAGGCCCTCCCCCACCCCACCCCTTCCCGAAACCCCGCCGGGGGCGGACGACCTCGGGGCTGGGCCCCGACCCCGGGTGGGGGCCTGCGGCCCCGGGTGAGGGACCTGCGGCCCGAGGGGGCGACTCCCGGCGGGGCACCCGGCCCCGGGCGGGGCTAGCCATGGGCGAGGCCCCGGCCCCCGGGCGGGACCTGCGGCCCCTGTACCCCGCTACCGCGGTGCTTGCGCCCGCGCGCCGGTGGGGGCTGATCGCGCAGTTCCCCGCGCCCCTGAGGCGGGCCCGGTGCGTGGTGCCTTCAAGGGGCGCGGGGAACTGCGCGCCCAGCCCCAGAGGATCCGCAGGCGAAAGGACGGCGCGGGGCCCGGGGCCGCAGACCGCAGAGAGGGACCAGGGGCGCAGCCCCGAGAGCAGGCGCGGGGCCGCAGGCCCCGCAAAGGGGTCCAGGGGCGCAGCCCCGGAAGCGGGGTGCAGGGGCCGCAGGCCCCGCAGAGGGGGGACCAGGGGCGCACCCCCGGGAGTGGGGTGCAGGGGCCGCAGGTCCCGCAGAGGGGGGCCGGGGGCGTAGCCCCCGGGGGACTGTCCTCGCCCCCGCCCGCCCCCGGCAGGGTTTGGGGAAGGGGCGGGGTGGGGGTCAGAAGCCCAGTTTGCGCAACTGCTTCGGATCCCGCTGCCAATCCTTCGCCACCTTCACATGAAGATCGAGAAACACCGGCGTCCCCAGCAGCGCCTCAATGTGCTGGCGCGACTTCATCCCGACTTCCTTCAGCCGCTTCCCCTTGGGACCGATGATGATCCCCTTCTGGCTCGGCCGCTCGATGTACACGTTCGCGTGGATGTCGAGCAGCGGCCGGTCGGCCGGCCGGTCCTCGCGCGGCAGCATCTCCTCCACCACCACCGCGATGGAGTGCGGAAGCTCGTCCCGTACCCCCTCCAGCGCCGCCTCGCGGATCAGCTCGGCCACCATCACCTGCTCGGGCTCGTCCGTGAGGTCGCCCTCGGGGTAGAGCGCCGGGCCCTCGGGCAGGAGCGGGACCAGGAGGTCCGCCACCAGCTGGACCTGCTGGTCGCCGACGGCCGAGACCGGCACGATCTGCGCCCACTCGAAGCCCAGCTCCTCCCCGAGCCGCTGCACGGCGAGCAACTGCTCGGCGAGCGCCTTGGAGTCGACGAGGTCCGTCTTCGTCACGATCGCGATCTTCGGGGTCTTCTTGATCCCCGCGAGTTCCTTGGCGATGAACTTGTCGCCGGGCCCCAGCTTCTGGTCCGCCGGCAGACAGAAGCCGATCACGTCGACCTCGGCCCAGGTCGTGCGGACCACGTCGTTCAGCCGCTCGCCGAGCAGCGTGCGCGGCTTGTGCAGGCCCGGCGTGTCGACCAGGATCAGCTGCGCGTCGGGGCGGTGCACGATGCCGCGGACGGTGTGCCGCGTCGTCTGCGGACGGCTGGAGGTGATCGCCACCTTCTGTCCGACCAGAGCGTTCGTGAGGGTCGACTTGCCCGCGTTGGGGCGGCCGACGAAACAGGCGAAGCCGGCCCGGTGAGGGGCGTTGTTCTCAACAGTACGAGCGCTCATGCCGCCCATTCTCCCCGATCCGAACACCCCCGCTGCACGCGCGCCCCCACCGCTCAGCCGCGCCGCCCCCGCGCCCGCCGCAGCCGCCACCCCAGAACACCCGCCGTCACGGCCGCCACCAGCACCGCGAGGCCCAGCCAGGGCAGGGCGAGGAAGGACGCGCCGCCCGATCCGGTGACGCCTCTGGCGCTCGCCGTGAGCCGTACGTCACCCCGGTCCAGCTGCGGCGAGCCGGCCCACGGCTCGGTGAGGCGGACCTTCTGGCCGGGCAGCAGCTCGGCCGGGACCTTGGTGAGCGCGCGGCTGAGCAGCGTACGTCCGAACAGGCCCGTCGCCCTCAGCTCCACCTTCGGGTCGAGCGTGACGTTGCCCCGGTTGTGCAGCGTGTACGAGATCGTGGTCCGGCTCGTACCGGTGCCGGGCACCAGCGGCCGGTGCTGGGCCAGCTCGACGTCCTCGACGGCGAGCGCGGGCACGGCGGGTCCGGTGACCCGCAGGTAGACGCGTGCGCCGACGGCCTGCTGGACCCCCATGGCCAGCTCCCCGCGCCCGGCCGCGACCTTCTCGTCCAGGGCGACCAGCGCCCCGGGGTGGTCGCCGGGCTCCGCGTCGGCCGGGACGGTGAGGGTGAACGGCACGGTGACCGAGGCGTGCGCGGGGACGGTGATGGCCGCCCGGTCGGGCCTGGTCCAGGCGCCGACGCCGTGCTGCGGCTCGCTCCGGGTCCGCACGGCGAACCCGCCGTCGCGTTCGGTGTTGTACGCGTCGGCCCCGTAGAGCCGGAAGGCCTTCGGCGCGGCCGTCTTGTTGGTGACGGTGACCTGGTCGCCGAGGGTGGTGCCGGGGCTCGCGGAGAGGTAGAAGTACGGGCGCGGGTCCGCGCCGGAGGATGCCGGATAGACGGCCCAGTTGCCGTTGTCGGCGGCGCGCGCGGGCGTGCCCGGGGCCGCCAGGACGGCGACGGCGGCGGCGATGACGGCGGCGATCAGGAGCGGGACGGACAGTCGGCGCACGGTGCGCTACCCCCGGGGACGGGTGGGCCGGCCGGGTGCGCGCCCGGCCCACGGGTGGATCAGGCCAGCGTGAGCGTCAGCACGCCGGAGTACGCGCCGGGCGCGGTGAACGCGGGAACGTTCAGCGAGACCCGGGCGTCGACGGTGAACTCACCGCCGGTGAGCGCCGCGTTGGGCGTGGTCGCGAGGGTCGCGCCCGCGCTGCCCACGGTGCCCGGCGAGCCCGCCGCGCAGGTCGACGGGGATCCGGCCTTGGTGGCGCAGACCGGCGTCCAGCCGAGCTTGGAGGCGTCGATCTTCGCCCCGGCGGGGCCGGTGAAGTCGGTGACCTTGCCGGTCAGGGACCAGCCCGCGGGGCCGCCGCGGAAGTCCTGGACCGTCACCGTCCGGAGCGAGCCGCGGGAGAAGCCGCCCTTGCCGAAGTCGACGGCGTCCAGGGAGACGGCGTCGCCGGCCTGGGTCATGGAGAGCGTGCCCGCCTTGACCGAGGAGGTGAGCTTCTGGCTGTTCGGCGGCGTCGGGGTGTCGTCGACGACGCTGTACGCCGCCGGCCCGGCCCCCTTGTCGTCGCTCCAGCTCGCTCCCTCGTAGGCGACGATGCCGCTGGTCGCCTTGTCGTTGACCGTGAGGGTGGTGGAGAACGCGCCCTGCGCGTCCGCCGTCACGGTCGCCTTGTCGGCGGTCTCTGCCGCCCCGGCCCGGCCCGCGACCGTCACGGTCGCGCCCGCGGTGAACTTCGACCCGGTGACGGTGACGCCCGCGCCGGGCTTGCCGGAGGCCGTGCCGAGCTGGACGGTCCGCTGGTTGGTCTGGCCGCCGCCGGTCGCGGTGACCGTCTCGGAGACGGGCGCGGGCGGATTGGTGACCGTACAGGGGGTGTCCAGCTCCATGATGTAGCTGGTGTGGATGTTGTAGTCACCGGGCGACAGGGTGATCGCGCCGGGCGCGGTGACGGTGAACGTGCCGGTCATGGAGAACGGCGGGAACGCGCCCTTCCCCGGTACCGGGTCGTTCTTCTTGGGCCCGGCGACCGTGACGTCACCGCTCTGGGCGCCGCCCAGGGCGACCTTTCCGGTGGGGGTCATGATGTCGGCGGGCAGCGCCAGGTCCACCGGGTTGCCGGCGGCGGGCTTGGTGACGGTGTACGTGACGGTGACCGTGTCACCGACCTTGGGCGCGGCCTTGTCCACGGTGATCTGGGCGGACGTGGTGCCGTCGATCGCCGGGATACCGGCGATGGGCGGTGGTACGCAGTGTGTGGCGAAGTCGACGGGAGTCGCGGCCAGGGCCTGCGCGGGCGCGATGAGCGCCCCGGTCCCGGTCATGAGCGCGGCGGCTCCCAGTACGGCGGCCCAGCGGCGCCGTCTTCGTGCTGAAGGCATGACTGCCCCCCTCTGCGGTCGTGGCGCAGCAGCGGCTCGGCTGCGCCGGCAGGGAGCCATTGACCTGGGGGCGCGAAAAGAAGTCAATGGAATCGAAATCCCTTGACTGATGGGCCATCAGATTCTGTCAAGATCCGCGTTCTCGCAGGTCAGCGGAGGGATCACCGGGGCGGATCACCGAGGAGATCGCCGTCCGGCCGGAACAGGGAGAACCGGGGCCGCGGGCCGCGGCGCCGGTTTTGCGGGGGGTGGGGGGGTCGACGTTTCCCCGGGTCCGCTGAACACAAACAGTCCCGGCGCCTTGGCGCCGGTGGAGTTTCCAGTCCCCTG
>NZ_JBVILC010000022.1:71359-96510 GCF_055580545.1 Streptomyces sp. NPDC031670 | reverse complement strand
GGGGGAAACAAAGGGGGGGGACCACGGAGAAGCTCGCCGTAAAAAAAAAAAAGACCCCCCCCCCCCCCCCCCCCCCCCCCCCGGTTCGGCGGGGCGTGGGGGGCTCGACGTTTCCCGGGGTCAGCTGAACACGAACGGTCCGGGCGCCTGGGCGCCGGTGGAGTTGCAGGTCACCGGGATCCCGAAGACCAGCATCTTGACCGAGCCGGGGTGGGCGTTGGCGGACAGGCCGGGCGAGACGGTCCCGCTGAGCGGGCCGACCGTGACCCCGCTGCCGGCCGACATGGCGGGGTTGCGCTTCCCGCTGAAGACCAGCGTGCCGCCCCCGGCCCTGGCCATGGTGAGCGTGGTGGTGATGGTGTCCTTGCCCACCGCGAGCGGGGTGGTGATCTCTGCGGAGGTGAGGGTGACGGTGGCGGCCGTGCCGTTCTGGGTGGCCGTCAGCGTCGCCTCACCGCCGCCGTAGAAACCGCAGTCGTAGACCTCGGTGGCCGACCCCGGGGAGACGGCCGCGGCCGTCGGGGCCAGCACCAGTGCACCGGTGGCCAGGCCGCCCGCGGCGAGCGCCGTGAGCACCAGTGACCTCTTGCGTAACATCGGTTCCCCTTCCCGTACTTCCCGTACCGGGAGAGATGGCGAGTGCCGCGCTGAAGCGCATGCGCATGCGCGTGAAACCGTCCGCGGGCGGGGTGCGCACGCCACACGGGAGGAGGGCGGCCGACGCGGCGCGGGGGCCGCGGCTCGCGCCCCCTGCCCGGCTGCCGTATCTGACGGACCGTCGGATGAACTGCTGTTCATTGATGCGCGGGGGGTGCGGGGGCGCAAGGGGGTTGGGGTCCTTCTTCGGCATCGGCCGAAAACGCCCATCCCGGCAACCCGATTCCGGCCACAGCCCCAACCACCCGGAACCGGCCACGTGTTCCCCGCGGGTGGAGCGCTGAGCGGCGCGTTTCGGGAGAGGCCGGTCTGCCTAGGGGCGCGGGGAACTGCGCGAGCAACCCACCACCGACCCGCAGACGAACCCCGGGCCAAAAGGGGCGCGGGGAACTGCGCGAGCAACCCACCACCGACCCGCAGACGAACCCCGGCCCAAAAGGGGCGCGGGGAACTGCGCGAGCAACCCACCACCGCCCCGCAGACGAACCCCCGGCCAAAAAGGGGCCTCAGCCCGCCTCCACCCGCGCGCGGAGCTCCCCGTCCGGCGCCGCCACCAGCACCGGCGTAGCCGCACCCCCGAGGTCGCGGACCGCCGCCCGGTCCTCCGCCGAGGCCGTCCCCGCCTCGGTCACCACCGCCGCCGCCTCCAGCGACCTCGCCCCGCTCGCCACGGCCATCGCGACCGCCGTACGCAGCGCCGAGAGCTTGAGCGAGTCCAGCTCCACGGTCCCGGCGACGTAGGTACGCCCGGTCTCGTCCCGTACGGCCGCGCCCTCGGCCACCCCGTTGCGGGCCCGGGCGCTGCGCGCCAGCGTGATGATCTTGCGGTCCTCGGGATCGAGTTCGGTGCTCAGAGTCATAGCCAGAGCATAAGGAGTGGGCCCGGCCGGGCCCACAACGCAACCCCCACCCCGCACAGCCCCCGCAGGGCCGCTCAGCCCGCCACCGGATACATCGACCCCCGCCGCCCCTCCGGCGAGGCCAGCCACTCCAGCTTCGCCGCCGTGTCGGTCCCCGGCAGCGGGTTGTGCAGCACGATCGCCAGGTCCGGCCGGGCGGGCACCCGCAGCTGGGTGGACTCCACGAACAGCGTCCCCACCACCGGGTGCTGGAACTCCTTCTTGATCTGGCCGCCGGGCAGGATGTCCCGCTGCCCCCACAGCCGCGCGAACTCCTCCGACAGCCGGGACGCCTCCTCGACGACCTCCTGGAAGCCCTCGTCGCCGGGCCGCTCCGAGCAGGCCGCCCGGTACTGGGCGACCACCAGCGCGGCGATCTCCTCCCAGCCCTTGGCGCGGGAGCGGTAGACGGGGTCGGTGAAGAAGGCGATCAGGCAGTTCTGGACGATCTCGGGGCGCATCCCGAGCACCATGCCGGCGGCGTCGTTGTACATCACCGTGTTCCAGTACGCGTCCATGATGTGCGCGGGGAACGGCATCCAGGCGTCGATCAGCCGCTGGAGCCCCTGGCACATGTCGGCGTCGGCGGGGTCCACCTCGGGCGCGGGCGGGTTGAGCCCGGCCAGCACGTACAGATGCCGCCGCTCGGCGCTGGTCAGCTTCAGGACGCGGCCCACCGAGTCCAGGACCTGCGGCGACACCGTGATGTCCCGGCCCTGCTCCAGCCACTGGTACCAGGAGACCCCCACGCCCGCCAGCACCGCGACCTCCTCGCGGCGCAGGCCCGGGGTGCGGCGGCGGGCGCCGCCGTCGGGCAGCCCGGCGGCGGTCGGGCTGATCCGGGCCCGCCGGTTCATCAGGAACTCGCGCAGTTCGGTGCGCCGCAGCGACTTGTCGATCGGCGTGGCCACGTCCGTACTCCCCCTCGTCGGCTGCTGTCCGGCACCCCGGCCGCTGCCTGGTGGTGCCGCCAACAGGATAAGTTCCCACTCTCCACGGCGGATCGCGCGCGGCCAGGCTGTGGCCATGGCAATCGACACCCCCACCGCGCCGGCCACGCCGGCCACCGCAGCGGACCCGCGGGACGCCCGGCTCTCCGGTCGCGCGAAGCTGGTCCTGTTCGTGCTCTGCGCCGCCCAGTTCATGGTGGCGCTCGACTTCTCCGTACTGAACGTGGCGCTGCCCGTCCTCGGCGACGACCTGGGCCTGAGCCGGTCCGCGCTCCAGTGGGCGGTCACCGCGTTCGCGCTGCCCTCCGGCGGCTTCCTGCTCCTGTTCGGCCGGATCGCCGACCTCTACGGCCGCAAGAAACTGTTCCTCACCGGGCTGGCCCTCTTCGGCGCCGCCTCGCTGCTCGCCACCCTCGCCTGGGACCCGGCGTCGTTCCTGACCGGCCGCGCCCTCCAGGGCCTGGGCGCCGCGGTGATCGTGCCGACCGGCATGTCGCTGCTGACCACCACCTTCCCCGAGGGCCCGCAGCGCGACCGGGCGCTGGGCATCAGCGGCACCCTGCTGTCGCTGGGCTTCACCGTGGGCATGGTGCTCGGCGGGGTCATGACGGACACGCTGGGCTGGCGCTCCACGATGGGCCTGCTCACGGTGGCCGCGCTGGTCGTCCTCGCCCTGGCGCCCGGTCTGCTGCCCGAATCCCGCACCCCCGACCGGCCCCGTCTCGACGTGCCCGGCGCGGTCACCGTCACCGGCGGCCTGCTCGCTCTGATCTACTCCCTGTCCACGGCGGCCCAGCGCGGCTTCGGCGGCGCGGACGTCTGGGGCACCCTGATCGCCGGTCTGGCGCTGCTGGCCGCGTTCGTGGTGGTCGAGTCGAGGGCGCAGGCCCCGCTGGTCTCCCTGCCGATGCTGCGGCGGCGCACGGTGGCGTGGGGCAACCTGGCCGGACTGGTCACCTTCTCGATGATGTCGACGGTCATCTTCGTCCTGACCCTCTACCTCCAGGAGGTCCTGGGCCTGTCGTCCTTCAGGACCGGTCTGGTCTTCGGTGTCCAGGGCGCCATGTCGGCGGTCGCCGGCGGCTACGCCGCCCGGATCATCGGCCGCTTCGGCGCCCACCGCACCCTGGTGCTCTCACTCCTCGGCCAGGGTCTGTTCATCGCGCTGCTGCTGGCGGTGGGCCGCGAGTCGGGCGCGCTGCTCGCCACCGCCGCGGTCTCCCTGGCCAGCATGTGCCACCTGGGCGCGATCATCTCGTACGGAGTGACCGTCACCAGCGGTGTCCCCGACGAGGAGCAGGGCCTGGCGACCGGTCTGGTCACCACGACCCAGCAGGTCGGCATCACGATCGGCATCCCGCTGCTGGGCGTCCTGGCCACGACCGGGGGCGACCTGTTCTCGGGCGTACGGACGGTGCTGCTGGTGGACGCGGTGATCGTGGTCGCGGCGGCGGCCCTGGTGGCGGCAGGCCTTGGCCGCCGCCGGGCCTAGGGCGCAACACGCCCCAGCCGTTCACGGCCGGTCGAGCCGCAGCCGTTCGGACTTCGGCAGCCCCGCCACCACCAGGTCGTACGAGTCCTCGATCAGCTCCCGGACCAGCCGGTCCGGGAGCTGATCGATGTCCACCGTGTTCCAGTGGCGCTTGTTCATGTGCCAGCCGGGCACGATCGCCGGGTACTCCGCGCGCAGCCGCACCGCGTCGTCCGGGTCGCACTTGAGGTTGGCGGTGAGCGGGGTGCCGCTCAGATTGCTCAGCGCGAACACCTTGCCGAGGACCTTGAAGACGGAGGTCCCCGTGTCGAACGGGAACTCCTCGGTCACGGCGTTGAACGCCAGGCAGAAGTCCCTGAGCTCCTGAGGGGTCACGCCTCTTCCTCCTCCATGACGGCCACCGGCTCCACCAGCACGGTCACGATCTTGTTCCGGCGGCCGGCCGGGGACTCGGCCGTCAGCCGCAGCGCCCGCCCGTCCGGCAGGTCGACGATGGCCGTGGCGCCCGCGATGGGCACCCGGCCGAGCGCCTTGGCGAGCAGTCCGCCGACCGTCTCCACGTCCTCGTCGTCGAACGCGTCGAGGCCGAACAGCTCGCCCAGGTCGCCGATGTCGAGCCGCGCGGTGACCCGGAAGCAGCCGTCCGCCAGCTCCTCGACCGGCGGCAGCTCCCGGTCGTACTCGTCGGTGATCTCCCCGACGATCTCCTCCAGGATGTCCTCGATGGTGACGATCCCGGCCGTGCCGCCGTACTCGTCGATGACGACGGCGACATGGCTGCGGTCCTGCTGCATCTCGCGCAGCAGGTCGCCCGCGTTCTTGGTGTCGGGGACGAACGCGGCCGGGCGCATCGCGGTGGAGACCAGGTCGGCCTCCGAGTCCCGGTTGATGTGCGTCTTGCGGACCAGGTCCTTCAGATACACGATCCCGACGATGTCGTCCTCGTTCTCCCCGGTCACCGGGATACGGGAGAAGCCCGAGCGCAGGGCGAGCGTGAGCGCCTGGCGGATGGTCTTGTAGCGCTCGATGCAGACGAGGTCGGTGCGGGGCACCATCACCTCGCGCACCAGCGTGTCGCCGAGCTCGAAGACCGAGTGCACCATCCGGCGCTCGTCGTCCTCGATGAGCGACTCCTGCTCGGCGAGGTCGACCATGGCCCGCAGCTCGGCCTCGGAGGCGAACGGGCCCTTGCGGAAGCCCTTTCCGGGCGTGAGCGCGTTGCCGAGGAGGATGAGGAGCTGCGGCACCGGGCCCATGATCCTGGCGAGCGGCAGCAGGACGTACGCGGCGGCCGTCGCCGTGTTCAGCGGGTGCTGGCGGCCGATCGTGCGCGGCGAGACGCCGACGGCGACATAGGAGACGAGCACCATCACGGCGATGGCGACGACCAGCGCCGTCCAGGTCTCGCCGAAGTCCTCCAGGCAGACATAGGTGACCAGCACCCCGGCCGCCATCTCGCAGGCGACCCGGACGAGCAGGGCCACGTTGAGGTAGCGGGTGGGGTCGGCGGCGACCTGGGCGAGCTTCGCCGCGCCGCGCCGCCCCGACCGTACGGCCTCGTCCGCGCGGAACGAGGACGTACGGGCGATGCCGGCCTCCGCGCAGGCGGCCAGCCAGGCCACCACGACCAGCGCGACGGCGCCGAAGAGCAGCTGCCCGGTCATGAGACGGTCGGCGCCGGGGACGGGCCGGTGTGGCCCTTCTCCGCCCGCCAGCCGTCCACGATGGCCGCCTGCAAACCGAACATCTCGGCCTTCTCGTCCGGCTCCTCGTGGTCGTACCCGAGCAGGTGGAGCACGCCGTGGACGGTCAGGAGCTGGAGCTCCTCGTCCATCGAGTGCCGTGTCGGCGCGTCCTCGCCCTGCTGCTTGGCGACCTCCGGGCAGAGCACGATGTCACCGAGGAGCCCCTGCGGGGGCTCCTCGTCGTCCTTCATCGGCGGACGCAGCTCGTCCATCGGGAAGGACATGACATCGGTGGGACCGGGCAGGTCCATCCACTGGATGTGGAGCTGCTCCATGGCCTCGGCGTCCACGACGATCACCGACAGCTCGGAGAGCGGGTGGATCCGCATCCGCGTGAGCGCGTAGCGGGCGATGTCGAGGATCGCCTGCTCGTCGACCTCGGTTCCGGACTCGTTGTTGACGTCGATCGACATGGTGCGCTCTGACTACTTCCCGTTGCGGTCCTGCTGGCTGTCGTACTTCTCGTACGCGTCGACGATACGGCCGACGAGCTTGTGCCGGACGACGTCCTGGGACGACAGCCGGGAGAAGTGGACGTCCTCGACCCCCTCCAGGATCTCCTGGACCTGGCGCAGACCGCTCTTCGTGCCGTTCGGCAGGTCGACCTGGGTGATGTCACCGGTGATGACGATCTTCGAGTCGAAGCCGAGGCGGGTGAGGAACATCTTCATCTGCTCGGCGCTGGTGTTCTGCGCCTCGTCCAGGATGATGAACGCGTCGTTCAGCGTACGGCCGCGCATGTACGCCAGCGGGGCGACCTCGATCGTGCCGGCCGCCATCAGCCGGGGGATGGAGTCGGGGTCGAGCATGTCGTGCAGCGCGTCGTAGAGCGGGCGCAGATACGGGTCGATCTTCTCGTAGAGCGTGCCCGGCAGGAAGCCGAGGCGCTCGCCCGCCTCGACGGCGGGGCGGGTCAGGATGATCCGGGTGACCTGCTTGGACTGCAGGGCCTGGACCGCCTTGGCCATGGCGAGATAGGTCTTTCCGGTACCGGCGGGGCCGATGCCGAAGACGATCGTGTGCTTGTCGATCGCGTCGACGTACCGCTTCTGGTTGAGGGTCTTGGGGCGGATCGTGCGACCACGGCTGGAGAGGATGTTCTGGGTCAGGACATCGGCCGGGGTCTCGTGGCCGTCCTCCGCTCTGCCGTTCTCGCTCGCCCTGAGCATGGCGATCGAGCGTTCCACTGCGTCCTCCGTCATCGGCTGACCGGTGCGGAGCACCAGCATCATCTGGTCGAACAGGCGTTGGATGAGCGCGACTTCCGCCGGGGTCCCCGTGGCACTGATCTCATTGCCCCGGACATGGATGTCGGCCGCCGGGAAGGCCTTCTCGATCACGCGCAGCAGCGAGTCCCGGGATCCGAGCAGCATCACCATCGGGTGCTTGGCAGGGACCTCGATCTGGGCACTCGCCTGCGGCTGTGTGGGTGTCTGAGTCATGGGCCGGCTCTGTGGCCTGCGCATACCTCCTGTTGCAGGGTTCTCGCTGCTCGACAACCTCTGGACTACCAAGCGTACGACCTGGCACTGACAGCGCCGAGAGGTTTTCGGACGGGGGGTCCATTTGATGCCCGGACTTTGTCTGCGGGTCGGTCGTGGACCGCAGGCGGGGGGGTCAGGCCGGCCGGCGGAAGCCGATCGTGGGGACCGCGCGGCGCAGCGGCCAGGGCCGGGCCGCCCCCGGCAGCAGGCCCTCCAGGAACTCGTAGCGGCGCAGGGCCGCGGGGTCCTGGCCGGACCGGGTGCGGACGGCCTGCCACCACGCCGCGATCTCCGCCCAGCCGGGCGCCGAGAGCGAGCCCCCGAACTCCTGGACGGACAGCGCGGCCGTCAGGCCCGCGAAGGCGAGCCGGTCCGCGAGCGGCCACCCGGCCAGCGTCCCGGTGACGAACCCGGCCACGAACACGTCGCCCGCCCCCGTCGGGTCGAGCGCCTCCACCGCGATCGCGGGGACCTCGGCGGTCTCGCCGGTCGAGCCGTCCACCGCGTACGCGCCCTCCGCGCCCAGGGTGACCACGGCGACCGGCACCTTCTCGGCCAGGGCGCGGGCCGCCGCGCGCGGGCAGTCGGTGCGGGTGTAGCGCATCGCCTCGCCCGCGTTGGGCAGGAACGCCTCGCAGTGCTCCAGACCGGTCAGACCCGCCAGGTTCCAGTGTCCGGTGTCGTCCCAGCCGACGTCGGCGAAGATCCGCGCGCCGTGCCGGGCGGCCTCCGCGATCCACTCCTCGGTGCGGCCGGGCACCAGCGAGGCGATCGCGGCACGCGCGCGTGGCGGCACGGCCGGGGCGGACTCCTCCCAGGGCGCCTCGTGGCCGTGCGAGACCATGGTCCGCTCGCCCTCGTACGCCATGGAGACGGTGACCGGCGAGTGCCAGCCGGGCACGGTCCGCGACAGCGACAGATCGATGCCCTCACCCTGCTCCAGGGCGTCCCAGCAGTACTCGCCGTAGTGGTCGTCGCCGAAGGCCGCCGCCAGCGAGGTGTGCAGCCCCAGGCGGGCGAGCGCGATGGCCATGTTGGCGACGCCGCCGGGGCTGGAGCCCATGCCGCGCGCCCAGGACTCGGTGCCGCGCACCGGGGCGGAGTCGAGGCCGGTGAAGATGATGTCGAGGAAGACCGTGCCGGTCAGGAAGACGTCGCACTCCGGGTCGCGGGGCCGGCGCACCTTGCCCAGCGGGTCGACGCCCGCGGTGTGCCCCCACCGGTCTACGCGGTCCTGCTGCTCTCTGCTGGATGTGGTCACGGCGGACTCCCGTTCGCGTACGGATGGGGCCAGTGTGCCCGATCCGTACGCGCCCGGGCTCCTCGGCCGGGGACCCGCGGGGCGGCGGGTGACCGCGTCTACCAGCGCGGCAGCGCCGGCGCGCGCCACTGCTCGTGCCCGGGGGCCCGGCGCATCGCGGCGGCGTCGTCGCGGTCGCGGAAGGTGCCGTCGTCGGCCAGCCAGCGGCGGTGGAGCCGGTCGAGGGCGTCCCGGTCGAGGGTGACGCCGAGCCCGGGAGTGTCGGAGACGGCCAGACGCCCGTCCCGGAAGACGGGGCGGTCCACCACGACGTCCTCGCTCTGCCAGGGGTAGTGGCTGTCGCACGCGTAGTCGAGGTTGGGCACGGTGGCGGCGACCTGGGTCATGGCGGCGAGACTGACGCCGAGGTGCGTGTTGGAGTGCATGGACAGGCTCACGCCGAAGGTACGGCAGATCGCGGCCAGTTCCCGGGTGTTGCGCAGCCCGCCCCAGTAGTGGTGGTCGCTGAGGACGACCTGCACGGCGTCGGTGAGGAACGCCTCGCGGATCTCGGGGAACGTGGTGACGCACATATTGGTGGCCAGCGGGACGGAGGTGCCCGCGGAGACCTCCGCCATCGCGCGCGTGCCGGACGCCGGGTCCTCCAGGTACTCCAGTACGTCCCCGAGCTCGGCGGCGACGCGGAGCGAAGTGGCCGCGCTCCAGCCGCCGTTCGGGTCGAGCCGCAGCGGACGCCCCGGAAAGGCCTCGGCGAGCGCCCGGATCGCGGCGGTCTCCTGCTCGGGCGGGAAGACGCCCCCCTTCAGTTTGAAGGAGCCGAACCCGTACTCCCGCACGAACCGCCGGGCCTGCGCCACGATCCCCTGCGGGTCGAGCGCCGCGCCCCAGTCGTCCTTCTCGCCCGTACCGCCCGGGTGTTCGGCCCACCGGTAGAAGAGATACGCGCTGTACTCCACACTGTCGCGCACCTTGCCGCCGAGGAGGGTGTGCACCGGCAGCCCGAGCGTCTTGCCGAGCGCGTCGAGGCAGGCGACCTCGAAGGCGGAGACGACGGAGAGCCGCAGCTTGTCGGTGCTCTGGACGCCGCGCAGCCCGCCGACGTCCACGGAGGTGTCGACGCGGGCCTCGTCCACGGGCAGCTGATTCATGAGTGTGAACAGCCCATTGAGGTCCGCAAGTGCGTGCCGGGCGGCGAGGAGGGAGTCGGCGTACGGCCGCGCCAACTCCAGGTACTTGGTGTCGCCGTAGGTCTCCCCGACACCGGTGACGCCACTGTCGGTGACGACTTCCACGATGAGGCGGGGGGTGTACGGCTGGTGGACCCCCTGGACGTTGAGGAGCGGGGGGTCGGAGATGAGGACGGGGGTCAGCCGGACATCGACGAGGCGGATCGACTGCGACGGTACATCCATGGGAATGGAGACTAGATATGTGAACGGCGAGGGTCAAGGGAACGAGCGACGCACGGCACACGAAAGCACTGCCATTACCCGCCCCCTCACGCCCGAAAACCAGGAAGTGACCCAGATCACCAAGGGGCGGCTTTCACGAGGTCAGGCGGCTTGATACAAATTGGGCCGCGTTCCCGTGTCCGACAACACCGGTCGCGTCCCCCCTCCTTGAACGCTCTCCGCACCTTCTGCCCGTTCGGGCACCGCTCCCTGGAACGCCCATGTCCGCACGCCCTCGTGCCTCCTGGCCTCTGGTCGCCGTCTTCACGGCCGGCTATCTGGCCGCCTATCTGCTTCCGACCGTCGTCGGCCGCCTCTCCTCGGGCCTCGGCCTGCCGCCCACCCGGGCCGGACTCATCGGCTCCGCCCTGCTGTTGAGCTCCGCGTCCGCGGGTTTCGCGCTGGCGGCGCGGGTGGAGCGGTACGGGGAGCGACGGCTCGCCCGGCTGGGCCTGCTGCTCGCGCTGGCGGGTTACGGCGCCGCCGCGCTGACCTCGCTGCTGCCGCTGGTGGTGGCGGGGGCGCTGGTCGGGGGCTTCGGGTCCGGTACGGCGACGGCGGTGGCGGCGTCGGGGATCGCCGCGCGGCGGGACCCGCACCGGCTGACCACGCTGGGCCTGCTGTCGGTCTCGGCGACGGCCGGGGCGCTGTATCTGACGCTCCCCCACCTCGGGGGCGGCCACGGGCTGCCGTTCGCGGCGATCGCCGGGGTGGCGGCGCTGGTGTGGCCGGCGACGAGCCGTCTGCCCGGCCCGGCCGCCGCGCACCCCACGGCTTCCGTACCGCCGCCGCTCCTGCCGCACCGGCGGACGGGGGCGGTGCTGGCGGCGGCGATGCTGTGCTGGTCCCTGGCGCAGAACGCGCTGTGGGGCGTGAGCGGGCGCATCGGCCTGACCCAGGCGGGGCTGACCGAGGTGACGGTGGGCGCGGTGTTCGCCGTCGCGCTGCTGGCGGGCCTGCTCGGCGTGACGGGCGCGGGGGCGCTGGGCGCGCGGCTGGGGCGGGCGGTGCCGATCGGTGGGGGGACGGTGGTGATCGCGGGGTGCGTGCTGGTGAGCGCGTCGGCGCGGGACCTGACGTCCTTCGCGTCCGGCGAGATCCTGTGGAACGTCTTCTACCCGGTGGTGCTCTCGTACTTGATCGCCCTGGCGGCGTCCCTGGATCCGCGGGGCCGCTGGGCGGTCCTGGCGGGCTCGGCGTCGTCGCTGGGGGTGGCGTGCGGGCCGCTGACGGGGAGCGTGCTGTCGGCGTGGGTCGGGTTCGGGGGGATGGGGGTGGTGCTGGGGGCGCTCCTGCTCGTGGTGGCCGCCCCCCTGACACTCCTGGCCCGCCCCGGCACGCGCCCGGTCCCCGTGCCGGTGGGGCAGCCCGTCGGACAGCCGGTGGGCGGGGAGTTCGGGCTGTCGGTGTGAGTTCGCCCGCGAGCGCGCCCCCGGGACCTGGGCGGAGCCCCGTCCTGCAGGGGCGCGGGGAACTGCGCGACCAGCCCCCGCCGACCCGCAGGTCACCACGGGCCCAGGCAGCCCCCGGAGGGTCTAGGGAACGGGCGGGGCGGGGAACTCGTACGCCTCGACCTCCGCCAGGTACCCCTCCCGCTCCCCCTCCCCCAAGAACGCCGCCACGAACGAGTTCCGCGCCAGCACCCGCAGGTCCTCCTCCGACAGCCCCAGCGCCGACACCACCGCGTCGAAGTTGTCCCCGGCGTACCCCCCGAAGTACGCCGGATCATCGGAGTTCACCGTGCACAACAGCCCCGCGTCCATCATCCGCCGCAACGGATGCTCGGTGAGCGAGGGCACGGCCCGCAGCCGTACGTTCGACAGCGGGCACAGCGTCAGCGGGATCCGGTCGCGGACCAGGCGGGCCACCAGCTCCGGGTCCTCAAGCGCCCGCAGCCCGTGGTCCACCCGCTCCACGCCCAGTACGTCGAGCGCCTCGGTGATGTAGGACGGCGGCCCCTCCTCCCCCGCGTGCGCCACCTTCCGCAGCCCCAGCGAGTCCGCCATCGCGTACACCTCGCGGAACTTCGCCGGCGGATGCCCGACCTCCGCCGAGTCGAGGCCGACACCCGTGATCCGGTGCAGATACGGCCGCGCCGCCTCCAGCGTCTCCATGGCGGACTCCGCCGAGAGGTCGCGCAGGAAGCAGAGGATCAGCCGGGTCGTGACGCCGTGGCGGGCCTCGCTGCGGTCCAGGGCCCGGCCGAGGCCCTCCACCACGGTCCCGATCGGCACCCCCCGTGCCGTATGCGCCTGCGGGTCGAAGAAGATCTCCGCGTGCCGCACCCCCTGCGCCGCCGCGCGCGCCAGATACGCCTCCGCCAGCGCCTCGAAGTCGTCCTCCGTACGCAGCACCGCCATCAGCGAGTAGTACAGGTCCAGGAAGGACTGGAGGTCGTCGAAGAGGTACGCCTTGCGCAGCTCCTCGGTGTCGGCGTACGGCAGCCGCACACCGTTGCGCGCGGCCAGTTCGAAGGCGAGCTCGGGTTCGAGGGTGCCTTCGATGTGGAGGTGGAGTTCGGCCTTGGGGAGGGGCATGGAGGTACTTCCTGAAAAGTGGCCGGGCGGCCAGGTCGTCAACGTGGTTACGGCGTACGTTTCGGCAGCGGCACCCTCATCAGGTCCGCCGCGATCGTCAGCTCCCCCTCGAACCCGGCCCCCCGCGCCTGCCGCGCGAAGTCCGCCGGGTCCGCGTACCGCTGCGAGAAGTGCGTGAGGACGAGATGGCGCACTCCCGCGTCCCGCGCCACCCCGGCGGCCTGACCCGCCGTCAGATGGCCGTGGTCCTCCGCCAGCCGCACGTCCTCGTCCAGGAACGTGGACTCGATGACCAGCATGTCGCACCCCTCGGCCAGCGCGGGCACCCCGTCGCAGAGCCGGGTGTCCATGACGAAGGCGAACCGCTGGCCGCGCCGCACCTCGCTGACGTCGGCGAGCGTCACCCCCCGCAGTACGCCCTCGCGCTGGAGGCGGCCCACGTCCGGCCCGGCGATGCCGTGCTCGGCGAGGAGCGCGGGCAGCATCCGGCGCCGGTCCGGCTCGGTGAGCCGGTAGCCGTAGGACTCGACCGGGTGGGAGAGCCGGCGCGCTTCGAGTGTGTACGCGCCGGTCGCCGCCGCCACCGCGTGCTCGCCCTCGACCGGGACCTGCGCCAGCTCGACCGTCTCGCGGTAGGCCGTCGCGTACCGCAGCCGGTCGAAGAAGTGCCGGCCGCTCGCCGGGTAGTGCGCGGTGACCGGGTGCGGCACCCGGTCGAGGTTGATCCGCTGGATCACCCCGGCGAGCCCCAGGGAGTGGTCGCCGTGGAAGTGCGTGACGCAGATCCGGTTGACGTCGTGCGCGGCCACGCCGGCCCTCAGCATCTGCCGCTGGGTGCCCTCGCCGGGGTCGAAGAGGATGCCCTCGCCGTCCCAGCGCAGCAGATAGCCGTTGTGGTTGCGGTGCCGGGTCGGGACCTGGCTGGCGGTGCCGAGCACCACGAGTTCACGTACGGACAACAGGGGTTACCGGTCCCGTCCCGCTATCCCGGCGGCCACTGCAGACCACGGCCGCCCAGCACATGGGCGTGCGCGTGGAAGACCGTCTGGCCCGCGCCGCTGCCGGTGTTGAAGACGATCCGGTACCCGCTGCCGTCGATCTTCTCGGCGGCGGCGATCTCCCCGGCCTCGCGCAGCAGGTCGGCGGCGACCGCCGGCTCGGCGGCGGCGAGGGAGGCCGCGTCGGGATGGTGGACGCGGGGGATGACCAGGACGTGCGTCGGCGCCTGGGGGTTGATGTCGCGGAACGCCACGACGGTCTCGGTCTCCCGGACGACGGTCGCCGGGACGTCCCCCGAGACGATCTTGCAGAACAGGCAGTCCGCCTGCGGCTCTCCGGCCACGGTCCTGAGCTCCTCGGTCGCGGTGGGAACAATCGATCAGTCAGCAGCATGCTACTGACGTCTGCCCACCGGACCCCACTCGCCCCGGCGCCGCCCGCCCCGTCACTTGCCCTGGAAGGTCTCCGTCACGGTCACCGTGACCGTCACCGTAGGACGGGGGCCCGGCTTTCCCGGCTTCCCCGGGGGTCTGGGGGTGCTCCTGGTGGGCGGCGGCGCGTCGCAGTCGCCCAGGACGCTCGCGTGGAAGACCGTGCGGTCCGCGACCTTCGCCGTCAGATCGCCCCGTACGCAGCGGTCCTCGCGCTCCTCCGTCACCTTGCCCGCGACGGAGATCTTCTTGTTGTCGTCGGTACGGCCCCGGCAGTCGACCGTGGCGACCGTGCGGGTCGAGGCGGCCGAGGGCGTACGGGTCGAGCCGCCGTCGACCTTCGCGGTGCAGGTCAGATACCGCACCTTGAAGCCGTCGTGCTCCAGCCTGCTCGTCGCGACCTTGTCGGTGGTCACCGAGACGGTGACCGAGCTCATGCCGCCCACCGGGTCGCAGGCCGCGGCCCCGGCCGCCGCTCCGGCGGCCAGGCCGAGCGCGGCGAGCGCGCGCCGGTGGCGCAGCGGCCACGTGACGTATCTCCTTGCCCCCATACGTGCCAGCGTCCCACCCCCGCGCCGGACGCGGTAGACGGCTTTACGACGTCAACCGGCCGGCAGGGGGCGACGGCTGGACACCGGCGTGCGGTCGGCCGCCCGCCGGCGGCGTCACGACCAGCGGCCGGTGCGCCCCATCAGCAGCGCCGCCGCCGCCGTGCCCGCCGTGGAGGTGCGCAGCACGCTCGGGCCGAGCCGGTACGGCTTGGCGCCCGCCTCGGCGAACGCCGCCAACTCTTCGGGCGACACGCCCCCTTCGGGGCCCACCACCAGGACGATCTCCCCCCGCGCGGGCAGCTCGGCCGTGGCCAGCGGCTCGCTGGAAGCCTCCCGGTCCTCGTGCAGGACGGCGGCGAAATCAGCCGTGGCCAAAAACGCGACAACCTGCTTGGTCGTCATCGCGTCCCGTACCTCCGGGAACCGCACCCGGCGCGACTGCTTGCCCGACTCCCGGGCCGTGGCGCGCCACTTGGCGAGCGACTTGGCGCCCCGGTCGCCCTTCCACTGCGTGATGCAGCGCGAGGCCTGCCACGGCACCACGGCGTCGACGCCGGTCTCGGTCATCGTCTCGACCGCGACCTCGCCCCGGTCGCCCTTGGGCAGCGCCTGGACGACGGTGATGCGCGGCTGCGGCTGCGGCTCCTCGCTCAGCGAGTCGAGCCGGACGACCAGCCGGTCCTTGCCCTCGGTCTCCAGGACCACGCACTCCGCCCAGGTGCCGAGGCCGTCGGTGAGGACGACGTCCTCGCCGGGCGTGAGCCGCTTCACGGAGACGGCGTGCCTGCCCTCGGGGCCGTCCAGGACGTACCGGCCGCCCGGCCCGGACTCGGTGAAACGGTCGACGACGAAGACCGGGGCGGTCATGACGTGCTCCTCATGTGTTTCGGTTTCTCGCCGCGGCGGCCAGCGTGGCCAGCGACGCGTCCATTTCCTCCGCCAGGACCCCCACCAGCTGTCCGGCGGGCAGTGCCCGTGCCAGCCGGTGCCCCTGCCCCGCCCACAGCGCCATGCCCTGGGCGTCGCCGGCCGCCGCGGCGGCCCGCCGCAGCCCGGCGGTGATCTGGTGCACCTGGGGGTAGGCGGCCGGGGCGTACGGCCCGTGCTCGCGCATGAACCGGTTGACCAGGCCGCGGGCCGGGCGTCCGGAGAACGCCCGCGTCAGCTCCGTACGGACGAAGAGGGGGTTGGTCAGGGCCTGCTTGTGCAGGGCGTGCGCGCCGGACTCCGGGCAGGCCAGGAACGCCGTACCGAGCTGCGCCGCGTCCGCGCCCGCCGCGAGCACCGCCGCGATCTGGGCGCCGCGCATCAGGCCGCCGGCCGCGACGATCGGCAGCGTCACGCTCTCGCGGACCTGGGTGATCAGCGTCAGCAGCCCGAGCCCCGAGCCGTCGGCCTGGGGGTCGTCGCGGTGCGTCGACTGGTGGCCGCCGGCCTCTGTCCCCTGGACGCAGACGGCGTCGGCCCCGGCGACCTGGGCGGCCAGCGCCTCGTCGGGGGTGGTCACGGTGACGACGGTGTACGTGCCGAGGGCGGCGAACGCGGCGAGCACCTCGCGCTCGGGGCAGCCGAAGGTGAACGAGACGGCCGCGACGGGGTCCTCGCGCAGGATGGCCAGCTTGGCCTCGTAGCCGTCGTCGCCGCCGGAGTCGGCGTCGCCGAGCGGCGTCTCGTACCAGGTGGCCTCGCCCGCGAGCTGGTTGCGGTACACCTCGATGACGGCCGGGTCGGTGTGCGGCGGCTGCGGCATGAACAGGTTGACCCCGAAGGGGCGCCCGGTGAGCCCGCGCAGCTGCTTGATCTCCTGGTACATGCCGTCGGCCGTCTTGTACCCGGCGGCCAGGAACCCGAGTCCGCCGGCCTCGCAGACCGCGGCGGCAAGGCCGGGGGCGGAGACGCCACCGGCCATGGGAGCCTGCACGATCGGATACCGGCAGAGATCGGTCAAAGCCATGCCCGCATCGTGCCACGGGCCCGCCCAGGCACCGAATCGCCCCGGCCCACCGAAGGCTTCGCCCCCGGGCCCTTTTCATCTGCGGGCCGAACAGGGGCGCGGGGAACTGCGCGACCAGCCCCCACGCACCCGCAGCCGAACCGCGAGCCGAGGCCCCCCGAGAGGGAACCCCTCACCGGCCGTTGAACGCGTCCTTCAGCCGGGAGAACAGGCCCTGCTGCCCTGGCTGGAACTGACCCGTCGGGCGTTCCTCGCCGCGCAGCTTCGCCAGCTGGCGCAGCAGGTCCTCCTGCTGGGGGTCCAGCTTCGTCGGCGTCATGACCTCGACGTGGACGATCAGATCACCCCGCCCGCCGCCCCGCAGATGCGTCACACCGCGCGCGTGCAGCGGGATGGACTGGCCCGACTGCGTGCCGGGACGGATGTCCACCTCCTCCATGCCGTCCAGCGTCTGCAGCGGCACCTTCGTGCCGAGCGACGCCGCCGTCATGGGGATCGTCACCGTGCAGTGCAGATCGTCGCCACGACGCTGGAAGACGTCGTGGTTGAGCTCGTGGATCTCCACGTACAGATCACCGGCGGGGCCGCCGCCGGGGCCGACCTCGCCCTCGCCCGCGAGCTGGATCCGGGTGCCGTTGTCGACACCGGCCGGGATCTTGACCGTGAGCGTACGGCGCGAGCGGATGCGGCCGTCACCGGCGCACTCCGGGCACGGCGTGGGCACGACGGTCCCGAAGCCCTGGCACTGGGGGCAGGGGCGGGAGGTCATGACCTGGCCGAGGAAGGAGCGGGTGACCTGGGAGACCTCGCCACGGCCGCGGCACATGTCACACGTCTGCGCCGAGGTGCCGGGTGCGGCGCCCTCGCCCGAGCAGGTCGTACAGACGACCGCCGTGTCGACCTGGATGTCCTTGGTCGTACCGAAGGCCGCCTCGTTGAGGTCGATCTCCAGCCGGATCATGGCGTCCTGGCCGCGACGGGTGCGCGAACGGGGCCCGCGCTGCGCCGCGTTGCCGAAGAACGCGTCCATGATGTCCGAGAAGTTCCCGAAGCCGCCCGCGCCGAAGCCGCCGGCGCCACCGCCGCCGGAGGACGACAGGGGGTCCCCGCCGAGGTCGTAGACCTGCTTCTTCTGCGGGTCCGAGAGGACCTCGTAGGCGGCGTTGATCTCCTTGAAGCGCTCCTGCGTCTTCGGGTCCGGATTCACATCCGGGTGGAGTTCACGCGCCAGGCGCCGGAACGCCTTCTTGATCTCGTCCTGCGATGCATCGCGGCGTACGCCCAGTACGGCGTAGTAGTCCGTGGCCACTTACGACTCCGCCAGGATCTGTCCGACGTAACGTGCCACTGCGCGTACCGCTCCCATCGTTCCGGGGTAATCCATGCGGGTCGGTCCGACCACGCCGAGTTTCGCGACGGCTTCGCCGCCCGAACCGTAGCCGACCGAGACGACGGACGTGGAGTTCAGTCCTTCGTGGGCGTTCTCATGCCCGATTCGTACGGTCATGCCCGATTCTTTGGCCTCGCCGAGCAGCTTGAGGAGCACGACCTGCTCCTCCAGCGCCTCCAGCACCGGCCGGATGGTCAGGGGGAAGTCGTGTCCGAAGCGGGTGAGATTGGCGGTGCCGCCGATCATCAGCCGCTCCTCGGTCTCCTCCACCAGGGTTTCGAGCAGGGTGGCGAGCACCGTCGAAACGGTTCCTCGGTCCTCCGGCTCGAAGGATTCCGGGAGATCCTGCACCAGCTGCGGGACGTCCGCGAAGCGGCGCCCCACCACCCGGCTGTTGAGCCGGGCCCGCAGATCCGCCAGTGAGGTCTCGCCGAACGGCGCCGGGCAGTCGACCATCCGCTGCTCGACCCGCCCGGTGTCCGTGATGAGCACCAGCATCAGCCGGGCCGGTGCCAGCGACAGCAGCTCCACGTGCCGCACGGTGGACCGTGTCAGCGACGGGTACTGCACGACGGCGACCTGCCGGGTCAGCTGCGCCAGCAGCCGCACCGTGCGCGCCACCACGTCGTCGAGGTCGACGGCGCCGTCCAGGAAGTTCTGGATGGCGCGCCGCTCCGGCGACGACAGCGGCTTGACGCCCGCGAGCCGGTCGACGAACAGCCGGTAGCCCTTGTCCGTGGGGATACGGCCGGCGCTGGTGTGGGGCTGGGCGATGAAGCCCTCCTCCTCCAGCACGGCCATGTCGTTGCGCACGGTCGCCGGCGAGACGCCCAGCTTGTGCCGCTCGGTCAGGGCCTTCGAGCCCACCGGCTCCTCGGTCCCGACGTAGTCCTGGACGATCGCGCGCAGGACTTCGAGTCTGCGTTCACTGAGCACCGCGCACACCTCCAGCTGTCGTCCCTGGGCGCTCTGTCCTGGCACTCTGCGCGTTCGAGTGCCAGCGATCCCCGGCCAGTGTACGGCCGACCGGTACACCCCTAGCAAGGGCGGGCGCCCATGACGCTCGCGGCGCGCTCGAACACCGCCCCCGGCCGCCCCGGGATAGCGTCACGTCATGGACGTCCGTTGGGAAGAGTTCGGCTGGGAGCGGCTGGGCGACGGCGTGGGCCGCCGCCGGCTGCCGGGGTGGGACGCGACGGCGGGCCTGGTCGCGGGCGAGGACGCGGTCCTGCTGTACGACACGGGCTCGACCGTGCGCGAGGGCGCCGAGCTGCGCGCCCAGGCGCAGGCGCTGCTCGGGCGCCGGGTGACGCATATCGCACTCAGCCATCCCCACTTCGACCATGTGCTCGGCACGGCCGCGTTCTCGGGGGCCCAGGTGTACGGGGCGGTGGGGATCGACCGGGTCCTGGACGGGGACGCCCTGCGGACCGACGCCGTCGCGCACGGCGTGCCGGCCGCGCGGGCCGCCGAGGCGGCGGACCTGCTGGTGCGCCCGCAGCACTTCGTGTCGGGCGAATGGACGCTGGAGCTGGGCGGGCGGCAGGTGCTGCTGGCGAACGTGGGCCCCGGGCACACCGGCCACGACCTGGCCCTGCTGGTCCCCGGCACCCCCGGCTCGCCCGAGATCGTCTTCTGCGGCGACCTGGTCGAGGAGTCCGGCGAGCCGCAGGCGGGACCGGACGCGGTCCGCACCCACTGGCCCGCCGCCCTCGACCGGCTGCTGGACCTGGGCGGCGAGGACGCGGTGTACGTGCCGGGGCACGGGGCGGTGGTGGACGCGGCGTTCGTACGGGCCCAGCGGGCCCGGCTCGCGGGAGAGTTCGGCGTGTCGTAACGGCGTACACCCATATGGGCACATGGACCGCCCGTATTCTCATCAGAATGCGCAGCTACAGCCCGGACCTGACTCCGCCCTGGAAGAAGGGGTCCCCGGCCCCCGAGGTGCCTGCCGAGCTCGATCTGGTCGTCGAGGAGGTGACGACCGGGTTCTGCGGGGCGGTGCTCCGCTGCGAGGCGGGGACGGTGACGCTGGAGGACCGCTTCGGCAAGCAGCGTGTGTTCCCGCTGGCGGCCCGGGGGTTCCTGCTGGAGGGGAAGGTGGTCACGCTGGTACGCCCGCCCGCGCCCACGCCCTCGCGCCCGGCGCGCACCGCCTCGGGCTCCGTGGCGGTCCCGGGGGCGCGGGCGCGGGTGGCGCGCGCGGGGCGCATCTACGTCGAGGGGCGCCATGACGCGGAGCTGGTGGAGAAGGTGTGGGGCGACGACCTCCGGATCGAGGGCGTCGTGGTCGAGTACCTGTCGGGTATCGACGACCTCCCCGCGATCGTCGCGGAGTTCGCGCCCGGCCCCGACGCGCGCCTGGGCGTCCTGGTCGACCACCTGGTCCCGGGTTCCAAGGAGTCCCGGATCGCGGCGGCGGTCACGGGTGAACACGTGCTGGTGGCCGGGCACCCCTACATCGACGTGTGGGAGGCGGTGAAGCCGGCGGCCGTGGGGATCGCGGGGTGGCCGGTGGTGCCGCGGGGCGAGGACTGGAAGACGGGGGTGTGCCGGGCGCTGGGCTGGCCGGTGAACACGGGGGCGGCGTGGCAGCGGATTCTGGCGGGGGTGCGGAGTTATCGGGACCTGGAGCCGGAGTTGCTGGGGCGGGTGGAGGAACTGATCGACTTCGTGACGGCCCCCTCCCCGCCCCTTCCTTGAACCCTCCGGGGGATGGCTCGGCCCCGGCCCTTCTTCGTCTGCGGCCCGGTGGGGGCCGGTCGCGCAGTTCCCCGCGCCCCTCAAGGAACGGGCCTGCGGCCCAGTTCCTCCCGGTCCTCGCGCCCCGGGGGCCCCGTTCCCCCCAGGGGCGCGGGGAACTGCGCGAGCAACCCACCACACACCCGCAGCCGAACACCGGGCCCCAAAGGGGCGCGGGGAACTGCGCGGCCAGGCCCCACCGAACCCGCAGCCAAAATCCAAGCCCTGAAGGGGCGCGGGGAACTGCGCGAGCAACCCACCACACACCCGCAGCCCACCACACACCCGCAGCCGAACACCGCACCCCGGGACGGGTCAGTCCACCAGATCCCGCACCACCCCGTCCGCCAGCAACCGCCCCCGCAGGGTCAGCACCGCCCGCCCCTCCCCGAACGGCCCCGCCTCCAGCAGCCCGCCCCCCAGGGCCCGCCGCGCCGCCGCCAGCCCCGCCGGTCGCAGCAGCGACAGCTCGCAGCCCTCCCGGAGCCGGAGCTCCAGCAGGATGCGCTCCACCCGGCGGTCCTCCGCCGAGAGGACCTCACGCCCAGCCCCCGGCGACCCCCCACCCGCCAGCGCCGCCGCGTACGCCCCCGGATGCTTCACGTTCCACCACCGCACGCCCCCGACGTGGCTGTGCGCCCCGGGCCCCGCGCCCCACCAGTCGGCGCCCCGCCAGTACAGCTCGTTGTGCAGACAGCGGCCCGCTTCCGTGGTGGCCCAGTTCGACACCTCGTACCAGTGGAAGCCCGCCCCGGCCAGCACCGAGTCCGCGATGAGGTAGCGGTCCGCGTGGACGTCGTCGTCGGTCATCGGGACCTCGCCCCGGCGGATCCGGCGGGCCAGCTGCGTACCCTCCTCGACGATCAGGGCGTACGCGGAGATGTGGTCGGGGCCCGCCCCCACCGCCGCCGCCAGCGTCTCGCGCCAGTCCTGGTCCGACTCGCCGGGCGTCCCGTAGATCAGATCGAGGTTGACGTGGTCGAAGCCCGCCGCCCGCGCCTCGGCGACGCACGCCTCGGGGCGGCCCGGCGTGTGCGTACGGTCGAGGATCTTCAGGACGTGCTGCTTGGCGCTCTGCATGCCGAAGGAGACCCGGTTGAAGCCGCCGGCCCGCAGCTCCTCCAGATACGCCCGGTCCACCGACTCGGGGTTCGCCTCCGTCGTCACCTCCGCGTCGTCCGCCAGGCCGAACTCCTCCCGTACCGCCGAGAGCATCCGGACCAGGTCGGCGGCGGGGAGCAGCGTCGGGGTGCCGCCGCCCACGAAGACCGTACGGACCGGGCGCGGGTCGTCGCCGAGCACCTTGCGGGCGAGCCGGATCTCCTCGGTCAGGGTGGCCGCATAGTTGTCCCGGGACGCCAGGACGCCGCCGGAGCCGCGCAGCTCGGTGGCGGTGTAGGTGTTGAAGTCGCAGTACCCGCAGCGCGTGGCGCAGTAGGGAACGTGCAGGTAGAAGCCGAGCGGTCGCTCCCGAGCGCCCTCCAGGGCGGAACCGGGCAGCGCCCCGTCCTCGGGCATGGGCTCACCATCGGGCAGTACGGAAGGCATGCCCCCATTGTCCGCCACCCCGGGCGGCCCCCGGCACGCCCTCAGCGTGCCTGGAGCACCAGGAGCGCCAGATCGTCCTCCGGCGGGGTCGTGCCGAACGCGTACACCGCCCGCTTGACGCTCTCCGCGACCCCCGTGGCCGTCATGCCCACGCACCCGGCGAGCACCGCCGCGAGCCCGTCGCCGTCGTCGAACATCCGCCGGCCGGAGCGGCGCTCGGTCACCCCGTCCGTGACGCACAGCAGGGTGTCACCGGGCATCAGCCGGAAGCTCTCGCTCTCGTACGCCACCCCCTCCACCACCCCGACCAGCACCTGGGGCACCGCCGCGGCCCGGACCGAGCCGTCGGGGCGCAGCAGCAGCGGCAGCGGGTGGCCGGCGCTCGCCAGGGTGCACAGGACTCCGCCGCCGCTCTCGGGCGGCACCGGGACCAGCTCCCCGTACAGCAGGGAGAGGAAGCGGGCCTGCGGGCCCTCGGCCACCTCCCGGCCGCCCGCCGCCGCGACCATCCGGGCGGCTGCCTCGGCGGCCTCGACCCCGTCGTCGACGAGCAGTTTGTTGAGGCGGTCGAGGACGTCGTGCACCGCGTACCCCTCGCGGGCCAGCAGCCGCAGCCAGGGCCGCACCAGGCCGGTGACGACGGCCGCCTCGGGGCCGCTGCCCTGGACGTCGCCGAGGGCGAAGCACCAGCGGCCGTCGGCGCCGGGGAACAGGTCGTAGAAGTCGCCGCCCGCCACGCCCTCGCCGCTGGGCTGGTAGACCAGCGCGCTGTCGACGCCGGGGATCTCCGCGACGCCCGCCGGCAGCAGTCCGCGCTGGAGCACCCGGCTGATGGTGACCTGGCGGGTGTACTGGCGGGCGGCGCCGATCGCCAGCGCCACCCGGCGCACGAAGTCCTCGACCAGTCCGGTGACCTCGTCGGGGATGCGCGCCGTTCCGGCCCGCCCCAGCATGAGCACGCCGACGGCCCGGCCGCCCGCCACCATCCGGTACGCGAGCGCCGCCCCCTCGCCGTCGTCCTGCGGGGCCGGCCAGGGCATCGGGACCGGGCCGCCGCGCGCCGACTCCGGCAGCCGGGGCGGGTCCTTCTCCAGGACCGCCCGCAGCTCGTCGATCCCGGACTCGCGGGCGTGCCACACCCGGGCGAGGCGGGGTTCGCCGGCCGGGCCGCCGGCATCCGGGTCGAGCCAGATCGCGCACCAGTCGCAGAGCCGGGGCACCAGGAGCTGTCCGGCCAGCGCCGCGATCATGTCCTCGTCGAACTGGCCCGCCAGCAGGTCGGACGCCTCCGCCAGGAAGGACAGGGCGCCCCGGTTCACCCAGTCGCGGCCCTGCCCGGGGGGCGTCCCGTGCGCCGGGGCGGCGGGCGTCCCGGCGGAGCGCGGTCCGCGCTGGAGCGAGTCGTCGCCGCCCGGCTCGTCCTCGCGCGCCGGGACGTCCCGCGCGTCGAGGAGCAGCCGCGCCCAGACCGTCTTGAGGCCGGCCCGGTAGGTGATCCCCCAGCATTCGGCGAGCGTCGCCACCAGGTGCAGCCCCCGCCCGTACTCCGGCGCGCCCGGTTCACGCGCCCCGCGCGGCTCGTGGCGTACGACCCGGGAGGGGTGGTGGTCGGAGACCTCGACGACCACCGCTGCGGGTTCGTCCCCGGCGGGCGGCTCCAGCCGGCAGGCCAGCTCGACGGTGGTGCCGGCGTGCACCACGGCGTTGGTGACCAGTTCGTTGACGAGTATCGCCACCTCGTCGGCGGCCCGTTCGTCCAGTTCGCCGGCGCCGGGCGCGCCCTGGGCGGTCCAGTCGGCGAGGGCGGCGCGCGCGAAGCGGCGGGCGGCGGCCGGTGCGAGCGGGTCGCCGGGCAGGCTGGTGCGGGCGGCGGACGCGGTGCGGCGCTCCGCCGCACCAGGAGAGGGCACCGGGCCGGGCGGGCGGTTCCCGCTCTCCCGCTGCGTTGGAATGGACCCCACGGTGCGGCTCCTGATCGGTTCTCACATTGCGCACCTCATGACACCGACAGAGTGACAGACTGAGCGTGCGCAGAAGCACCGAGTCACTGAAGTGGGCCGGGATGAACAGAGACAGCGCCGTGCCGCCCGAGGGCGGGGAGTGGATCCGGGCACGGGAGTTGCGCCCGTTGCTGGCGGCGATGACCGCGCTGCGGGACGGCGACTTCGGGGTCCGGCTCCAGGAGGCGCACGAGGGCATACCCGCCGAACTCGCCGCGGTCTTCAACCAAGTGGCCGTGCGCAACCAACACTTCACGGACGAGCTGCGGCGGGTGCGCCGCGAGGTCGTCCGCCACGGCCGGCTGGACGAGCGGCTGGCGGCGAGCCCGGGTCAGGGCGGCTGGACGGCCGGGGTGGACAGCGCGAACACCCTGATCGACGCGCTGGTCGTACCGGCGGCGAACGCCACCCGGGTGCTGGACGCGGTGGCGGGCGGCGATCTGACCCAGCGGGTCGACCTCCACGACGGGAACCGCCAGTTGCGCGGCGATCTGCGCCGGCTCGGCCGGGCCGTCAACAAGATGGTCGACCAGCTCTCCCTGTTCACCGGCGAGGTGACCCGGGTCGCCCGCGAGGTCGGCACCGAAGGACGCCTGGGCGGGCGGGCCAAGGTGCAGCGGCTGAGCGGCAGTTGGCGGGATGTGACGGAGGCCGTCAACACCATGGCTTCCCGGCTGACCGCGCAGGTCCGGGACATCGCGGCGGTGACCACGGCGGTGGCGCGCGGCGATCTGACCCGTACGGTCACGGTCGAGGCGACCGGCGAGCTGCTTGAGCTGAAGCTCACCGTGAACACGATGGTCGACCAGCTCTCGGCGTTCGCGGACGAGGTGACCCGGGTCGCCCGCGAGGTCGGCACCGAGGGCCAGCTCGGTGGGCGGGCGCAGGTCAGGGGCGTGTCCGGCGTCTGGAAGGACCTGACGGACAACGTCAACTTCATGGCGTCGAACCTCACCTCCCAGGTACGCAACATCGCCCAGGTGACCACCGCCGTCGCCAACGGCGACCTCTCCCAGAAGATCACCGTGGACGCCAAGGGCGAGATCCTGGAGCTGAAGTC
>NZ_JBVILC010000022.1:0-71264 GCF_055580545.1 Streptomyces sp. NPDC031670 | reverse complement strand
AAGTCGACCATCAACACCATGGTCGACCAGCTCTCCGCCTTCGCCGACGAGGTCACCCGGGTCGCCCGCGAGGTCGGCACCGAGGGCAACCTCGGCGGGCGCGCCCAGGTCCGGGGCGTGTCCGGCGTCTGGAAGGACCTCACCGAGAACGTCAACTTCATGGCGGACAACCTCACCTCCCAGGTGCGCAACATCGCGCTCGTCTCGACGGCGGTGGCCCAGGGCGACCTGGGCAAGAAGATCACCGTGGAGGCGAAGGGCGAGATCCTGGAGCTGAAGTCGACCATCAACACCATGGTCGACCAGCTCTCCGCCTTCGCCGACGAGGTCACCCGGGTCGCCCGCGAGGTCGGCACCGAGGGCAACCTCGGCGGTCAGGCGCAGGTGCGCGGGGTGTCCGGCGTCTGGAAGGACCTCACCGACAACGTCAACTTCATGGCGTCGAACCTCACCTCCCAGGTACGCAACATCGCCCAGGTGACCACGGCCGTCGCCAACGGCGACCTCTCCAAGAAGATCACCGTGGACGCGCGCGGCGAGATCCTGGAGCTCAAGGACACCGTCAACACGATGGTGGAGCAGTTGCGGGCGTTCGCGGACGAGGTGACCCGGGTCGCCCGCGAGGTCGGCACGGACGGGCGGCTGGGCGGGCGCGCCCAGGTCCTCGGCGTCTCCGGGGTCTGGAAGGACCTCACCGACAACGTCAACTACATGGCGGACAACCTCACCTCCCAGGTACGCAACATCGCCCAGGTGGCGACGGCGGTGGCCCAGGGCGACCTGTCCAAGAAGATCGACGTGGACGCGCGCGGCGAGATCCTGGAGCTGAAGACCACCATCAACACCATGGTGGACACGCTCTCCTCGTTCTCCTCCGAGGTGACCCGGGTGGCCCGCGAGGTCGGCTCCGAGGGCCAGTTGGGCGGCCAGGCCCGGGTGGAGGGCGTCTACGGCACCTGGAAGCGCCTGACCACCAACGTCAACGAGCTCGCCCTGAACCTCACCACCCAGGTCCGCGCGATCGCGGAGGTGGCCTCGGCGGTGGCCCAGGGCGACATGTCCCGCTCGATCACCGTGGAGACCCGGGGCGAGGTCTCCGAGCTGAAGGACAACATCAACCTGATGGTGTCCAACCTGCGCGAGACGACCCGCGCCAAGGACTGGCTGGAGTCGAACCTGGCGCGTCTGGCGGGTCTGATGCAGGGCCACCGCGACCTGATGGAGGTCGCGGACCTGATCCTGCGCGAGCTGACCCCGCTGGTGAACGCCCAGTACGGGGCGTTCTTCCTGGCCGACCCGGGCAACGAGGGCACCCCGTCCCGTACGACGTCGACCACCAAGGGGCTCGCCTTCATCGCGGGATACGGCTCGGCCCAGGGCGCGACCGTCGACACCACCGGTATGCCGGGCCACGGCCTGGTGCGCCAGGCGGCGCTGGAGAAGAAGCGGATCCTGCTGGAGGAGGCGCCGCCGGACTACATCAAGATCAACTCGGGTCTGGGCGAGGCGTCCCCGGCCAGCGTCGTGATCATCCCGATCCTCTTCGAGCACAAGCTCCTCGGCGTGATCGAACTGGCCTCCTTCTCCCGCTTCTCCGACGTCCATCTGGCCTTCTTCGACCAGTTCGTGAACACCATCGGCGTCGCGATCAACACCATCATCGCCAACTCCCGTACCGAGTCACTGCTCAGCGAGTCCCAGCGGCTCGCCATCCAGCTCCAGGAGCGCTCCGACGAACTCCAGCGCCAGCAGGCCGAGTTGCAGCGCTCCAACGCCGAGCTGGAGGAGAAGGCCGCCCTGCTGGCGACCAGCTCCCAGTACAAGTCGGAGTTCCTGGCGAACATGTCGCACGAGCTGCGCACCCCGCTCAACTCGCTGCTCATCCTGGCCCGGCTGCTCTCCGACAACCCGGACGGCCACCTCTCCGACCAGGAGGTCCAGTTCGCCACCACGATCCACCGCTCCGGCTCCGACCTGCTCCAGCTGATCAACGACATCCTGGACCTGTCGAAGATCGAGGCCGGCCGGATGGACGTACGGCCCAAGAAGCTGCCGCTCATCAAGGTGCTCGACTACGTCCACGCCACCTTCCGCCCCATCACCCTCGACCGGGGCCTCGCCTTCGAGGTCGCGGTGGGCGAGGACGTGCCGCGCGAGATGTACTCGGACGAGCAGCGGCTCCAGCAGATCCTGCGCAACCTCCTCTCCAACGCGATCAAGTTCACCTCCTCCGGCCGCGTCGAGCTCCGCGTCAACCGGATCAAGGACCCGGACAGCGCGGTGCCGGGCACGGACGACCTGATCGCCTTCGAAGTCACCGACACCGGCATCGGCATCGCGCCCGAGAAGCTCCCGGTGATCTTCGAGGCGTTCCAGCAGGCCGACGGGACGACCAACCGCAAGTACGGCGGCACCGGCCTCGGCCTCTCCATCAGCCGCGAGATCGCGGGCCTGCTCGGCGGCCGGATCGTCGCCGAGAGCGAGCCGGGCCGGGGCTCCACCTTCACCCTGTACGTACCGGTGCTCCACCCCGGCCATGTGACCGCCGAGCCGGACCAGCTCCCGCAGCTCACCACCGACCCGGACCTGCCGGTCACCTGCGAACCCGCGCCGGTGGCCGACCAGGACGACCCCTGGCCGACCACCACCAGGCTGGAGCAGTGGCAGGAGGGCCGGGCGGGGCAGGTGCTGCCGGGCCGGCGGGTGCTGATCGTCGACGACGACATCCGCAACGTCTTCGCGCTCACCCATGTGCTCGGCCGGGTCGGCATGCCCGTGCTGTACGCGGAGAACGGCCGCGAGGGCATCGAGTCCCTGGAGCGCAACCCGGACGTCGAGCTGGTCCTGATGGACATCATGATGCCCGAGATGGACGGGTACGAGACGATCGAGGCGATCCGCCGCAGCCCACTCTGGGCCGATCTGCCCATCATCGCCCTGACCGCGAAGGCGATGCCCGGCGACCGCGAGAAGTCCATCGCCCAGGGCGCCAACGAGTACGTGCCCAAGCCCGTCGACGTGGACCGGCTGCTCACCGTGGTGTGCGCCCTGCTCGACCCGGAGGGTGAGGACGCGGCGTCCCCGGGCCGGACAGCCGCGTCCGTACCGAAGCAGTCGACCGCCCCCGAGGACCCGGTCACCGCTCCGCCGACCACGTAAGGCGACACGATGAGCACAGCGGTACCGTCCGGCGACCGGGCGAGCATCCTCCTGGTCGACGACCGGGAGGACAACCTGACCGCGCTGGAGGCGGTCCTCACCACGCTCAACGAGCCTTTGGTACGGGCGCGTTCGGGCGAGGAGGCGATGAAGGCGCTGCTGCGGCAGCCGTTCGCGGTGGTGCTGCTCGACGTACGGATGCCGGGCATGGACGGTTTCGAGACCGCCGCCAACCTCAAGCGCCTCGACCAGACCAAGGACGTGCCGATCATCTTCCTGACCGGCGAGGAGGGCGCAAGCGACTACGCCTTCCGGGGGTACGCCACGGGCGCGGCCGACTTCCTCACCAAACCGTTCGACCCGTGGGTCCTGCGGGCCAAGGTGAACGTCTTCCTCGAACTGCACCGCAAGAACCGCCAGCTGGAGCTGCTGCTCGCGCGGGAGCAGAAGCAGCTCGGCGAGATCGCGGAGCTGCTGGCCGCGATCGAGGACGAGCTGGCGCGCGAGGGGCCGGGCGACGCCGGGGACCTGCGTCTGCGGCTGACGGCCCTGGAGACGATCGTCCGGGACATGCGGCGGGGGCGCTGCTGAGCGCCCCCGCCCCCTGCGGCTACGCCTCGCGCGAGCCCGAGTACATCTCGTCGATCAGGTCCTTGTACTCGCGCTCGACGACCGGCCGCTTCAGCTTCAGGCTCGGGGTGAGCTCGCCGTGCTCCACGTCGAGGTCGCGCGGCAGCAGCCGGAACTGCTTGATGGTCTGCCAGCGCTGGAGGCCCTCGTTGAGGCGCTTCACATAGCCCTCGATCAGCGCCACCGTCTCCGGGTTCGCGACCACGTCGGCGTACGAGCCGGTGACCCCGTGGTCCTTGGCCCACCCCAGGATCGCGGGCTCGTCGAGGGCGATCAGCGCGGTGCAGAAGTTCCGGTCGGCGCCGAGCACCAGGATGTTGGAGACGAACGGGCAGACCGCCTTGAACTGGCCCTCGACCTCGGCCGGCGCGATGTACTTGCCGCCGGACGTCTTGATCAGGTCCTTCTTGCGGTCGGTGATCCGCAGATAGCCGTCCGCCGACAGCTCGCCGATGTCACCGGTGTGGAACCAGCCGTCCGACTCCAGCACCTCGGCGGTCTTCTCGGGCAGCTTGTGGTAGCCCTCCATGATTCCCGGGCCGCGCAGCAGGATCTCGCCGTCGTCCGCGATACGCACCTCCAGACCGGGCAGCGGCTTGCCGACCGTGCCGGTCCGGTAGGCCTCGCCGGGGTTGACGAAGGACGCGGCGCTGGTCTCGGTGAGCCCGTATCCCTCCAGGATGTGGATCCCGGCGCCGGAGAAGAAGAAGCCGATGTCGGGGGCGAGCGCGGCGGAGCCCGAGACGGCGGCGCGCAGCCGTCCGCCGAAGGCCTCGCGGATCTTCGCGTACACGAGCGCGTCCGCGACCTTGTGCTTGGCCGTCAGCCCGAAGGGGGCGGTAGCCCGGCCGGTGCGCCGGAAGTTGTCCTGGCTGGCCTTGGCGTACTCGCGGGCCACCTCGGCCGCCCACTGGAAGATCTTGTACTTGGCCCCGCCGGCCTCCCGCGCCTTGGCCGCGACACCGTTGTAGACCTTCTCGAAGATCCGGGGCACCGACGCCATGTAGGTGGGCTGGACGACCGGCAGATTCTCAATGATCTTGTCGACCCGGCCGTCGACGGCCGTCACATGCCCGACCTCGATCTGCCCGGAGGTCAGCACCTTGCCGAAGACGTGCGCGAGCGGCAGCCAGAGGTACTGGACGTCATCGGCGCTGATCAGCCCGGTCGCCGCGATCGCCTTCGCCATGTACGACCAGTTGTCCTGCGGCAGCCGCACGCCCTTGGGGCGGCCCGTGGTCCCGGAGGTGTAGATCAGCGTGGCCAGCTGGTCGGAGGTGATCGCCGCGATCCGCTCCTTGACGGCCTCCGGGTGCTTCTCCAGATACGCCGCCCCGCGCTCCTCCAGCTGGGCGAGGGTGAGCACCCAGCCCTCGGGGTCGCTCTCGACGGGCTCGGCGCCGGCCGGGTCGAAGACCACGACGTGCTTCAGTTCGGGCAGCTCGGCGCGGCGCTCGCGGGCCTTGGCGAGCTGGGCCGCGTTCTCCGCGAAGAGCACCCGGCTCTCGGAGTCGCCCAGGATGTAGGCCGACTCCTCGGCGTTGGTCTGCGGGTAGATCGTGGTGGTCGCGCCGCCCGCGCACATCGTCCCCAGGTCGGCGAGGATCCACTCGATCCGGGTGGAGGAGGAAAGCGCCACGCGCTGCTCGGCGGTCACACCCAGATCGACGAGCCCGGCCGCGATCGCGTAGACCCGCTCGGCGGCCTGGCCCCAGCTGAGCGACTTCCACTCATCGGGCCCCTGGCCGTCGGCGGCCGGGACCGGATGGCGGTAGGCCTCCAGGTCCGGGGTGGCCTCCACGCGCTGGACGAAGAGGGCTGCCACGGACGGTGGCCGGTTCTCGATCAAGGTATGTGTGTCGCTCACGACGTCCTCCGGGCTGGCCTGCGGCAGGGCTGCGGCTGCTTCTTGTTTAACTGGCGAGTAACCATCGGGCCGTGATCAGAGTAGAGCGCCCCCGCCCCGCCGCGTAAGGGGCAGCGGAAGGTGGTTTCATAACGAACGGACCCCCGCTCGGAAGAGCGGGGGTCCGTCACGGAACCAGTCGGCTACTCGCCGGTCACTTCTTCTTGCTCGCAGACTCGTCGCTGGACAGCACCGCGATGAAGGCCTCCTGCGGAACCTCCACGGAACCGACCATCTTCATCCGCTTCTTGCCTTCCTTCTGCTTCTCCAGCAGCTTCCGCTTACGGGAGATGTCACCGCCGTAGCACTTGGCGAGGACGTCCTTGCGGATGGCGCGGATGGTCTCGCGGGCGATCACCCGGGAGCCGATCGCGGCCTGGATGGGCACCTCGAAGGCCTGCCGGGGGATGAGCTCGCGCAGCTTGGCGACGAGCCGCACACCGTACGCGTACGCCGCGTCCTTGTGCGTGACCGCCGAGAAGGCGTCGACCTTGTCGCCGTGGAGCAGGATGTCGACCTTGACCAGGCTCGCCGACTGCTCGCCGGTGGGCTCGTAGTCGAGCGAGGCGTAGCCCCGCGTCTTCGACTTCAGCTGGTCGAAGAAGTCGAAGACGATCTCCGCGAGCGGCAGCGTGTAACGGATCTCGACGCGGTCCTCGGAGAGGTAGTCCATCCCGAGCAGGGTGCCCCGGCGGGCCTGGCACAGCTCCATGATCGAGCCGATGAACTCGCTGGGCGCGAGGATCGTGGCGCGCACGACCGGCTCGTACACGTCCGAGATCTTCCCCTCGGGGAACTCACTCGGATTGGTGACGGTGACTTCCTTGCCGTCCTCCAGAACCACCCGGTAGACCACGTTCGGAGCGGTGGCGATGAGGTCGAGCCCGAACTCGCGCTCCAGCCGCTCACGGATCACATCGAGGTGGAGCAGTCCGAGGAAGCCGACGCGGAAGCCGAAGCCGAGCGCGGCCGAGGTCTCCGGCTCGTACACCAGCGCGGCGTCGTTGAGCTGCAGCTTGTCGAGGGCCTCGCGCAGGTCCGGGTAGTCCGACCCGTCCAGCGGATACAGACCCGAGAAGACCATCGGCTTGGGGTCCTTGTACCCGCCGAGCGCCTCGGTGGCGCCCTGGTGCAGGGAGGTGATGGTGTCACCGACCTTGGACTGGCGGACGTCCTTCACACCGGTGATCAGATAACCGACCTCACCGACGCCCAGCCCGTCGGCGGGCAGCATCTCCGGCGAGTTGGTCCCGATCTCCAGCAGCTCGTGCGTGGCGCCGGTCGACATCATCCGGATCCGCTCGCGCTTGTTGAGCTGCCCGTCGACGACACGGACGTACGTGACGACGCCCCGGTACGAGTCGTAGACCGAGTCGAAGATCATCGCGCGGGCGGGCGCGTCGGCCACCCCGACCGGCGCGGGCACGTCCCGCACCACGCGGTTGAGCAGCGCGTCCACACCGACACCGGTCTTCGCGGAGACCTTCAGCACGTCCTCGGGCTGGCAGCCGATGAGGTTGGCCAGCTCCTCCGCGAACTTCTCCGGCTGCGCGGCCGGCAGGTCGATCTTGTTGAGGACGGGAACGATCGTGAGGTCGTTCTCCATGGCGAGGTAGAGGTTCGCCAGGGTCTGCGCCTCGATGCCCTGAGCGGCGTCGACGAGCAGGACGGTGCCCTCGCACGCGGCGAGCGACCGCGACACCTCGTACGTGAAGTCCACGTGCCCCGGGGTGTCGATCATGTTCAGGATGTGCGTGGTGCTCTGGTCCGGCCCCTCGGTGGGGGCCCAGGGCAGCCGCACGGCCTGACTCTTGATCGTGATGCCGCGCTCGCGCTCGATGTCCATCCGGTCGAGGTACTGAGCACGCATCTGCCGCTGGTCGACCACGCCGGTCAGCTGGAGCATCCGGTCGGCAAGGGTCGACTTGCCGTGGTCGATGTGCGCGATGATGCAGAAATTGCGGATCAGAGCCGGGTCGGTACGGCTCGGCTCGGGCACGTTGGTAGGAGTCGCGGGCACGCAGGGTCCTGATTCTTGAGACGCGGGGCGTCTCGTCTCGGGCGATGTCGGATCGATACGTAGCCCCCATCGTCCCATGGGAACGGCACTGCGCTCGGTTTGGGCCGCCAGTCGGCCTGCTGGTAGCCTGGGCAGCTGTGCCTCGTCCGCCCTCTCAGCGGCGAGTGTCACAACCATCTGATACATCGAACCTGAAAAGGCTCTTTCGTGGCGAACATCAAGTCCCAGATCAAGCGGAACAAGACCAACGAGAAGGCGCGCCTGCGTAACAAGGCCGTCAAGTCCGAGGTCAAGACCGCGATCCGCAAGGCCCGCGAGGCTGTCCTGGCCGGCGACGTCGAGGCGGCCGACACGGCTGTCCGCACCGCCTCCAAGAAGCTGGACAAGGCCGTCAGCAAGGGTGTCATCCACAAGAACGCCGCCGCCAACAAGAAGTCGGCGCTGGCCACCAAGGTTGCCGCCCTCAAGGCTGCCTGATCCTGCCCAAGTGACCGGCCCCCGGGCCGCTCGCCTGGCCAGTCTCAACGGCTGACCACTTGATAGACCACCGGAAGGGACCCAGCGGGCCCTCTCATCCGCTCCCTCCCCGGTACCCAGCACCACCGCCGCACGCGGCCTGCGTTCGCCACGCGGGTGCGGCGATTCTCTGAGCACAACCCCGTTTCCGTCCGGCTGGGCGGGGGCGGGGTTTTGTTTTGCGGCGGCATGCGCGGGGGCCTGCTTGGGGTGCGGGGGCGGGGCCCAGCCGGGGGTGCAGGGGGGAGCCCAGCCGGGGGTGCAGGGGGCGGAGCCCCCGCTCGGGGTGCGGTGGCGGAACCCGCCACGGGTGCAGGGGCGAGGAGTCCCTGCTCGGGGTGCGGGGGCGGAGCCCCGCCAGGGGTGCAGGGGGCGGAGCCCCCGCTACGGGGTCCGGGGGCGGAGCCCCCGGGAAACCACCTTCCTCCCCCTCTCCCCCGGAGGGTTTAGGGAAGGGGCGGGGTGGGGCAAACCAGCCAGGCCACCCGTCAGCCCCGAGCCCGCGCAGCCCTCGCCACAGCCACAACCGCCTTCTCCAGGGCGTACTCGGGATCGTCCCCCCCGCCCTTCACCCCCGCATCCGCCTCAGCCACCGCCCGCAGGGCGGACGCGACCCCGTCCGGCGTCCACCCCCGCATCTGCTGCCGCACCCGGTCGATCTTCCACGGCGGCATCCCCAGCTCCCGCGCGAGATCCGCCGGCCGCCCGCCCCGCGCCGACGACAGCTTCCCGATCGCCCGCACCCCCTGAGCCAGCGCACTAGTGATCATCACCGGCGCCACCCCCGTCGACAGCGACCACCGCAGCGCCTCCAGCGCCTCCGCCGCCCGGCCCTCCACCGCCCGGTCCGCGACCGTGAAGCTCGAAGCCTCGGCCCGCCCGGTGTAGTAGCGCCCGACGACCGCCTCGTCGATGGTCCCCGCCACGTCCGCGCACAGCTGCGACACGGCCGAAGCGAGCTCCCGCAGATCGCTGCCGATCGAGTCGACCAGCGCCTGGCACGCCTCGGGCGTGGCCGAACGCCCCAGCGCCCGGAACTCCGACCGCACGAACGTCAGCCGCTCCGCCGGCTTCGTCGTCTTGGGGCACGCCACCTCCCGCGCCCCCGCCTTGCGCGCCGCGTCGAGCAGCCCCTTGCCCTTGGCGCCGCCCGCGTGCAGCAGTACGAGCGTGATCTCCTCGGCAGGCGCATCGAGATACGCCTTCACATCCTTGATCGTGTCCGCCGACAGATCGTGCGCGTTCCGTACGACCACGACCTTGCGCTCCGCGAACAGCGAAGGGCTGGTCAGCTCGGCCAGTGTGCCCGGCTGGAGCTGGTCGGAGGCGAGGTCGCGCACATCGGTGTCGGCGTCGGCGGCCCGTGCCGCCGCCACGACCTGCTGCACGGCGCGGTCGAGCAGCAGGTCCTCCTGGCCCACGGCGAGCGTGAGCGGAGCGAGCGGATCGTCGGTGGAATTCTTCCTGGTGGCCATCGCCGTCCAGCATCCCACGCCCCACCGACAGTCCCCGGCAGCTCCCACCCGACCGCCCTCGCCCCCTCCCCCTCCCTCCCTCTCCGTCCATCCCTCCCCATACAGGAGAATGTCCAGGTGAGCGATGTGACCCGACACGTACTGGTGCTGCCCGACCGCGACGCCGCCGACGAGGTGGCCGGGGAGCTCCCTGCCCGCTTCCCCGTGACCGAGGAGCCCCAGCTCGTACGCGACGCCCTGGCGGGCGAGGACGACGCCGAGGACGCCCAGTGGCTCGTCGTGGTCGAGGACCCGGACCACCGCCTCGACCCGGCGGCCCTGAACGAACTGGCCGAGGAGTACGAGGGCTGGCTGGAAGCCCCGTAACGACGTTCCCGACCGGCCGGAAGCCCCGTGACGACGTTCCCGACCGGCTAAAAACCTTGAAGCCCTGGAAGCCCGGTAACGACGTCCCACCCTCACGGGCTCCGCCCCAGCGGCACCGCCACCAACTCACCCCCCGCCCTGCTCTCCGCGCCGTTTCGGTCCCAGTCCCAGTCCCTCTCCCCGTCCCTGTCCCTGCCCCTGTCCCCGTCCCCGTTCTCTCTCCCCCTCCCCGTCACCGCGATGGCGCCATCCGTATCCGTACGCAGCACCCGCGCCCCGGACGAGACGAGCGACGCCACCGTGGACGGCGCCGGATGGCCGTACGGGTTGCCCCTCCCCGCCGAGATCAACGCCAGCCTGGGCCGGATCGCCCGGAGCAGCGCGGGGTCCTGGTGGGCCGAGCCGTGGTGGGCGACCTTGAGGACATCCACCGGAGGCAGCTCCGGATGTGCCCGTAACAGCGCTTGCTGGGCAGGGGGTTCGAGGTCGCCTGGGAGCAGCAGCGTCAGCCCGCCGGCCCGGACCAGCAGCGTGACGCTGGCGTCGTTCGGACCGTCCGGTGTCACCGTCGGCGGCGGCAGCGGCCACAGCACCCGCCAGGCGAGGCCGCCCACCGACCGCCGCTCCCCCGGTTCCACCGGGACCACCGGCACCCCGGCGCGTGAGGCCGTCCTGCGGACGAACCGCGCCTGCTCCGGCGGTTCCTCGAACGTCGTCGTCTCGATCACCCCTACCGCCCGGCCCCGCAGCACCCCGGCCAGCCCCGACACATGGTCGGCGTGGAAGTGGGTGAGCAGGAGCAGCGGAATCCGGGTAACGCCCAGAGCCCTGAGGCACCGGTCGGCCGGAACGGGGTCCGGCCCCACGTCGACCACCACCGCCGACCCGTCCCCGGTCGCCAGCACCGTCGCATCGCCCTGCCCCACATCGCACATCGCGAACGCCCAGCCCGGGGGTGGCCAGCCGGTGACGATCCTGGTCAGCGGGGCGGGCCGCACCACGGCGAGCAGCAGGAGCACCGCGCACGCGGTGGCCAGCCACGGATGGCGCGGCAGCCGTCTCACCAGCAGTACCGCACCGGCCGTGACCCCGGCGAGCAGCACTCCACCGCCCCAGCCGCCCGGCCACACCGTCTGCGCCCCCGGCAGCGACGCCCCGGTCCGGGCGATACCGGCGATCCACTCCGTCGGCCAGCCCGCACACCGTGCCAGCAGCTCGGCCGCCGGCATGGCCACCGGTGCCACGGCGAGAGCCGCGAACCCCAGCACCGTCGCCGGGGCCACCGCCAGCTCCGCCAACAGGTTGCACGGGACGGCCACCAGACTCACCCGCGCCGCGAACACCGCCACCACGGGCGCGCACACCGCCTGCGCCGCACCCGCCGCCGCCAGCACCTCCGCGAGCCTGCCCGGCACCCCGCGCCGCCGCAACGCCTCGCTCCACCCCGGGGCGATCGTGAGGAGCGCCCCCGTGGCCAGGACGGAAAGCAGGAACCCGTAACTCCCCGCCAGCTCCGGGGCGTACAGCACCAGGACCAGTACGGCGGCGGCCAGCGCCGGGATCAGCGACCTGCGGCGGCCCGTCGCGATGGCGAGCAGGGTGACGAGCCCGCAGGCCGCCGCGCGCAGCACGCTCGGCTCCGGTCGGCACACCACCACGAACGCCACGGTGACCGCCGCGCCGAGCAGCGCCGTCGCCCGCAGCGAGATACCGAGCCGCGGGGCGAGGCCGCCTCGCTCGGCCAGCGAGGCACGGCTCGGCGGTCCGATCAGCAGCACCAGGACGATCACCAGGTTGCTGCCCGACACCGCCATCAGATGCGTGAGGTCGGTCGCCTCGAAGGCATCCCGCAGCTCGGGCGTGACCCTGGAGGTGTCCCCGATGACGAGCCCCGGAAGCAGCGCCCGGGCGTCCGGGCCCAGTCCTCCGGCCGCCTTCCGCAACCCGTCCCGCAGCCCGGCCGCCGTACGCTGCGACACGGTCGGCTCCCCCACGACCCGCGGCCCCGTCCGCTCGGGCACCCGCACCACGGCCGCTGTGCCCCGGTCGCCCGGTCTCGGTGGCGCGAGCCGGGTGGAGACACGTACCCGCGTCGAGGGCAGCAGCCGCTGCCACGTCTCCGGCGCGATCACCAGCACCGGTGTCCGCACCTGTTCGACACCGCCGTCCGGCCCGGCGACCCGGGTGACCACGGCCTGGATCACCACGGACCGCCCGCCCCAGGCCGCCCGCGCCCGGACCGGCTTGGGGTCGGAAGTCAGGGTCAACTCGACGGTGGCACGGGCGTATTGCCGGGCGAGCTCCGGGACCGGTCCCCGGCGGGCTTCGGCCGTGTGCAGCGCGCTCGCGGTGGCCCCGGCCGCCGCGCACAGAAGTACGGCGGCGACAGCAACCCGGTTCGCCCACCAGGGCCCGGCTCGGGCTCCGGCTCCGGCTCCGGTGGCGCGACCTTCAGGAGATGCACGGTCGCGGGTCGAGGTCCCACGTCCGGAGAGCGCATCGCCGGTGTCGGAACGGGCGACACGGCCACGGGCGACATGGTCACGGGCCCAAGGCCCCGCGCCGGGACGAGCCTCGCCGCCTTCGGCGCGGTCGGCCTCAGTTCCTCTCCCCCGGCGCCACATCGTCGGCGCGAGCAGCATCACCGCCACCACCAGCAGTGTCACAACCCCCCAAGCCGCCCACCTCCCGGAGACGTTGAGCGCGATCGCGGCAGCAGCCCAGGCGCCGACCGCCGGTGGGACCAGGCGGAGGTCCGGCGGGCCCTCCCGGTGGGGGTTCGCGGCACCCAGGGCGCTGCCCGAGTCGGCATGGACCACTTGGCGGTTCACGGCCGCACCAGGGGACGCAGATCCTCGAACCGGCGGTCGCCGATCCCGTTGACCTCCCGTAGCTCGTCGACGGACCGGAAGCCGCCGTGTTGGACGCGGTAGTCCACGATGTGCTGGGCGAGCACGGGACCCACCCCCGGCAGCGCGTCCAGTTGCTCCACCGTGGCGGTGCCCAGACTGACCGGTGTCCCGGCGGCGGCCCCGAGGCTCCCCCCGCCGCCCGTCATCGGCGCAGCCCCTCCCGGCACAGCACCCGGCACGCCCACGACCACCTGCTCGCCGTCCATGAGCAGCCGCGCCCGGTTGAGCCCGGTGACATCCACACCGTCCCGGACCCCGCCCGCCGCGGCCAGCGCGTCGGCCACCCGGGACCCGAGCGGCAGCCGGCGGATGCCCGGCCTCCGCACCTTGCCGCTGACGTCGACGACGATCCCGCCGCCCGGGGACGGCGCGGGTGCCCCGCTCGCCCCGGCCCCCGCCCCCGGGCCCGGCGTCGGCCCCGGGCCGGGCCCGGGCGTCCGGGCGGACGGCGCAGCGCCGGTGGGCGCCCGCCCCGCCACCCTCTCCGGGACCCGCACGGGCTCGGGCCGCCCCGCCCAGAAATGCTGCACGGCGAACCCGACAGCCACGGCCAGTACCACGCTCAGCGCGGCCAGGCTCCTCGGTGTGAGCCCGCATCGCGACTGCACCCAGACGGGCAGCCGCTCCCGCAGGGCAGCCGAGGCCCGTTCTCGCAGGCCGAAAAATCCCTGGAGGCCAGCCGCGGTCGGCTGCGTCGGTGTCGGGGGCGGCGTCGGCGCGGGAACAGGTTCAGGAGGCGGATAGGAGGGTGGCGGCGCGAGCGCTCGCCCGGGTGGTCCGGGTGGTCCGGGGGGTCCCGCGGCAGCCGCAGCCGGTGCGGGCGGATCTGTCTGCGAGGTCGCGGGGAGCAGCGCCTCCGCCCGCCGCCGTGCGGCTGTACCGGTGGAGGCACGGACCTGGGCGCCGCGCGGGCGACGGCCGTGACCATGACGGGCACGGCCGTCCGAACCCGGAACGCGGCCCGGCCCGCTCGTTGCGATGCGTGGTGATCGGATAGCCATGCCACGACGGTAGGCAGCTCGGACCGATCCCGCTGATCGCGCCCAATTTCCGTGGAAAACACGGTTGTTGTGGATAACTCCATCACCCGCAGGAGTGACTCGCGCCGCCGTCCGTCAGCGTCCACCGGTGTCCACCGGCCCAAAACCGGTTCCGCCCTCGGGCTTCAGCCCTCAGCCTTCAGGCCTCAGCGCGGCGAGACCACAACCCCCAGCAGCCCGGGCCCCGTGTGCGCCCCGATCACCGCGCCGACCTCACTGACATGCAGATCCGCAAGGCCCGGCACCCGTTCCCGCAGTCGGTCCGCGAGCACCGCCGCTCGTTCGGGCGCGGCGAGGTGGTGCACGGCGATGTCCACCTGGCTCGTCCCGGCCCGGTCGACGACGATCTCCTCCAGCCGGGCGATGGCCCGCGATGCCGTGCGCACCTTCTCCAGCATCTCGATGCGCCCGCCGTCCAGCTGGAGCAGCGGCTTGACCGAGAGAGCCGAGCCGAGCAGCGCCTGCGCCGCCCCGATACGGCCGCCCCGGCGCAGATAGTCGAGGGTGTCCACGTAGAAGAACGCGGAGGTGCCGGCCGCGCGCTTCTCGGCCGCCGCCACCGCCTCGTCGAGGGTGCCTGCCGCCTCGGCCACCTCGGCTGCGGCGAGCGCGCAGAAGCCCAGGGCCATCGCGACCATCCCGGTGTCCACCACCCGTACCGGCACGGCCGCACTCTTCGAGGCCAGCACGGCGGCGTCGTAGGTGCCCGAGAACTCGGCCGACAGGTGCAGGGAGACGATCCCGGTGGCGCCCGCCTCGGCCGCGGCCCGGTAGGCGGCGGCGAACACGTCGGGGCTGGGCCGCGAGGTGGTCACGGAACGGCGCTTCTGCAGGGCCAGGGCGAGGGAGCGGGCCGAGATCTCGGTGCCCTCCTCCAGCGCCTGGTTGCCGAGGACGACGGTCAGCGGCACCGCGGTGATGCCGTGCCGGTCCATCGTCTGCGGCGGCAGGTAGGCCGTTGAATCGGTGACGATCGCGACATGGCGGGACATGAGCGGGAGGTTACCCGCCGGGGCCGCCGCACGGCAGCCCGGCCCCGGTTCAATGATCGGTTCGGACCCGCCTTGACCGGTTCGGACCTGCGCCCGCGCCATCCGGTGGGCGCTCCGGGGTACCCGCGCTCCGCTCGCACGCTCCACCTCGCGCGCCCCGGGTCGGACCCGTAACCGTGCCCGTTACCGCGCCCGCACTGGTAGCCGTACCCATACCCGTATCCGTGCCCGCATCCGTCAGCTGGTCGACGTTTCCGGCTTGGGCGCCTTCTGCCACGGATATACGGGCTTGGGCTTCACCCCGCCTATCGCCTGCGGGGTCTCGGCGGGCGCGGTCGACGCGGCGGGCCCCGGTTCGGGCGCCCCCTCCGGGACTCCCGTCGTCGGCCCCTTCGTGGCCCAGTCCCGCAGCGCTCCGGACTCGACCTCGATCTCCGCGCTCAGCGCCGCCAGGTCGTCCTCGGCGAACTGCCGGGCCCGGTCCCGGGCCGCCCAGCGCAGCGAGTCCGCCGCGTGCGTGATCCGCTCCGTGCGCTCGCGCAGCTCCGGCATCCGTTGGGCTATGCGCTGCTTGTCGGGCTCGCGCTCCAGGCGCTTGAGCTCGCCGTCCAGCTCGTGCCCATGGCCGCTCAGCCGCTCGAAGAGGCCCAGCGACTCCTTCAGGGACGCGTCCTGGTCCACGCCCGCGTGCAGCGCGTCCTGGGTGGCCCGCATAGAGGTGCGCAGCGAGAGCCGCAGCTGTGCGAGCTCGCCGCCCACCCCGATCTGGCCGACGCTCTTGGCCCGCAGGGTGGTGTCCTCGACGGCTTTGCGGGCCTGGGTGACCGTGCGCTCCACGCCGCGCTTCGCGGCGCCGACCGCCTTCACCGTCATATAGACGCCCAGCACGACGAAGGCCACGAACAGCAGAGCCATGATCGTGATCGCGGCTTCCATGAACGTCCCCTCGTCGGCGGTCGGCCTGACTTCACCGGCGCACTCCGCCGGCTCCCTCCCACCGTAAACGGATCGGGCGGGTTGGGGGTTCCCCGGCAACCCCCAACCTGCCCGTAGGGGAACCCCCCAGTACCGAACCTCCAGTACCGCTCAGCCGGTCACGCGGGAACGATGTTCACCAGCTTCGGCGCCCGCACGATGACCTTGCGGATCCCGGCGCCGCCCAGCGCGGCGACGACCGCCTCGTCGGCCAGGGCCAGCTTCTCCAGCTCGTCGTCGGAGATGCTCGGCGGGATCTCCAGACGCGCCTTGACCTTGCCCTTGATCTGCACGACGCAGGTCACGGTCTCGTCGACGACGTACGCGGGGTCCGCGACGGGGAAGTCCTGGTGGACGACCGAGTCCTGGTGGCCCAGCTTGCGCCACAGCTCCTCGGCGATGTGCGGGGCCAGCGGCGCCACCAGCAGCACCAGCGGCTCGGCGACCGAGCGCGGCAGCGGGCCGCCCGCCTTGGTCAGGTGGTTGTTCAGCTCGGTGATCTTGGCGATGGCGGTGTTGAAGCGCATCTCCGCCAGGTCGCCGCCCGCGCCGTCGATCGCCTTGTGCAGGGCGCGCAGGGTCGCCTCGTCCGGCTCGGCGTCGGTGACGGTGACCTCGCCGGTCGTCTCGTCGACGATGTTGCGCCACAGCCGCTGCAGCAGGCGGTACTGGCCGACCACCGCGCGCGTGTCCCACGGACGCGACACGTCCAGCGGGCCCATCGCCATCTCGTACAGGCGCAGGGTGTCCGCGCCGTACTCGGCGCAGATCTCGTCCGGAGTGACCGCGTTCTTCAGGGACTTGCCCATCTTGCCCAGCTCGCGCTTGACCGGCTCGCCCTCGAAGAAGAACTTGCCGTCGCGCTCCTCGACCTCGGCGGCCGGCACCGGGAAGCCGCGGGCGTCCCGGTAGACGTACGCCTGGATCATGCCCTGGTTGTACAGCTTGTGGAACGGCTCGGCGGAGGAGACGTGCCCCAGGTCGAACAGGACCTTGGACCAGAAACGGGCGTACAGCAGGTGCAGCACGGCGTGCTCGGCGCCACCCACGTACAGGTCGACGCCACCGTGCGGCTGGCCCTCACGTGGGCCCATCCAGTACTGCTCGATCTCGGGGTCGACCAGCTTCTCGCTGTTGTGCGGGTCCAGGTAGCGCAGCTCGTACCAGCAGGAACCGGCCCAGTTGGGCATGGTGTTGGTCTCGCGGCGGTACGGGCGCGGGCCGCGGCCGTCACCCAGGTCCAGGGTGACGTTCACCCAGTCCTCGTTGCGCGACAGCGGGGTCTCCGGCGAGGTGTCCGCGTCGTCCGGGTCGAACGTGCGCGGCGAGTAGTCCTCGACCTCGGGCAGCTCCAGCGGCAGCATCGACTCGGGCAGCGAGTGGGCGACGCCGTCCTCGTCGTAGACGATCGGGAAGGGCTCGCCCCAGTAGCGCTGGCGGCTGAACAGCCAGTCGCGCAGACGGAAGTTGACGGTGCCCTCGCCGATGCCGCGCTCGGCCAGCCAGTCGGTGATCTTCGCCTTGGCTTCGGTGACGCCCAGACCGTCCAGGGAGATCTCCGCGTTGGCGGAGTTGACCAGCTTGGCCTCGTACGAAGAGAAGGCCTCGTCCCAGGTGTCGGCGTCGGTGCCGCGGTCGTCCGACGGCTCGACGACACAGCGCATCGGCAGCTCGAAGGCGCGCGCGAAGGCGAAGTCGCGGGTGTCGTGCGCCGGAACGGCCATGATCGCGCCGGTGCCGTAGCCCATCAGGACGTAGTCCGCGACGAAGACGGGGACCTTGTCGCCGCTGACCGGGTTGACCGCGTACGCGCCGGTGAAGACGCCGGTCTTCTCCTTGGCGTCGGCCTGGCGCTCCACGTCGGACTTGGACGCGGCGAACGCGCGGTACTTGGCGACGGCCTCGGCCGGGGTGGCGTGGCCGCCGGTCCACACCTCGTGGGTGCCCTCGGGCCAGGCGGCCGGGACGATCGCGTCGACCAGCTCGTGCTCGGGCGCCAGGACCATGTAGGTGGCGCCGAACAGGGTGTCCTGGCGGGTGGTGAAGACGGTGATGGCGTCGGCGCCGCCGGTGACGGTGTCGACGGCGAAGTCCACGCGCGCGCCCTCGGAGCGCCCGATCCAGTTGCGCTGCTGCAGCTTGATGGCCTCGGGCCAGTCCAGCGCGTCCAGGTCGTCCAGCAGGCGGTCCGCGTAGGCCGTGATGCGCATGTTCCACTGGCGCAGCTTGGCCTTGAAGACGGGGAAGTTGCCGCGCTCGGAGCGGCCGTCGGCGGTGACCTCCTCGTTGGCCAGCACGGTGCCCAGGCCGGGGCACCAGTTGACCGGCGCGTCCGAGGCGTACGCCAGGCGGTAGCCGCCCAGGACGTCGGAGCGCTCGGCGGGGCTCAGCTCGCTCCACGCGCGCGTACCGGGAACCTGCCGCTCATTGCTCTCGAACTGGGCGACCAGCTCGGAGATCGGACGGGCCTTCTTCGCCTCGGTGTCGTACCAGGAGTTGAAGATCTGGACGAAGATCCACTGCGTCCACTTGTAGTAGTCCGGGTCGATCGTCGCGAAGGAGCGGCGCCGGTCGTGGCCCAGGCCCAGACGGCGCAGCTGCGCCTTCATGTTCTCCATGTTGGCCTCGGTGGAGGCGCGCGGATGCGTGCCGGTCTGCACCGCGTACTGCTCGGCGGGCAGGCCGAAGGCGTCGAAGCCCAGCGTGTGCAGCACGTTGTGGCCGGTCATGCGCTGGTGGCGGGCGAAGACGTCCGTCGCGATGTAGCCCAGCGGGTGGCCGACGTGCAGCCCCGCACCCGAGGGGTACGGGAACATGTCCATGATGAACTTCTTGGGCCGGGCGACGACCGCCGGGTCCCCGGCCAGGTCACCGCTGGGGTTCGGCGCCGCGTAGGTGCCGTGGGCGTCCCAGAAGTCCTGCCAGCGTGCCTCGATGTCGGCGGCCATGGCGGCCGTGTAGCGGTGCGGCGCCACCGGCTCTGCGGCAGCGGAATTCGTCTCGCTCATGATCCTTAAAGCTCCATCGATCGTCTCTGCCAGCGGCTGCGACATTCACCAAACGAAAAAGCCCCTCGCACAGGAGGGGACGCCGCGCCGATTCCGACCGGCTCTTTTCATCGGTCGGGACTGATCAGCGCGGCTCGCTAAGCAGAAGGCGTACGGCACGCATGGCGTCAGGGTACCGCAGGCCCCGCACGGCCCGCACTGAGCGTTCACGAGGCGCCCCAACGAGCGCGGCCGGAAGAGGTTACTCCGCGTACCGACCTCTTCTGGGGCAACCACTCAAACGCCGTACTGCTTGGTAGGAGGCGACCTAGCATGCGGCCACGGGACCACTTTGCTGAAAGTTTCGGAGTCGCCCCATGAACCCTCACAGTCCCCGCTCCACCCCGACACTGAAAATCCCGTCCCTGAAAGGACGGGTGAAAGGAGGGACGTCCGGTGCGGTGCTCATCGCCTCGGCGGTGCTCATACCCGTGCTCGCCGCCACGACCGGCGGCGGTTTCCGCGCCGCGCTGGACTTCACCACCGGTGTCCTGTCGCTGGTCTGCCTGACCGCCTCGGTCGTCTGGGGCCTGCTCGCCACCGACCGGCTGCTGATGACGACGCGCCACCGGCTCGTCGCCCAGGCCGTGCACCGCGCGACCGCGGTGTCCTCGATCGGCTTCCTCCTGGTCCACATCACCGTCAAGATCGCGGTCGGTCATGTGGGCCTGCTCGGGGCCCTGGTCCCGTTCGGACTCGGCGTCACCGGCTCGGACGGACTGATCGGCCTCGGCTCCCTCGCCGCGGTCCTCATGGTCGTCACGGCGGCCACCGGCGCCCTGCGCAGTGCCTTCGCCAACCCCGACCGGGTGGCGGGCCACTGGCGCTCGGTGCACATGCTGGCCTACCCGGCCTGGTGCTTCGCGCTGGTCCACGGCCTGTACGCGGGCCGTCAGGCGGCCGGCTGGGTCGTCACGCTCTACAGCCTGTCGCTGGCCGGTGTGGCCGGCGCCCTCGTCGTCCGCTCGCTGCCGCGCCCGGCTCGGCGGCGTCTCGTGCGGTGGCTGGCGCCGCTCCTCGCGCGCGTGGAGACGGCCCAGGCGATCGCCCCGGACGCCTCCACCCCCCAGCCGCACCCGGCGGACCCCGCCTCCCCCCGCTACGAGGCGCCCGCGCCGCATCCGTACCCGACGGACGCGTTCGCGACCGACCGCTTCACCGCCGAGCGCGACCCGGCCGACCCGCTGACGGCCGACCCCTACGAGAGCCAGGAGCTCTACGGGACCGGTCCGCGGCGGGCCGTGCCCGCTCCGCCGCCCGCGCCGGGCATCTCGGCCGCCTACCGGGCGGTCTCCCTGGCGCCCGCGCCGCCCTCGTACGCCCCGAGCTGGCCGACGCCCACCCCTCGTCCGCCGGAGAACATGCCGCTCCAGGAGAACGGCTTCGCGGACCTCGGCGGCGGCACGGCAGACGGCGGCCCCGCAGACCCCGGCCTCTCCGGCCCGGCCTACACCGGACCGGACTACGCCACCACGGCCTACGACGCCACGGCCTACGGCACGACGGACTACGACTCCGCGGTCTACGGCGCAGCGCCCTACGGCGGGGCGGTCCCGGGCGGTTTCGACGAGACCGCGCCGCTGCCCACCGTCCCCTACGAAGAAGGCGGCGCCGCCTTCGAGGCTCCGGGGCCGTTCCCCGGGCCGGCCGCGCCGCAGCCAGAACCCTCCCCCCAGTCCAGCCCGTTCCACCAGCCCGTCGCCGGTGAGCCCTGGCACAGCCCCGCAGGAGACCGCCCGTGAACGCGCCACTGCCCGACGTCCCCGAGGTGCGGGTCGTCGGACTCCCGCAACTGACCGCGGGGTTCGACCTCGTGGAGCGGCTCGGCCTCGACATGCACCTGAAGGTGCACGGCCCGCTGGAGCCGGTCCCCGGCGAGCAGCTGGCCCAGCTCGCCGAGGACATATCGCTCAACGGGCGCGGCGGCGCCGGGTTCCCGTTCGCCCGCAAGCTGCGGGCGGTCGCCAAGTCCGCGATCCGGCGGGGTGTGCGTCCGGTCGTGGTGGTCAACGCGAGCGAAGGAGAGCCCGCCTGCCGCAAGGACACGGTCCTGGTGAACCGCGCCCCCCATCTGGTCCTGGACGGCGCTCTGCTGGCCGCTGAGGCCCTCGGAGCCCGCACCCTGGTCGTCGCCGTGACCCGGGACTCCACGGAGGCCTCGATCCGCGCCGCCTTCGCGGAGCGGGGGCTGGCCGACCGGCGCGGGACCGCGCTCCGCGCGCGCGTGGTGCGCACTCCGGAACGCATGGTCTCCGGCGAGGCCTCCTCCGTGATCCGGGCGGCGGGCGGCGGCCCCGCGATGCCGCCGGGGCGCAAGGTGCGCGCCTCGGACACCGGTATCGGCGGCGCGCCGACGCTGCTGTCCAACGCGGAGACGTACGCGCAGCTGGCCGTGGGCGCCCGGGTCGGCCCGCGCCGCTACAGCCACTCGGGGCTGCCCACCGAGCCCGGCACGGTCCTGCTGACGCTGTCCGGGGCGGTGGCGCGGCCGATGGTGGTGGAGGTGCCGACGGGCGTGCCACTGCGGTACGTGCTCCAGCTCGCCGGGGCGCCACCGGTGCCGCAGGGCGTGCTGACCGGCGGCTACCACGGCAGCTGGCTGGACGCGTCCGCCGCGCACGACGCGGTCATCTCGCGGGACTCGCTGGCGGCACTGGGCGGCGCGCTGGGCGCGGGCGCGATCCTGCCGATCGGGCAGGAGACCTGTGCGCTGGGCGAGGCGCTGCGGATCGCCAACTGGCTGGCGGCGGAGACGTCGGGCCAGTGCGGACCGTGCCGGCTCGGTCTGCCGGCCGCCGCGGGCGGTCTGGCGGATGTCCTCAACGGGGGCGGTCCGGCCGCCCTGGAGGCGCTGCGCGAGGTGACGGGCGCGGTCAAGGGGCGTGGCGCGTGCAAGCACCCGGACGGCTCGGCCCGCTTCCTGGCGTCGACCGTCAACGCGTTCACCGACGACCTGGCGGCGCACGTCCTGGGCGGCGGCTGCGGCCGTCCGACCCTGGGTCTGCTGCCGCTGCCGGGCGACGGCTACCAGGAGGAGGGCATCCCCAGCGGCGAGAAGGTGCTGGTCGACTGGACGCTGTGCGAGGGGCACGGGCTGTGCGCGGACCTCATTCCGGAACTGATCCGGCTGGGCGCCGACGGCTACCCGGCGGTGGCCGACGCGACCGTCCCCATGCATCTGCGGGGGCGCGCGCAGCGAGCGGTGCGCCGGTGCCCCGCGCTGGCGCTGCGGATCGAGGGCGCGCCCGCCGAGCTGCCCGCGCTGGCCGCCCCGGCCCGCAAGGCGCTGGGCAGCGGTCGCGGTTGACCCGCTGAGCCGTAACGGCGAGAAGGCGGCCACCCGGATCGGGTGGCCGCCTTCTTCACTGTGGAGCTAAGGAGAATTGAACTCCTGACCTCCTGCATGCCATGCAGGCGCTCTACCAACTGAGCTATAGCCCCTTGTTTCGCTTGCCGCCCGGTTTCCCCCGGCGACATCGAGAACATTACACGGTCCCCCCGGCACTCCACCAAATCGATTGCCGTTCTGTACGGACAGGGCCGGTAACGTCCCCTTTCGTGACCGTGAACGTGCTCGCGCACACCGCCGCCCGTCTCACCCCCGTCCGCCGCCCCGTGGCGCTCGCCGCGGCGGCCTGTCTGCTCTCCTTCGGCGCGTTCTGGGCCGCCCAGCGGGCCGCCGACGTCTCCATGATCGACCTGATGGTGTACCGGGCGGAGGGCGGGGCCGTACGGGCGGGGGCGGACCTGTACGCCATGCGTGCCACGCGCGCGGGGCTGCCCTCCACCTATCCCCCGTTCGCCGCCCTGCTGTTCACGCCGCTGACGCTGCTGGGCGTGCCGGAGATGCGCACGCTCGCCACCGCGGCGAACCTCGCCCTGCTGGTCGCGCTCGCCCATCTGTCACTGCGGCTGGCGGGACGGGAGCGGCCCGGCGCGGCGCTGTGGGTGGCGGCGCTCGCGGTGTGGTGCGAGCCGGTGTGGACGACCCTGCGCTACGGCCAGATCAATCTGCTGCTGGCGGTCGCCATCCTGTGGGACCTGACCCGGCGCGCCGGCCACCGGGGGGCGGGCGCGGGCATCGGGCTCGCGGCGGCGGTGAAGCTCACTCCCGCCCTCTTCGCGCTGTTCCTGCTGCTCACCGGTCTCGTACGCGCGCGTGGGGCGGGCTGGAACCCGTGGCTGCGGCAGGCGGCGACGGCGCTGGCGGTGTGTGCCGGGGCGACGCTGGCCGCCGTGCTCGTGCTGCCCGCCGACTCGCGCCGCTTCTGGACGTCCACCGTGTTCCAGGCGAGCCGGGTCGGCCACGCCGAGGACACCGCCAACCAGTCCCTGCGCGGGGTACTGGCCCGGCTGCTGCACACCGCGGCCCCGGGGACGGGGTGGGCGGTCGCCGCGGCCCTCACCGCGGCGCTGGGGCTCTGGGCGGCGGTACGGGCCGAGCTGGGGGGCCGGCGGGCGGCGGCGGTGCTGTGCTGCGCGGCCACGGCGCTCCTGGTGAGCCCGGTCTCCTGGTCGCACCATTGGGTGTGGTGCGTGCCGGGGCTCGTGGTTCTGGGCGCCCACCGCACCGGCGGGGCCCTGGTGGCGCTGGTCTTCGGCTCGTACGCGCTGTGGTGGGTGCCGCACGGGGCGGGCCGCCCCGAACTGGCGCAGAACGGATGGCAGATGGCTCTCTCTGCGCTCTATCCGCTGGCCGGGTTGGTGTGTGTGGCGGCGGTGGCGCTCGGGCCGTGGCAGGGGGCGCCCGCGGTCCGCCGGGGCCGTCAGGCGGTGGCGAAGGAGTAGAACCTCTTGAGGGTGCAGTGCGCCTCCAGGAGGCGGCCGTAGATCGGCTCCCCCTCCAGCTCCCGGTAGGTCTCGATGGGGTCGCCTTTTATGATCAGCGCCCGCGCGCACTCCTCGCACCAGTACTGGTAGTCGGCGTTGACCGGCTCCATGTCCCGGACGATGGGCGTACCGCTGCCGCACCAGTCGCACTTCCGCCTGTGTGCACCCATCTCAGCTCCAGCTGTGGCCGCGGGCCGTGCACACGCGGGTGCCACTCCCGCTGTCGCCGGGCATCCGCGCGACCTGGGAGAACCCACGGGAAGGGCGGCTGATCCGGGTCGCTGTCCGCGGCGCACCGGGCAGGTCCGGGACGTCGTCGCGGCTCGCAGGCATCGCGGTCTCCCTCCCGTTCGGTCCGTCGTCCCCCTCCGGCCGTCACGATTCTGCCATGGTCGCGCAAGAGGGTCAGCGACGTCGTGGTGCGAGCCCTGTCAGCGCTCCCACCAGTGCCGCCGCGGACATCGCCAGGGAGCATGCCCACAGCGCACCGCCGGAGGTGTGCGCCCCCGCCGTGAGCCGGTTCAGGAAGAGCGTGCCGAAGGCCGCGACGCCGATCAGCTGGCCCAGCTGGTTCACGGTGGCGAGCAGCCCGCTGGCGTCCGAGGCGTCCTCGGGCCGCACATCGGCGAGCGCTCCCGCGAAGGTGGGGCTGAAGGCGAGTGCCAGACCGGCTCCCACGCCCGCGTACGTCACGTAGACGACGGGGCCGCCCGTGCCGCCGCCGCGCTGGAGGGCGCCGGTGGCCAGGGTGGAGAGCGCGGTCAGCACGAATCCGCCCGGCACCAGGCCCCGTTGCCAGCGTGCGGGCCAGCGACGCCAGGTCAGCCCGACCGTGCCGAAGACCGCGGCGGTCGGCGCGAAGGTCAGTCCCGCGCGCAGCGCGCTGAAGCCGAGGCCGCCCTGGATGTGCAGGGTCAGGGTGAACAGGAAGCCCGCGTTGACGGCCATGACCACGACGATCCGGAAGACCGCGAGGCCCATGCCGGGCAGGCGCAGCACCCTGGGCGCGATCAGCGGGACGCCGCCGCGCCGGGCCAGACGCGACTCGTACGTCCAGAAGGCGGCGAAGAGCAGCGCGCTGGACGCCAGCGACAGCCAGGCCCACAGCGGCCAGTCCTCCTCCTGGCCGAGCACCAGTGGCACGGTGAGCAGGCAGACGGCGGCGCCGAGCAGGACCAGTCCGGGGAGGTCGAGGTCGCGTCCCCAGCGGGCCGCGCCGCGGTGCTCGTGCCGCTCCTTGGGCAGCAGGCGCATGCCGAGGACCAGCAGGGCGATCCCGAGCGGCACGTTGACCAGGAACACCGGACGCCAGCTGGTGCCGAAGAGGTCGGCGCTGACGAGGATGCCGCCCAGCACCTGCCCGGCGGCGGCGCCGGTGGCGAGCACGGCGGAGTACACCCCGAGGGCACGCGTGCGTGCCTCTCCGGTGAAGTTGCGCTGGATGAGGCTGAGCACCTGCGGGATCATCAGTGCCGATCCGGCGCCCTGCACCAGCCGGAAGGCGATCAGCTGGCCGGCCGTGCCCGCCAGACCGCAGGCGAGGGAGGCGGCGGTGAAGACGGTCAGGCCCGTCAGATAGAGCCGGCGGTGCCCGAGCAGGTCGCCCAGTCGCGCGCCGGTGATGAGCAGCACCGCGTACGCGATGGTGTAACCGGCGACGACCAGCTGCAACGCGGAGCCGGAGGCGTGCAGTTCGGTGCGGATGGTGGGGGCGGCGACGTTGACGATGAACACGTCGAGGAGCGCCATGAACTGCGCCGCGAGCACGATCGCGAGCAGCAGCGAAGGCCGGTTGTCAGTGGCACGGTCTTTACTGAGTAGGGGACTTGGGCCCGGACGGAGTGCGGTGGTCATGGCAGCCAGCCTGACCCTGTTCCGATACGGGTAACGAGAGCCCGCTGATGCTGGTACTGACAGCACCTGGCAGCGGCGGGCGACGGGGCCGAACATGGGGGACGTGACGACAGTGGCCGCACCGAACGGACGCCGCAGACCGGAACTGGCCGCCTTCCTGCGCAGCAGACGGGCGCGGGTGACGCCGGCCGACGTCGGCATGCCTCCGGGCCTGCGAAGGCGTACGCCTGGGCTGCGCCGTGAGGAGGTCGCCCAGCTCTCCGGGGTCGGCGTGACCTGGTACACCTGGCTGGAGCAGGGGCGCCCGATCAACGCCTCTCCGCAGGTCCTGGACGCGGTGGCGCGCACCCTGCGGCTGGACGAGCCGGAGCGCGCCCACCTCTACCACCTGGCGGATGTGCCCTGCGTGCCGGACCGGGAGGCCGCGGTGGTGGAGGTGGGCCCCGAGATCCAGGGGATCATCGACGCCCTGGACCCGCATCCGGCGGTGGTCTACAACGGCCGCTACGACCTGCTGGCGACCAACCCCGCCTACCGGGACCTGTTCGACATCCCGGAGATCCGGTCGATGGGCGTGCGCAACGTCCTGTGGACGCTGTTCACCGTGCCCGAGCCCAACTGCCCGGTGCTGTTCCGTGAGAAGGAGCTGCCGGTGATGGTGGCGACGCTGCGCTCGGAGTACGGCCGCCATGCGGGGGAGCCCGCCTGGGAGTCGTTCATCGCGAGGCTCTCCGAGGCCAGTCCCTACTTCGCCCGGCTGTGGAAGAACGGCGACGTGGTGCCGCCGGGCCCGCGTGTGAAGACCTTCCGGCACCCCGCGGTCGGCGAGATACGGATGACGTCGGTGTCGCTGTCCATCAACGGCATGCCGGAGTGCCGGATCGTGACGTACACACCGAACGACGAGGAGAGCGCCGCGCGTACGGCGAGGCTGCGGGAGATGCGGGAGAAGATCTGGGCGTGAGGCGACCGCGCGGGCACGGGGCTGGGCGGTCGCCTCACACCCGCGGGCTCCCGGGCGGGCCCGCGGGACGTACGCGGGGTGCGGGCGCGACGCGCGTCCCGGAAACGCGAGATCCCGCCCGGTCGAATGGACCGGACGGGATTCCCGTACCTGTGGAGCTAAGGAGAATTGAACTCCTGACCTCCTGCATGCCATGCAGGCGCTCTACCAACTGAGCTATAGCCCCGCTGTTCGCTCTGTTTCCCGCGCTCCCGCGCCGCGAACAAGAAGAACTTTAGCCTGTGACCTGCCGGAAAGTGAAATCCGGTGGTCGCACCGCCCCGGGCGGGCACCCGGCGCGCCCGGCGGCGGCCCGGGGGCCGCCCCGGCGCGCCCGGCCTTAACCGTCAGTCGTCGTCGCCGAAGACCGGTTCGGGCAGCGTGCCGGCGTTGTGCTCCAGCAGGCGCCAGCCGCGCGCGCCCTCGCCGAGGACGGACCAACAGCAGTTGGAGAGGCCGCCCAGACCCTCCCAGTGGTGCGACTCCAGGCCGAGGAGGCGGCCGATGGTCGTACGGATCGTCCCGCCGTGGCTGACCACGACCAGGGTGCCGTCGTCGGGCAGTTTGTCGGCGTGCGCGAGCACCACCGGGGCGGCCCGGTCGGCCACCTCGGTCTCCAGCTCGCCGCCACCCCGGCGGACCGGCTCGCCGCGCTTCCACGCCGCGTACTGCTCGCCGTAGCGCTCGACGATCTCCGTGTGGGTCAGGCCCTGCCAGGCGCCCGCGTACGTCTCCCGCAGGGCGGCGTCGTGGGTCACCGGCAGCCCGCAGACCGCGGCCAGCTCACCGGCGGTCGCCGCGGCCCGCTTGAGGTCGGAGGCGATGATCGCGTCCGGCTTCAGGGCCGCCAGCAGGCGCGCCGCCCGGCGCGCCTGACCGAGACCGGTCTCGGTCAGCTCGATGTCCGTGGAGCCCTGGAAGCGGCGCTCCAGGTTCCACGCTGTCTGGCCGTGCCGCCACAGGACGACGCGGCGGCCCCGGCCGGGCTTGGTGTCGCTGCCGTTCAGCTCAGCTCACCGTCCTCCGTCCCACCGTGCAGCTGGGCGTGCTCGGCGGCCTTGCCGCGGGTCTTCAGCGCGTCCTCGGGAAGCGGCAGCTCGGGGCAGTCCTTCCAGAGGCGCTCCAGGGCGTAGAAGACACGCTCCTCGCTGTGCTGGACGTGGACGACGATGTCCACGTAGTCGAGCAGGATCCAGCGGGCGTCGCGGTCGCCCTCCCGGCGCACCGGCTTGGCGCCGAGCTCCTTGTTCAGACGCTCCTCGACCTCCTCCGCGATCGACTTGACCTGGCGGTCGTTGGGGGCGGAGGCGAGCAGGAAGGCGTCGGTGATCGACAGCACGTCGCTGACGTCGTACGCGATGATGTCGTGCGCGAGCCGGTCGGCAGCCGCCTGGGCGGCGGCGGTGATGAGCTCGATGGAACGGTCCGTGGCGGTCACAAGCTGGCTTTCGTCGGCGGTCAGATCGATTCAGATCGTTCTCCAGGGTCTCACGGACCGCCGACAGCCCCGAAAGGATTACTTGATCTTGTAGTCCTTGCCGAGCACCACGGTGACATCCGCGTTCGCCGCGGCCTTGCCCTGCTTCACCGCGCCGGCCGGCAGCCCCAGCGTTTTGGCCACCTCTTCGGCCTTCGCCTTCTGCGCCGCGTCACCGTACGTGACGGAGGACGACGCCGCCGTACTCGCGCCGCCCGCGTCGATGACGGCATAACCGCCGTTGACCAGGGCGATCCGGGCCTTCTCAACCGCCTTGGGGTTGCCGCTGCCGTTGCTGACGCCGACGCGGACCGCCGAGCCCTTGTCGGGCGCCGTGACCGAGCCGCCCAGGATGTCCCTGACCACGCTGTCCCCGGCCTGCGCGCTGAGCGTGCCGTCCTGCTGCACCGGCAGCATCGCCGTCTTGTAGGCGCCGACCTTGGCGTGCTCGGCGAGCTTGGCCAGCGCGGCACCGAGGTCGGCCTCGGGCAGCGAGGGGTCGAGGATCTGCGCCAGCGTCTGCACGGTGATCGTCGCGGCCTTCGGATCGTCCGAGATCTTGCGCAGCACCCCGTACATCACCTGCCCGAACCGCTGCAGCTGCTTGGCGTCCGCCTCGCCGGGCCCCTTGTACGTGGCGTACGCCACGGCCATCTGCCCGGTCAGCGTCTGGTCCTCGCCCTTCTTCACCACCGGGCCGGCACCCGCCTTGGCGCCCGGTACGTCGGCATCCGTACTGATGTCGATGTTCCCGACCAGGTCGACCAGGTTCTCCAGGAAGGGCGTGTCCAGCCGCCAGGTGCCGCTGATCTTGGTGCCGAGCAGGGTGCCGAGCGCCTCACGGGTCCCCTGCGAACCGTCGCCGTCCACCGATTTGCCGAGCGTGGTCCGGGTGCCGTCGTCGTTGGAGACGGCGAGGGTGTTGGGCAGCAGGACGGTGGTGCCCTGCTTGGTCGTCGCGTTGTTGACGAGCAGCGCCGTGGAGGTGCCGCCCTTCTGGGTGTTGTGCAGATGGACGACGATCACGTCCCGCTTCTGCGCCCCGACCGCGACCGCCGGCTTCTCGGAGCCCGAGGACGAGGACAGACCGGGCAGCTTGCCGGCCGTCCAGAGGTAGCCGACCCCGCCGATCGCAGCGAGCGCCAGGACGACGACGAGCGCGACCACCCGGTTACGGCCGCGGCGCCGTGCCTCCTCGCGCCGCTCGGTGCGGCTCTCGGTGAACTTCAGCCAGTCGATGACGTCTTCGGAGTCCTCGTCGGGCTCCTCGATGAAGGAGAACTGCTCGGTGCGGTAGTCGCGTTCGTCCTTGCGCTGCTGCGGCACCACCGGACCGCTCTGCTCGGCGACCGGACCGGGCTCGGACTCGGCCTCCCGCACGGGGGCCTGTGCCTGTGCCTGCGCGGGAGCCTGGGCTGCGGCTGCCTGCTGGACCGGGGACTGCTCGCGGCCCCACTGCTGCGTGTCATAGCCGTACCCCTGGTGCTCCTGGGGCACGGATGGCTGCGCGGGCCGGCCATACGCGTCGTAGCCGGAACCGGTGCCGGAGCCCGAGCCGGTGCCGTAGTCGTACGAGGGCTGCTGCCGGCCGTACGGGTCGTACCCGTACCCGCCCTGCTGGCCCTGCTGGCCCTGCTGCTGACCCTGATGGTCCTGCTGGGACTGGTGAGTCTGGTGGGTCTGCTGCGGCTGGGCCTGGCCGTACGGGTCGTACGAACCCTCCTGCGGCACCTGCTGGTACACCGGCTGGCCGTACTCGTCATAACCGACAAGCCGCACCTGCGGCGCATAGGGGTCGTAGGGGTCCTGTCGGTCGTTCACCGGGTGCCCTTCTCTCACTCGCCGCGGTAGAGCTGGCGCTTGTCGATGTAGCGCACCACACCGTCCGGAACCAGATACCAGACCGGATCGCCCTGCGCGACCCTCGCCCGGCAGTCCGTCGACGAGATGGCCAGGGCGGGCACCTCCACCAGCGACACCCCGCCCTCGGGCAGACCGTCGTCCGTCAGTATGTGGCCGGGCCGGGTCACCCCGATGAAGTGGGCGAGCGAGAAGAGCTCGTCCACGTCCCGCCAGGTCGTGAGGATCTGCGAGAGCGCGTCGGCGCCGGTGATGAAGAACAGGTCCGCGTCACTGTTGAGGGAGCGCAGGTCCCGCAGCGTGTCCACGGTGTACGTCGCGCCGCCGCGGTCGATGTCGATCCGGCTCACCGAGAACTGCGGGTTGGACGCGGTCGCGATGACCGTCATCAGATACCGGTCCTCAGCCGCGGAAACGTTCTTGTGGCTCTTCTGCCACGGCTGCCCCGTCGGCACGAACACGACCTCGTCCAGGTGGAACTGAGAGGCCACCTCGCTGGCGGCCACCAGGTGTCCGTGGTGGATCGGGTCGAACGTTCCGCCCATCACGCCGATGCGCCGCTTGACCGGACCGGTAGGCACTTCCTGCTCTCCCATGCGTGCAGAGCCTACTGGCCCGGTGGAAACGCCCCGACTCAGCGGTCGCGGTTGAAACGCGTGGTGATCCACAGCAGGAGCAGCAGCGCGAACAGCGCGCCGCCACCGGTGACGTACGGGCTGAGGCTTTCGTGGTTGCCACCGTGCTCGGCACCCTCGGCGAGGGTGACCAGGTGCGTGGCGGCGGTGCTGGTGAGGCTCATCGTCAGCAGGACCTATCCGGGAGTCGGAGCGGAGACTTCGGGCACATCGTATGCGGGCCGCCCGGGCACTCTCACGCCGACTCAGCCGTTCAGTCCTTGACGACGCCCTCCGCGTCGGGGCTCGCGCCCCGGCTCGGCTCGCCGTCCGGCTCGGCCGCCGCCGCGTCGCCACCGTCGTTCGTGCGGTAGCCGCGCAGCAGCAGCCAGGCGAGGCCGCCCGCACCGAGGATCGACACCAGCAGCAGGATCCGCAGCACATTGCCGGGTCCTTGCTGGTCCGAGGCGGCGGCGAGAAGCGCGACGGCGTCCGTCATGGCAGGTGTCTCCTTGGTTATCCACAGGCCCCCGCCCCACGGTAGCCCCACCGCCTAGGGTGGATGTCGTCAGGGGGACGAGCCGAGACTCTCAGACAGGGGGACACCATGACCGATGACATCCAGGACAGCGTGCCCAGCAGGCAGCGCCGACGTTTCCCCGGGATCTCCTCCCGGGCCTACGAACACCCCGCCGACCGGTCGGCACTGGTGGCGCTGCGCAGGCTCAGCGGCTTCGACACGGTCTTCAAGGCCCTCAGCGGGCTGCTGCCGGAGCGCAGCCTGCGCCTGCTGTTCCTCTCCGACTCCGTGCGCGTGAGCGACGCCCAGTTCGCCCACCTCAACTCGATGCTGCGGGACGCCTGTTACATCCTGGACCTGGAGAAGGTCCCCCCGATGTACGTGACGCAGGACCCCCGGCCGAACGCGATGTGCATCGGCATCGACGAGCCGATCATCGTCGTCACGACCGGCCTCGTGGAGCTGCTCGACGAGGAGGAAATGCGCGCGGTCGTCGGCCACGAGGTGGGCCACGCCCTGTCCGGCCACTCCGTCTACCGCACGATCCTGCTCTTCCTCACCAACCTGGCCCTGAAGGTCGCCTGGATCCCGCTGGGCAATGTGGCGGTCATGGCGATCGTGACGGCGCTGCGGGAGTGGTTCCGCAAGTCGGAGCTGTCCGCCGACCGCGCCGGACTGCTCGTCGGCCAGGACCTCCAGGCCTCGATGCGGGGCCTGATGAAGATTGCCGGGGGCAACCACCTGCACGAGATGAACGTGGACGCGTTCCTGGAGCAGGCCGAGGAGTACGAGGCGGGCGGTGACCTGCGCGACTCGGTCCTGAAGATCCTGAACGTGCTGCCCCGCTCGCACCCGTTCACCACCGTGCGCGCGGCCGAGCTGAAGAAGTGGGCCGCCAGCCGTGACTACCAGCGCCTGATGGACGGCCACTACCCCCGTCGTGAGGAGGACAAGGACGCCTCGGTCTCCGACTCGTTCCGCGAGTCCGCCGCCTCGTACGCCGAGACGGTGCGCACCAGCAAGGACCCGCTGATGAAGCTGGTCGGCGACATAGCCGGCGGCACGGCGGACCTGGGCGGCAAGCTGTACGGCAAGTTCACCGGCGCGGGCTCCGCCTCGCGCACCTCCGACCGGCCGCAGGGCGGGTCCCAGGACGAGCCGCAGAACCGGCCTTCCGGTCCGGCGACGGACGGCGACGGGACCGACGGGCCGCAGGAGGGGCCGGGACGGGGCGCCTAGGGAGACGTGTAGGGACGCTTAAGGACGTCCCGGGTTTTAGGGATGCCTAGGAGGGATGCCTAGGGATGTTTACGGCGTCGGCTGGGCGCTGGTGGCGAGGGTGCCGCAGAGGGCCGCGGTGGCGGGACCGGTCGCGTACGGATCGGTACCCGCCGGGCCGGTCGCGCTGGTCCGCTCGCCCGCCAGCAGTGGCCGCAGCTGCGCGGAGACATCCGCCGAGCAGGCCTGCGGTCCGGCCTCCACATAGCTGAACTGCAGCTCGACCCGGTGCAGCCGCAGGTCGTCACGGTCGAAGCGGAAGTGCAGCTCGCGGCGGACGGTGAAGAGCGAGGCGGCCTTGTCCGAACCGGAGGCGGTCGGGCGCAGGGCGTACGTGAAGGTGTGGTCGGACGTCACATCGAGGGTGTCCCGGCCGGACTCGGCGTAGTGGAAGGTGCCCTGCACACGCACCTGGGTGTCGGCCAGTGCGACTTTGGCCGGATCGAAGCGCACCAGCCAGCCCGTGGCGGCGTGCCGGCCGTCGTCGGCCGGGTTGTCGATGCTCTGGTCGAACTGGGCGAGCAGCTCCGGATCGAGCAGTGCCCGCACCTGGTGCACGGACTTACCGGTCAGGACCTGGGGGTCCAGGGAGGACTGGACCAGGTACTCCTTGGCGGTGGTGACACCGGCGATGATCTGGCTCTCGGAGAAGTGGGCGGTCCTGCGGACGGCCGGGAGGTTGATGCCGTCGGCGCCGGTGCGGAACTGGGCGGCCGGGCTGTGGTCGAAGAGCCGGTCGACGTCGATGCCGGGGACGACGGTCTGCGGGGCCAGGGGGATCACGGTCATCCGCAGGGGCTCGGCGGCGACGCTGCCGCCACCGGGCTGGTACGGGTGACGCAGGCCCATGTACACGGCGGTGCCGAACGCGATGAAGAGGAGGACGGCCAGCGCGACTATCTGTTTGGTGAAGGGTCTGAACGACCAGCTGGACCGGCTGCGCACCGCGCGCGCGTGCTCGCGCATCCGTTCCTGGGCGGAGAACTCCTGAAGGCGGGCAGCACGGACGAACGACTCGTCGAACACGACGGATCGGTACTCGTCCTCACCTCCGCCGGGGAGGCCCTCCGGGGTCCCCTCGGGTGGCTCTCCACGCCCTGCCATACCTTCAGGGTAGGTCGCGGGAGGGGCCGATAAACGCGCTGCTACGCGACAAGTTCTGACGAGTTCCCACGCGGTTGTGCGGGGCTTGGTCAGAGCCTGGTCAGGAGATGGTCAGAGCGAGGGCGGGGCGGGGGGAGGGGCCGGTCAGGGGTGGGGTGGGTGGGAGGGGGGGTGGGTGGGGGCGGGGGGGAGGCCCCCCATCCCGCTGTAACTCCAAGGCCCCCATCCCCCATCCCCTGCCTCCGTCCCAGTCCCAGTCCCCCGCCCCCAGTCCCCCCGTCCCCCGTGCTCAAGGGCGCCGAGGGACGGCCGCGACTGCCGGGGCTGAGTAGTCCGCGGAGGCGGTGGGGCCGACGGTGGCTGGAATGGGTGGCCCGGATTTGTCCACGTTGCTGGTGGCCGGGGGCGGGGCGGGGTCCTCGCGGCTGTTGGAGGCGCCCCGGTAGACGGCCGCGAAGGCCAGGGCGACCATGCCGATGCCCATGATCAGGGCGAGCAGCCAGGCGACGGGGCGGTGCCAGCGGGCCCGGCCGCGGTAGGGGCGCAGGGCGCCGCCGTGCGGGCCGTAGGGGCCGGCTTCGGGGCCGCCGGGGAAGGCGGTGCCGTAGGGGCCGGTGTCGCGGGCGGGGTAGGGGAAGTCGTCGTCGGCTCCCGCGCCGGCGCGGGCCCGGGCCGCTTCGGCCTCGGCGCGGGCTTGCGCTGCGGCCAACAGCCGTTCCACGGCGCTCGGTTCATGGATCTGAGCGGCCCGTACGAAGTCCTCGTCGAAGACCACGGAGGCGAATGCGTCGTCCGCGCCTCCGCGGTCGTCGTCGGGCTCCCAGCCGTTCGGGAACGGCCTGCCCCCCACGTCGTCCGGCACGGGTTCAGCCTAGCCCCGTAGCGGATGTTTTGGGCAGGGAGTGTCCGAACTCTCCCCCTCGGGTGACACCGCGCGGGTGACACGTCGGAGAGACCTCGGGCACCGCCCCGGGCGCCGGGCCGTGGGCCGGTCCCGGTTAGCGCACGTGTCCGTCGCCGGTGACGATGTACTTGGTGGAGGTGAGTTCCGGCAGGCCCATGGGGCCGCGGGCGTGGAGCTTCTGGGTGGAGATGCCGATCTCGGCGCCGAAGCCGAACTGGCCGCCGTCGGTGAAGCGGGTGGAGGCGTTCACGGCGACGGTGGTGGAGTCGACCAATTGGGTGAATCGGCGGGCGGCGGCCTGGGAGGTGGTGACGATCGCCTCGGTGTGGCCGGAGGTCCACTGCCGGATGTGGGCGACGGCGGCGTCGAGGGAGTCGACGACGGCGGCGGCGATGTCGTAGGAGAGGTATTCGGTCTCCCAGTCCTCGGCGGTGGCGGCGACGACGGTCGCCTTGCCGGACTCGGCGTAGGCCTGGACGCGCGGGTCGCCGTGGACGGTGACGCCGGCCTCGGCGAGTGCGTCGAGGGCGCGGGGCAGGAAGGCGTCGGCGATGTCCTGGTGGACGAGGAGGGTCTCGGCGGCGTTGCAGACGGAGGGGCGCGAGGCCTTGGAGTTGATGAGGATGTCGACGGCCATGTCGAGGTCGGCCTGGGCGTCCACGTAGACGTGGCAGTTGCCGGTGCCGGTCTCGATGACGGGGACGGTGGACTCCTCGACGACGGTGCGGATGAGGGAGGCTCCGCCGCGCGGGATGAGGACGTCCACGAGGCCGCGGGCGCGCATCAACTCACGTACGGAGTCCCGGGATTCGCCGGGGACGAGCTGGACGGCGTCGGCGGGCAGTCCCGCGCCGGTGACGGCGTCGCGCAGGACGCGTACGAGTGCGGTGTTGGACTCGTACGCGGAGGAGGAGCCGCGCAGCAGGACGGCGTTGCCGGACTTGAGGCAGAGGGCGGCGGCGTCGACGGTGACGTTGGGCCGGGCTTCGTAGATGATGCCGACGACGCCGAGGGGGACCCTGATCTGGCGCAGGTCGATGCCGTTGGGGAGGGTGGAGCCGCGGACGACTTCGCCGACGGGGTCGGGGAGGGCGGCGACGTCGCGTACGTCGGAGGCGATGGCGCGGACGCGGTCGGGGGTGAGGGTGAGACGGTCGATGACGGTCTCGCTGGTGCCGGCGTCGCGGGCCTTGGCGGTGTCGAGGGCGTTGGCCTCGACGATCTCGTCGGTGCGGGCTTCGAGGGCGTCGGCGATGGCCAGGAGCGCGTTGTCCTTGGCCGAGCGCGGCAATGGCGCGATATCGGCGGCGGCCGTGCGGGCCCGGTGGGCGGCCTGGGTGACCGGGGACAGGTTCTCGTTGGGGGAAAACGCGCTCATGTCCGCAGGGTAGTGCGCCGGGCGGGCGTGTTCCGCACGGATTCCACGTGCCGAGACGGCGCTCTCACGGTCCGGTCGCGCGGGCTGCCCGGGACGTCCAGGTCGTGCGGGCCGTCCGGACGCGCGGGCGCCCGCACCTTCCCGAACCGGCGCGTCTCGAACCGGCGCGTCTCGAACCGACGCGTCCCGAACCGACCCGTCCCGAACCGACCCGTCCCGAACCGACCCGTCCGAAACGTTCAAGCGGGCGGCATCCAGCCCCCGTGTCTCAAAAGGGGTGGACGCCGACGGGTGCGGCCGGGGGTGGTCCGTAGCCCTCGGCGAGGCGCTGGTGGTAGGTCTCGCGGTCGATGACCTCCAGGCCGACGATCTCCCAGGGCGGGAGTTTGGCGGTGGAGCGGTGTTCGCCCCACAGGCGCAGGGCGACGGCCGCCGCGTCGTGCAGGTCGCGGGCCTCTTCCCAGTAGCGGATTTCGGCGTGGTCGCCGGCGTATCTGCTGGTCAGTAAGAAGGGGTGGTCGTGGGCGAGCTGCTCAAGGCCGCGGCGGACCTCTTTGAGGGGGGTTTCGGTGCCGGAGACGCTGAGGGTGATGTGCCAGAGCCTTGGGGTGTCCCCGGGCTTCTCCCACTCCTCGGTCTGGGTGATGTCGGTCCCCGTGCCCACGCTGGTCAGGGTCCGCCCGTCCTCCCCCACGGTCCTGCGGGCGTGGGTTCCCCCGGCTCGGGGCGCCGCCCCCGGGCGCGCTCGTCTCACCGGCGGCCTCCTGTGATGCTGCGATGCGATGTCGTACCCCCCGCGGGTCATCCCCGCGAGTACCCCGAAACAAAGTTGACCAGTCCGGGCCGGGTCGCGGGGCGGTTTTCGTGAAGGTGTCGTTCCGAGGGCCGGACTTTCAGCCGTTTCAGGGGTGCAGGACGACCAGATCGTCCCTGTGTACGACTTCTCGCTCGTAGGCGGGACCGAGTTCGCGGGCGAGTTCGCGGGTGGAGCGGCCGAGGAGTTGCGGGATCTCCTTGGCGTCGAAGTTGACGAGGCCGCGGGCGACGGCGCGGCCGGTGGTGTCGCGGAGTTCGACGGGGTCGCCGGCGCTGAACTCGCCCTCGACGGCGGCGATTCCGGCGGGCAGGAGGGAGGAGTGGCGTTCGACGACGGCGGTGACGGCTCCGTCGTCGAGGACGAGGTGGCCCTGGGGGGTGGAGGCGTGGGCGAGCCAGAGGAGGCGGTCGGCGGAGCGGCGGCCGGTGGGGTGGAAGTAGGTGCCGGTGTCGCGGCCGGCGAGGGCGTCGGCGGCGTGGCTGGCGGAGGTGAGGACGACGGGGAGGCCGGCGGCGGCGGCGATGCGGGCGGCTTCGACCTTGGTGACCATGCCGCCGGTGCCGACGCCGGCTTTGCCTGCGCTGCCGATCTGTACGTGGGCGATGTCGTCGGGTCCGTGTACTTCGCCGATGCGGGTGGTGCCGGGTTTGCTGGGGTCGCCGTCGTAGAGGCCGTCGACGTCGGAGAGGAGGACGAGGAGGTCGGCGCGGACGAGGTGGGCGACGAGGGCGGCGAGGCGGTCGTTGTCGCCGAAGCGGATCTCGTCGGTGGCGACGGTGTCGTTCTCGTTGACGACGGGCAGGGCGCCCATGGCGAGGAGCTGGTCGAGGGTGCGGTAGGCGTTGCGGTAGTGGGCGCGGCGGCTGGTGTCGTCGCTGGTGAGGAGGACTTGTCCGACGCGTACGCCGTAGCGGGCGAAGGAGGCGGTGTAGCGGGCGACGAGGAGGCCTTGGCCGACGCTGGCGGCGGCCTGCTGGCGGGCGAGGTCGGTGGGGCGGCGGCGCAGGCCGAGGGGGGCGAGTCCGGCGGCGATGGCGCCGGAGGAGACCAGCACTATTTCCTTCTCGCCGCCGCTGCGGGCTTTGGCGAGGACGTCGACGAGGGCGTCGACGCGGTCGGCGTCGAGGCCGCCGGAGGCGGTGGTGAGGGAGGACGAGCCCACCTTGACGACGATCCTGCGGGCCTGGGTCACGTACTGCCTTGCCACTGTCACACCGGGAAATCTATGTCAGGCCGGGGTGGGGGCGCACGGCCGTTTCGAGCGTTGGACGGGTCCCCGGCCTGCCGGTCCCCCGGCAGGCCGGGGGCCCGGGGGCCCGGGAGCCCCGGGCCCCGCAGCCGTCTGGGGGGTCAGTCGCGCGGGTGGCGCAGCTGCCAGCCCTCCCAGGCGGAGGTGATCATGGCGCGGATGTCGTGGCGGGCGCTCCAGTCGAGTTCCTTGGTGATGAGCTCGGCGGAGGCGACGACGCGGGCGGGGTCGCCGGGGCGGCGGGGGGCGACCTCGGGGGCGGGCTCGGTGATGCCGGTGACGTCGCGGATGATGTCGACCATCTCGGCGACGGAGGCGCCTTCGCCGCGGCCGATGTTGAGGATGAGGGCGGCGTCGGGGTCGGCGGCGAGCCGGCGGGCGGCGGCGAGGTGGGCGGTGGCGATGTCCTCGACGTGGATGTAGTCGCGTACGCAGGTGCCGTCGGGGGTGGGGTAGTCGTCGCCGAAGATCAGCGGTGCTTTGCCGTCGGTGAGGCGTTCGAAGACCATCGGGACGAGGTTGAAGATCCCGGGGTCGCCGAGTTCGGGGGTGGCGGCGCCGGCGACGTTGAAGTAGCGCAGCGAGGCGGTGGCCATGCCGTGGGCCTTGCCGACGGCGCTGACGAGCCATTCGCCGGCGAGCTTGGTCTCGCCGTAGGGGCTCATGGGCAGGCAGGGGGTCTGCTCGGTGACGAGGTCGACGTCGGGCATGCCGTAGACGGCGGCGGAGGAGGAGAACAGGAAGCGGCGTACGCCGGCTTCGGCGGCGGCTTCCAGGACGGTCCGCAGGCCTTCGACGTTCTCGCGGTAGTAGTGCAGGGGGCGTTCGACGGATTCGCCGACCTGCTTCTTGGCGGCGATGTGGATGACGCCGTCGACGTCGTTCTCGCGCAGGACGCGGTCGAGGACCGCGCGGTCGAGGACGGTGCCGCGTTCGAGGCGGACGCCTTCGGGCAGCCGGGCCGGGTCGCCGGTGCTGAGGTCGTCGAGGACGACGACCTGCTCGCCGCCGTCGACGAGGGCCTTCACCACGTGGGATCCGATGTAGCCGGCACCGCCTGTGATCATCCAAGTCATGCGGACAGTCTAGGAGGCGGTCCGGGGCGGGTGGCGGGGCCGGGCGGCGCCGCCGCTGTGACTTTTCGTACGAAGGTGAGGGCGGCGTAAGGGCGGGGTGGCCGGTTGTGCGGGCGCGTATCGCCGCACGGGGGTGTGGGCCGGGACATATGAGGCGTACGGGAGTTGTCCGTGCGCCCCCGTCGTCCTCCGGTCCGCCCCGGCGGTGCGGGGCGGACCGGTGTGTCGCTCAGACGGTGCCGGCGCGCGGCGGGACCCTGGTGACCGCGGGGGTGGTGTTCAGGTTGAGCGTGACGAGGGCGACGCCCTCGCTCGCGCCCTGGACGACGGCGGGGGCACCGACCATGAAGCCGGAGGACGCGTCGCCGTGGAGGGTGACTTGCTTGCCGCTGTCGACCATCTCGATGGAGCCGGTGCCGCTGCGGGAGGCCAGCATGACGCCGCCGGTGGCGAGGTCTTGGCCGTCGACGAGGGCGACCGGGCCGTAGCCGGTGACCTTCTGGTCGGGCAGTTCGGTCCAGCGGCCGGCCTGGCCGCCGCGGAGCTGGGCGACGTTGATCTGGTCGCTGGAGGGCTTGTGGAAGGCGAGCAGCACGGAGCCGTCCTGGGCGGTGACCGCGTCGGGGGCGTCGCCGGGCCGGGTCTTGAGGCCGCGGGGGCCGCGGACCAGGGTGCCGCCGGGGTCCTTCTGGGTCCAGTGCTCGACCCAGCCGAAGGCGGAGCCGAAGACGTGGACGCGGCCGTCGCCGTCGACGGCGGCGGCGAGGCCTTCCTGGATCTGTCCGCCGCCGGCCAGCTTCTGCCAGGGCGACCAGGTGCCCTGCTTGCTGCGGACGCGGGTGCTGATGCCCTTGGCGGCGTTGCGGACGAAGACGTGGATGGTGCCGTCGGGGGCGGCGACCGCGGTGGGCGGGCCGGTGAGGCGGGAGCGGCGGGGGTCGGTCTCGGGGTTGCCGAGGCTGGTCCAGCGCTCCTCGAAGGCGCCGCCGGCGCTCTTCTGCTGGAGGACCACTATCTCGCGGGTGTCGTCCTTGTCGGTGGCGCCGAGGCCGGTGAAGCGCAGGCCGAGGACGAGGTGGCGGCCGTCGGCGGCGACGACGGCGCTGAGGGCGGGGGCGAGGGGGCCGCCGCCGAGGTCCTCGGCGGCGCCCCAGCCGCCGCTGTAGGGGCCGGATTCGCGCCAGCGGGCGGCGCGGGTGCCGAGTACGGCGTAGGCGCTCATGCGGCCGTCCTCGTCGATGACGACCTTGGGGCCGGCGGTCGGGTAGCGGCGGTGGGTGGAGCGGACCCAGCCCTTCTTGGACTTCAGGACGCCGTTGAGGCCGACGGAGTAGTCGCCGCAGCCCGAGGCGTTGCCGCACTGCCAGCTGGAGGCGCCGCCGTAGGCGTTGAGGTACTCGGTCTTCTGGTGGACCGTGTCATTGGGCAGGTTGTACGGCCAGCGCTGGTTGTAGTAGCCGCGGAAGGCCTCGGTGAGGAAGCCGGGGGTGCGCGTGCCCTCGCTGCTGCCCTGGCCCCACTGGGCGAGGGCGCGCCAGGTGAAGAGGGCGACGGCGGTGTGGTCGGGGTGGTCGGAGTAGCCGACCTGGTCGCTGCCGCGGGGGTGGAGCTTGTCGTGGACCTGGGCGTCGGGGTCCGGGTCGAGGGTGCGCACCAGCGTGGGCCGGTACTTGCGCATCAGGAACAGCAGGGCGTCGGTGAGCTCGTCGCGGCTGTAGGTGTACTTCTCGCGGACCGGGGACTCGGGGGTGGGCTGGGTGCGCAGGACCACGCCGGGGGTGTTCCACAGCTGGGTCATGCCGACCCAGCCGCGGCCGGTCTTCTCGTGCATCCGCACGCCGAGGAAGATCAGTTCGGCGCGGCGGCCGTTGTACTCCAGGACGTTGAGCTCGGCCTCGCGTCCGCCGGGCAGTTTGAGGGCGGTGCGTGTCCACGGGGTGAAGAGGGTCGCGCCGAGCATCCGGGCGTACGCCTGGCGCAGGCCCTGCTGGCGTGCGGAGACGTAGGCGGGCACGTCGGGGCGGGCCTTGGGCTCGCCGGGTGCCTGGTTGACGCCGAAGGAGCCGCCGCCGGTGACGTACACGGAGACGACGGGGACGCCGCGCTCGATGGTGTTGAGCGTGTCCGGGTTCATGAAGAAGAGGTCGTCGTCCGGGTGCGCGACGATCGCCATGGCGAGCGGGCGGCCGGGGGTGTCGAAGCTGCTGCGGTGGTCGACCGGCAGCAGCGACACCGGCTTCGGTGGTTGACTGGTGACGGCGGCACCTCTGGCCGACGGGTGCTTGCTGTCACACCCGGCGATCGCCCCCGCCGCAACCGTCCCCGCCAGCGAAGCCAGCACGGCACGCCGGGAGGCCACTTGGCGTCCCATCTTCGGCCAGCGTCCCATGTCCTTCTCCCACTCCCCGCTCCACGTTCATCTGCGATCAAGCAGACCGCCACCCGAGGAGAGGGCGGAAACTTCGTTTGGGTTCCACTCGATGATGCAATCGTGATGCATCGATAGAATTACGAAGCAACTTGCCGATCTTACGCATTATTGGCAGCATGCAACGCTGACCATTAGCCCAGACGAGAGCTAGGTTCACCGTGAGTGACTCACTGCTGCCCTATGCGGTGGGCGCCGCCAAGCGGGCGCGCCGCGCGGCAGTACGTATGCGCCGACGTGTCGAGCAGATGCATACCGTACCGGCCATCGACGGAGTCAAGCCGCGTCCGCTGCTGCGGCCTGTGCATTTCTCGGTCTCCGGTGGGCGCACCCTCAACTTCGCGGTGACGTTCCCGCGCCGTCCGGAGGCGGTCGGGGCGGCTCATCTGGAGTTGTCGCGCGGGCGCAAGGTCGTCCACGTGGAGCTGGAGCAGGAGCCGCAGAGTGACGGAAGTCTCCTTCTGACGGCGACCGTTCCGCTGCGCCATGACGATCCGTCGGAGACCGGCACCCGGGGTCCGGTGCTCTCGTCCGGTATGTGGCGGATGGAGGTCGTCGTCACGGAAAGCGACGGCCGTGAGCTGCGGGCCAAGATCGCCTCGGCTCCCGCGGAGTCCTCCGACGGGCCCACCCTGTCCACCTCGCCCTCCCCCAGCAGCGGCGCGGTCTTCCGCCCGGTCCGCTCGGTCGACGGCCGCTCCATGCTGAACGTGCGCGGCCCGCGCCACCAGGCCGAGCTCACCTCGTTCGAGCTGCGCTGGGACCGGATCGTGGTGCACGGCCGGCTCATCGCGCCCAAGGCGCCCGTCGAGGAGTACACCGCGGAGGCGGTGCTGCGGCGCGGCGGCAAGTCGGCGGCGGCGGCCGTGGTGTGGGACGGTGACCGCTTCACCTTCGACGTACCGCTCGCCGAGATGGCGGTCGGCCGCGCCACCCGCACCTGGGACATGCATCTGAAGGCCGGCGGGAACCGCATCAAGATCGCCCGGCGGCTGACCGATGTGCGTCACCCCAAGCAGGTCTACCGGACGCCGTTCCGTATCGTCGCTCTCGACAACGGTTCGCTCGCGCGGGTGCACGCCTACGTCACACCGGCCGGCGTGCTCGCCGTGTCCTGTACCGGATTCGGAACCGCCCCCCGTGGCGCAGAGGAAGTTGCATGAAGATCACGTTTCTGCTCACCTGGGGCGACGAGATGGGCGGCACCGAGATGGCCGCCTACACCCAGGCGATCCATCTCGCTCCCCGGCACGAGGTCGAGGTGCTGAGCGTCTTCAAGACCCGTCCGGAGCCGTTCTTCTCGGCCGCCCGGCAGGTCAAGCGGCGCTACCTGGTGGACAGGACCGAATCGTACGGACGCCCGGTGCGCCCGAGTTCGCTGGACGAGAACGCCTGCCGGACCCTGGAGTCGCTGCCGAGCGAGATCATCAAGCCGTCCTGGGAGTCGACCTTCGACCGGCTCTCCGACATCGAGATGACGGCCGCCCTCGGCTCCCTCGACTCGGACGTGCTGATCACCACCACGCCGGCGCTGCTGGCCGCCGCCGCCGAGCTCGCCCCCTCCCGGGTCGTCACCGTGCACCAGGAGCACCGCGCCTCCCAGCTGCGCGGCGTCTCCGGTGAGCCGCTGCTGGTCTACGGCCCGCGCGTGGACGCGCTGGTGTCGCTGACCGAGCGCACCAACGACTGGTTCGCCGACTCGCTGCGCGACTCCGCCCCGGAGCTCGCCGCGATCCCCAACGCGGTGCCGGACGGCTACCGTCCGCGCGCCGACCTGGAGTCCAGGACGATCGTCCTCGCTGCCCGGATGACCCCGGAGAAGCAGCTGGACCACGCCATCCACGCCTTCCACCGGATCTCCGCGGACTTCCCCGACTGGCAGCTGCGGATCTTCGGCGACGGCCCGCAGGAGGTGCGTCTGCGCCGCCTCGTCGAGGGTCTGGGCATGCACTCGCGCATCGAACTGGTGGGCCGCTCCTCGCAGATGGAGCAGGAGTGGGCCAAGGCCAGCGTCTGCCTGCTGCCCTCGCGCAACGAGGCGTTCCCGCTGGTGCTCCTGGAGATGTTCGCGGCCGGCGTGCCGGTCATCGCGTACGACATCGTCACCGGCCCCGCCGAGATCATCCGCCACGACGTGGACGGTCTGCTGGTGCCGCCCGGCGACATCGACTCGCTGGCCGCCGCGATGTCCCGGCTGATGGGCGAGGACGACACCCGGCACGCCTTCGGCAAGGCCGCCCGCAAGGGCGTGTACGAGCGCTTCGGCGGCGAGGACATCACCGCCCGCTGGGAGGAGCTCTTCGCCAAGCTGGTGGCCCGCCGCGACACCCCCGAGCGCCTCGCCCAGCGCGCCGACCGCACGGCGCTGCGCATCGCGGCCGGCGGCACCCGCAGCTTCAGCGTCGCCGCCCCCGTCTCGGCCCTGTCGAACTCGGCGGACGAGCAGAAGGCCCGCGAGGTGATGATCCAGGCGCAGGACCGCAGCGGGACGCTGATCCGCTCGGCCGGCCGCCTCGCCGAGCAGCGCGACGACATCACCGGCCCGCGCATGGCCCAGATCAACCTGGAGATCACCGCCAAGGTCCTGGAGGACGCGGGAATCCCGTACGTCCTGCTGCGCCACGACGTGGGTGTCGCCCACCGCGTCGCCGTCCCCGTCGAGATGCGCCGCCGGGTCCTGGAGGCCATGTCGACGGCCCTGCACGGCAAGCCGGTCTACGCCGAGCTGGTCACCCCGCGCGGCGCGGCCCCGGGCGCGGTCCTCGCCGAGCGCCTCGACGGCGTCGGTGAGGTGGCGGGCCTGCGCGTGTTCAAGCCGATCACCTCCGAGAGCCGCACCCTGCGCTACGGCCCGGCCTACGGCTGCGGTCTGGAGTTCTGGGCGGAGTCGGAGGAGGACGGCTGGCGCGAGACGCCCCGGCTGACCACCCTGCTCGGGCGCCGCCTGCCGAACCTGGAGGCCACCGCCAAGCTGCGGGTCGGCGAGCGCGACTACCCGACGCTCGCGCAGTTCACCAAGCAGCTGATGTGGGACGTCGACTACCCCATCGACGTCGTCTACACCTGGGTCGACGACACCGACCCGGCCTGGCAGGAGCGCCGCGACTCGGTGCGCCGCAGCCGGAACATGCCGACCAACGACGCCGACAGCGGCGACGTGCGCTTCCGCAACCGCGACGAGCTGCGCTACTCGCTGCGCTCCCTGGAGATGTTCGCGCCCTGGGTGCGCACCATCTACCTGGTGACCGACGACCAGACGCCGGAGTGGCTGGACACCACCCAGCCCGGCATCAAGGTCGTCAGCCACCGGGAGATCTTCAAGGACCAGGCCTGGCTGCCGACGTTCAACTCGCACGCCATCGAGAGCCAGCTGTACCGCATCGAGGGCCTCGCCGAGCACTTCCTCTACCTCAACGACGACGTGTTCATCGGCCGTCCGCTGGCGCCGTCGTCGTTCTTCCTGAGCAACGGGGTGGCGAAGTTCTTCCGCTCGCCCACCACCGTCCCGCCGACGGAGCCGTCCCCGGACGACGAGGGCTACTTCGCCGCCGCGAAGAACAACCGGGCGCTCCTGGAGAAGGCGTTCGGGCGGGTGGCGACCAACAGCTTCCTGCACGCGCCGCACCCGCTGCGCCGCAGTGTGCTGACCGAGATCGCGGACAAGTTCCCCGAGGAGGTGGGCCGGACCGCGGCCAACCCCTTCCGCGCCAACTCGGACCTGTCGATCACGTCCTCGCTCCACCACCACTACGGCTACCTGACCGGCAGCTCGGTGCCGAGCGCGATCTCGTGCAGCTACATCAACGTGGGCAACTACGACCACCACACGGTGCTGACCCGGCTGCTCGCCGAGCGCGGCCACGACACGTTCTGCATCGGTGAGTCCGCCGACGCGGAGGTGTCGGTGGAGGAGCAGGACCGCGTCCTGCGCGCGTTCCTCAGCGCGTACTTCCCGGTGAAGTCCCGCTACGAGCGCGACTGATCCGAACGAAGGGATCGCCCCGGACCTCCTGGTCCGGGGCGATCCCTTTTTCCCGCTCCGGCGCGGGCCTGAGCGCGCTACTTCTCGAACGGGCTCGGCACCGGGAAGTACGCGTCCAGGAACGGCGTGATGAGGTCCTTCTGCTCGTGCACGTCCTGCTCGGTGGAGACCGTGTCGTTGACGCAGAACACCGTCTTGTCCCGGTTGGCGAGGAGGCGGCCGAGCCGTGTCTCCGTCCACGGGTGCGTCAGATCGAGGTAGGTGTACGGGAGTTCGGAGGGCACCGCGCGCTGCGTGTGGTACGCGTAGTAGTGGTGCAGCGAGGAGGAGATGGAGATGTCGTCCTCCGAGCGGAACCGGCTCGCCTCGGTGTAGCGGTACTCCGGCTCGAACTCCGTCTCGATCTCGGTGAGCAGGCTGCGGCGCAGCGGGTGCGGCATGTGCTTCATCTTCTGCACGACGACCGCCCCGTACCGCTCCTCGATCAGTCGGCGGTTGTTCTTGCCCGCGGCGGCCACCGGCGGGTCCTCGGGGGTGCGCGCGCCCAGCGGTACGAGCGCGGGCGAGGGGAAGAACTTGGTGAGGCCGCTGGAGAGGAAGAAGTCCTGCGGGGTGACCTCGTTGCCGAGCATCACGTCGTCGTTGAAGTACAGGAAGTGCTCGGCCAGGCCGTCGATGTGGTGGAGCTGGCTCTCGATGGCGTGCGAGTTGAAGGTGGGCAGCAGCGCCGGGTCGCGGAAGATCTCCTTGTGGCTGACGACCTTGATGCCGGGCCGGGTGGTGTCCAGCCACTCGGGCGTCTGGTCGTCGGTGACGAGGTAGACGTTGCGTACCCAGGGCGCGTACATGTGCAGCGAGCGCAGCGAGTAGCGCAGTTCGTCGCGGCTCAGATAGCGCGCGGCGTTGGCGGCCTCGGCGTGGTAGGTCTCGCCGGTGAACGCGGCGCGGCGGCGCAGCCAGGCCGGGTCGGCGCCGTTCACCCAGGTGTAGACGACGTCGACCGGGAAGGTGATCTCGTCGGTGGGGTGGATGGCGAACTCGGCGCGGGTGGGGACCTGGGCCGCGTCGGGGGCCTCGCGCGGGGCGAGGTGGGTGAAGTAGGCCTCGGAGACGCGGGTGATGGGGCCCTGGAGGGCGAGCGACTCGGCGAGCTTGCCGACGCGCGGCGGCACCAGCTGCCCGTCCTCCTCGTGCCAGAACTCCACGTCGCAGCCGTAGCGGTTGCCCAGGATCAGACGGTGCGTGGGGTCCGTGCGGTACCAGGTGACGCGGACGGTCCCGGCGGTCCTGAACCGGCGCCAGGTGCCGTCCTCGTACCCCGGCAGGGAGGTCTCGGGGACCGGGTTGTTGCCCTTGACGTGGGTGACGTAGCCGGGCTGGTCGCCGCAGAGCGCCTCCAGCACCTTCAGCACGGCCGTGCGGTCGTCCTCGCGGACGGCGACGGCGGCGGCGGTGTCGGAGCGCCCGCGTACGCAGAAGTGGTCGAGGCCGGCCGCGTGCAGGGCCCGCAGCACGGTGTCGAGGTTGGCGCGGCGGGCCTGGAGCGGGGTGATCCCGGGCGTGACGAGCGCGACCTTGGGGTCCTTGCCGACGTGCACGACCGCGCGGTCGGGGCCGGCGGCGAGGCTCTGGTAGCGCTTGGTGACGCGGGCGGCGCGCATCTTCTCGGCGACGGCCGCGCCGCCGGCGATGCGCATCTTGACGCGCCGGCGCATATCGGCGTCGACCTGCGAGACGATCGCCTTGCGGACGCTCTCGGGCACGGCCCGCCGGTAGACCCCCAGCAGTCTCGGTGCCTCGGGATTACGCACGGGGGGCTACTCCTTGACGTTCGGTGGACATCGTACGTTTTCTGAACGTGTCCAGTATGCCGCCGCGGCCGTGGGGGCCGGACGCGGGGTTTTCCCCCGCCCCGCCCCTTCCCGAAAGCCCTCTGGCGGGCGGCCGGGGTCGTTCGTCTGCGGACCGTGCCGGGTTGCTCGCGCAGTTCCCCGCGCCCCTAGAACGCCCCTCCGGGGCGATCCCGGGGATGCCGCGCAGCGGCGTTTAAGGGGCGCGGGGAACTGCGCGCTCAGCCACAGCGGACCCGCAGCCGACCGACAACGCTTCCAGGAAGGCGCCTAGAACGGCTTGAAGTCGTCGTACTCCTGCTGTGCCTCGTCGCGCTCCGCGTCGCGGTCGCGGCGGCGCTGCGCGGCGGGACGGGGGGCCTCCAGGCGGTGGTCCTCGCCACGGCGGCCGAGCATCTCCGCGCCGGCCATCATCGTCGGCTCCCAGTCGAAGACGACCGCGTTCTCCTCGGGGCCGATGGCGACGGCGTCGCCCGCGCGGGCGCCCGCCTTCATCAGCTGGTCCTCGACGCCGAGACGGCTGAGGCGGTCGGCGAGGTAGCCGACGGCCTCGTCGTTGTTGAAGTCGGTCTGGCGGATCCAGCGCTCCGGCTTCTCGCCGCGCACCCGGTAGACCTCGGCCGCCTCGTCGTAGACGACCGTGAAGCCCGCGTCGTCGACCGCCTTGGGGCGGATGACGATCCGGGTGGCCTCCTCGACGGGCTTGGCGGCACGCGCCTCGGCCACGATCTTCGCCAGCCCGAAGGAGAGCTCCTTCAGACCGGTGCGGGAGACCGCGGAGACCTCGTAGACCTGGTAGCCGCGCTGCTCCAGATCGCCGCGGATCATGTCCGCGAGGTCCTGGCCGTCCGGGATGTCGATCTTGTTGAGGACGACGATACGGGGCCGGTCGTCGAGGCCGCCGTAGCTCTTCAGCTCCGCCTCGATGACGTCGAGGTCGGAGACCGGGTCGCGGTCGGACTCCAGGGTGGCGGTGTCCAGGACGTGCACGAGCACCGAGCAGCGCTCGACGTGCCGCAGGAACTCCAGGCCCAGGCCCTTGCCCTGGCTGGCGCCGGGGATGAGGCCGGGGACGTCGGCGATGGTGTAGACGGTGGAGCCCGCGGTGACCACGCCGAGGTTGGGGACCAGGGTGGTGAACGGGTAGTCCGCGATCTTCGGCTTGGCGGCGGAGAGCACGGAGATCAGCGAGGACTTGCCCGCACTCGGGTAGCCGACGAGGGCCACGTCCGCGACGGTCTTGAGCTCCATGACCACGTCACGGGCCTCACCGGGCTCGCCGAGCAGCGCGAAGCCGGGGGCCTTGCGCCGGGCGGAGGCGAGGGCCGCGTTGCCGAGGCCGCCCCGGCCGCCCTGGCCGGCGATGAACGTGGTGCCCTGGCCGACGAGGTCGGCGAGCACGTTGCCGTCCTTGTCGAGGACGACGGTGCCGTCCGGGACGGGCAGGACCAGGTCCTGGCCGTCCTTGCCGGAGCGGTTGTCGCCGGCGCCGGGCGCACCGTTGGTGGCCTTGCGGTGCGGGCTGTGGTGGTAGTCGAGGAGCGTGGTCACCGACTGGTCGACGACCAGGATGACATCGCCGCCACGGCCGCCGTTGCCGCCGTCGGGGCCGCCGAGCGGCTTGAACTTCTCCCGGTGTACGGAGGCACAGCCGTGGCCTCCGTTACCCGCGGCGACATGGAGCTCGACGCGGTCCACGAAGGTGGTCATGGGCTTGCCTCCTGGGGGTCCCCCCGGCCGGAGGCCAGGGGAGTACGGAAATCTGTGTAATGCCGTGTTTCATTAGAAACACGCGAAAGGCGGACCCGCTTCCCGTACGGAGCCCGTACGGGAAGTGAGGTCCGCCTCACGTAGGAACCGGTCAGGCGACCGGAACGATGTTCACGACCTTGCGGCCACGGTGGGTGCCGAACTGCACCGCGCCGGCCTCCAGGGCGAACAGCGTGTCGTCGCCACCGCGGCCGACACCGGCGCCCGGGTGGAAGTGGGTGCCACGCTGGCGGACCAGGATCTCACCGGCGTTGACGGTCTGACCGCCGAAGCGCTTCACACCGAGCCGCTGAGCGTTGGAGTCGCGACCGTTCCGGGTGGACGATGCGCCCTTCTTGTGTGCCATGTCTCCTCAGTCCCTTACTTCGCAGCCGCGGGGATGCCGGTGACCTTGATCGCCGTGTACTGCTGGCGGTGGCCCTGGCGACGGCGGTAACCGGTCTTGTTCTTGTACCGAAGGATGTCGATCTTGGCACCCTTGTGGTGGTCCACGACCTCGGCCGTGACCTTGATGCCGGCCAGCACCCACGGGTCGCTGGTCACAGCGTCACCGTCGACAACGAGCAGGGTCGAGAGCTCGACCGTGTCGCCAACCTTGGCAGTGGAAATCTTGTCAACCTCAACGATGTCGCCGACAGCAACCTTGTGCTGGCGACCACCGCTGCGCACGATGGCGTACACGCGGATCTCTCTCTCACTCGGGACGGGACCTCTGAAGCCAGCCGCTCGCACGGGCGGGCCCGTGACGATCCGGAATGGATGAGCGGCCTCTCCCCACGACCGCGGACGGTCGCCGGGAGGGAGGTGCTCAGAGGCGGGCGCGCATGGAAACACGCCGAGGGTCAAGGCTACGGGTCGCCTTCCCCGGGGTCAAACCAGCGATCTCCCGGCCGGCGCCCGCCCCCACCCGCCCGGGCCCGGGGCCCGGCCCCGGAAGGTCACTGATTCAATAATCACTCGTGCACCTGCGTTCGCTGCTCTCCATGCCCCGCATGCTCCGCCACGGCTCGACCGTGGGCGCGGACCTGCCGCCCGACGAGGCCGTCACCCTCGACGCCCCGGACGGCCCGATGGGCGACGCGCTGGCCGCCGTGCACGCCGGCGACCGGGGCCCGGCCGCCGCGCTGCTCGCCGGGACCCGCGAGCGGGCCGAGTGGGAGCGCCGCAGCACCTACGTCACCCAGCTCGCCACGGCCGCCCTGCACAGCCCCGGCTGGCTGGAGGAGTGGCTCGCCAAGTCGCCCGAGGACCCGGACGCCGTGCTGGTCAAGGCCGAGCTCTGCGTCCACCAGGCGTGGGAGGTGCGCAGCGCCGCCCGCGCCACGGACGTGGCGGCCGAGCAGTTCCAGGCGTTCTTCGCGCTGCTCGGGGACGCCGTCCCCGTCGCCTCCGCCGCCGCCCGGCTCAACCCCACCGACCCGGTGCCCTGGCAGATCGCGCTCACCCACGCCCGGGGCAGCCAGGCCTCCCGCGAGGTGTTCGACGCGTACTGGGCGGAGGCCGTGGCCCGCTCCCCGCACCACTACGGCTGCCATGCGGCGGCCCTGCAGTACCTCTCCGAGAAGTGGTACGGCTCGCACGGCGAGATGTTCGCCTTCGCCGAGCGGGCCGCCGAGAGCGCCCTGCCCGGGTCCAAGCTGCACGCGCTGCCGCTGCTCGCCGCGGTGGAGTACGTCGTCGTCTCCGACGACCCGCGCCGCAGCCCCGTCGGGCGCGCCAGGATCGACGCGGCCGTCGAACGCGGCCTGGAGCTGTCCACCTGGTACGAGCCGGGCGACCCGGACGCGGCGGACTTCCGCAACCACCTCGTCCTGATGCTGATCCTGCACGAGCGGTGGGCCGAGGCGCTGGAGGTGTTCCGGGCGATAGGGGTGGGCGCGCGGACGTATCCGTGGGCGTATCTGGGCGAGCCGCGCACCGAGTTCGTGGAACTGCGCTCGGGGGTGCGGATGCAACTGGCCTCGCGCACCCCGCTGTTCTCGCGGCCCGGCCGGGAGGGCGCCGCGCCCGCCGCCCCGCACCCGGCCGGCCCCGACCGGCCGCGCACCCTCGCGATGGCGGCGGCCCCGCCGCACACCGTCGCCGAGGCGGCGCTGATGTGCGGGGTCTCGCTGCGCATCGCGCCCGCGGGGACCGCCGCCAGTTACGTGGAGCTCGTCCCGGACCCCGCCCCCGGGCGGCGCGCGGCGCTCGGCCGCGAGGACCGGCTGACAGCGGCTGCGGCCAGCTTCACCACGGGCGAGAAGTGGCCCGCGCTCGTGCTGCGCCGCAGCGGGTCCCGGTACGGGTTCACGCTCCTTCAGAAGGGCACGGAGACCGCGGCCCACCAGTGGGACCCGGCGGCTCCCGTCATCGACCACACGGCGGCCTCCGCGACCGCGCGGGCCCTGGCGGCGGCGTTCGGGGTGCGCGACGCCCGGCCGCTGGTGGCGCTGCTGCGGGGCGCGGACTCCCCCGCCGCCCGCCAGGCCGGCCTGGTGGCGGCGCTCGGCCTGCCCGCGCTCCCGCCGGGCTTCGGCGACGACGACGAGGTCCTGCGGACGGTCCCCGGCGCCCATCTGCTGGCCCGCCGGGGCGTGTTGCGCGGCATCCGCGACTCGCTCTCCACGGACCTGGGCACCCCGGCGATCCCGGTCCCGCGCACCCGCCGCTGGTGGCGTCTGCGCATCGCGGCCCTGACGGTCCTGGTCCCGGCGTCCGCGTACGCCTGGACGACGCCGGACTGCTACCGGGCGACGATCCCGACCCTGTCGTCCCTGTTCCTGGCGAGCCAGCTGCGCACGGCGTGGCGCAGCCGGGGCTGAGCGCCACGGGCCGGGCCGCTTCCACCCGCGGGCGGGCGGGGCCCCTCGCGCGCCGTCCGCGCCCATGACCGCCCGGGGGGCGGGGGCCGCGCGCCCGGCCCGGGGCGGCTCGGGGGCACACGCGAAGGCCCGGCCCCCGTACCCCGGGACCGGGCCTTCGTACCGCGTCGTCACCGACCGGGGATCAGCTCTCCGTCGGCCCCTCGGCCGCCGTCTTCTTCGCGGTGGCCTTCTTGGCGGTCGTCTTCTTCGCCGCGGTCTTCTTGGCCGCCGTCTTCTTGGCGACCGCCTTCTTCGCGGGGACGGCCTTCTTGGCCGTCTTGCGGGCCGTCTTCTTCGCCGGGGCCGCCTCCTCGGCGGCCTCCGCCGTCGGTTCGGCACCCTTCACCGGCTCGGCCTTGGCCTCGGCCACGACCGGCTCGGCCACCGGAGCGCTCTCGACCACGAGAACCGCCTCCTGCGCACCCGACGGCGACCCGGCCGGAGCCGTGGCCTTGCGGGTGGCCCGGCGACGCGCCCTCGGCGGGGCGGCGGCGGGCGCCTCCTCGACGACCGGCTCGGCCGCGGCCTTCTCGGGCTCGGCGACGGGCGCCGGAGCGGCCACCGGCTCGGCCACCACGACGGGCTCCACCACGACCGGCTCGGCCGCGGCGGGCGGACCCGCCGGCGCGGACACCTTGCGGGTGGCCCGGCGCCGGGTGCGCCCACGCGGCGCCTCGTCCTCGATGAACGACGCGACCGTCACCGCCTTCGGCTCGGCCTCCTGCACGGGCGCCGGCTCCGGCTCCGCCACCACCGGCTCGGCCTCGGCGACCGGCTCACCGCCCCGCTTGGGCGCACCGGCCGGAGCCGACGCCTTACGGCTCGCACGGCGCCGGGAGCGGGTGCCGCGCACCGCGGCCTCCGCCTCGGCGACGCTGCTGTAGAGCTCCTCGTCCGGCACGAACTCCGGCTCCGCGAGCGCGACGGGCGCCGCGACCTCGGCCGCCAGCTCCGCCTCGGTCTCCACGGGCTCGATGTCGGCGTCGGCGTCGAGGGGCTCGATGTCGGCGACGTCGGCGATGTCGTGCTCGTGCGCCTCGTGGTCGTGCTCGGCGCCGCCCCGGCCGCGCTTCTTGGAGCGCTTGCCGTTGCCGCCGCCACCGGCGGCGGTCGGCTGCTCCATGTGCACGATCACACCGCGCCCGTTGCAGTGGACACAGGTCTCGGAGAACGACTCCAGCAGGCCCTGGCCGACCCGCTTGCGGGTCATCTGGACCAGGCCCAGCGAGGTGACCTCCGCGACCTGGTGCTTCGTACGGTCACGGCCCAGGCATTCGAGCAGGCGCCGCAGCACCAGGTCCCGGTTGGACTCCAGGACCATGTCGATGAAGTCGATGACGACGATGCCGCCCAGGTCGCGCAGCCGCAGCTGGCGCACGATCTCCTCGGCCGCCTCCAGGTTGTTCCTGGTGACGGTCTCCTCCAGGTTGCCGCCCTGGCCGGTGAACTTGCCGGTGTTGACGTCGACGACGATCATCGCCTCGGTCTTGTCGATCACCAGCGAACCGCCGGACGGCAGCCAGACCTTGCGGTCCAGGGCCTTCATCAGCTGCTCGTCGATCCGGTACGTCGCGAAGACGTCGACCTCGGAGGTCCACCGGGTCAGCCGGTCCACCAGGTCCGGCGCCACGTGCGAGACATAGCCGTGGATGGTCTCCCAGGCCTCGTCACCGCTGACGATGACCTTGGTGAAGTCCTCGTTGAAGATGTCGCGCACGACCCGGACGGTCATGTCCGGCTCGCCGTACAGCAGGCTCGGCGAGCTCGTCGAGATCTGCTTGGCCTTCTTGGAGATCTCCTCCCACTGCTCCTGCAGGCGCTCGACGTCACGGCGCAGCTCGTCCTCGCTCGCGCCCTCGGCGGCGGTGCGCACGATGACGCCCGCGTCCTCGGGGACGATCTTCTTGAGGATGGTCTTCAGCCGCGCCCGCTCGGTGTCCGGGAGCTTGCGGCTGATGCCGGTCATCGAGCCCTCGGGCACGTACACCAGGTAGCGGCCGGGCAGCGAGACCTGGCTGGTCAGCCGGGCGCCCTTGTGGCCGATCGGGTCCTTGGTGACCTGCACCAGGACCGACTGGCCGGACTTCAGCGCGGCCTCGATGCGGCGCGGCCCGTTGCCCATGCCCAGCGCCTCGAAGTTGACCTCGCCGGCGTACAGGACGGCGTTGCGGCCCTTGCCGATGTCGACGAAGGCGGCCTCCATCGACGGCAGCACGTTCTGGACCTTGCCCAGGTAGACGTTGCCGACGTACGAGGTGGCCTGCTCCTTGTTGACGTAGTGCTCGACCAGCACGTTGTCTTCCAGGACGCCGATCTGGGTGCGCTCGCCGCTCTGGCGGACGACCATCACACGCTCGACGGCCTCGCGGCGCGCCAGGAACTCCGCCTCGGTGATGATCGGCACCCGGCGGCGGCCCTGCTCGCGGCCCTCGCGGCGGCGCTGCTTCTTCGCCTCCAGACGGGTCGAGCCCTTGATGGACTGCACCTCGTCCGCGCCGGTGCCGGGCTCGGCCTTCTCACGGGCCGGGCGCGGCTCGCGGACCTTGACGACGGTGCGCTCCGGGTCGTCCGCGCCCGTACCGGCTTCGTGGTCGCCCCCGTCACCACTGCGGCGACGGCGACGGCGGCGCCGACGGCTGCTGCTGGTGCCGGCGGCCGAGGGGGTGTCCTCGGACTCCTCGTCCTCGTCCTCGAACGCCTCGGTCTCGGCGGACTCCTCCGCCTCGCCCTCGTCGGTCTCGGCGGGCTCGCCCCGGCGACGGCGGCGGCCACCGCGGCGACGGCGGCGCGAGGGACGGTCGTCCTCGTGCTCCTCGTGCTCGTCGTGCTCGGGCTCCTCCTCGGCGGAGGCGTCCTCGTCGGCCTCTTCGGCGGCGGGGGCCTGCGGCTCGGGCGCGGCCTCGGCGCTCTCACCGCGACGGCGGCGGCGACGGCGCGAACCGCCCTGCGGCTCGGCCTGCTCGGCGGCGGGAGCGGCGGCCGGCTCGGCGGCGGCCTCGACGGCGGTCTCCTCCGGCTCCTCCTCCTCGTCCGTCACCTCGGCGGCCCGGGCGGCAGCGGCGGCGGCGGTCTCCGGGGTCTGGAACATCGGCTCGTGGAAGACCGGCGCCTGGAAGACGGCGACGGCGGGGCGGGTGGCCCGGCGGCGCGAGCGGCCGGTCTCCGCCTTCGGCTCGGCCACGGCCGTCTCGGGCTCCTTGACGGGCTCCTCGGCGGCGGCCGGGGTGAACTGCGGCGCGGTGGCCTTCCGGGTGGCGCGGCGACGGGTACGCCCACGCGGCGCTTCGTCCTCGGCGGACTCGGCGGACGCGGCGGGCTCCGTGACCGTCTCCTCGACGGCCGGGGCCCCGGCGGCGGGCTCGACGACCACGGCGGCCTGCTCGGCCTGCTCGGCGGCCCTGGGCGCACCGGCCGGAGCCGTGGCCTTACGGGTGGCACGGCGACGGGTGGGGGCGGGAGCCGCGTGCTCCTCGGCGGCGGCCACCACGGCGGCCTCCTCGGCCGGGGAGGCGACCGGGTCCTCGGCGGCGACGGCCGGCGGCGCACCGGCGGCCGTGGCCTCCTCGGCGGCCGGGGCGCCCGCGGGGGCGGTGGCCTTGCGGGTGGCGCGGCGGCGGGTGCGGGCCGGGGCGGCGGGCTCCTCGGCGGCGGCCTCCGTGACCGTCTCCTCGACGGCCGGGGCCTCGGCGGCGGGCTCGACGACCACTGCGGCCTGCTCGGCCTGCTCGGCGGCCCTGGGCGCACCGGCCGGAGCCGTGGCCTTACGGGTCGCACGGCGACGGGTGCGCGCGGGAGCGGCGGGCTCCTCGGCGGCGGGCTCGGCCTCGGGCTCGGCGGCGGCCGGCGCCTCAACGGTCTCGGCCTGCTCGGCGGCGGGCGCACCAGCCGGGGCGGTGGCCTTGCGGGTGGCGCGGCGGCGCGGACGCGCCGGAGCGGCCTCCTCGGCGACGGGCGTCTCGGCCGGGGCCTCGGCGGCGGGCGTCTCGGTGGTGGTCTCGGCCGTCTCGGCGGGCGCACCAGCCGGGGCGGTGGCCTTGCGGGTGGCGCGGCGGCGCGGGCGGGCCGGAGCGGCCTCCTCGGCGGCGGGCGTCTCGGCCGGGGCCCCGGTGGACGCGGCGGGCGTCTCGGGCGTGTCGGCGCCCGCGGCTCCCGGCGGACCGGCGGGCCGCGACGCCGCGCGGCGCCTGCGGCGCGGCGGCAGCGTGTCGCTGGGGCTGTTGTTGTCGTCTCCGGTCACACCGGATTCGTTCTTCTCGTTCTCAAGCATGCGGGCGTAGCTCCCGTCACGCTCCCGGGCGCCGCGCCTGGTTCCGGTCCGGCGGCACGTCCGCGTGATGTGCGCGGGTACCGCCGTCCGGGGCGCGGGCGCCGCACGGGAGCTGATATGTCCGGCTCGCCGGTTCCGTACGCGATGTACGCACGGCCTGGCGAAAGTCTTCTGGTCAGTGCGCGGCCCGACCCAGGTGGCTTCCGAGTACCAGGGCTGCGCTACAACGACTGCCCTTACGCGGCTGGACCCGGCGCCGTCGCAGAGGTGGTCCCGGCGGCCTTGGGTGGAGCGGCCGGGGCTGCCTCGCGGTCGGGCGCGAGCGGGTCGGTCACCGTGCCGGACTCCTCGTCGAAGAGCCCCTGCGCCAGCCTGGTCACCGCTGCGGGGACCGGCGGCGCCAGGTCGGCCACAGCTCGGAGACCGGACAGGACGTCGTCGGGTCGCACGGCAGGTGTCAGGTGCCGTACCACCAGGCGCAGTATCGCACAGGGCTTGTCCAGCGGCCTATCGGCCTGGGGAGAAAGCGCCTCCAGGTCGGCCACGGCGCCGCGCGTGTCGAAGGTGCGCATGCCGTTCTTGGTCCGGCGCTGGACCTCGACGGTCTCGGCCGCGAGGAAGGCCTCGACGGCCTTCTCGGCGTCCTCGACGGGGACGCCGTCGAGCCGCAGCTCCCAGACGGAGGCGGTCAGCCGGTCGGCCAGGCCCGAGGTGCGGGCCTCCACGGCGTCGGTGATGTCGAGCCCGGCGGGCAGCGACTCGTCGAGCAGCGTGAGCAGCGTCGCCGGGTCGCGGTGCTCGGTGAGCGCGATCTCCAGGTACTCGGCCTCGGAGCCGGTACCGGTGGGGGCGGCGTTCGCGTACGACACCTTGGGGTGCGGGGTGAAGCCTGCCGAGTAGGCCATGGGCACCTCGGCGCGGCGCAGCGCACGCTCGAAGGCGCGCTGGAAGTCACGGTGGCTGGTGAACCGGAGGCGACCGCGCTTGGTGTAGCGCAGTCGGATGCGCTGCACCGCAGGTGCGGGCGGCGGGCCTTCGGGCTGTCGCTTGCCCAGTGGTTCTTCTCCTCGTGCGGGGCGGGCGCGGTGGGCGCCGCCCACCTGTCCTGTGGGGGCCCTCCGGTCACGGCCCGCGCGCCGCCCGGCTCATCCCTCCGTCCTGCTGAGGGAGATCTCGGGGGCGGGCACCGCGCCGGAGGCAGTAGTTGTACTACCCAGAGTACGCGCCGCGAGCGGTTCCGGTTCCCGGCGAGGGCCGCCGGCCAGCGCCCGCCAGGCGTCCGCGCGGGCCTGCCGCACGGTCGCGCGGGCCGAGGCGAGGGCCTCGCGGGCGGTGCGCGCGGCGCCGCTCAGCGCGGCGCGCGCGGCGCGGCCCGCCACCGCCGCCGCGCGCGCCGCCGGGGCCCACAGGGTGCGGCGCGCCCAGTGCAGCACCGGTGCGCACAGGGTGCGCCACACCCAGCGCACCGGGCGTCCGAGCAGCTGCCATGCGAGCCACTTCAGGGCGCGCCCGACGGCCCGCGAGAGGTGTCCGGCGATCCGCCAGGCGTGCCCGAAGGCGGCGCCGATCTCCCGCGCGACGACGGCGAGGGCGCGTCCTACGGCCCGCGAAAGATGTCCGGCGATCCGCCAGGCGTGCCCGAAGGCGGCGCCGATCTCCCGCGCGACGACGGCGAGGGCGCGTCCTACGGGCATCAGCACCCGTCGGCAGAACCACCCGACGGGTATCACAAACAAGAACAAACCCACTCGTACGAGGACGGTCGCGAGCACGGAGAGGACCGCGCCGGTCCCGCGCCCGAGCCAGGCCAGGGCCGTCCACCCGCCGCCCGCGAGCCAGGCGATGCCGTGGCCGAGGGGGGTGAGGACGTACCGGTACAAGCAGCTCAGCGGGAGCGCCACCGCGTACCGCCACAGCGGCACGACCAGCCACCGCCACAGCCACCCCAGCGGCGTGAGCACCAGCACCCGTACCGCCCAGGCCAGGGCCCGGGCCGTGTACGTGAGGGGCAGCACGACCAGCGTCCGGCCCAGCCACCCCAGCCCCCGCCCGACCGGCCGCAGCACCGTGCGGTACACCGCGCGGCCCGTCGCCGCGACCGCGTCCCAGAGGAGGCGGACGGGAACCACCAGGACCAGGACGACGATCCGTACCGGGAGTCGGATCGCGACGGTCAGACAGCCCCCGGGCTGCCGCGGTGGCTGCTGCTGGAGTTCCATGTCCCTCTGGACGCGCCGCAGGCCCCGTACCGTTGCGGTGCGGGGCCTGCTGTGATCAACCGGTGATCGGGAGGTTACTTGACGACGGTCAGCGGAAGCAGTTTCTTGCCCGTGGGGCCGATCTGGATGTGCGTGTCCATCTGCGGGCACACCCCGCAGTCGAAGCACGGCGTCCAGCGGCAGTCCTCGACCTCGGTCTCGTCGAGCGCGTCCTGCCAGTCCTCCCAGAGCCAGTCCTTGTCGAGACCGGAGTCCAGGTGGTCCCAGGGCAGGACCTCCTCGTAGGTGCGCTCGCGGGTGGTGTACCAGTCGACGTCCACGCCGTACGCCGGCAGGGTCTTCTCGGCGCAGGCCATCCAGCGGTCGTAGCTGAAGTGCTCGCGCCAGCCGTCGAAGCGCCCGCCGTCCTCGTAGACGGCGCGGATCACCGCGCCTACGCGGCGGTCGCCGCGCGAGAGCAGGCCCTCGACGATGCCCGGCTTGCCGTCGTGGTAGCGGAAGCCGATCGAGCGGCCGTACTTCTTGTCGCCGCGGATCTTGTCGCGCAGCTTCTCCAGGCGGGCGTCGGTCTCCTCGGCGGAGAGCTGCGGCGCCCACTGGAAGGGGGTGTGCGGCTTGGGCACGAACCCGCCGATGGAGACCGTGCAGCGGATGTCGTTCTGGCCGGAGACCTCGCGGCCCTTGGCGATGACGTTGACCGCCATGTCGCCGATCTGGAGGACGTCCTCGTCGGTCTCGGTCGGCAGGCCGCACATGAAGTACAGCTTCACCTGGCGCCAGCCGTTGCCGTAGGCGGTGGCGACCGTACGGATCAGGTCCTCTTCGGAGACCATCTTGTTGATGACCTTGCGCATGCGCTCCGAGCCGCCCTCGGGGGCGAACGTCAGACCCGAGCGACGGCCGTTGCGGGTCAGCTCGTTGGCGAGGTCGACGTTGAAGGCGTCCACCCGGGTGGAGGGCAGCGAAAGGCCGATCTTGTCCTCGGTGTAGCGGTCCGCGAGGCCCTTGGCGATCTCACCGATCTCGGTGTGGTCGGCGCTGGACAGGGAGAGCAGGCCGACCTCCTCGAAGCCGGTCGCCTTCAGGCCCTTCTCCACCATCTCGCCGATGCCGGTGATGCTTCGCTCCCGCACGGGGCGCGTGATCATGCCGGCCTGGCAGAAGCGGCAGCCGCGGGTGCAGCCGCGGAAGATCTCCACCGACATGCGCTCGTGGACGGTCTCCGCGAGCGGCACGAGCGGCTGCTTGGGGTAGGGCCACTCGTCGAGGTCCATGACGGTGTGCTTGCTGACCCGCCACGGCACGCCCGACCTGTTGGGCACGACACGGCCGATACGGCCGTCGGGGAGGTACTCCACGTCGTAGAAGCCCGGCACGTACACGTTGCCGGTCTTCGCGAGGCGGAACAGGACCTCCTCGCGACCGCCGGGGCGGCCCTCGGCCTTCCAGGCGCGGATGATGGCGGTCATGTCGAGGACGGCCTGCTCGCCGTCGCCGATGACGGCGCAGTCGATGAAGTCCGCGATCGGCTCGGGGTTGAAGGCCGCGTGGCCGCCCGCGAGGACGATCGGGTCGTCGATGCCGCGGTCCTTGGCCTCCAGCGGGATGCCCGCCAGGTCCAGGGCCGTGAGCATGTTGGTGTAGCCGAGCTCGGTGGAGAAGCTGAGCCCGAACACGTCGAAGGCGCCGACGGGGCGGTGGCTGTCCACGGTGAACTGGGGCACCCGGTGCTCGCGCATCAGCGCTTCCATGTCCGGCCACACGCTGTAGGTGCGCTCGGCCAGGACGCCCTCGCGCTCGTTCAGCACCTCGTAGAGGATCATGACGCCCTGGTTGGGGAGCCCGACCTCGTACGCGTCCGGGTACATGAGCGCCCAGCGCACGTCGCAGCTCTCCCACGGCTTGACCGTGGAGTTGAGTTCACCGCCGACGTACTGGATCGGCTTCTGCACATGCGGGAGCAGGGCTTCGAGCTGTGGGAAGACGGACTCGGCGGCAGTCATCTCGACGAACTTTCGTGAGCTGGCAAGGGGGCGACTCTCTAGCGTAACCCGCTCGCGGGGCGCCCCCCGCCGCCGCGTTTCCTCGCCCTCAGCCCCGCAGGCGCCGGCGGTGCTTCGGCCGGGAGGCCCCGCGCCAGACTTCGGGCAGCTCGCGCTCGCGGTCGGCGCCGGCCGCCTCCTCCTGTCCGTACAGAAGTCCCCAGGTGAACGCGGACTCGCCCGCCAGATGGGCCTGGACGGCCAGGCCGCGCAGCGCCTCGCGGGCCACCACGCTGTCCTGGTGGTCGCCCAGGACCTTCTGCACCGCCTTCATCCGCTTGGCGAACTTCTTCGCGGGGGCGCCGAGCGCGGCCTCGGCGGCCTCGGCGGAGTAGCGGGCGCGTTTGGCCGCCTTGCGGGCGTCGTGCAGGGCCCGGTCGCGCTCTTCGCCGGGGGCGAGCTCCAGGGCGTGCGCGATCCGGGCGGCCAGCCGCTCGTAGTCCTTGAGCACCGCCTTGGGCAGCACCTTCGCGGCGGGCCGGTGGGCGGCCGGGCGCAGCGGCGGGTCGGCGAGCAGCGCGTCCAGGGCGTCGAGCAGGGCGAGGTGGCGCCTGCTGTCCAGGGCGGCGACGGTCCTGCGGCGCGAGCCGGAGCGGCGGGCCACGCTCCAGATGCGCAGCCGCCCCCGGACCGGTCCGAGGACGAGGGTGCGGGGCAGTGCGGCGACGCGGCTCTGGAGGCGGGCGGTGAGCACTTCCTGGTCGCGGTCGACGCCGAGTTCGCCCGCGAGCCACTTCAGCTCCTCGCCGAGCGGGTCGGTGACGGTCCGGTCGAGGACTTTCCCGTACGACTTCAGCGCGCTGCGCAGGCGGCGGGAGGCGACGCGCATCTGGTGGACGGCGTCGGGCAGGTCGCGGCGGACGGCGGGGTCATGGGCGACGAGGGCGTCGCGCTGGGCGCGCAGATAGCGGAGCACATGGTCGCCGGCGGTGGGTCCGCCGTTGTGCTCCGCGGCGGGGGGTCCGGGGAGGTCCGGTACGGCCGGGGCGGTCTCCGTGAGGGCGCGGGCCAGCTTGGAGGCGCTGCGCGCCGGGCGCAGGCCCGCCTTGAGCAGCCGCTTCTCCACGCGGTCCAGGAGTGCGGGGTCCGTGTCGTCGGCGAGCTCCACCTCGACCTCGGTCCAGTGGGCCGTGGCGCCCGCGCGTCCGGGGCCGAGGCGCACGGCCCGCACGGTGTCGACGCTCACCTCGGCGAGCGGTGTGCCCTCGGCGTCGAGCAGATGACGCAGGGCGCGGGAGGAGACGAGCCGGACGACGGGGTCCAGCCTGCGGTCGCGGACGCGGGAGCGCAGGAGTGCGGCCAGGGCGCGGGGGACGTCCGGGGAGAGGGGGGCGCGGATCTCGTCGCGGATGCCCGTGGCGACCGGGAACTTCAGGTGCCAGCCGGCGTCCTCGCCGCCCGTTCTGCGGCGCAGGGTGAGGGAGTCGGCCGCCAGGCGCAGGTCCTGCGTGTCGTAGTAGACGGCGTCCAGCTCGGCCACGCCCCGGTCGACGACGCGCGCGACTCCCGTGACCCCGGTGAGGCCGGGAAGCCGTACGTCGTCGCCGGTGGCTTCGTACTTCCGCTCGATCTCGCGCTTCGTCTCCGCCATGAACTGAATCTAGACGCGAAACGGAGTCGCAAACAGGCACCGGACCGGCCATGACGGCCGGTCCGGTGCCGCGACGCGGTTCTAGGCCGTTATCGGCCGCTGCACCCTGATCGACTGGAGCAGTCCGATCGCGACCCAGACGGCGAACATCGACGATCCTCCGTAGGACACGAAGGGCAGCGGCAGACCCGCCACCGGCATGATGCCGAGGGTCATCCCGATGTTCTCGAAGGACTGGAAGCCGAACCAGGCGATGATCCCGGCGGCCACGACCGTGCCGTACAGCTCGGTCGTCTCGCGCGCGATGCGGCAGGCGCGCCACAGGACCACGCCGAGCAGGACGAGGATCAGGCCCGCGCCGACGAAGCCGAGCTCCTCGCCCGCGACGGTGAAGACGAAGTCCGTCTGCTGTTCGGGGACGAACTGGCCGGTGGTCTGGCTGCCCTTGAACAGGCCGGTGCCGGTCAGTCCGCCGGAGCCGATGGCGATCCGGGCCTGGTTGGTGTTGTAGCCGACGCCCGCCGGGTCGAGGCTGGGGTTGGCGAAGGCCGCGAAGCGGTTGATCTGGTACTCGTCGAGCAGTCCGAGCGCCGCGACCGCGATCGCCCCCGCCACGCCCGCCCCTATCAGGCCGAGCACCCAGCGGTTGGAGGCTCCGGAGGCGAGCAGCACGCCCAGGATGATGATCACGATGACCATGACCGACCCGAGGTCCGGCATCATCATGATGATCAGGATGGGCAGCGCGGCGATGCCCAGGGACTTGAGCACCGTGCGGTGGTCGGGGTGCGGGGTGTCCCCGGCGTCTACGCGCGACGCCAGTATCATCGCCATCCCCAGAATGATGGTGATCTTGGTGAATTCGGAGGGCTGGAGCGAGAAGCCGCCGCCGATGATGATCCAGGCGTGCGCGCCGTTGACGGTCGCGCCCAGCGGGGTCAGCACGGCGAGGATCAGCACCACCGAGATCCCGTACAGCACCGGCACCGCGCCCCGCAGGGTGCGGTGGCCCAGCCAGATGGTGCCGATCATCAGCCCGAACCCGATGCCGGTGTTCATGGCGTGCCGGATCAGGAAGTAGTACGGGTCGCCCTGGTTGAGCTGGGTGCGGTTGCGGGTCGCGGACCACACCAGCAGCGAACCGATGAAGGACAGCGCGAGCGCGGAGAGCAGCAGCCACCAGTCGAGCCGGCGCAGCACCGAGTCGCGCGCGGTGAGCTTGGCGAAGGCGGAGCGCTCGGGCGCGTACCGCTGGACGGAGAAGCCGGCCATCAGTCCCTGCGCCCCCGTCCGCCGCCCCGGTTGTCGGTGTTGGCCGCGGCGAGCTGCTGCTCACCGGGCTTCTTCTCGGGGACCTTCTGCGAGTCCGGGTCGTACGGCTCGATCTTCGGCGCGTCGATGGAGCCGTCGGCCTGGATCCTGGGCAGGGCCTGCTGCGGCTGGGGCAGCAGGGCGCGCTTGAGGTCCTGGTTGCCCGCGTCGTCGAGTCCGTAGATCGCGTCGTAGATGTTGCGCACGGCGGGGCCGGACGCGCCCGAGCCCGTACCACCCTGGGAGATCGTCATGACGATCGAGTAGTCCTTGGTGTACGTGGCGAACCACGAGGTCGTCTGCTTGCCGTAGACCTCGGCGGTACCGGTCTTGGCGTGCATCGGGATCTGCTTCTGCGGCCAGCCGCCGAACCGCCAGGCGGCCGTACCGCGGGTGGCGACTCCCGCGAGGGCTTCGTCTATGTCGTCGCGGGTCGCCCGGGTCATCGGCAGCTTGCCGTGCGCCTTGGGCGTGATCTCCTTGACGGACTTGCCGTCGGCGCTGATCACGGCCTTGCCGACGGTGGGGTCGTAGAGGGTGCCGCCGTTGGAGATCGCCGAGTAGATCGTCGCCATCTGGATGGGGGTGACGAGGGTGTCGCCCTGGCCGATGGAGTAGTTGACCGAGTCACCGGCGCGCATGAGGTTGCCTTCGAGGCAGTTCTCGTACTCGATCTTCTGGACGTAGTCGCCGTCCTTCTTGCCGTGCTTGCACCAGGCGTCCTTGTTGGCCTCCCAGAACCGCTGCTTCCACTGGCGGTCGGGGACCCGGCCGGGGACCTCGCTGGGCAGGTCGATACCGGTCTTGGAGCCGAGGCCGAAGTCATGGGCGGTCTTGTAGAACCAGTCGGCGGCGTCCTTCTTCGGCTTCATGCCGCCGTCCTTGAGCCACTGGTCGTGCGCGAGACCGTAGTAGACGGTGTCGCAGGAGACCTCCAGGGCCTGGCCGATGGTGATGTTGCCGTGGCCCTGGGACTCGAAGTTCTTGAAGACCTGGCCGCCGACGGAGTACGAACTCGGGCAGGGGTAGGTGTTGTTGAACGCGTACCCGGCACGGACCGCGGCGGCCGAGGAGACCACCTTGAAGATGGAGCCGGGGGCGGCCTGGCCCTGGATGGCGCGGTTGAGGAGCGGGTAGTTGGAGTCCTTGCCGGTGAGCGCCTGGTAGTCCTTGGCGGAGATGCCGCCGACCCAGGCGTTCGGGTCGTAGTTGGGCAGCGAGGCCATGGCGACGACCCGGCCGGTCTTCGCCTCCATCACGACGACCGCGCCCGCGTCGGCCTTGTAGTTCTCGTTGGTGTTCTTGTCGAACTCCTTGCGGGCCTCGGTCATCGCGTGGTTGAGCTCGTACTCCGCGACGGCCTGCACCCGTGCGTCTATCGACGTGACGATGTTCGAGCCCGGCTCGGCCTTGTCGCTCTGCGCCTGCCCGATGACCCGGCCGAGGTTGTCCACCTCGTAGCGGGTCACGCCCGCCTTGCCGCGCAGCTGCTTGTCGTAGGTGCGCTCCAGGCCCGAGCGGCCCACCATGTCCGAGCGCAGATACGGCGAGTCGGTGTCCTTCGCCTTGATGATCTCCTCGTCGGTGACCGGCGAGAGGTAGCCGAGCACCTGCGCGGTGTTGGCCTTGCCGGGCGAGGTGTAGCGGCGCACCGCGGTGGGGTCGGCGGTGATGCCGGGGAAGTCCTCGGAGCGCTCACGGATCTGGAGGGCCTGCTGGGTGGTGGCCTTGTCGGTGACCGGGATCGGCTGGTACGGCGAGCCGTTCCAGCAGGGCTTGGGCGTCTTGGCGTCGCACAGCCGCACCTTGTCCATGACGTCCTGCGGCTTCATACCGAGGACGGCCGCCAGCCGGGTCAGCACGGCCTTGCCCTTGTCGGGCATCTTCGTCAGGTCGGTACGGGAGGCGGAGACCACCAGCCGGGTCTCGTTGTCCGCCAGCGGCACCCCGCGCGCGTCCAGGATCGCCCCGCGCACCGCGGGCTGCACGACCTGCTGCACATGGTTGTTCTTGGCCTCGTCCTCGTACTCCTGCCCGTTGCGGATCTGGAGGTACCAGAGGCGTCCGCCGAGGGTGAGGAGCAGGGAGAAGACGAGGACCTGGATGATGACGAGCCGGATCTGCACCCGGGGGGTGCGTCCCGTCTCGGGGATGTTGCTCACGCGGTGGCCCCCTCGTTCACAGTCGCTTGACGCCCTTGATGCGGCCGGCCCGGGCCGCGCGGTTGCGGGCGGCCTTCACCCGCAGGCCGCCCTTCCGCTCGCCGATCCGCAGCCCGGTGCCGCCGGAGAGCCAGCCGGAGGAGATGCTCGCGCCGTTGGCGGCGGCGCCCCCGGACGCCTCGGCCAGCGGGTCGTTCTCGGCCCGTCTGGCGAGCGCCATGATGAGCGGCACGGTGAACGGGGCGAGCAGCAGGTCGTAGACGGCGGCCGTGAACAGCAGGTTCACCAGGCCGACATGGCGGGCCGCGGTGTCGCCGACGAGGGCGCCCACGCCCGCGTAGAGCAGGGTGGAGCCGATGGCCGCGCAGACCACCACGAGCATGGGCCCGGTGGCCGAGCGCAGCCGGCCGTGGTCGGGCTTGGCGAGCCCCGCCGCGTAGCCGACCAGGCACAGGACCAGCGCGTAGCGCCCGGCGGCGTGGTCGGCGGGCGGGGCGAGGTCGGAGAGCAGCCCGGCGGCGAAGCCGACGAAGGCGCCGCCGAGGTGGCCGTAGACGAGGGCGAGGCCGAGGACGGTGAGCAGCACCAGGTCCGGGACGGCGCCGGGCAGCTGGAGCCGGGCCAGGACGCTCACCTGGACGACGAGGGCGACGACGATCAGGGCGGACGAGAGGATGACCCTGTTGATACGCATCTGGATCAGCTCCTACTGGTCGCCGTCGGCGGCTGCGTTGTTCGCGTTGTTCGCGTTGTTCGCGTTGTTCGGATCGCCGCCGGGAAGCGCGTTGGGCTTGCGGTTGGGATCCGTGTTGGGGTCCGGGACGGGATTGCCGTTCGGGTTGCCGTTCGGGTTCCCGTTGGGGTCGTTGTTGGGGATGGGGACGTTCGGGTCGGCCTGGTTGGGGGCGACCGCGTTCCCGGCGGGCGGCGGGCTGACCGTGACGGTCACCGTGGGCGTGGGGGTCGGCCGGGGCTTGGCGGGCAGCACCTGGTCGCGCGGGTCGGTGCGCGGGGCCTGGACGACGACGCCGACGATGTCGAGCTTGGTGAACCCGACGTACGGACGCACGTAGATGGTCCGCGTCAGATCGCCGCCGGAGGGGTCGACCTTGACGACCTCGCCGACCGGGACACCGGGCACGAACGGCCTGTCGGACTGCGAGCCGAAGGTCACCAGCCGGTCGCCCGCCTTCACCTTGGCCTTGCCGTTGAGCAGTTGCACCGACAGCGGCCGGTCGCCCTGGCCGGTGGCGAAGCCCAGTTCGTCGCTGCTCTCCATCCGGGTGCCGACCGTGAAGTCCGGGTCGTTGGCGAGCAGGACGGTGGCGGTGGACGGGCCGACGGTGGTGACGCGGCCGACCAGCCCCTCCCCGTTCAGCACGGTCATGTCGCGCTTGATGCCGTCGCGCGAGCCGGCGTCGATGGTGACGGTCCAGGAGAAGCCCTGGGCCGCTCCTATTCCGATGACCTGCGCGGCCTTGATGCCGTACTGGCCCTCGCCCGCGGTCTTCAGCATCGCGTCGAGCTGGTTGAGACGCGAGCGGTTGCGGGCGTCGCTGCCGAGCTTCTGCTTCAGCGCCTCGTTCTCGCGCTGGAGGTCGGCGATCTTGTTGTGGCGCTCCCCCGAGTCGCGCACGGCGCCGATGGCGTTGCCCACCGGATCGACGGCTGCCGCCATGCCGTTCTCGACCGGCCCGAACACCGTGGCGGCGGCCTGCCGGGCCCCGTCCACCGGCGAATTCTCCCCACCCCGGATGTCGACCGTGATCAGCGCGAACGCTACGGCGATCAGCAGCACCAGGAGGAGCCGGCTCTCTCGTGTGTCCCTCACGTGCGGCGGCCGTGCCTTCCTCGTCGGAATCTGTTCGATCTGTATATCAACGATCCGCCGTACGGGTTGGCAGTGGCCCGTACGGGCGGGCCCCCGGGCCGCTGGGCGACCCGGGGACCTCGGCCTTGCGCGCTATCGGCGCGGCTGGGCGTCCAGCACCTGCTGGAGGGCCTCGAACTCCTCGACACACTTGCCGGATCCGAGAGCGACCGAGTCCAGCGGGTCCTCGGCGATGTGGATGGGCATCCCGGTCTCGCGGCGCAGCCGCTCGTCCAGGCCCCGCAGCAGGGCGCCGCCGCCGGTGAGGACGATGCCGCGGTCCATGATGTCGCCGGAGAGCTCGGGCGGGCACTTGTCGAGCGTCGTCTTCACGGCGTCGACGATCGCGTTGACCGGCTCCTCGATGGCCTTGCGGACCTCGGCGGCCGAGATGACCACGGTCTTGGGCAGCCCGGAGACCAGGTCACGGCCGCGGATCTCGGTGTGCTCGTCCTTGTCGAGGTCGTACGCCGAACCGATGGTGATCTTGATCTGCTCGGCGGTGCGCTCACCGAGGAGGAGGCTGTACTCCTTCTTGATGTGCTGGATGATCGCGTTGTCCAGCTCGTCGCCGGCGACCCGGATGGACTGTGCCGTGACGATTCCGCCGAGCGAGATCACCGCGACCTCGGTGGTGCCGCCGCCGATGTCGACGACCATGTTGCCGGTCGCCTCGTGGACGGGCAGCCCCGAGCCGATGGCCGCGGCCATGGGCTCCTCGATGATGTGCACCTGACGGGCGCCGGCCTGGGTGGAGGCCTCGATGACGGCGCGGCGCTCGACTCCGGTGATGCCCGAGGGCACACAGACGACAACGCGCGGGCGCGCCAGGTAACGCCGCTTGTGGATCTTGAGGATGAAGTAGCGGAGCATCCGCTCCGTGATCTCGAAGTCGGCGATGACGCCGTCCTTCAGCGGTCGTACGGCCACGATGTTGCCCGGCGTACGACCGATCATCTTCTTCGCCTCGGCGCCGACCGCCAGGATGCCGCCGGTGTTGGTGTTGATGGCGACGACGGAGGGCTCGTTCAGGACGATTCCGCGGCCCCTGACGTACACCAGCGTGTTGGCGGTCCCGAGGTCGACAGCCATGTCACGGCCGATGAACGACATGTTGTTGCTCCCCATGAGGATGCGTCCGGCCTTCCCTAATCGAGCGTTGACGGCTTTTTAGGTCGGCGAGGTGGGTGCTGTGGGCGTGAGGCTCCATCGTAGTGCCGCCTGCACGGACACGGCGCGTTGGTCCACCTCTGTTAATGGTGACGACGTGTCGGGGCGATGCGTTCCCGACTTCACCCCGCATATGCCGAAGGGCGACCGAAATTCCTTCGGTCGCCCCAGGTCATGAGCGCTATATGGCTGACAACCGGTCAGGAAGTCAGACGCGACCCGGGAAGAAGATCTTCAGTTCCCTCTCGGCCGACTCCTCGGAATCGGAGGCGTGGATGAGGTTCTCCCGGACGATCGTGCCGAAGTCGCCCCGGATGGAACCGGGCGTGGCGGCGATCGGGTCGGTGGGGCCCGCGAGCCCGCGCACACCCTCGATGACGCGCTCGCCCTCGACGACCAGGACCACGACCGGGCCGGAGGCCATGAAACCCATCAGCGGCTCGTAGAAGGGCTTGCCCTTGTGCTCGCCGTAGTGCTGCTCCAGGGTCTCCTGGTCCAGCGTCCGCAGCTCCATCGCCGGGATGGTCCAGCCGGCCTTGCGCTCGATACGGCCGATGATCTCGCCGATCAGGCCGCGACGGACGGCGTCGGGCTTGAGGATGACGAGAGTGCGCTGGGTCATGGTGTCCGGCTCCTTGCAGGCATACGTGTGCGGTGAAGGCGAGGCTACAGGGGGCGCCGGGCACGACGGCACCCGGTCCGGCCCCGGAACCCGGGGCCGGCCGTTTACGCCTGCGGCTCCGCCTCCGCCTGGGCCGCGAAACGGGCCTTCGCCGCGTCCACCTGCCGGCCGTAGTGGATCGAGGCCCACCACAGACCGGCGAAGACCGCACCGAGGAAGAACATGTGCGGGACGACGAAGCCGCTCGCGATCAAGGCGATCTGGAGCGCCCAGCCCAGCTGGAGGCCACCGGGACGGGTCAGTACACCGCACAGGAGCAGCGAGAACAGCATGGCGATGCCACTGACCGTCCACACCGTGGACACCGTCAGGTCCTGGTCCTTCATGGCGACCAGACCGGCGAACCCTATGACGAAGAATTCACCGATGAGGGTGGAAGCGCAGAGCGTACGCATCGGGCGTCAGCCCCTTCCCAGGAGCAGCCGGGCCTCGCCGACCGTGATCACGGAACCGGTGACGAGGACTCCCGCACCGGCGTACTCGTCCTCTTCCTCCGCCAGGGTGATCGCCGCCTCCAGCGCGTCGTCCAGCCGCGGCTCGACCACCACCCGCTCGTCACCGAAGACCTCGACCGCGACCGCGGCCAGCTCGTCGACGTCCATCGAACGGTGACTGGTGTTGGCGGTCACGACGACCTCGGCGAAGACCGGCTCGAAGGCCTCCAGCAGCCCCTTCACGTCCTTGTCGGCGCTGGCCGCGACCACGCCGATCAGCCGCGAGAAGCCGAACGCCTCGGTCAGACCCTCCGCCGTGGCCTGCGCGCCCGCCGGGTTGTGGGCCGCGTCCAGGACGACGGTCGGGCTGCGGCGCACCACCTCCAGCCGGCCGGGCGAGAGGACCGAGGCGAACGCCTTGCGGACGGTGTCCACGTCCAGCGGGCGCGCGTGCTCGGAGCCGATGCCGAAGAACGCCTCCACGGCGGCGAGGGCGACGGCCGCGTTGTGCGCCTGGTGCGCGCCGTACAGCGGCAGGAAGACGTCCTCGTACTCGCCGCCGAGGCCGCGCAGGGTCAGCAGCTGCCCGCCGACCGCGACCTCGCGCGCGACGATGCCGAACTCCATGCCCTCGCGGGCCACCGTGGCGTCCGCCTCGACGGCCTTCTTCAGCATCACCTGGGCCGCGTCGACCGGCTGCTGGGACAGGATGACGGTGGCGTCCTGCTTGATGATCCCGGACTTCTCCACGGCGATCTCGGCGGGCGTCGAGCCGAGGCGGTCGGTGTGGTCCAGGGAGATGGGGGTGACGACGGCCACGGAGGCGTCGATCACATTGGTCGCGTCCCAGCTGCCGCCCATGCCGACCTCGACGACGGCCACGTCGACGGGGGCGTCCGCGAACGCCGCGTACGCCATCCCGGTGAGCACCTCGAAGAACGACAGCCGGTACTCCTGCTGCCCGTCCACCATCTCCACGTACGGCTTGATGTCCTCGTACGTCTCGATGAAGCGCTCGGCGGTGATCGGCGCGCCGTCCAGGCTGATGCGCTCGGTGATCGACTGGACGTGGGGCGAGGTGTACCGGCCGGTGCGCAGGTCGAAGGCGTTGAGCAGCGCCTCGATCATGCGGGCGGTGGAGGTCTTGCCGTTGGTGCCGGTGATGTGGATCGAGGGGTACGCGCGCTGGGGCTCGCCCAGTACGTCCATCAGCGCCGAGATACGGGCGACGGAGGGCTCCAGCTTGGTCTCGCCCCAGCGCGTCGCCAACTCCGTCTCGACCGCGCGCAGCGCCCGGTCGACCTCGGCGTCGCTGGGGCGCGCGGGGACGGGGTCGGCCTGCGGGGCGCCGCCGTGGGTGCGCAGGGTGCGGCTGCCGGCCTCGATCACCGCCAGGTCGGGGTCGCGGGTCGTCTCGGCCTCGACGATCTCGTCGAAGGGGTCGTCGGGGCTGCTGCTGCGGTCGGGCTGCTCGGTCACGCCCCCAGTCTACGGAGCCCCTCCCCGCCCCTTCCCTAAACCCTCCGGGGGTGGGGGGGAAGGGGGCGGGAGTTTTCTCGGCGGCGGCCCCCGGCCCCGGCGGAGCCCGCGCCCCCGGGCCCTCTTCCCCCCGCGGACCGTGGTGGGTTGCGCGGGCGG
>NZ_JBVILC010000021.1:0-120933 GCF_055580545.1 Streptomyces sp. NPDC031670 | reverse complement strand
ACGCCCGGTTACATTCCGAACCCGGAAGCTAAGCCTTTCAGCGCCGATGGTACTGCAGGGGGGACCCTGTGGGAGAGTAGGACGCCGCCGAACAAATTTTGGGAAAAGCCCCGTACCGGTCTCCGGTACGGGGCTTTTCTGCGTTTACCGGCGTTTAGGGTCGAACCATGCGCTATGACCTCGTCATCTTCGACAACGACGGTGTGCTCGTCGACAGTGAGCCGATCTCAAACACCATCCTCGCCGGGTACCTCACCGAGCTCGGTCACCCGACCTCGTACGAGGACTCCATTCGCGACTACATGGGCTCTGCCATGCATCGCATCCACGACCTCGTCCAGGAGCGGACCGGGCAGGTGCTGCCGGCCGACTTCGACGACGTCTTCCACTCCCGCGTCTTCGGCGCCTTCGAGCGCGAGCTGAAGCCGGTGGCCGGGGCCACCGACGTACTCGCGCAGCTGGTCGCGGACGGGGTGCCGTACTGCGTCGCCTCCTCGGGCAGTCATGAGCGGATCCGGGTGGGACACCGTACGACCGGGCTCGACGAGTGGTTCGAGGACGAGTGGGTGTTCTCCTCGCAGGACGTCGGGCGCGGTAAGCCGGCGCCGGATCTCTTCCTGTACGCGGCCGAGCGCATGGGTGTCGCTCCGGGGCGGTGTGCCGTCGTCGAGGACAGCCCGCTCGGCGTACAGGCCGCGCTGGCCGCCGGGATGGATGTGTACGGGTTCACCGCCATGACTCCCGAGGAGCGGCTCCAGGGCTGCACGGCCTTCTTCTCCGACATGGCACAGCTGCGCGAATTGCTCGGGTGATCTATCTACCCAGGGGTAAGTAACGGCCCTAAGCTCAGCGGCCATGACAGACGCGCGCCTGCGGCACGGCAGGGCGTCCCTGGCGCTGAGCTTCTTCGCGCAGGGCGTCGCCTTCGCTCTCCTGGTGACCCGGATTCCGGCGATCCAGGACCAGTACGGGATATCCGACGGTCTGCTGCCGGTGTTCCTGGCCGCCGTGCCGATCCTCGCGGGGGCCGGCAGCGTCACCACCGAGTACCTGGTGAAACGGGTCGCGCCGAGTGCGGTGCTGCGGGTGGTGCAGCCCGTGGTGATGCTGGCGCTGGTCGGGGTCGCGGCCGGGGACCGGATGTGGCAGGCGGCGCTCTCGCTCGGGGTGTTCGGGCTGGCCGTGGGCGGTCTCGACGCCTCCATGAACATGCTGGGGATCAGCCTTCAGCGGGCGTACGGGCGGAGCATCATCACCGGCTTCCACGCCACGTACAGCCTCGGCGGGATCATCGGGGCGTCGCTCGCCTGGGCCGGGGCGCACTGGGATTTCTCGCTGCTCGTCTCGTATCTGCCGGTCGTGATCGTGCTGGCGCCCGTGTGTCTGGCCGGGAGCCGGTGGTACGTGGACGGGGGCCCGGGAGGGGACGCGGCGGCGGTCCCTCAAGGGGGCCGGGCGGCGGTCGTCGAGTCCGTGGGGGAGGGCGGCAAGCCCGTCGTGTTCCGGCTGCTGCTGCCGCTCTGCCTGGTGATGTCCTTCGCGTACATCGGTGACTCGACCGTCTCCAACTGGAGCGCCAAGTACCTCCAGGACGTGCTCGGCAGCTCCGAGCAGCTGTCGACCGTTCCGTACAACGTCTATATGGTCACGGCGCTGCTCGGGCGCGCGGTCGGGGACCTGGGGGTGCGGCGGTTCGGAGCGGTGGCCGTGGTGCGGCTGGGGACCGTGGTGGCGGGGGCAGGGTTCGCGGTGGTCGCGGTGGCGCCGGGGCCGTGGGTGGGGATGCTCGGGTTCACGCTGCTCGGGTTCGGGCTGTGTGTGATCGTGCCGCAGACGTTCGCGGCGGCCGGGCGGCTGTTCCCGCACGCCTCCGACGCGGCGGTCGCGCGGCTCAACATCTTCAACTACGTGGGCTTCCTCGTCGGCTCCCCGCTCGTCGGCGGGCTCGGGGACGCGTGGAGCTACCGGGGCGCGATGCTGGTGCCGATGGTGCTGGTCCTGCTCACCCTGGTGTACGCCCGGTCGTTCGGGGCGGAGGGGGCCCGATACGGTGGCGGGCATGACCGGCCGCGCACTGTTGATGTGGGATGACGCCGTCACGGCGTACGACTTCGGACCGAGCCACCCGATGGACCCGGTGCGGCTCTCGCTGACCATGGGGTTGGTGCGGGCGTACGGGCTGGACAAGGCGGTGGACGTGGTGGCCGCGCCAGCGGCGGGGGACTCGACGCTGCGGCTCGTCCACCGGGAGGACTATGTGGCGGCCGTACGGGCCGCTTCGGCGGACCCGGACCGCGCCGACCAGGCGTACGGGCTGGGGACGGTCGACGATCCCGCGTTCGCGGGGATGCACGAGGCGTCCGCGCTGATCGCGGGGCAGTCCGTGGGGGCCGCGGAGGCGGTGTGGCGCGGGGACGCGGCGCACGCGGTGAACTTCGCGGGCGGGCTGCACCATGCGATGCCGGGCGGGGCCTCGGGGTTCTGCGTCTACAACGACGCGGCGCTGGCGATCGCGCGCCTCCTTGAGCTGGGGGCCGAGCGGGTCGCGTACGTGGATGTGGACGTGCACCACGGGGACGGGGTGCAGGCGGCGTTCTGGGACGACCCCAGGGTGCTGACGATCTCCCTCCATGAGCATCCCCGGCTGCTGTTCCCCGGGACGGGGTGGCCGGAGGAGACCGGCGGGGCGGAGGGGACGGCCGTCAACGTGGCGCTGCCGGCCGGGACCGGGGACGAGGGGTGGCTGCGGGCCTTCCACTCCGTGGTGCCGGAGCTGCTGGCCGAGTTCCGTCCCCAGGTGCTGGTGTCCCAGCACGGGGCGGACACGCACTTCGAGGACCCGCTGGCGCATCTGGCGGTCTCGCTCGACGCGCAACGGGCGGTGCAGGAGGCGTGTCACGCCCTGGCGCACGAGCATGTGGCGGGTGAGAAGTGGGTGGCTCTCGGGGGTGGGGGGTACGCGGTGGTGGACGTCGTGCCGCGGTCCTGGACGCATCTGGTGGGGGTGGCCGCGCATGCGGCGGTGCCGCCGGAGTCGGTGATCCCCGCGTCGTGGCGGGACGAGGTGTTCGCCCGTACGCGGCAGTTGGGGCCGGGGCGGATGACGGATGGGCGGGTTGTGCTGTGGCGTGACTGGGAGTCGGGGTACGACCCTGCGGATCGGCTGGATCAGGCGATTCTGGCTACGCGGCGGGCGGTTTATCCGTTGCGGGGGTTGTTGGCGTAGGGGGTGGGTGGGGCGCGGTGGTCTGCCGGGGGCTGCGCCCCCGGGCCCCCTGGGCTTCGGGCCTGCGGCCCCTGCGCCTCGGTCGGTGGGGACCTGCGGGTTGGTGGGGGTTGCTCGCGCAGTTCCCCGCGCCCCTGTTAGGCGGGGCCTGCGGCCACCGCGATCGGCTTGGGGTTCGTCTGCGGGCTGGCGGGGGCTGGTCGCGCAGTTCCCCGCGCCCCTGAAAGGCGGGGCCTGCGGCCGGCGCCCCGGGTTGGGCGATCCGAGTTGCTCATCGCGCCGGGGACTGCGCGGCCCGCCGCCGGGCGTCCGTGGGCGGGTGCCGGGCGGGACGGCAGCCGGTTACGCCAACTGTGCGTTCTCCCGGCCGTTTTGGTCCGCCGTGGCGGTCCTTGCGGGAGCATCGGGGGGTGTTGAGTACCGGGGCGCTGCGGGCGCATCTGTTGGCCGCTCGGTTGGCCGGGACCGTGGCCACCTCGCGGGAGGAGAGTCTGCGCAGTTATCGGTTGTTCGCCGCCCGGGATCCGCGCGTCACGCTCGGGCTCGATCCCGCCTGGGGGTGGGGCGAGCGGGACTTACTGCGGCTGATGGCGGACAAGTGCGGGGTGAGTCCGGACCCCGCGCACGTGTCGGGGCCCGATGTGATCGACCCGGAGCGGACCCTCGCCGGGCTCGACGCGCTGGCCGCCCGTATCCGCCACGTGGCCGTGCGGCGCGGAGCCGTACTCTTCGGAACCGGCCACCCGCACCGGCTGCTGGCCTTCTACGCCGCCCTCGCGGACGCTTTGTCGGCGGTCGGATGTGATGTCCTCACCCCTGCGCAGGGGAGATGTGTCGACATAACGACCCGGTTCGGGGTACGCACGTACAACCTTGACTACGTACGGGGAGTCGCGCTGGTGCGGGAACCCGGCGCGCGGGGCGCCGGGAGTGCGACCGGCGCACATACCCACTCCCCGCTGCCCGTACGGGTCGCTCTGGGGGCCGCCGCGACCCTCCGCGGGCGGCTGCCGGACCTGGTCGTGGGTGATCACGGATGGGTCTGCGGAGCAGGTCAGCTGGGTATTGAGGCGGTCGGCCTGGCCGATACGGATGATCCCGCGCTGTTCGTCGGAGAGGCCGAGGGGCGCGTGTCCGTAGTCGTTCCGCTTGATGACGCTGTGCGGTCTGATTACTACCGGCCGCTTACTCGCTATGTACTCAATCGGGCGTGTCTGTCACGGTAGGCGGCCGTTCGCAGCTCCTCTTCCCCACTCGCATCACCCGCCCCTAGTCTGGGGAGTGAGCGCACAGCGACGAAGAGTCACCGGAGGGGAAGCCGGTGCGCGTCGGGTGCGGAAGGTACAGGTGGGTCATGGCTGCTGATCAGAGGCCTCTGAACGAGGTCGTGTTCCTGACCGTGGCGGAAGTCGCCGCGGTGATGCGCGTGTCCAAGATGACCGTGTACCGATTGGTGCACAGCGGTCATCTGCCGGCGATCCGGGTGGGACGGTCCTTCCGGGTCCCCGAACAGGCGGTGCAGGAGTACCTCCGAGAGTCCTTCGTGGGGGTGGAAACAGCCTGACGGAGTCCTCGGTTACGACCTCTCCGCTCGGGCGGGTAGGCTAGCCCCTCGTAGGTCGTGTGGGCCCAGACGCCCCGCACCGAGTGAAGAGAAGTGAGCGAGGGTAGTCGTGGGCTCTGTTATCAAGAAGCGGCGCAAGCGGATGGCTAAGAAGAAGCACCGCAAGCTGCTCAAGCGCACCCGCGTTCAGCGTCGCAACAAGAAGTAAGCGACAGCTGTACGTGAACCCGCAGCCCTTCCGCCGTCCTGGTGGGAGGGCTGTGGTGCGTTCAGCGGCGGTGTGCCCGCCCTCCTTCCCGGCGGGCCGGACGCCCGCGCCGGGGCCCTTTCGACGGCTCGCGCGCGGAGCTGTCCCGGCCACGCGCGCGTACGCGGTCGTCCCCTCGCGACATTCAGCCGCTACGGTGGCGCCCAGGGTGCAACTCAGGCCAAAGGAAGGCGCTGATCTTGGGGAAGGTCGTGCTCGTCACCGGAGTGGCCCGGCAGCTCGGAGGCCGTCTCGTACGGCGTATCCAGCGTGATCCGGAGGTGGACCGGGTGATCGGCGTGGACGCCGTGCCACCCGGCCACCATCTCGGCGGAGCCGATTTCGTACGGGCGGACATACGGCAGCCCGCCATCGCGCGCGTGCTGGCCGAGCACGCCGTGGACACCGTGGTGCACATGGACGTCACCGGCACACCGCTGGGGGCCGGCGGGCGGACGTCCGTGAAGGAGACGAACGTCATCGGCACCATGCAGCTGCTCGGCGCGTGCCAGAAGTCGCCGTCGGTTCGGCGGCTGGTGGTGAAGTCGAGCACCAGCGTGTACGGGTCGGCGCCGCGCGATCCGGCCGTTTTCACCGAGACGACGATGCCGAAGTCGCTGCCCAGCGGTGGCTTCGCCAAGGACGCCGTCGAGGTCGAGGGGTATGTGCGCGGCTTCGCCCGGCGCCGGCCGGACGTGGCGGTGTGCGTGCTGCGGTTCGCGAACATCCTGGGGCCGGGCGCGGATTCGCCGCTGGCGGAGTACTTCTCGCTGCCGGTGCTGCCGACCGTCCTCGGCTACGACCCGCGGCTCCAGTTCGTCCACGAGGACGACGTCATCGAGGTCCTGCGCATCGCCTCGCACGAGCCCCGGCGGGGGACGCTCAACAGCGGCACCTTCAACGTGGCCGGCGACGGCGTGCTGCTGCTCTCGCAGTGCTCGCGGCGGCTGGGCAGGCCGACCGTGCCGGTGCTGCTCCCGGCGGTGCGCTGGGTGGGTTCGGCGCTGCGCTCGGTGGGCGTCAGCGACTTCTCGCCCGAGCAGATCAGACTGCTCACCCACGGCAGGGTGGTGAGCACCGCGCAGATGCGGGAGACCCTGGGGTTCGAGCCGAAGTACTCGACGGCGGAGACGTTCGCCGACTTCGCGCGCAGCCGGGGTCCCGGGCTGCTGCCGCCGGACGCGCTGGCGAGAGCCGTGGACGGGGTGGCGGCGCTGCCCTTCCGCCCGTTCGCCGGCGGTGCCGCGACGACTTCCCCCTTGTCCACTCCCGGCGCGGAATGAGGAGATCGACCACGATGGCGGACGCCAAGGTCATTCCGTTCGACGACGACCGCTCGCGCGGTGGCGCGCAGCGCCCTTCCCGCCGCCGCCCCGGCGGCCCGCGGGGCGCGGCCCCGGACGCGCCTCCGGCCCCGGTGAGCGCTCTGCCGGGCCAGCAGGCCGTCTCCCAGGGCCGGCAGGACCCGCAGGGCGGCAAGGGCCCGCAGGAGGCCGCTGAAGCCGCCGCGCCGCAGCGGCCGGACGGTGAGGGGGTGCGCGAGCGGCCCGGTGCTCACTGGGACCGCAGGATCGCGGGCGGCCTCGCGTTCCTGCGGCGGCGGATCACCGGTGAGTACGAGGTCGACGAGTTCGGCTACGACGAGGAACTCACCGACCAGGTCCTGATGTCGCTGCTGCGCCCCTTCTACGAGAAGTACTTCCGGGTGGAGGTGAAGGGCGTCGAGAACATCCCGGCCGAGGGCGGGGCACTGGTCGTCGCCAACCACTCCGGGACGCTGCCCCTGGACGGGCTGATGATGCAGGTGGCGGTCCACGACCACCATCCGGCGCAGCGGCATCTGCGCTTGCTGGCGGCGGACCTGGTGTTCATGCTGCCGGTCGTCAACGAGCTGGCCCGTAAGGCCGGGCACACGCTGGCCTGCGCGGAGGACGCCCAGGCGCTGCTGGAGCGCGGTGAGGTCGTCGGGGTGATGCCGGAGGGCTTCAAGGGCATCGGCAAGCCGTTCAGCGAGCGGTACAAGCTCCAGCGGTTCGGGCGGGGCGGTTTCGTGTCGACCGCGCTGCGGACCGGGACGCCGATCGTGCCGTGCTCGATCGTCGGGGCCGAGGAGATCTACCCGATGATCGGCAACGCCAAGACGCTGGCCCGGCTGCTGGGCTTCCCGTACTTCCCGATCACGCCCACGTTCCCGTGGCTGGGGCCGGCCGGGCTGGTGCCGCTGCCGACGAAGTGGACGATCCAGTTCGGCGAGCCGATCCCGACGGACGGCTATCCGCCGGAGGCGGCGGAGGATCCGATGCTGATGTTCAACCTGACGGACCAGGTGCGGGAGCAGATCCAGCACACGCTGTACAAGCTGCTGGTGCAGCGGCGGTCGGTGTTCTTCTAGCCGCATGTACCGCCCGTACCGCTGGTAGCCGCTGGGCAGACGTTTTACGGGTGTGGGGTTCACGGGTGTGGGGCTCGCCTTCGTGTGAAGGCGAGCCCCACACCCGTGTCCGGTGGAGCTACTTCGCTTCCTCGCCGTCGATGCCCAGGCCCGGGAGCAGGCCGGGCAGCAGGGGGGGCAGGGTGACGTCCGGGGCCGGCGGTTTGGCCGGGGTGGTGCCGGAGGTCGGCGGGGTGCTCTTGGCGGGCGGGTCGAGCAGACCGCCGGTGTTGCCGCCGAGCAGGCCCTCGTTGGGTTTGGTGCCCGGGGTGGTGGGCTGCTGCGACTTGGTGCCGCCGCCGCTCGCCGTGCCGTGCGCCGGGGACGAGGGGGCCGGGGCCGGGCGGGCCGTGTGGCTCGTCTCGCCGTGGTGCGTCGTGTCCGTACGCCCGTGGGTTCTGGTCTTGGGCGCGGGGAGCATCGAGCGCAGCGGCTCGACCTCTTGGTCTATGGCGACGAAGACGGAGGTGACCTGATCTCCGACGTCGGTGAGCTGGGCGGGCAGCTTGTCGCGCAGCCTGCTCCAGCTGTCGCGGTGTGCCGAGGCGAACGACGACAGGGCGGCCATGGGGCCGAGCGAGCCGTCCTTGGCGTAGGCGGCGTGGAGGAGGCGGTGGCCTTCGGACACGTCGTGCTGCATACCGCTCAGGGCGCGGCGGACCTCGCTGAGCTGCTCGTGGTCGAGGGCGCCGGCCCGGCCGCGCTCCATGAGGCGGCGGGCCTCGCTGAGCCGGGTGGAGGCCTGGTCGAGGTAGATCCGGCCGCGGTCGGCGTCGTCGTCCGCCAGGTTGAGCTTGAGGTCCTCCATGCCGCGCTTCAGCCCGTACAGCGAGTCACCGGGGAGGGCGTCGGAGCTGGCAGCGGCCACGCCGCTGAACGCGCCCGCGGCCACACCGATGCTGAGGCCGCCCGCAGCGATGCCCTTCGACCAGCGGGAGCGGGGGCGCAATTTCCGGAGTGGGGCCGCCCGGTGGGCTCCCCGGCCGGCCCGCTGCTCGGGCACCTGAGGGTCGGCGGCGCCACCAGAAGCGAACATCTGCTCCATGGCGGCCACGAGCAGCGCCCGCTGCTCCACCTTCACCTGTGGGTCCAGCTCCGGTTTCGGCAGGTCGCCGAGGACGGTCGCCAGGGTCAACAGGTCGGCCTCCGCCGCCTGTTCGGCCTGGGCGGCCGGGGTGGCGGGTGACTGCTGGGCCGCCGAGGCTTCTTCCAGGGCCTGGGCGAAGGCGTTCGCCCGCCGGTGCGCCGATACGTTCGCGATCACTGGCGGCACCTCCTCTCGTCATCACGGTCGACTCCCCAAGGGGCCTGGAAGGTTGCACGTCTTGAGCACATCCACACGATCGAGTGAGCGGCTGTGAGCATGACGTGACCACAGGGAGCCTGCATCCGGCACAACGAGGGACGCGGCACTTGGGTTACGGACGAAGGATGATCGGACCACAGTGTGACGAGGGCGGCACGAAGTGCTCACCGGCCGTGAGCGAGGGGCGCCGGGAGGGGCGGATCGATGGCTGCCGGGGTGCCGCTGCCCCGCGGGGACGGGGAGCGGCCCGGCGGGGCAGCGGGGAGCGCCGAGGGGTGCCGGCGGGTGCCGGCGGGTGCCGGCGGGGCGTCCGTGGGGTGTGGGCGGGGCGCCAGTGGGGTGTCAGCGGGCGTCTTCGGGGAGGAGTCGGGCGAGGGTGCGCACGGCTCGGTACTGGAGCGTCTTGATGGCGCCCTCGTTCTTGCCCATGACGCGGGCGGTCTCGGCGACCGAGAGGCCCTGGAGGAAGCGCAGGGTGACGCACTCCTGCTGTTGCGGGTTGAGCTTGCGTACGGCTTCGAGGAGCGCGGCGTTGGAGAGGGACTCCAGGACGGAGTCCTCGGGTGAGCGCTCCACTTCGTTGGCGTCGAGCATTTCGCCTGTGGTCACTTCCAGGCGGAAGCGGCTCGACTTGAAGTGGTCCGCGACCAGGTTGCGCGCGATCGTGACCAGCCAGGCGCCGAAGTCGCGCCCCTGCCAGGTGAAGGTGGAGATCCTGCGGAGCGCGCGCAGGAAGGTCTCGCTGGTGAGGTCCTCGGCGGTGGCCTTGCCGCCGACGCGGTAGTAGATGTACCGGTACACCGTGTCGCTGTACTGGTCGTACAGGCGTCCGAAGGCGTCGGCTTCGCCCGCCTGGGCGCGTTCGACGAGGTCCATCATGCGGGCGCTGTCGCTGTCCGCGCTGGGGCGGCGGGCGGTCGGCGTCGCGGACGTGCCCGTGCTGCGGCCACCGCTTCGTCTTCCGACCGCGGCACCGCCCTCGGCCAGCGCGTAGCAGGCACCGAGGGGTGAGGCGGTGGCGAAGGCGAAGGCGGGGGCGGTGGCGTACGCGGTGGGGACGAAACCGCGCAGACGGTCGACGACCGCTGCGCGGAGCGTAGCCAGGCCCGAGGCGTCAACCCCGACGTGTGGGTACACGGGACTCCCAGAGGCAGAGCTTCCATCACGTGCAGTGCGGGACCGTTCACCCGCCGTGGCGATGTGTGGGTTCCGGTATGCGTCTGAGGAGAATAACGCTTCGTGCAGGGAGCGCTACACCCAGTTGCTCAAATCGTCGATTCCGTCGCTTCTGTTACGTCTATGGGGCGGTTTGGGTAGCGGAGTGTGAGCGGGTGTGGATGTGATGCTGATCGATGTTGATCGGTTGGGGGGTGGGATGTGGCCGAGTGGGGGGTGGGGGACTGGTGGGGGTTGGGCGCGGGTATGTGGTCCCGGATCTGGCCCCACCCCGCCCCTTCCCTAAACCCTCCGGGGGTGGGGGTGGGTGCAGCAGAAACAGCGACCCCCGGGGGCTCCGCCCCCAGCCCCCCAAGCGGGGGCTCCGCCCCCTGCACCCCTGGCGGGGCTCCGCCCCTGCACCCCTAAGCGGGGGCTCCGCCCCGGACCCCGCTCCTCAAACGCCGGAGGGGCTGAAGTGCTCCGGTCCGCCGGGCTGGAGTTGCCCAGGGGCGCGGGGAACTGCGCGACCAGCCACGAAGCACCCGCAGACAAACCACGGACGCCTACCGGTCTGCCAAGAGACGCGGGGAACTGCGCGACCAGCCACAGATCAGCCAGCCACAGAGCGGCCGACCAGCCACAGATCAGCCAGCCACAGACGAGCCCGCCCCTCAGCGCCTCCGCCGGTGCAGTGCGATCGCCGCCGCCGTGCCGCCCGCCAGCGCTCCCACCCCGGCCGCCGCCGGAATCCCCACCTTCGCCGCCTTGCGACCCGTCCGGTAGTCCCGCAGGCGCCACTCCCTCGCCCTCGCGTGCTTGCGCAGCTTCGCGTCGGGGTTGATGGCGTAGGGGTGGCCCACCAGGGACAGCATGGGGATGTCGTTGTGGGAGTCGCTGTACGCCGCGCAGCGCGAGAGGTCCAGGCCCTCCGCCGCCGCCAGCGCGCGTACCGCCTCCGCCTTGGCGGGGCCGTGCAGCGGCTCGCCCACCAGGCGGCCGGTGTACACGCCGTGCACCGACTCCGCGACCGTGCCCAGCGCGCCTGTCAGGCCCAGCCGGCGCGCGATGATCGTCGCGGTCTCCACCGGTGCCGCCGTCACCAGCCACACCTTCTGGCCCGCGTCCAGATGCGCCTGGGCCAGCGCGCGCGTGCCGGGCCAGATGCGGTCCGCCATGTACTCGTCGTAGATCTCCTCGCCGATGGTCATCAGCTCGGAGACGCGGTGGCCCTTGACGATCGACAGGGCGCTCTCGCGCGCGTCCTGCATGTGCTCCGGGTCCTCGACCCCGGCCAGCCGGAACCACGCCTGCTGCCAGGCGAACCGCACCAGGTCACGGCGCTGGAAGAACTTCCGCTTGTACAGGCCGCGCCCGAAGTGGAAGATCGCCGCGCCCTGCATGACCGTGTTGTCGAGGTCGAAGAAGGCCGCCGCCAGATCGTCCCCGACCACGGGGAAGTCCGGTTCGGACGGAGAGGAGGGGGAGGAGGACGGGGAGGGCGGCGAGGAGGCTTCGGCCTTCGCCTTTTCTCTGGCTTCCGCTTCCGCCAGTTCCGCCAGCTCCTGCTCGGACTTGCGGGCTGCCTCGGCTGCGGCCTCGCCGGCCAGCACGCTGCGGGCTGTCGCCGAGCGCCTACGCGGGGTGAGCCATCCCAGTACGGCCATGTCGTGAGCATAGCCAGTCTGTTCGGTACCGCCCGACACGCCGGGATGCCGGGGCGTGAACTCTGGGAGGCGGCGGCGGACGGCCGCCTTCACGTGGGCGGAGAATGGATCCATGAGTCCTCTCTTCCGGCGCGGGAAGTCCCCGCGCAGCGCCGACCCCTCCTCCCCGCCGCTCGTCACGCTCATCGGCAAGCCGGGCTGCCATCTCTGCGACGACGCCCGTGCCGTGATCGAGAGCGTCTGCGCCGAGACCGGTGCCGCGTGGGAGGAGAAGGACATCACTCAGGACGAGGCGCTGCACCGCGCGTACTGGGAGCAGATTCCGGTTGTGCTCGTCGACGGCGCGCAGCACACCTTCTGGCGCGTGGACCCCGCGCGGCTCAGGAGTGCCCTGGGCGGTTGAGGCGGGTGGGGCGCGCGTGCCCCGTCCGTGGTCCCGGGGGCCGGTGATCGAGTGGGTGATCAGCGGTAGTTGTGGTTACCATCGAGGTCGTTTTGTCGCGTTCGGGGGTGACATCGTGGAGAGGTGTGTACGGTTTTGCCCCCTTCGGGTCTTCAACGGGTCGACTTCGCTGTCGGTTCCCGTAAATCGGCACCGGTTCGCGTGAGCCCGGTCACTTTGCTCGGACAAAGCGGACACCATCTTTGTGCACGCGTTCACAAAGACATAGCCTGCATTCGACGGGGCGGTCCTGGGACACATGGCCGCCTGCCTCGCTCATCCCGCAGGAGCACCGTGGCAACTGGCCGAACTCACCGACCGGCGACCCGTAGCCGAGGAATTCCCGAGGCCACCGTCGCCAGGCTTCCGCTGTATCTGCGTGCGCTGACCGGACTGTCGGAGCGCTCCGTACCCACGGTCTCCTCCGAGGAACTGGCCGCGGCGGCCGGGGTCAACTCCGCGAAGCTGCGCAAGGACTTCTCCTACCTCGGTTCCTACGGGACCAGGGGCGTGGGCTACGACGTCGAGTACCTCGTCTACCAGATCTCCCGCGAGCTGGGCCTCACGCAGGACTGGCCCGTCGTCATTGTCGGCATCGGCAACCTCGGCGCGGCCCTCGCCAACTACGGCGGCTTCGCCTCCCGTGGCTTCCGGGTCGCCGCGCTGATCGACGCGGACCCCGCGATGGCGGGCAAGCCCGTCGCCGGGATCCCGGTGCAGCACTCCGACGACCTGGAGAAGATCATCAGCGACAACGGTGTCTCCATCGGCGTCATCGCGACGCCGGCGGGCGCCGCGCAGCCGGTCTGCGACCGGCTGGTCGCCGCCGGGGTCACCTCCATCCTGAACTTCGCGCCGACCGTCCTGTCGGTGCCCGAGGGCGTCGACGTACGCAAGGTCGACCTCTCCATCGAGCTGCAGATCCTCGCCTTCCACGAGCAGCGCAAGGCCGGTGAGGACGCCGCCGCCGCGGAGGCCGCCGACATGGTGGCGCCCGCGGCCCCCGTGGTGCGCGGCGGCGCGGCCGTGGACCGGAAGGGACCCGACGGGGACATGCCCGCCGTGATGCCGGCATGAGCCTCCTGGTCGTCGGCCTCAGCCACCGCAGCGCACCCGTCAGCATCCTGGAGCGGGCCTCGCTCTCCACGGACACGCAGGTCAAGCTGCTTCAGGACACCCTCGCCGCGGAGCCCGCGGCCGAGGCGGCGGTGCTCGCCACCTGCAACCGCATCGAGCTGTACGCGGACGTGGACAAGTTCCACGCGGGCGTCGCCGAGCTCTCCACCCTGCTCGCCCAGCACAGCGGCGTCGGTCTGGAGGAGCTCACCCCATATCTCTATGTGCACTACGAGGACCGGGCCGTCCACCATCTCTTCTCGGTGGCGTGCGGGCTGGACTCGATGGTCGTGGGCGAGGGCCAGATCCTCGGCCAGATCAAGGACACCCTGGCGCAGGGGCAGGAGCTCCACACCGCCGGCCGCCTCCTCAACGACCTGTTCCAGCAGGCCCTGCGGGTCGGCAAGCGCGCCCACAGCGAGACCGGTATCGACCGGGCCGGGCAGTCCCTGGTCACCTTCGGCCTGGAGCAGCTCGCCCTGGGCACGCCGGTGGAGACCTGGGCCAAGGACAAGCGCGCCCTGGTGATCGGCGCGGGCTCGATGTCCTCCCTGGCCGCGGCCACGCTGGCGCGCGCCGGGGTGCGCGAGGTGATCGTCGCCAACCGCACGTCCGCCCGCGCCGAGCGCCTTGCGGAGATCCTCACGGAGTCCGGCACGCCCGCCCGCGCGGTGGCGATGGCCGACGTGGCACGCGAACTGACACGAGTCGACGTGGCCGTGTCCTGCACCGGGGCGACCGGTCTGGTCCTGGACGCGCAGACTGTCGGCGACGCCGTCGGCGCCCAGGCCGCCGCCCCCGTGAGCCAGCCGCCCGCCGTCTCCGGCGGCTGCCCCGCCGACTTCGCCGCGACGGCCGCCGCCGGCGCCTCGCTCGCCGCGTACAGCGCGGTCGCCGAGGCCGACGCCGCGGCCGGGCAGGGCGAGCCCGTCGACGCCGACTCCCTGGAGCTGCACGGCAGCTGGGCCGAGAACGCCACCGGCGCCCGGCCCGCCGCCCGCACCCGTATCCCCGCGCAGGCCGGCCCCGTCCGGCTCGCGCTGCTCGACCTCGCCATGCCGCGCGACATCGACGCCGCCGTCCACCGCATCCCCGGGGTGCGGCTGGTCGACATCGAGTCGCTCGCCGACGCCTCGGCCGACGCGCCGATGGCCGCCGACGTCGACCAGGTCCGCTCGATCGTCTCCGACGAGGTCGCCGCCTTCGGCGCCGCCCAGCGCGCCGCGCACATCACCCCCACCGTCGTCGCGCTGCGCGCGATGGCCGCCGACGTGGTGGCCGGCGAGGTGGCGCGGCTGGAGGGACGGCTGCCCGACCTGGACGCCAGGCAGCGCGCCGAGGTCACCCAGACCGTGCGCCGCGTCGTCGACAAGCTGCTGCACGCGCCGACGGTGCGGATCAAGCAGCTCGCGGCCGAGCCCGGCGGCGCCGGATACGCGGACGCGCTGCGCACACTCTTCGACCTCGACCCGGAGACGGTCGCCGCCGTGTCACGGGCCGACCTGAACGACGTCGACGTCAAGAACCGAGACGCGAAGAACCGAGGGCGGTCATGACCCAGAAAGCACTGAGGCTGGGGACCAGGCGGAGCATGCTCGCCATGGCCCAGTCCGGCCAGGTGGCCGACGCCGTACGGAGGTTGACCGGGCGTCCGGTCGAGCTGGTGGAGATCACCACGTACGGCGACACCTCGCGCGAGCACCTGGCGCAGATCGGCGGTACGGGCGTCTTCGTGACCGCGCTGCGCGACGCGCTGCTGCGCGGCGACGTCGACTTCGCCGTCCACTCGCTCAAGGACCTGCCCACCGCGCAGCCCGACGACCTCGTCCTCGCCGCCGTGCCGGTCCGCGAGGACCCGCGCGACGTGCTGGTGGCACGCGACGGGCTCACCCTGACCGAGCTGGCCGCCGCCTGCGCGGGCCGCCCGGCCCGCATAGGCACCGGCTCGCCGAGGCGCATGGCCCAGCTGAACGCCTACGCGCGCAGCCACGGCCTGGCCGTCGAAACCGTGCCGATCCGGGGGAACATCGACACCCGGATCGGATTCGCGCACAGCGGGGAGCTCGACGCGGTGGTACTCGCCGCCGCCGGACTCAGCCGCATCGGCAGGACCGGTGAGGTGACCGACTTCCTTCCGGTCGACACCATGCTGCCCGCCCCCGGCCAGGGGGCACTGGCGATCGAGTGCGCGGCAGCCGATGCCGAGCTCGCCGCCGCGCTCGCCGAGCTCGACGACCCGTACACCCGGGTCGCCGTGACCGCCGAGCGGTCCCTGCTCGCCGCCCTGGAGGCCGGCTGTTCCGCACCCGTGGGTGCCTACGCCGACCTGCTGGCCGACGGACAGATTGTTCATGAGATGCGCCTGCGCGGCGTCGTCGGTACCACCGACGGCTCGACGCTGGTGCAGTTGTCCATCACCGGTCCCGTACCTGCGTCGCACGACGAAGCCGTGGCGCTCGGTCGCGAACTCGCGGTCGAGATGCTTGCCAAGGGTGCGGCCGGTCTTATGGGGGAGCGAGCACTTTGAACCCCACCATGTCCTCGAACCTTCCCGCCGTCTCCGCGCACGGGTGCGTCACCTTCCTCGGTGCCGGCCCCGGGGACCCGGGGCTGCTGACGCTGCGCGCCGTGGAAGCGCTGGCGTCGGCCGATGTCCTGATCGCCGAGCCCGCTGTGCTCGACGTGGTCCGCGCGCATGCGCGGGCAGGTGTGGACACGCCTCAGCTGACGGTTGTTGACGACACGTCAGCGACCGGCAGCACGTTCAACGTCCCCGTGTTGCGGGACGCGGCCAATCTTGTCATGGAGGCCGCGCGCTCCGGCAGGCGGGTCGTCCGTGCCGTCTCCGGTGACCCCGGGCTCGACGGCAGCGCGGGCGAGGAGATGCTCGCCTGCGCCGCGGAGGGCATCCCCTTCGAGGTCGTGCCCGGTGTGGCGACGGCGGTGGGCGTACCCGCGTACGCCGGTGTCCCGCTCAGCGACCCGGGCGGCGCCGACGTCCGCTTTGTCGACGCGCGCAGCGCGGGCGAGCGCTGCTGGACCGAGGTCGGCGCGAGCGACGGCACGGTCGTCGTCTCCGCGACCCTGGAGACGGTGGCGGCGGCGGCCGGCGAACTCGTCGCGGCGGGCCGCAAGCCCGACACCCCGATGACGGTCACCGTCGCCGGTACGACCACGCGCCAGCGCACCTGGAACGCCACGCTCGGCTCCATCGCGCAGGTCCTCAAGCAGGCCAAGGTGCTGCCGTCCCCGGACGGCCACCAGCCCGTCATAGCCGTGGTCGGGGAGCGCACCGCCGCGGCCCAGCGCGACCGGCTGTCCTGGTTCGAGTCCAAGCCGCTGTTCGGCTGGCGGGTGCTCGTACCGCGGACGAAGGAGCAGGCCGCGTCCCTCTCCGACCAACTGCGTTCCTACGGCGCGGTGCCGCACGAGGTGCCGACGATCGCCGTCGAACCGCCGCGCACACCGCAGCAGATGGAGCGGGCGGTCAAGGGCCTGGTGACGGGCCGCTACGAGTGGATCGCCTTCACCTCGGTCAACGCCGTGAAGGCGGTGCGCGAGAAGTTCGAGGAGTACGGGCTCGACGCGCGGGCGTTCGCGGGGATCAAGGTCGCGGCGGTCGGTGAGCAGACCGCGGCGTCGCTGGTGGAGTTCGGTGTGAAGCCGGACCTCGTCCCGAGCGGCGAGCAGTCGGCGGCCGGCCTCCTTGAGGACTGGCCGCCCTACGACCCGGTCTTCGACCCGATCGACCGTGTCTTCCTGCCGCGCGCCGACATCGCCACCGAGACGCTGGTGGCGGGGCTGATCGAGCTGGGCTGGGAGGTGGACGACGTCACGGCGTACCGGACGGTACGGGCGTCGCCGCCGCCGGCGGACACGCGGGAGGCGATCAAGGGCGGCGGTTTCGACGCGGTGCTCTTCACCTCCTCGTCCACGGTCCGCAACCTGGTCGGCATCGCGGGCAAGCCGCACAACGTGACGGTGATCGCGTGCATCGGCCCGGCCACGGCGAAGACGGCCGAGGAGCACGGTCTGCGGGTGGACGTGATGGCTCCGGAGCCGTCGGTGCTGAAGCTGGCGGAGGCGCTGGCGCAGTTCGGGGCGGCTCGGCGGGATGCCGCCGTGGAGGCGGGGGAGCATGTGACCCGGCCGAGCGAGCGCCGTCCCGGGGCGAGGCGACGCCGCACGACGTGAGTTGCCCCGCCCCGCCCCTTCCCTAGACCCTCCGGGGGTGGGCGGGGTCTACCCGGGGGGCTGCACCCCCGGCCCCCCTGGCGGGGCCTGCGGCCCCTGCGCCCCGCTGTTTTCGTCTGCGGACCGTGCTGGGTTGCTCGCGCAGTTCCCCGCGCCCCTAACTGCCCAGGGACGCGGGCAACTGCGCGCTCAGCCAGGGCCCTGAAGGGGCGCGGGGAACGGCGCGACCAGCCACCCACACACCCGCAGTCAAAGTCCCGGCCCTATCAGGGGCGCGGGGAACTGCGCGAGCAACCGTCCACCGGCCGGCAGACGACCCCCGGGCCGAAGAGGGGCGCGGGGAACTGCGCGAGCAACCGTCCACCGGCCCGCAGACGACCCCCCGGCCGAAAAGGGGCGCGGGGAACTGCGCGATCAGCCCGCCACCGGCCCGCAGACGAACCCCCGGCAATACAGCCCCCCGGGGTGGGGCAAAAGGGCTTCGCCCACCGGCGTAGCGTGGTGGCATGAGCTACGGATCCTTCCCCGGCACCCGCCCCCGGCGCCTCCGCACCACCCCCGCAATGCGCCGCATGGTCGCCGAGACCCGGCTGCACCCCGCCGACCTGATCCTCCCCGCCTTCGTGCGTGAGGGCATCGACCGGCCCGTGCCCATCGAGGCCATGCCCGGCGTCGTCCAGCACTCCCTCGACACCCTGCGCAAGGCCGCCGTCGAGGCCGTCGAGGCCGGGGTCGCCGGGATCATGCTCTTCGGGGTGCCCGAGGACGACAAGAAGGACGCCCTCGGGACCGCCGGGACGGACCCCGACGGGATCCTCCAGGTGGCCATCCGCGCGGTGCGGGAGGAGGTCGGCGACGACCTCATCGTCATGTCCGACCTCTGCCTCGACGAGTACACCGACCACGGCCACTGCGGCGTCCTCGACGACGAGGGCCGCGTCGACAACGACGCCACCCTGGAGCGGTACGCCGAGATGGCCCAGGTCCAGGCCGACGCCGGCGTCCACGTCGTCGGCCCCAGCGGCATGATGGACGGTCAGGTCGGGGTGGTCCGCGACGCGTTGGACCAGACCGGCCACGAGGACGTCTCCATCCTCGCGTACACCGTCAAGTACTCCTCCGCCTTCTACGGGCCCTTCCGCGAGGCCGTCGGCTCCTCCCTCCGCGGGGACCGCAAGACCTACCAGCAGGACCCCGCCAACGTCCGCGAGTCCCTGCGCGAGCTCGCCCTCGACCTCGAAGAGGGCGCCGACATGGTCATGGTCAAGCCGGCCGGACCGTACCTCGACGTCCTCGCCAGGGTCGCCGAGTCGGTGGACGTGCCCGTCGCCGCCTACCAGATCAGCGGTGAGTACGCGATGGTCGAGGCCGCCGCCGAGAAGGGCTGGATCGACCGCGACCGGGCGATCCTCGAAACTCTGACGGGAATCAAGCGGGCGGGTGCGAACATGATCCTGACGTACTGGGCGACGGAGGTCGCCCGCGGGCTGTAGACGGCGACGACGGGGGCGGGCGATGGGTGAACAGGCGCTGGACGTACGGGACTTCGCCGATGTCACGGACTACCTCACCCCCGTCGACCACGTCTTCGTCCGCGCCCATCTCGGCGTGCCCGACCTGGACGTCGGCTCCTGGAGCCTGTCCGTGGAAGGGCTCGTCGAGCAGCCGTTGCGGCTGGGTCTCGACGACGTCCTGGCGCTGCCCGCCCGCCGCTTCACCGCGTTCCACGAGTGCTTCGGCAACCCGTTCGCGCCCGATGTGCCGACCCGGGCCGTGGCCAACCTGCGGTGGACCGGGTTCGACCTGTCCGCCCTCCTCGACCGGGCCGTACCGCTCGCCGCCGCGCGGCACGTCTGGTTCGAGGGCGCGGACACCGGCTCGTTCGACGGCGAGGACGGGCTGTCGTACGTGAAGGACCTGCCCCTGGAGACCGCCCGGCGGGACGTCTTCCTCGCGTACGAGATGAACGGCGAGCCGCTCACCGCCCGGCACGGGCACCCGCTGCGGACCGTGGTGCCCCGGATGTTCGGCACGAACTCGGTGAAGTGGCTGACCCGGATCGTCCTGGCCGAGGAGCGGCCGGACCACATGTTCACCACACGCTTCTACACCCGCGTCCACCCGGGCGAGTCCACGGCCCGTCCGGTACGCGCGGTGGACGTCGGCAGCAAGATCCTCAGCCCGCGGGACGGGGAGCGGCTGCCCGGGGAGTCCGTGGAGCTGGTCGGGCGGGCGTGGAGCGTCGGGGAGGTCGTCTCGCTCGACGTCAGCGTGGACGACGGGCCCTGGCGGCCCGCCGCCCTCGAACCCCTCGGGCCCGACCCCGCCTGGCAGCCCTTCACCCTCACCCTGCGGCTGCCGCCCGGCTGGCACCGCGTCCGCGCCCGCGCCACCGACCGCGAGGGGCGCGTCCAGCCGCCGCCGGGGGTGCGCAACTCGGTGCACGAGATCACCGTCACGGTCGGTGGCGCGGCAGCGGGAGCGTGACCGGGCGCCCGGACGGGCGGCCCGTGTGCGGGTCCAGCTCCGTCACCGCGAGCGTGATCGTGGCGGAGGCGTAGAGGTACGTACCGCGGGGGTGCACCGCGACCCCCGTGCAGTGCGGGGCCTTGAGCCCCGGCAGCGGCTCGGGGCCGGTGTCCGGGGCGAGCAGGCCGTCGGGGGCGAGGGTGGCGCGGTGGAGCGTGCCCGTCTCGCGGTCCGCGAAGTAGAGGCAGCCCGCCGCCGGGTGGACCGCGAGCGGGCCCGGGGCGGGCGGTACCTGAAGGGTCAGCGACGGGCCGTCGGAGTCCGCCCGGCCGTCCGGGCGGAGCGCGAAGACGTTCAGGGCGCGCCCGTCCGGGTCGCTGACGTAGAGGTGGGTGCCGGCCGGGTGGACGGCGAGGCCCTTGTGGTGCGGGGCGGTGCCGCGCACCCAGAGCGCCGTCGTGCCCTCGTCGTCGGGTCTGCCGCCGTGGCCCAGGGGCAGACAGGTGACGGCCGTCTTCTCGTCGCGGTCGGCGACGTAGAGGAGGGGGAGGGAGGGGTGGGCCACGACTGTGGCGGCGGGGTCCGCGCGGGTGGGGGTGTACACCTGCCAGCCGACTCCGCGTACGGGGCGGCCGGCGGGGTCCAGGGCGTGCCACAGCAGGCGTCTGCCGGGCGGGTCGGTGACGTAGAGGCAGGTGCCGGTCCGGTCCGCCGCGAGCCCGTACGGGCGTACGCCCGGGGTCCACTCGGCGGGGGCCTCCGGGCGGCCGTCCCCGCCGAGAGGGATGCGCAGGACGCCGTGCGGCTCGCCGACGTACAGCCAGGTGGCGGCGGGGTGCACGGCCAACTCCGCCCGCACGGCTCCTCCGCCGTCCCCCCACGGATCCTCGTCCCGGTGCACAGCCACTCCCACGGTTGACCTTTTCCGGGTTAACGAGGGGGGTGGGGGGTGGGGGGTGCGGCCTTTCGGGTCGGTTGTCCGCGGGCGGGGTGGGTCGGGTGGCTGAGCGCGCAGTTCCCCGCGCCCCTGACTACCCAGGGGCGCGGGGAACTGCGCGAGCAAGCCGGCACGGTCCGCAGGCGAAAGAGGGGTTCGGGGCGTAGCCCCGCGCGGGGGTTACCAGGCGCTGATCGCGCCCAGGTCCGACTGCCAGTACGTGGCCATCGCCTGCGCGTCCACCACCCCCACCGGCTTCGGCAGCGACGCGTACGCCGAGCGGCCCACGGACTCCATGCCGACCGCGCCCCGGAAGTACACGACGACCTGGCTCGTCATGTACGGGTCGGTGCCGTCGGGCTCCCCCTGCGTACGCACCATCGCGTACGCCGACCGGCCCGGCGCCAGCGAGACCACCGCCTGCGGGATGGTGTCCTTGTCGACCGCGATCGGCGACTGGGCGTTGGAGAACTTGACCGCCGGAGCGTCGTACGCGTCGCAGACCGTCTTGCCGATGTTGGTGGCCGTCAGCAGGACGTGGTTGATCGGGCGGGAGACCGGCGTCGCCGTCAGCTTGATGTTGGAGCCGGTGCAGGTGACGTGCTTGGACGTACCGGACCCGGACTGGCCGCCCGTGTGCTTGCCGGTCGACTTGGCCGGCTTGGCCGTCCCGTGGCCACCGGCGGCCGAGCCGGACCCGCCCGCCGACCCCGTGCCGCCCGTGCTGCCCGTGCCATCCGTGCTGCCCGTCGTCCCGGCCGCGTCCCCGCCGGTCGAGGGAGCCGGCGTGGAGGCGGGCGCCGAGGCCGCCGGCTTGGACGCCTTGTCCGCCGCCTTGGGCTCGGAGTCGCTGCCGCAGGCGGTGAGGGACAGCGCGGCGATCAGCGCGGTGGTCGCGGCGGCGGTGATGCGGAGGTTGGTGCGCATGGTGGATCGGCTCCCCGTTGCTAGGTGCGTGAGTCGTACGTAAGTGGTGCGTGGTGAGTGGTGCGTGGTGCGTGCTGAGCGGTGTGAACCGGGGTCAGCTCTGAAGACTGAGGACCAGCGCGATCACCGTGGCCACCGAGGCGGCCAGCATCGCGGCGGCCATCGAGTCCGCCAGGTTGACCCGGATACGGAATCGCATTGCCTGCTCCCCCCGGTGGGCCGGTTTGGCTGGTTGCTGCACTCACCTTGCGGGCCGGTCTGCGCCGACCGCAATCAGCAAGGGACAATGGGGGAAGCTGGAACGCGGGAACATGCTCTGACCTGGGGAAACTGCCTTCCCCTGGAACGCGTTCCCGGGACGGACAGGGGAGGGAAACGGCTCGTGGCTACGGCTGAGTCCGAGGAGTTCGCGGCGTTGCTCAGGGAGTTGAAGGACCGTTCGGGACGGAGTTACGGCGTCCTCGCGGGCAAGCTCCACGTGAGCACGTCGACGCTCCACCGGTACTGCAACGGCGACGCCGTGCCCAATGAGTACGCCCCCGTGGACCGGCTCGCCCGGCTCTGCGGGGCCACCCGGGAGGAGTCGGTCGAGCTCCACCGCCGCTGGATCCTGGCCGACGAGGCCCGGCGCCGAGCACGCGGCGCGGCAGCGGCGGAGGCGGCGCGTCCGCCCGCCCCGGTGCCGGCGACCGCACCCGAACCGGAATCGAAAACGGAACCGGAGGTAGAGGTTCCGGTCAAGCCCGCCGGGGTCGGCCCCGCCCCCACGCCCGTCTCCGGGGCGGGCGAATCCGAGGCGGGCGAATCCGAGGTCCGTTCCCACGAGTCTCCCCTCGTCCGCACGGTCACCGGCGCGTCCACCGCCCCGCTCCGCAAGCGGCTCACCAAGCGCACCCGGCTCGCGCTCATCGGGGCCGCCGCCGTCACGGCCCTCGCCGTTCCGGCCGTGGCCGTGGCGAACCTGTCCGGCGGCTCCGGGGACGACGACGACAAGGACACCAAGAGCTCGGCCGTCGCCGACGCACGGGGGACCAGGCCCACCACGCCGAGCGTCACACCCCCCACGTCCGGCTCCCCGAGCCCGAAGACCTCCTCGCCGAGCCCGTCGGGCCGCGCCACCCGCTCCGGCAGCCCGGCCCCGTCGGCGTCGGCCGTCCGCAAGCCCGTTCCGGCCGCCCAGGCCCCGGTCGGCGTCGGCGTCAGCTCGTACCAGTGGGACGGGCCGTGCGGGAAGTTCTATCTGATGGACCAGAAACCGAACGCGGTGCCGAAGCCGCCCGACCCGTACGAGAGCCGTCCCTGGGCCTCGGTGCTCGGCGGGGTCGACGGCGGGCATCTCACCCTCCAGCTCACCGCGACCGGCAAGACCCGTGAGTCGGTCGTCATCAACGCCGTGAACGTGAAGGTCGTAGAGCGCGACGCGCCGCTCGACTGGACCGCGTACTCGATGGGTTCGGGGTGCGGCGGCGCGGTCACCCCGGGCTTCTTCGACATCGACCTGGACAAGGCGCAGCCGCGCACGAGGCCGGTCGGTGGCACGCAGGGCGAGAGCCACGTGCCCGCCACGGACTTCCCGTACAAGGTGTCCACGACGGACCCGCAGGTGCTCAACCTCGATGTGCACACCGACGCGCACGAGGTGACCTGGTACCTGGAAGTGGAGTGGAGCAGCGGCGACCGCTTCGGGAAGATCCCGGTCTACGACGAGGGCGGCAGGCCGTTCCACAGCAGCGCCGTCAAGGGCCGTCCGGCGTACGAATACCGGGGGGACACCAACGTGTGGGAGCGGCTCACCACGTGAGCCGCTCCCACCCGGGGCCGGTCAGAGGCGCTCGGGCGTCCGGATGCCGAGCAGGGCCATGCCCCGGTGGAGCGTCCGGGCGGTCAGGTCGCACAGGAACAGGCGGTTCTCCACCAGCTCCGGCGACTCGGCCTTGAGGACCGGGCACTGGTCGTAGAACGTCGTGTACAGCGACGCCAGCTGGTACAGGTACGCGGCCAGCTTGTGCGGCGCGTAGTCCGCGGTCGCCTCCGCGAGCAGCTCGCCGAAGGCGTCCAGGTGCAGTCCCAGGGCGCGCTCCGCCGGGGCGAGGGGCAGCTCAGGGTGAGCGGCGGGCCTGGCGTCGTCGGCCTTGCGCAGGATCGACCTGATCCGGGCGTAGGCGTACTGGAGGTAGACGGACGTGTCGCCGTTGAGCGACACCATCTGGTCCAGGTCGAACTTGTAGTCGCGGTTGGCCGAGGTCGACAGGTCCGCGTACTTCACGGCGCCGATGCCGACGTACCGGCCGTTCTCGACGATCTCCTCCTCGGTCAGGCCCACCTTCTCGGCCTTCTCGCGGACGACGGCGGTGGCCCGCTCGACGGCCTCGTCGAGGAGGTCCTCCAGCTTGACCGTCTCGCCCTCACGGGTCTTGAACGGCTTGCCGTCCGCGCCGAGCACCGTGCCGTAGCCCATGTTGTGCGCGGTGACGTCGTCGGTCAGCCAGCCCGCGCGGCGCGCGGCCTCGAAGACCATCTTGAAGTGCAGCGACTGGCGCACGTCCACGACGTAGATCAGCGAGGTCGCGTGCAGGTCCGCGACGCGGTTGCGGATCGCGGTCAGGTCGGAGGCCGCGTAGCCGAAGCCGCCGTCGGCCTTCTGGACGATCAGCGGGACGGGCTGGTCGTCCTTGCCGCGGATCTCGTCGAAGAACACCACGAGCGCGCCCTCGGAGCGCACCGCGACGCCCATCTCCTCCAGGAGGCGGGCGGTCTCGGGCATGCCCTCGTTGTACGCGGACTCGCCGACGATCTCGTCGTCGCGGATCTCCATGTCGAGCTTCTCGAAGACCGAGTAGAAGTAGACCTTCGACTCGTCGACGAACCGCTGCCACAGCTCCAGCGTCTCCTTGTCACCGGACTGGAGGTCCACGACCCGCCGGCGGGCGCGCTCCTTGAACTCCTCGTCGGTGTCGAAGACCGCGCGGGAGGCCTTGTAGACCCGGTTCAGGTTCGACATGGCCTGCTCGCCGTCGACCTCGTCCGCGGGGGCCAGCGCGTCCGGGTGCTCGATCAGGTACTGGATGAGCATGCCGAACTGGGTGCCCCAGTCGCCGATGTGGTGCCGGCCGATCGTCTTCTCGCCGGTGAAGTCGAGCATGCCGCGCAGCGCGTCGCCGATGACGGCCGAGCGCAGATGGCCGACGTGCATCTCCTTCGCCACGTTCGGCTGGGCGTAGTCGACGACCGTGATGCCCGGGTTCTCCTTCAGCGGCACGCCGAGCCGGTCGTCGTCGGCGCGCGCGGCCAGCGTGCTCGTGATCGCCGCGTCGGTGAGCGTGATGTTGAGGAAGCCGGGGCCCGAGACCTCGACCTCCTTCAGGAGGTCGCCCGAGTCCAGCGCGCCGGTGACCTTCGCCGCCAGCTCACGGGGGTTGCCCTTGAGCTTCTTGGCGAGCGCCAGGATGCCGTTGGCCTGGAAGTCGGCCCGGTCGCTTCGTCGCAGCAGCGGGTCGGTGGAGCCGGCCTCCGGCAGGGCTGCCGAGAGAGCGTCCGCCAGGCGCTGCTGGACAGTGGAAGCGAGGGAAGGGACCGAAGCCATGGGTTCCGTTTCCTGTCGGTCGGCCGCCCGCGAAAGGGTTTGCGGACGGGATGCGTACAGGGGGATTCTCCCATGCGAGCGTCTTCCACTTCTCCGGGAATACGCGCAACCCCGGAGGCGGTGGTTCCGTCTGGGACAATGGGCGGGCCAGCCTCTTCAAGGCGTAACTGAAAGAAGGACGTGCCGACCGTGGCTCAGAGCAGCACCGAGACCGACTGGGTCTCCCGTTTCGCGGACGAGGTCATTGCCGACTCGGAGCGTCGTGCGCCTGGCAAACCGGTCGTCGTCGCGTCCGGACTCTCCCCCTCCGGCCCGATCCACCTGGGCAACCTCCGCGAGGTCATGACCCCGCACCTGGTCGCGGACGAGATCCGCCGGCGCGGGTACGAGGTGCGCCACCTGATCTCCTGGGACGACTACGACCGGTACCGCAAGGTGCCGGGCGGCGTCCCCGGTGTCGACGAGTCGTGGGCCGAGCACATCGGCCGCCCGCTCACCTCGGTCCCGGCCCCGGCCGGATCGGCGTACCCGAACTGGGCCGAGCACTTCAAGGCCGCGATGACCGAGGCCCTGGCCGACCTCGGCGTCGAGTACGACGGGATCAGCCAGACCGAGCAGTACACCTCGGGCGCCTACCGCGAGCAGGTCCTGCACGCCATGCGCCACCGCGGTGACATCGACGCCATCCTGGAGCAGTACCGCACCAAGAAGGCGCCCGCCAAGAAGCAGCAGGGCCAGAAGCCGGTCGACGAGGCCGAGCTGGAGGCCGCCGAGGGCTCCGGCGCCGCCGCCGAGGACGACGGCACGGGCTCCGCGGGCTACTTCCCGTACAAGCCCTACTGCGGCGGCTGCAACAAGGACCTCACGGTCGTCAGCGCCTACGACGACGAGACCACCGAGCTGACGTACACCTGCTCCGCGTGCGGCTTCTCCGAGACCGTCCGGCTCAGCGAGTTCAACCGCGGCAAGCTGGTCTGGAAGGTCGACTGGCCGATGCGCTGGGCGTACGAGGGCGTGATCTTCGAGCCGTCCGGCGTCGACCACTCGTCCCCGGGCTCCTCGTTCCAGGTCGGCGGCCAGATCGTGTCGATCTTCGGCGGCGAGCAGCCGATCGGCCCGATGTACGCGTTCGTCGGCATCAGCGGCATGGCCAAGATGTCCTCGTCCAAGGGCGGCGTGCCCACCCCGGGCGACGCGCTGAAGATCATGGAGCCGCAGCTGCTGCGCTGGCTGTACGCCCGCCGCAGGCCCAACCAGTCCTTCAAGATCGCCTTCGACCAGGAGATCCAGCGGCTCTACGACGAGTGGGACAAGCTGGAGGCCAAGGTCGCCGACGGCAGCGCGCTGCCCGCCGACGCCGCGGCCCACGCGCGCGCCGCCCGCACCGCCGCCGGTGAACTGCCGCGCACCCCGCGCCCCATGGCGTACCGCACGCTCGCCTCGGTCGTCGACATCACCGCGGGCCACGACGAGCAGACGCTGCGCATCCTGAGCGACCTGGACCCGGCGAACCCGCTGTCCTCCCTGGACGAGGTGCGCCCCCGGCTCGACCGGGCCGAGGCCTGGATCAACACCCAGGTCCCCGCCGACCAGCGGACCGTGGTGCGCGAGGAGCCCGACACCGAGCTGCTCGCCACCCTCGACGACCAGGCCCGCGAGTCGCTGCGCCTGCTCGTGGCCGGCCTCGACGACCACTGGTCGCTCGACGGGCTGACCCACCTGGTCTACGGCGTGCCGAAGGTCCAGGCCGGGTTCTCGGCGGACGCCACGCCCAAGGAGCTGCCGCCGGAGATCAAGACGGCTCAGCGGACGTTCTTCGCGCTCCTGTACCACCTGCTGGTGGGCCGTGACACGGGCCCGCGGCTGCCCACCCTGCTCCTCGCCGTGGGAGCGGACCGGGTCCGCAAGCTGCTGGCGGCGTAGCCGCACGACAAGGGGGCCCGGGGCTTTCGCCCCGGGCCCCCTTTCGCCCGGGTGGTCCGCCGCAGCCGAGTAGGCGAACAACCGCCCCCCGCGGAGCCCTACGCGATGTGGTCCGCCTCCAGCTCCGCGTGGTAGCGCTGCTTGAACTCCGGCATCAGACGCCGCAGCAGCGCCGCCCCGCGCGGGTGCGTCACGCCCTGCCCGTCCGCGAGGTGTATCTCCAGCGCCTCGACCGTCGGATAGTCGCTGAGCTCGTTCACGTACTCGACGAAGACCTTGTACGCCATGTCCGCGAACGCCACGTCCTCCGGCGTCGCCTCCTCCGCGTACACCGGGGCCTGCTGGTCCGGCGCGCTGCCCAGCGGACGGGTCCGGCCCGGACCCGCCGGGACCATCACCGGGGTGGGCTCCAGACCCTCGACGTACTGGGGGTCGTACGTGCCCTCGTACGCCTCCTGGGACAGCTGCTGCGCCGCGAACCAGGGGCTCTCGACCGGAACGACCTCTTCCGGTGCCGGGGCCGGCTGGGGCTGCGGCGCCTGCGCCTGCTGCTGTGGGGCCTGCTGCTCCTGGGCGTACCCCTGCTGCGGCACGGGCGCGGGCCCGCCCTGAACCGGAACCTGGGCCGGGGCCTGGGCCGGAACCTGGGCCTGCGGGCCCGCCGGGAGCTCGACCGGCTGCGGGGTCGCGCTCACCACCGGCGTCACCGGCGGCGCCGTCGGCAGCAGCGTCGGCTCGATACCGGCGGCGGCGAGACCCGCCGGGCCGGTCTCCGCCAGCGGGACACCGAAGCGGGCGAGACGCAGCGGCATCAGCGACTCCACGGGCGCCTTGCGGCGCCAGGCGCGGCCGTAGCGGGCCTGGAGCCGGGCGCGGTAGACCAGCCGGTCCTGCTCCAGCTTGATGACCTGCTCGTAGGAGCGCAGCTCCCACAGCTTCATCCGGCGCCACAGCCGGAACGTCGGTACGGGGGAGAGCAGCCACCGGGTGAGGCGGACGCCCTCCATGTGCTTGTCGGCGGTGATGTCCGCGATCCGCCCGACCGCGTGGCGGGCCGCCTCGACGGCGACCACGAACAGCACCGGGATCACCGCGTGCATCCCGACCCCGAGCGGGTCGGGCCAGGCGGCGGCGCCGTTGAAGGCGATCGTCGCGGCCGTCAGCAGCCACGCCGTCTGCCGCAGCAGCGGGAACGGGATGCGGATCCAGGTCAGCAGCAGGTCGAGCGCGAGGAGCACACAGATGCCCGCGTCGATGCCGATCGGGAAGACGAGGGAGAAGTTCCCGAAACCTTTCTTCTCCGCGAGGGCGCGCACCGCCGCGTAAGAACCCGCGAACCCGATCCCGGCAATGACCACCGCACCCGCGACCACCACCCCGATGAGTATGCGATGCGTGCGCGTCAGCTCCGTCGCGGCCACCCGCGATCCCCCTCCGTTGTCGACAACCGGCGCGCAAAGCCTGGCACATGGATACGGAGTCCCACCCACAGGGGAGGGCAGGACTCCGTATCGAGTTCGGCTCGTTACCGGCCGCTTCCGCCCTGGCGGTCGCTCCTGGCAGTCTTTACCGGCAGTTGTTACCGGCAGTTCTTACTGGCCGGCGCCGTTGGCGGCGGCGACCGACGCCACCGCCTCCTTGGCCGCGCTCTGCGCGTCCTTCATCAGATCACCGGCGTCCGGCGCGTCCGCGCCCTGGTAGCCCGCGCCGTTGTAGTCGAGCACGACGGCCGCGTTCGCCGTACGCACCACGACCACCGCGTACTTGAAGTCCTCGTCGGTCTTGTGCAGGTCGTAGCTGACCGCCGTCGCCTCGTCGCCGATGCCGTCGACCGGCGCCGCCTTCACGTTCTTGGCACCGTCCGTCGCCTTCGTCGAGGCCAGCAGCCGGGCGTACTCCTTCGCCGCGCGCTGGTCGCCGCTGCCGATCGCCGCGTCCGATCCGTACCGCTTGAACGAGACGTCCAGCCAGCGGTACTGCGAGCCCTTCACGCCCTTGTCGTCCAGACCGTTCCACGAGCAGGTGCCCTGCGAGGTCACATCCGTGGACTTGCCCGCCGTGCCCGACTTCGACTTCGCCTTGGGCACCAGGTTGTCGATCGTCTTCCCCGACAGCGCCTTGCACGGGTCGGGCAGCTTGGCGTACTTGGCCGGGGCCACCGACGGCGACGAGGACTGCTTGCCGGTCGGCGTCGCCGCCGTGGAGGAGGCCGCCGACTCCTTCTTCTTCCCGTCGCCGGAGTCCGACGAGCAGCCGACGGCGACGATCATCACGGGGACGGCGGCGCAGGCGAGCACACGGGCGAGCCGCGTGCGCGGGGCGGTGGCGGGGGCGGGTCGGTGCATGGTTCTACGCGTTCCTTCGCTGGTCGCTGCTGGCTGTTCGCATGTCGGGGCCGCCCGGGCGGCCCGGCGGGCTCACTCGCCGAAGAGCTCGGCGAGCTTGGCGGCCAGGGTCTGGGTCTTCTCCTGGAGTTCCTGGCTGTCGGGGAGGTCGGCGTTCGAGGACGTGGGCTGTTCCGTGTACTCGACGGTCACGATCACATTGGACGTACGGAAGACGACGGTGACGGTACGGCGCTGGGCGGCCGACCCGCTCGCCGTGAGCGCGTCGTCCAGATACGCGGCGTCGCCGAGCCCGGTGAGGATACGCGGCTGGAGCCCGGCCGGGGTGGAGGCGGGCGGGGTGGCGGAGGCCGGCGGGGCGGACGAGGCAGGCGGGGTGGCGGGGGAGGCGGCCTGGTTCTGGACGCGCAGCCCGGCGGAGGGCTTGGCGGAAGCGGAACCGGTCCCCGGCTTGGCCCCCGGCTTGCCGGACCCGGACCCGGTGCCAGTGCTGGTGCCGGGGCTGGACCCGGTGCCGCCGGGGCGGGCGGCGTCCCGGCCGCCGTCCTTCGGGCCGGTGAGCTTGGCGGCCGACTCCTTCTTCCCGTAGACGGCCTTCGCCCGGTCGTCGTCGCTGACGGCCGGGTCGTACGACACGACCCGCTCGAAGTCGACGTACAGCCGGTGCACCCCGTCCGCCGCCTCGTCCTTCCAGCGGCAGCCCACCCGCCGGTCCGTGTCGTACGTCAGCTCCGCGGCCCCCGCGTACGCCTTCGCCCGCTGGTCCTCCGGCAGCTCGGCGGCGCCCGGCAGCATGTCCTTGAGGACGTTCTTGTTCACGGCCCGGCACGGCTCGGGCAGTGTGCGGTAACGGCCCGGCGGCGCGGCGGCGGCCTTGGGCACGCCCGCCTTGGAGTCCGTGGTGGTGCCATCGGTGCCGGAGCCCGAGGAGCAGCCCGCGACCAGCGCCACGAGGAGCGCCACACCGGACACGTACGCCTTTCGCTGCACGGTTCCCAGGCTCCTTTCGGGAGAAAAGCGGTTGCCGCCGCAGTGCGGCGGCTGGACACAATGTCTATCGCACGCGCTGCCGTGAACGCCGGTCCACTGTCCTGTTTGTGGCCCTTGGTGACGGTTTTTGCGCACCAGGCGCATGATGGCGCAAAGGAATGTTTCGGGAAAACCGGTCATATCACTCAACGCGGGTGACTGTGGAGACACGGGAGATACGGGAGACTCGGGGGAACGAGGAATCATGTCGTACGTAGAGGTACCGGGCGCTCAGGTCCCGATCCGGATGTGGGCGGACCCGGCGGCGGTCGACGAGGGCGCCATGCGGCAGCTGCGCAACACCGCCACGCTGCCCTGGATCAAGGGTCTGGCCGTGATGCCGGACGTCCACTACGGCAAGGGCGCCACGGTCGGCTCGGTCATCGCGATGCACGGGGCGGTCTGCCCGGCGGCGGTCGGGGTCGACATCGGCTGCGGGATGTCCGCGGTCAAGACGTCCCTCACCGCGAACGACCTCCCGGGCGACCTCTCCCGTCTGCGCTCCAAGATCGAGGCGGCGATCCCGGTCGGCCGCGCGATGCACGACGACGCGGTGGACCCCTCCCGCTTCCACGGCTTCGCCACGGCGGGGTGGGACGACTTCTGGGGCCGGTTCGGGGGTGTGGCGGACGCGGTGAAGTTCCGCCAGGAGCGGGCGGTCAAGCAGATGGGGACGCTCGGCTCGGGGAACCACTTTTGGGAGTTCTGTCTGGATTCGGATGATTCGGTCTGGATCATGCTGCACTCCGGATCCCGGAACATCGGCAAGGAGCTCGCCGACTTCCATATCGGCGAGGCCCAGAAGCTGCCGCACAACCAGGGCCTGGTCGACCGGGACCTGGCGGTCTTCATCGCGGACACCCCGCAGATGGCGGCCTACCGCAACGATCTCTTCTGGGCGCAGGAGTACGCGAAGTACAACCGCGCGATCATGATGGCCCTCTCGCAGGACGTGGTCCGCCGTGAGTTCAAGAAGGCCGGGGTGACCTTCGGCGAGGTCATCTCCTGCCACCACAACTACGTGTCGGAGGAGCGGTACGACGGCATGGACCTGCTGGTCACCCGTAAGGGCGCGATCCGCGCCGGCTCCGGGGACTACGGGATCATCCCGGGCTCGATGGGCACCGGCTCGTACATCGTGAAGGGCCTCGGGAACCCGGCGTCCTTCAACTCCGCCTCGCACGGCGCCGGCCGCAGGATGAGCCGGAACGCGGCGAAGCGGGCGTTCACCACCCGCGACCTGGAGGAGCAGACACGGGGTGTGGAGTGCCGCAAGGACTCCGGCGTCGTGGACGAGATCCCGGCCGCGTACAAGCTGATCGAGAAGGTCATCGACCAGCAGCGGGACCTGGTGGAGGTCGTGGCCAAGCTGAAGCAGATCGTCTGCGTGAAGGGCTGAGGGGCGCCGGCTCCTCGGCCGTTCCGTCCCTCGGTCCTCGGTCGGCCGGTCCCGGGCCCGTGGGCTACAGCTCCCGGTGGACCTTCGTGTTGGAGGCCTGGGCGCGGGGGCGGACCACCAGGAGGTCGATGTTGACGTGCGGGGGGCGGGTGACGGCCCAGGTGATCGTCTCCGCCACGTCGTCGGCCGTCAGGGGCTCCGCCACGCCCGCGTAGACCTTCGCCGCCTTCTCGTCGTCGCCCCGGAAGCGGGTCGTGGCGAACTCCTCGGTCTTCACCATCCCGGGCGCGATCTCGATCACGCGCACCGGGCGCCCCACGATCTCCAGGCGCAGGGTCTCCGCGATGACCCGGGCGCCGTTCTTCGCGGCGACATAGCCCGCGCCGCCCTCGTACGTGCCGTGGCCGGCGGTGGAGGACAGGACGACCACCGTGCCGTCGCCGGACGCGTCGAGGGCGGGGAGCAGCGCCTGGGTGACGTTGAGCGTGCCGATGACGTTCGTCTCGTACATCTGACGCCAGTCGGCCGGGTCGCCGGTGGCGACGGGGTCGGCGCCGAGGGCGCCGCCCGCGTTGTTGACGAGGACGGCGATGGTGCGGAAGGCGCCGGCGAACGCGTCGACCGCCGCGCGGTCGGTGACGTCGAGGGCGTACGCCGTGGCCTGGTGGCCCGCCGCGTTGATCTCGGCGGCCAGCGCCTCGATGCGGTCCTTGCGGCGTGCGGTGAGCACCACGCGGTAGCCGGCGGCGGCCAGTTGCCGCGCGGTGGCGGCACCGATACCGCTGCTCGCGCCCGTGACGACGGCGATGGGGGTCCCGGTGGCGGTCATGGCGTACTCCTCGCGCGAATGATCGGAATGCGGTCAGGATAGGCGGGACGGGGTGAGGGCCGGGTGGGGGGCCGGGTGTCGGGGCCTGGCGCGGTCTCAGCGTCCGCGCGGGGCGTACATGATGACCGCCATCCCGGCCAGGCAGACCAGCGCGCCGGTGATGTCCCAGCGGTCCGGCCGGTAGCCGTCGGCGACCGCGCCCCAGGCCAGCGAGCCCGCGACGAACACCCCGCCGTACGCGGCGAGGACCCGTCCGAACTCGGCGTCCGGCTGGAGGGTCGCCACGAACCCGTACACGCCGAGCGCGAGGACCCCCGCGCCGATCCAGAGCCAGCCCCGGTGCTCCTTGACGCCCTGCCAGACGAGCCAGGCGCCGCCGATCTCGAAGAGGGCGGCGAGGAGGAAGAGGAGGACGGAGCGGGCGACGAGCATGCGGACAGGGTCGCACGGTCCGGGGTGGCAACCCGTGAATATAAGCGACTAAAGGTATGTTCCGGACATGGCTGTGATGCGTAGGGGGTTCAAGGGGCTCAGGTGGTTCAAGGGGTTCGGGGGGCTGTCGGTTGGTGCCGGTGCCGTGTTGGTGGCGGCGGTATGTGGGCTGTCACTGTCGGCGGGAGTGGCGCATGGCGGTGCGGCGTACGGAGGTGTGGCGCGGGCCGCTCCGGGCTCCTCGGACTCGGCCCGGGCGGACTCCCCGGCCCCGGCCGCGCCCGTCGCGCCTGCCGCACCCGCCGCTCTGGACCCGGGCGCCGTCGCCCCCGCCGCTCCCGGCAACGAGGCCGATATCGCCTACCACGGGCACATCTCCCTCTGGTCCGGGCGGGTGGGCGTATGGGTGGAGCCGTCGAACCACGGGCCGACCGCCGTCCCGGACGCCACCGTGCGGCTGCGGTTCTCCTCGCCGCTCACCGGCGCCGAACCGTTGCCCCCGGGGTGCCTGCGGGGCAGTGCGGAGACGGTGCTGTGCTCCACGGGTCCGATGCGGGCGGCCGGGGCCGGGCCGCCGATCGCGCTGGACCTGGCGATCGCCGGCAGCCCGGCCGAGGTCGTGGTGAACATCAACACCTCCTGGAGCGGTACGACGGGCGACCGCAACCCGGACAACAACACCCACCGGGTGCTGGCACCGGCCACCGGGGACAAGTACGCGTACTGAACACCCGTCCCGGCTGGTGCGCTGTCCCCGTCCCCGGCGCCCACCGGCCGCGCCTGCCCCTGCGCCGTACAATTGCTGCATGCCGCAGAAGAAGGAGGACCGGGCCCGTCTCATGGCCGAGCTCGGTGTCGCGTCCCGCCGCTACATGGCCTCGTACGCCCTGTTCAACCAGGCGCTCGCGGACCATCTGGGGCTGCACCCCACCGACCTCCAGTGCCTCAACCTGCTGGGTCTGGAGCCCGGGCCCGTCACCACGGGGCGGATCGCGGAGCTGACCGGGCTGACCACCGGCTCGGCCACCCGGCTCGTCGACCGGCTGGAGAAGGCCGGATACGTCACGCGGCGCCGCGACACCGAGGACCGGCGCAAGGTGCTGGTGGAGGCGGTCCCCGAGCGGATGGCCGAGTTCGGGGCGGTGTGGGGGAAGCTGAACGGGGCGTGGTTCGCGATGTTCGACGCGTACGAGGACGGCGAGATCGAGCTGCTCGTCGCCCATATGCGACGGACGGTCGAACTGTCCGGCGCGCAGATCGAGCGGCTCAGGGGCGGGCGGCTTTGAACCGCCGCACCCCGCCCGCCCGCTGACGGCACGTCGGTCCGGACGTCAGTGGCCCGGGGCCGCCGCCGCGCCGCCGAACTCCGCCATCGCCTCCTCGACGATCGCCTCCAGGCGGGCGTGGTGGGCGCCGCGCCAGTACACGCGCTCGCACGCCGTGCACTGCGCGAAGGCGTCGTACGCGCTGCGCGTCCCGTGCTCCAGCAGTTCGCGCACGGAGTCCTTGTCCGCTTCGCGCAGCGGCGCGTTGCAGGCGGTGCAGCGGGTCCACGGGGCCAGTACGGGAGCGAACCGCTCCAGTACGTCGCGGAGTTGGTCCTCGGGGCGGTGGCTGTAGACGTACGCGCCCGCCCACAGCTCACGGCGCCGCAGCAGCCCCCGGTCCCGGGAGAGCAGCACCCGCTGTTCGGCCGCGGAGAGCGTGGCGAGCGCGGGGTCGCCGATGTCCTCGCTCTCGTACGCCGCGTCGACGCCGAGGAGCCGCAACCGGCGGGCCAGCGTGCCCAGATGGACGTCGAGGAGGAAGCGGAGCGGGGCGCCGGGCACCTGCTGGGGCCGGTCGACGGCGCACACCTCGACGCTCTCGTCCGCGCGCGGGATGTGTGAGACCGGCACCTCGTGGCCGTCCACGAGCAGCCGTCCGACCTCGGTCAGCGGGACGCCGAGCGACTCGACGACGTGGCCGAGCGTGGAGGAGCCGTCCGTGGTGACGGCCGTGCTCCCCGCGCGGCGCGCCGCCGGGACGAAGAGGTGCAGCTCGGCGGCGAATCGACAGTGGATCTCCGGTCCGTTCACGAGGTCAGGATGCCATCGGGTGGCGGACGGGAGCCACGTATTTGGACGACCGACCAGCCCCCGGCGCCCCCGCGGCCTACGGCCGGAACGACTCGGCGTTCTCCGCCGCCCAGCTCGCGAAGGTACGGGCCGGGCGGGCCGTCAGCTCCTCGACGCCGCGCGTGACGATGTCGGGGCGTCCGTCGTTGGCGGCGAAGTAGGCGAGCAGCGCGTCCGCGACGGCGCTGTCCATGTACGCGGCCATCGACGCCTTCCACGCCTCGGGGCTCACCGCCTCGACGGCGATCTCATGGCCGGTCGCGGCGGCGAGCGCGGCTATCTGTTCGGCGGCGCTGAGGGAGTCCGGGCCGGTCAGGTGGTACGCGGCGCCGCGCAGCCGGGGCTCGGCGAGCACCGCGTGGGCGGCGTCGGCCACGTCCGCCTCGTGGATGGGGCTGGCCTGGGTGCCGGGGTAGGGGTGGGCGACGGTGCCGGCGGTCCTGACCGACCGGGCCCAGCCCATCGCGTTGCCCGCGAAGGCACCCGGCCGCAGCAGCGTGGCGTCGATGCCGGAGGCCTTCAGGGCCTGTTCGACGGCGTGGTGGCGGCGCGCGATCGGGTTGTCCCGCGCGTCCGCGTACAGGACGGAGCTGGAGGAGAGCAGCACGATGTGCTCCACTCCGGCGGTCCTGGCCTCGTCGAGGAAGGCGTCGATGTGGGCGGGGTTGGCGTACAGGAAGACCTGGCGGGCCCCGGTGAGGGCGGCCGGGAAGGTGGCGGGGTCGTCGAGGTCGAGTCGTACGGTCGCGATGTCCGGGGGCAGGTCCAGCTTCTCGGGGGCGGCGGAGGCCGCGCGTACGGGGGTGCCGGCGGCGTGCAGGCGGGAGGCGAGGGTGGAGCCGACGGTGCCGCGGCTGCCGGTGACGAGGACGGTCATGGGGGTTCTCCTTCGAGGGGGCTGGGGGCTGGGGGAGGGAGGCGACGCGCGCAGAGCGCGCGGATCGCCGGGCGCGATCACGCATGCGTATGATCTGCGTAGCGCAAAGTCTGCGTTACGCAGATGAATATCCGTGAAGAAGGCCCACCGGTCAAGCGGATTCCGGTGGGCCTCCCGACCGCCCTACTCGGCGTGGTGGTCGTGCGGGTGCTCCACGACCCGGAAGTGCGTCATGATCCGCCGGTCCTCGTCGAGGAAGTGGAAGGCGACGCCGGGCGGGGAGACGATGTTGACCAGGCCTTCTCCCGCCTCCCACGGCATCCGCAGCGTCGACGTCACCCCCGGTGCGACGAGCAGGGGCAGCCCGGCGAAGGTGGTCGCACCGGAGGTGTGGGCGTGGCCGACGAGCACGGCGGCCACGGCGGCCCCGGCGGTCACGGGTGGCGGGGCGGGGACGGTGGCCGTCTGGGCGTGCTCCTGGGCGTGCTTGTGAGCGTGGCCCGCCAGGAGTTCGGCCAGCCGGTCGGCGTTGCCGAGGTTGATCGAGTCCAGGTACTCGTGGTGGATCACGGTCGGCGGGTGGTGGAAGGCGAGCAGCGCCGGGGTGTCGCCGAGCCCGTCGAGCGTCCGGGCGATCCACTCCAGGGTGGTGTCCTCCAGGAAGCCCCCGTCCTCGCCGGGGATCGTCGAGTCGCACATCAGGATCGCGTAACCGCCCACCCGGTGCAGCCGGTTGACCGGCGCGTACGGGTCCTGGGGCGTGCCACCCGGGCCGCCCGGCAGGTCGAGCAGGCCCTTGCGGTACGCGGCGCGGTCGTCGTGGTTGCCGGGGCAGGTCAGGACCGGGGCTTCGATACGGGCGAGCAGTTCGGCCGCCTCGGCGTACTCGGCCGGGGTGCCGTGGTCCGCGATGTCGCCGGTGACGAGGACGGCGTCCGGGCGGCGGTGCATCGCGTTGATGTACGTGACGACCCGCGCGGCGCGCTCTGCGGCTCGCGCGCCCCCGTCGAGATGCAGATCGCTGATCTGGGCAAGCAGCACGTGATCCCCCTGGACTGACCGGTGTTGGGCTGATGGCTGTCCGTACGACTCCCCTGAGGCCGCTAGGACTCTAGGCGGTGCCGGGCGGCGGGAACAAGGGCCGATCTTGTGGGCGCGGCCCGGTCTCCGGGGCCCGGGAGGGGGCCCGGTGCGGCGCCGGCTACCCGGGGAGCGGGCTGCCTACAGTGCGCTGATGGAGATCATCGATTTTGAGCCCGGCGATCCGCGCCTCGCGGACGACCTGCTGCCCGTCCTGCGCGAGCTGCGCCCGCACCTCACGGAGGACCTGTTCGGCGAGATCTACGCGGAGGGGTGCGGGCAGGGCCTGCGCTTCTCCGCCGCGTACGGGGAGGACGGGGTGTGCGTGGGCGCGGCCGGGTGGCGGATCGTCGCCACCACGGTCGCGGTGCGCAAGCTGTACGTGGACGACCTGGTGACGGCCGGGACGGCACGGTCGCAGGGGGTCGGCCACGCGCTGCTGGCCCATCTGGAGGAGATCGCGCGCGCCGCCGGCTGCACGTCCCTGAACCTGGACTCCGGGACGCACCGGACGGACGCGCACCGCTTCTACTTCCGGGAGCGGATGGCGGTCACGGCGTTCAACTTCAACAAGAAGCTGGACTGAGGGGCAGCGGCGCGGCTCGGGGTGCGGGGCGCCGCTTCACGCCCGGGGCGCCGCCAGGTCCAGGCACCAGTCGTGCGACCTCATCCGGTGGCCCGGCGGGTACTCGAACTCGACCTCGCCCAGGAGGCGGAAACCGGCCCTGCGCAGAACGCTGTTCGAGCTCGCGTTGTCGACGGACGGGTACGCGTGCAACTCCCGGGGACCGCCGGCCTCCCGGGCGGCCTGCGCCACGGCCACGAGGGCGGCGAGGGCGAGCCCTCGACCCTGGAACTCGGGCAGGATCCCGTACCCCGTCTCGTAGACCTCCTTGCCCTGCCACTCGCGCGGCCAGTAGCCGATGGAACCGACGGCCTCACCGCTCTGCGTGAGCGAGATCCGGAACATCCGGCCCTCGGCGGCGTCGCGCGCGCTCAGCGCGACATAGCGCTGCTGGCGGGCCGTCAGCTTCTCCTCGTCCTCCGGGCCGCCGGTGTGGGCGGTCATGGCGGGGGAGTTGGAGTGGTGGAGGAGGGGGAGGTCGTCGGCGGACCAGGGGGTGAGGGTGATGGGAGCGTCGGGGGTGTCGGCGGTGTCCATGGAACGACTCTAGGCGGGGGCCGAGCCCCGGTGTGCCCGGCCGTACCGGAACAGGCCCGCCGCGTACAGCACCAGAACCACCCCCACCAGCCCGTAGTACACCCCGGGCAGCGCCGCCATCCCCAGTCCCGCGCCCAGCGGCGTCAGAGGCAGCAGCACGCCTGTCGCCGCCAGCGCGGACGCCGCCAGGGGGACCGGCGTGGGGCGCGCCGTCCGGACCGTGTGGAGCAGGAGCATCGCCAGGGCCTGGGTCAGCAGGTTCTCGGTGAACCAGCCCGCGTGGAAGGCGGCCTGGTCGCCCGGGTCGCCCGCCCCCAGCACCCATGCCAGCACCGCGAACGTCGCGAGGTCGGCCGCCGCGTTGAGCACCCCGAAGCCCGTGACGAACCGCAGCACCTCCCGTGGCCGCAGCCGCAGCGGTCGCAGCGGCACGGCCCCGTCCTGCCGGTCGTACGCGTACGCCAACTGCGCCGCGTCGAAGCACAGGTTCTGCACCAGGACCTGCGCGGGGAGCATCGGCAGGAAGGGCAGCAGCAGCCCGGCCGTCAGCATCGCTATGACGTTGCCGAGGTTGGAGGAGAGCGTGATGCGGAGGTAGCCCGCTATCGTGCCCCCGGCCCGGCGGCCCGCCGCGATCGCGTGGGCCAGGGACGTCAGGTCCTTCGCCGCGAGCACCACGTCGGCCGCCTCGCGCGCGACGTCGACCGCGTCGCGCGGGCAGACCCCGACGTCCGAGGCGCGCAGTGCGGGCAGGTCGTTGACGCCGTCGCCGAGGAACCCGGTCACCTGGCCGCGCTCGCGCAGCACCCGGACGATCCGGGCCTTCTGCCCCGGTGTGCAGCGGGCGAACACCGTCGTACGGGCGGCGAGTTCGGCCAGCTCGGGGTCGGTCAGGGCGTCGGTCCGGTCGGCCGTGACCACCTCGCCGGGCACGAGCCCCAGCTCGCGGCACGCGCGCGCGGCCGTCCCGGGGTGGTCGCCGGTGAGGACCTTGACCTCGACGCCGCCACGGGCCAGCGCGGTCAGCGCCTCCGCGGCCGTCTCGGCCGTCGCGTCGCGCAGCCCCACCAGGCCGGCGAAGGTGAGTCCGCGCTCGTCGGCCGTCGTGTACGCGCGCGTCCGCGCGGGCCGCTCGGCGAGCGCCACGGCCAGCACCCGCAGCCCGTCGTCGGCGTGGGCGGCGGCCAGCGCGCCGATACGGGAGCGCTCCCCGGCGCCGAGCGCGCACCGCTCCAGGACCTCGTCGACCGCGCCCTTGACGATCAGGGTGTGGGTGCCGAGCCGGCCGGGGGTGCGGACGACGGCGGTGGACAGCCGGCGGACCGGGTCGAAGGGGAGGGCGGCGACCGGGTCGTGCTCCAGTGCGTCGAGGCCGCCCGGCAGCCGCTGCTCGGCGGCGTCGAGGAGGGCCTCGTCGAGGGCGTCGGCGGTGGGCACCTCGGCGAGCTGGAGCGTCCACAGGCTGTTGACCGCGGCCCAGCGCAGCACCTCCGGGTCCTCGGCGCCGGACGCGCCCAGGGCGCGGTCGAGGACCGGGCGGTCCTGGGTGAGGGTGCCGGTCTTGTCGACGCACACGACGTCCACGGCGCCCAGATCGTGCAGCGCGGGCAGCCGTTTGACGATCACCCCGTGCGTACGGGCCAGGGTCGCCGCGCCCCGGGCCAGCGCCGTGGTGACGATGACCGGCAGCATCTCGGGGGTGAGCCCGACGGCCACCGCCACGGCGAACGGCAGGGTCTCCAGGCCCCGTCCGCGCAGCGCCGCGTTGGCCATCAGGACCAGCGGCGGGGTGAGCAGCATGAATCTGATCAGGATCCAGGAGATGCCGTACACGGAACGGTCGAATGCGGTCGTGCGACGGTCGCCTCCACGCACCCGCCTGGCCCGGCCCGGTCCGGAACCGCCCGCCCCGCGAACGTCCGCCCCGCCGGCGCCCGCCCCGTCGTCCGCCCACTCGCCCTGCGCCGCCGCGAACCGCGTGTCCGCGCCCGTCGCGACGACCACTCCCGTACCGCTGCCGGAGGCCACACTGCTGCCCTGGAAGCACAGCTCCGGCCGGTCGAAGCCGGTCCCGTCCGGGCCCGGCGGGGACGGCTCCTCGGCCGGGTGCTTGCGTACGGGGGCGGACTCGCCGGTCAGCGCCGCCTGATGCATCGTGAGACCGGTCGCGCGCAGCAGCCGCAGGTCCGCCGGGACCAGGTCGCCGGGGCCCAGCCGGACCACATCGCCCACCACCACCTGGTCGACCGGGATCTCGCGCGCCACCGGGCCCGCGTCCGGGCCCGCCCGGCGCACCACGGTCGCCGTGGTCGCCACCAGCTCGCGCAGCCCGGCCGCCGAGCGGTCCGCCCGGTACTCGCCCGCCGCCCGCAGGACGCAGCTCACCGCCACGAGCACCGCGATCACGGCGGCCGTGCCCCACGCCGCGACCAGCGCGGACACCACCGCTAGCGACGCCAGTACCGCCGTGAACGGGTCGCGCAGGCTCCGCACGAGCCGGACCGGCCAGGAGGGGGTGCGCAGGGTGGGCAGCATGTTCTCGCCGTCGCGCGCGAGGCGGGCGTCGGCCTCGGCCTCCAGCAGTCCGCGCGGCCCGGAGTCGAGCGCGCGCAGTACCTGTAGCGGGGTGCGCCGCTCAGGCGCCCAGGTCACGGACGAGTCCCGGAGTCGCACGCGCACCCGGCCCCAGCCGGTCGCCGAGGCGTGCCACGAGCCAGCGCACCAGCTCGGCGGCTTCCGGATCGGCCACCAGATAGACCACCCGGCGGCCCTCGCGGCGGGAGCGGACGAGACCGGCGAGCTTGAGCTTGGCGAGGTGCTGGCTGACGGCGGGCAGCGCCCCGCCGACGCGCTCGGCGAGCCCGGTCACGTCCGACTCGCCGTGGCTGAGCGCCCAGACGATGTGCAGCCGCGCGGGCGAGGCGAGCAGCCCGAAGACCCCGGCCGCCTCCCCGAGCACCTCGGCGGACGGGTCGGCGGGTGCCTCGCCCGACGAACCGGTCAGCTTCTTCACCGCCACCTCCTGCCCATGCCCCTGTCCGGTCTCGTCCGTACACGCGCGCTCGCGATCACGTCACGTACACGATCACGTCACGTACCCGACGAACTCAGGCGGCCAGTCTAGGGGCGGCCACTGACACCACCCCTGACCTGGGCCGCGGTGCTGTCTTCGGGGTCCTACAGCGGTACGAGCGTGACCTCCGTCGCCTTCACGCTCGACCAGACCGCCGTACCCTCCACGAGCCGCAGCTCGGCCGCCGCCTGCGGGGTGATCTCCGCGACCAGGTCGGGGGCGTCGGGCGAGCCGATCAGGACGCGCAGCCGGCTGCCGGACGCGGTGACCTCGCGGACCGTGCCGGGCCAGGTGTTGCGCGGGCTGCCGCCGGGCCGGTCGCGGTGGACCGAGACCGACTCCGGAGCGATGATCGCCAACGCGCGGCTTCCGGCGGGCAGCTGCTCGGCCGCCACGATCCGTCCGCCGCCCGGCAGGGTGAGCCCGTCCGCGGCGGCCTCGCCCGGCCAGGCGTTGCGGCCCAGCATCCGGGCCACCCACGGCGAGCGCGGATGGCGGGTGACCTCGGCGGGCGGCGCGTCCTGGAGGGCACGGCCGGCTTCCAGGACGAGCACGCGGTCCGCCAGCGACACCGCCTCGACGGGGTCGTGGGTGACGATCAGACAGACCCCGCCGAAGCCGTCGAGATGGGTGCGCAGGGTGTGCCGGACGTGGGCGCGGGTCGTCTGGTCGAGGGCCGCGAGCGGCTCGTCGAGCAGGAGCAGACGGGGCCGGGCCGCGAGCGCCCGGGCGAGCGCGACCCGCTGGGCCTGGCCGCCGGAGAGCTGGCCGGGTCTGCGGTGGGCGAGGCGCCCCACGCCGAGCCGGTCCAGCCACGCCTGCGCCTGCCGCCGGGCCTCGGCGCGCGCGACGCCCTGGGCGCGCAGCCCGTACGCCGTGTTGGCGAGGGCCGTCATGTGCGGGAACAGGGCCCCGTCCTGCGGCACCCAGGCGACCCCGCGCCGGTGCTGGGGTAGGCCGGTGACGTCCTGCTCGCCCAGGCGCAGTCCGGCACGCGCGCGGGGGGTGAGGCCGAGCAGGGCGCGCAGAAGCGTGGTCTTGCCCGCGCCGTTCTCGCCGACGACGGCGATGGTGGTGCCGGGCGCCGCGTCCAGGGTCAGCCGGGTGTACCCGGTGACCTCGGCGTGCAGCGCCCATCTCGCGGAGGGGCCGGGGGAGGCGGGGGCGTCGACGGCCACGGGCCGCTCGGACTCGTACGCCTCGCCCCGCTTGTCCTCGGCACTCCGTACGGAGGCAGTGCGTCTCCCCCCGGTACGTACCGCCCCGGAAGGTACCGTCCCGGAACGCGTTCCCCCGCCCGTCCACCGGCCCCGCAGCGCGACCAGCACCGCCATCGCGATGGCGAGGAGCAGCAGGGAGACCGAGGTCGCGGCCTCGGGGGAGTTCTGGAGCAGCAGATACACCTGGAGGGGGAGGGTCTGGGTGGTGCCGGGAAGGTTGCCCGCGAAGGTGATCGTGGCGCCGAACTCGCCCAGCGCGCGCGCCCATGTCAGCGCGGCCCCGGCGGCCAGACCGGGCGCGACCATCGGCAGCGTGACGGTGAGGAAGACCCGGAACGGGGACGCGCCGAGCGAGGCCGCCGTCTCCTCGTAGCCGGGGCGCAGCCCGCCGAGCGCGCCCTCCAGGCTGATCACCAGGAACGGCATGGCCACGAAGGTGGCGGCCACCACCGCGCCGGAGGTGTGGAAGGGCAGCGTGATGCCGAACGTGTCCTCCAGCCACGGCCCGAGCAGCCCGCGCCGCCCGAAGGAGAGCAGCAGCGCCACCCCGCCGACGGTCGGCGGCAGCACCATCGGCAGCAGCACCAGCGAGCGCACCAGCGCCTTGCCGGGGAAGTCCACGCGCGCGAGGAGCCACGCCAGCGGCACGCCGAGGACGAGGGACAGGCCGAGCGCCCAGAACGAGACGAGTAGGGACAGCTTCAGCGCCTCGGTGACGCCCGGGCTGCTCAGATGCGTACCGAGGTCGTTCCAGGAGGTACGGGCCAGGACGCCGACGAGCGGCATCAGCAGGAACGCGACGGCGAGCAGCGCGGGCACCAGGAGCGTGACGGGGGCGCGCGGACCGGCCGCTCGGGCACTCCTGCTCCAGCGGTGCGGCCGGCTGCTGATCTTCATCGCGGCTTCCTGGGGGTAGTGCGGGGCGGCCCGTCGCGCCCCCGTACGCGACGGGCCGCCCCGGACGGGGTGTCACGGCTTCTGGAAGCCGGCGTCCTGGAGGATCTTCTGCGCCTCGGGGCCGCTGAGCCACCGTACGAAGGCGTTTGCCGCGTCGGCGTTCCCGGCGGACTTCAGGGTGGCGGCCGGGTACCGGGCGACCGCGTTCTGCGCGTCCGGGATCTCCACGGCGGTGACCTTGCCGGAGGCCGAGGCGGCGTCCGTCCGGTAGACGATGCCCGCGTCGGCCTCGCCGAGCTCGACCTTGGTCAGGACGGCCCGTACGTTCGGCTCCTGCGAGACCGGTCTGACCGTGATCTTCTGTGCGTCCAGGACCTTCTGGCTGTAGCGGCCGACCGGCACCTCGGGCGCGGCGAGCACGACCTTCAGCTTGGTGTCGGCGAGGTCCGCCAGCGCGCCCACCTTCTTCGGGTTGCCCTTGCCGGTCGCGATGACCAGCCGGTTCCTGGCGATGACGGTCGGGGCGCCGGTGTCCGCCTTGAGGCCGTCCATGGTCCTGGTGTCCGCGGTGACCAGGGCGTCGGCGGGGGCGCCCTGCCGGACCTGGGCGGCCAGCTCCTGCGACCCGGCGAAGGAGAAGGCCACCCGGGTGCCCGGGTGCTCCTTCTCGTACGCGGCGCCCGCCCGCTTGAACACATCGGTGAGCGAGGCGGCGGCGAGGACGGTCAGCTTCGTCGCCGGCGCCGTCGCGGCGCCCGGGTCGCTCTTGTCGTCGTCCTTGCCGCAGGCGGTGAGGGGGAGGAGCAGGGCGACGCCGACGACGGCAGCCGTGGTCCGGCGGCGGGTCAGGAAGGGGGTCATGGGACGGAACTCCTTCGGTGCCGAGCCGCGCCGGTGACGGCGACGCCGCTGGGAGACGGACGTGCGGGGATATCGGCGGAGGTACACGGACGCGCAGGCGCGTACGAGCGGGTGGCTAGACGCGGTCGATGTGCACGCTGGTCGACTTCACACGGGCGGTCGCCCGCATGCCGACCTCCAGTCCCAGTTCCTCGACGGCCTCACGGGTGAGCAGCGAGACCAGCCGGTGGGGTCCGGCCTGGATCTCGACCTGGGCGGCGACGTCACCGAGCTTCACGGCGGTGACGATGCCGGGGAAGGCGTTGCGGGCGGAGGTGTACGAGGTGTCGTCCTCGTCGGTGCCGCTCTGGGCGACCTCGACGGAGAACGCGGCCAGGTCGCGGCCGTCGATGACCCGGCGACCGCTGTCGTCGCGGTGGGTGGCGACGCGCCCCGCGTCCGCCCAGCGGCGGGCGGTGTCGGCACTGACGCCGAGCAGACGGGCGGCCTGGCCGATCGTGTAGGACTGCATGTGCCACAAGATAGGCCAGTTCAAGGCGCAGATACAGGGGCTTTGGGGCTATCTACGGCGCAGATGCGGCTGAGGATGGAGGAAGCTCCAGGGGCATGCGGAAGCGCCAGGGGCATGCGGAAGCCGGGGTGCGCACGGCGTCGACGTCGTACGGCGTCCTGGGAAAGGTCCTGGATCGTCAGCGGGAACCGGTCGTGCCGGTCACGGCCACACAAGGCAGTACGGCTGATGCCCCGCCTCGTGCAGCCGCACCGAGAAGTCCTGCCACTCGTGCAGCAGCTGGTACACGTTGAACGCGTCGCGCGGGCCGCCCCGGTCCGGGACCGTGGACCAGATGAAGGCCGCCGCGCCCACCGTCTCCTCGCCGACGCCCCGCAGCGGGTCCACCACCGTCATCGGGAGCTTGACCACCGCGTAGTCGGGGTGGAGGACGACCAGTTCCAGCGGGGGGACCTTGTGCAGCGGTATGCCCTGGATGCCCGTGAGGACCATCGCCGCGACCGTCTCCGGCTTGATCTTGGTGAACATGCCGCCCATGCCGAGCTCGTCGCCGCCGAGCTCCTCGGGGCGCATCGAGATCGGCACCCGGGCCGCGGTGGCTCCGTCGGGCGCGCCGAAGTACTTGTAGGTCACCCCCACTCGGCCACTCCCGTTTCCCGGAACCGTGACGCGGTCGATGCGTTCGATCCGTTCGACCCGTTCCTCCGCGTCGCGCCGGTGCCGTCCCCGCCGACGGGCGCGTTCGGGACCCCGGTCATCGGTCCCCTCGCCCAGTCCGCCACCGCGATGCATATCTTTCACCCGATTGCTTGTAGCCCGACTGCTTTGTAGACGGCGCGACCCCCGCCGCGCAACCCGATCATCGTGTCAGTGACCTCCCCCACCGGGGTGCGGTGAAACACCTGTCCGCAAGAACGTCCGGGCCTCTGCCACCATGGCTGTGTGAGCTATCCGTACGAATACGACGCCCCAGTTTCGCAGACGCTATTCGACCGCGCGTCCCTTGTGACGCCCGGCGGCGTGAACTCCCCCGTCCGTGCCTTCCGCGCCGTGGGCGGTACGCCCCGGTTCATGGTGTCGGGTACGGGGCCCTATCTGACCGACGCCGACGGACGCGAGTACGTCGACCTGGTGTGTTCGTGGGGTCCGATGATCCTCGGGCACGCGCACCCCGAGGTGGTGGGGGCCGTGCAGGCCGCGGTCGCGCGCGGCACCTCCTTCGGTACGCCGGGGGAGGGCGAGGTCGCGCTCGCCGAGGAGATCGTCGAGCGGATCGAGCCCGTCGAGCAGGTCCGTCTGGTGTCGTCCGGCACCGAGGCGACCATGTCCGCGATCCGGCTCGCCCGCGGCTTCACCGGCCGCGCCAAGGTGATCAAGTTCGCCGGGTGCTACCACGGTCATGTCGACGCGCTGCTGGCCGCCGCCGGTTCCGGGCTGGCCACGTTCGCGCTGCCGGACACCCCGGGCGTCACCGGCGCCCAGGCCGGCGACACGATCGTGCTCCCCTACAACGACCTGGACGCGGTGCACGCGGCCTTCCACGCCCACCCGGGCGAGATCGCCTGTGTGATCACCGAGGCGTCGCCCGGCAACATGGGCGTCGTCCCGCCCGCCGAGGGCTTCAACGCGGGGCTCAAGGCGGCCTGCGCAAAGAACGGCGCGCTCTACATCTCCGACGAGGTGATGACCGGCTTCCGGACCAGCAGGGCGGGCTGGTACGGCGTCGACGGCGTCAAGCCGGACCTGATGACCTTCGGCAAGGTCATGGGCGGCGGCTTCCCGGCCGCGGCCTTCGGCGGGCGCGCGGACGTGATGGCCCACCTCGCCCCGGCCGGCCCCGTCTACCAGGCGGGCACGCTGTCCGGGAACCCGGTCGCCACCGCCGCGGGCCTCGCCCAGCTGCGGCTGCTCGACGACGCCGCGTACGAGAAGGTCGACGCGGTGTCCCTCCAGATCCAGCAGCTGGTCTCGGACGCGCTCAGCAAGGAGGGCGTCGCCCACCGGCTCCAGACGGCGAGCAACATGTTCTCCGTCTTCTTCACCCCCGACGAGGTACGCGACTACGAGGACGCGAAGAAGCAGGAAGCGTTCCGCTTCACCGCCTTCTTCCACGCGATGCTGGCGAACGGCGTCTACCTGCCGCCGTCCGCCTTCGAGTCCTGGTTCGTCTCGACCGCCCACGACGAGCGCGCGATCGAGCGCGTCGCGGCTGCGCTGCCCGCCGCCGCACGTGCCGCCGCGGAGGCCACCGCATGAGTGACAGCACCCCCGACAGCGAGTTCACCGTCGTCCACCTGATGCGCCACGGCGAGGTGCACAACCCCGACGGCGTCCTGTACGGCCGCCGCTCCGGTTTCCACCTCTCCGAGCTCGGCCGCCAGATGGCCGACCGGGTCGCGGAGTACCTGGCGGCCCGGGACATCACGCATGTCGCGGCGTCCCCGCTGGAGCGCGCCCAGGAGACGGCCACCCCGATCGCCAAGGCGCACGGGCTGGACCTCGGGACCGACGCCCGGCTGATCGAGGCGGGCAACGTCTTCGAGGGCAAGACCTTCGGCGTCGGCGACGGCGCCCTGCGCAAGCCCGCCAACTGGAAGCACCTCACCAACCCGTTCCGCCCGTCCTGGGGCGAGCCGTACGTCGAGCAGGTCGTACGGATGATGGGCGCCCTGGACGCGGCCCGTGACGCGGCCCGCGGCCACGAGGCGGTGCTGGTCAGCCACCAGCTGCCGATCTGGACCGTGCGCTCGTTCGTGGAGCGGCGGCGGCTGTGGCACGACCCGCGCAAGCGGCAGTGCACGCTCGCCTCGCTCACCTCGTTCACCTACCGGGGCGACAAGATCGTCTCGGTGGGTTACAGCGAGCCCGCCCGCGACCTGGTCCCGGCGCACCTGCTGGCGGGCGCCAAGCCGGCGAAGGGGAAGTCGAAGGGGTTCGGGGCGTAGGGCTTCGGGCCTGGGGGCTGTTTTTTGGCTGCGGGCCGGTGGGGGCTGGTCGCGCGGTTCCCCGCGCCCCTGGGTATCCGGGGGTGCGGGGGGACGGCTGACGGGCGTGAGCAACGTCGCTTCCCGCCCCGCCCCCCTCGTCGCCCTGCGTAGAACAAAACTGACGACGCGTACGATTTGCGAAGTTTTGTGCGACTGTACGGAACCATCGAGGGCTCCCGGGCATCTCATCTGATGTCCACAGGGCTGTGGCCGGTGTGGACGCCGGGGACGACGATGCGATGGGGACGAACGGTATGCGTGGGATCAGTCGAAGGGGAATGCTCGGGCTGGGACTGGGGGCCGCGGCGGCGGTCGGTGTGGCCGGTTGCGGTGGCGGTGACAGTTCGGACAGCGGCAAGGCCGGCTCCGGCAACGGCAAGGGCACCCAGGGCCCCGGCAAGAAGCCGGACGCCAAGCTCATAGGTGACGGCTCGACCGCCGACACCGGCAAGCAGCCGCACCAGCCCCCCAAGCCCGTCCCCCTCGAACCCGGTCAGACCCCGCCGCAGTTCGTGGTCTTCTCCTGGGACGGCGCCGGCGAGGTCGGCAACGGCCTCTTCCCACGCTTCCTCGACCTCGCCAAGGACCACGGGGCGTCGATGACCTTCTTCCTCTCCGGGCTCTATCTGCTGCCCGAGTCCAAGAAGCGGCTCTACCACCCGCCGAACAACAAGGTCGGCGCCTCGGACATCGGCTACCTCAGCGACGACCACGTCAAGGCGACCCTGACCAATGTGCGCCGGGCCTGGAACGAGGGCCACGAGATAGGCACGCACTTCAACGGGCACTTCTGCTCCGGCCACGGCGACGTCGCCAAGTGGACCCCGGCCCAGTGGCAGAGCGAGATCGACCAGGCGATGTCGTTCGTGACCAACTGGAAGACGAACACCGGCTGGACCGACGAGGACCCGCTGCCCTTCGACTACAAGCGCGAGCTCGTGGGCGCCCGCACCCCGTGTCTGCGCGGCCAGGACAACCTGCTGCCGACCGCGCAGAAGCTCGGCTGGCGCTACGACGCCTCCTCGCCCGGCGGCACCCAGGTCTGGCCGGTCAAGCGCCACGGCCTGTGGGACCTGCCGCTCCAGGCGATCCCGTTCCCCGGGCACTCCTTCGAGGTGCTGTCGATGGACTACAACATCCTCGCCAACCAGTCGAAGAACTCCACCAAGGCGCCGCCGGCGAACTACCCGGGCTGGCGCAAGCAGGCCACCGAGGCGTACCTCAAGGGCTTCACGCGCGCGTACGAGACCAATCGCGCGCCCTTCTACATAGGCAACCACTTCGAGCAGTGGAACGGCGGCATCTACATGGACGCCGTCGAGGAGGCGCTCAAGGGGATGGCCGGCAAGAAGGACGTACGCCTGGTCTCCTTCCGGCAGTACTGCGACTGGCTCGACGTCCAGGACCCGAAGGTGCTCGCCAAGCTGCGGAAGCTCGGCGTCGGCCAGAAGCCCACCGGCGGCTGGAACGCGTTCCTCCAGCAGGCGTGAGGTCCGGGCGGCGCGGCTCTTTAGACGGCCTTGACAAGGGTCTTTACGGGCACTCAGGGGGGTGCCCAAGATCCCCCAAACGGTCATGCGAAACTTTTCACATGTCCGTGAGTCCTGCCCTTCCACGCCGCCGCGCCTTCCTGCTGGTCACGGCAGTCGCGGCCACCGGTGCGCTGACCCTCACCTCGTGCGGCTCCGGCGGTACCTCCGGCGGCTCGGGCGACACCAAGTTCGTCACCGGCACCGGCGGCATCTCCACCGTCGCCAAGAGCGGCCGGCACGCCGCGCCCAAGCTCTCCGGGGAGACCGTCGACGGCAAGCAGCTCGATGTCGCCGACCTCAAGGGCAAGGTCGTCGTGCTGAACGTCTGGGGCTCGTGGTGCGCGCCCTGCCGGGCCGAGGCGCCCTATCTCAGCAAGGTCGCCAAGGAGACCCGGGCGCAGGGCGTCGAGTTCGTGGGGATAAACACCCGCGACACGGACAAGGGCCCGGCTGTCGCGTTCGAGAAGCAATTCGAGGCGGACTACCCGAGCCTGTACGACCCGATCGGCAAGCTGATCCTCCGCTTCCCCAAGGGAAGCCTGAATCCGCAGGCCATCCCGTCGACGATCGTGCTCGACAAGGACGGGAAGATCGCGGCGCGGGCGCTGATGGCGCTCGACGACAAGAAGCTCCACCAGATGATCGACCCGCTGATCGCGGAGAAGTGATGTCGTGGACGCGACCCTGACCGTCACCGCCGCGCACCCGGCTCTGGCCGCCGCCCAGTCGACGTCCGGCGTGAACGACACGGTCCTCAGCGGTGCCCTGCTCGTCGCCCTCCCGGTGGCCGTGCTCGGCGGGCTGATCTCCTTCTTCTCGCCCTGCGTCCTGCCGCTGGTGCCCGGCTACCTCAGTTACGTGACGGGGGTCACCGGCACCGACCTCGCGGAGGCCAGGCGCGGCCGGATGGTCGCCGGGGCGAGCCTGTTCGTCCTCGGGTTCACCGCCGTCTTCGTCTCCGGCGGGGCCCTGTTCGGCTTCTTCGGCCAGACGCTCCAGGACTACAACGGCACGCTCTCCAAGATCCTGGGCGTGCTGATGATCCTGATGGGCGTCTTCTTCATGGGCCTGATGCCCTGGCTCACCCAGCGCGAGTTCCGGTTCCACAAGCGGCCGGTGACCGGGCTCGCGGGGGCGCCGGTACTGGGCGCGCTCTTCGGCGTCGGCTGGACGCCGTGTCTGGGGCCTACGCTCACCTCGGTGAACGTCCTGGCCATGGACCAGGCGAGCGCGGGCCGCGGGGCCATCCTGACCGTCGCCTACTGCGTCGGTCTCGGACTGCCGTTCGTTTTGGCGGCGGTCGCCTTCCGCAAGGCCCTCGGCGCCTTCGGCTGGGTGAAGCGGCACTACGCGTGGGTGATGCGCACCGGAGGCGTGATGATGATCGCGACCGGTCTGCTGCTGCTCACCGGGGCCTGGGCGGAGCTCATCCAGCAGGTGCAGGTGTGGTCCAACGGCTTCCAGGTGGGTGTCTGAACATGAGCAAGACCGAAGCGGCCCCCGAAGAGGCGCCGCGGACGGCGGCGGAACGCTCCGCCGACGAGCGGGACCTCGGCGCGGCCGGCTCCCAGCTCTCCACGGCCCCGGCCGAGGACCTGTCGAACGGGCCCGTGGGCATCGGTGTGCTCGGCTGGGTGCGCTGGTTCTGGCGCCAGCTGACCTCGATGCGGGTCGCCCTCGTCCTGCTGCTGCTGCTCTCCCTGGGCTCGATCCCCGGCTCGCTGATCCCGCAGACCAATGTGGACGAGATGAAGGTCGCCGACTTCCAGAAGCGGCACGACACGATCTCGCCGGTCTACGAGAAGCTCGGCATGTTCCACGTGTACAGCTCGGTGTGGTTCTCCGCGATCTACATCCTGCTGTTCGTCTCCCTGATCGGCTGCATCGTCCCGCGTACCTGGCAGTTCGTCGGGCAGCTGCGCGGCCGGCCGCCGGCCGCGCCCCGGCTGCTGACCCGGCTGCCCGCCTACACCACCTGGCGCACCGAGGCCGAGCCCGAGCAGGTGCGCGAGGCCGCGGCGGCGATGCTGAAGAAGCGCCGCTTCCGTACACAGGTGGTGGGCGACGCGGTCGCGGCGGAGAAGGGCTACCTCCGCGAGGCCGGGAACCTGATCTTCCATGTCTCGCTGATCCTGATCCTGGTGGCGTTCGCCGTCGGCCAGCTCTTCAAGTCCGAGGGCGGCAAGCTGATCGTCCAGGGCGACGGGTTCTCCAACACCCTCACCCAGTACGACGACTTCAAGTCCGGCTCGCTCTTCAAGACGGACGACCTCGCCCCCTTCAGCTTCACCCTGGACCGCTTCGACGCCACCTACGAGCGCAACGGGCCCAACCGCGGCACCGCCCGCGAGTTCGTAGCGCACGTCACCTACTCCGAGGGCGCCGACGGCAAGCCGCAGAAGAAGGCCATCGAGGTCAACAAGCCGCTGGTGGTGGACGGCTCCAAGGTCTACCTCCTGGCCCACGGCTACGCGCCGACCGTCACCGTCAAGGACGGCCGGGGCAAGGTCGTCTTCCACGGCGCGGTGCCGCTGCTGCCCATCGACAACAACATCTCCTCCAGCGGCGCGATCAAGGTGTACGACGGCTACACCGACGCCAAGGGCAAGTGGGACCAGCTCGGCTTCGCCGCGTTCTTCGTGCCGACCTACGGCGGCAAGGGCAACGGGACGATGTTCTCCCAGTTCCCCGCGCTGGACTTCCCCGTCCTCAACGTCGGCGCGTACCACGGCAGCCTCGGGGTCAACTCCGGGCTGCCGCAGAACGTGTACCAGCTCGACACCGACAAGATGAAGCCGTTCAAGGACGACCAGGGCAAGGTCCTCAAGAAGACCCTGCTGCCCGGTGAGACGCTGGACCTTCCCGAGGGCGCCGGGTCGATCACCTTCGACAAGGAGATCAAGCAGTGGGCGAGCTTCCAGATCTCCCAGCAGCCGGGCAACGACCTGGCCCTGACCGGTTCGGTCCTGGCGATCGCCGGCCTGGCCGGGTCGCTGTTCATCCAGCGGCGCCGGGTATGGGTCCGCGCCGTGCCCGGTAAGGACGGCGTGACCGTCGTCGAGATGGCGGGGCTTGGGCGGAGCGAGTCCGCGAAGCTCCCCGAGGAGCTGGCCGATCTCGCGGTCACGCTCATTCCGCAGGCGCCGACCGCGCCCGATCCCGCACCTGGGCCCGCCGGGGACCAGGTGGCAGAACCCGCCGAAGCCGAAGGGGCCGAGAAGTGATCCTCGCCGCCACGACCAACGAGAGCCTGGCGCACACCAGCAACTACCTGATCTATTCGGCGATGGCGGTCTATCTGCTGGCCTTCTTCGCGCACATGGCCGAGTGGATCCTCGGCAGCCGCAGCAAGGTCGCCCGTACCGCGGCGGCCCTCACCGCCGATGCCGCCGGACAGGACGGCGCGGGCACGGTGCAGGTCCGGGTCGCCAAGAAGGGCGGCGGCACCGCCGTCCTGGAGCGGCCCAAGGTCGTCACCCGCTCCGCGGCCGGCAACCGTGACGTGCCGGACGGCCCGGGCGCGGCGGCGGGAGACGTGAAGGGCGACCTCTACGGCCGCATCGCGGTGTCCTTCACCGTCCTCGCCTTCCTCGTCGAGGCCGGCGGGGTGCTCACCCGCGCGCTGTCCGTGCAGCGGGCGCCGTGGGGCAACATGTACGAGTTCAACATCACCTTCTCCACCGTCGCCGTGGGCGTCTACCTCACGCTCCTCGCGCTGAAGAAGAACGTGCGCTGGCTCGGCCTGCCGCTGGTCACCTCGGTCCTGCTCGACCTCGGTCTCGCGGTCACCGTCCTGTACACCGCCAGCGACCAGCTGGTGCCCGCCCTGCACTCGTACTGGCTGTGGATCCACGTCTCCACCGCGATCTTCTGCGGCGCGGTCTTCTACGTGGGCGCCGTCGCCACCGTGCTCTACCTCTTCCGCGACCGCTACGAGGCCAAGCTCGCCGAGGGCGGCAGGCCGGGCAGCTTCGCCACCTCGGTCCTGGAGCGGCTGCCCGCCGCGGCCTCGCTGGACAAGTTCGCCTACCGCGTCAACGCGGCGGTCTTCCCGCTCTGGACGTTCACGATCATCGCGGGCGCGATCTGGGCCGGCGACGCGTGGGGCCGCTACTGGGGCTGGGACCCCAAGGAGGTCTGGTCCTTCATCACCTGGGTCGCGTACGCCTGCTACCTGCACGCGCGCGCCACGGCCGGCTGGAAGGGCCGCAAGGCCGCCACGCTGGCCCTGCTGGCCTTCGGCTGCTGGCTCTTCAACTACTACGGCGTCAACATCTTCGTGAACGGCAAGCACTCGTACGCGGGCGTGTAACCCCGCGCCCGCCCGCGCTCCACGGCGTGCGCGGGCGCCGCGCGCCCGTTCGGGTGACACTGGTGCCATGACGGATGTGATCCCTCATGGCACCGGTGAGGCCCACGACGGCGCCCGGCTCCTCCGCTACGAGCTCGCGCTCTCCCACCCGCGGGAGCGGGTCTGGGCGGCCGTGGCCACCCCCGAGGGCCTGTCCGGGTGGCTGTGCGCGGCCGACGTCCTGGAGCCCCGGCTCGGCGGCGCGGTGACGCTGCGCTGGCTGAACGCGGGGCCGGAGGGCATCCACCACGGCCATGTCACCGCCTGGGACGTCGACCGGGTCGCCGAGTACACGGTGGACCTGCACGGCCGGATCCGCTTCCATCTGGAGGCCGAGGGCCCCTCGGCCACGGTGCTGCGCTTCACCAACGAGTTCCCCGGCGACGACGCCCTGCACCTGGACTGCCTGGCGGGCTGGCACAACCACTTCGAGTTCCTGGCCGACGCGCTGGCGGGCCGCCCCAAGGACTGGACGACCTGGTCGTCCCGGCGGTGGCAGGAGCTGCGCAAGGAGTACGCCGACAGCGGGCTCTGAACCCCACCCGGGACACTTCCTGGAAAAAATGACGGCGGCCTGTCAACCGGACGGCCGCCGTCAGGCGTACATCCCGTGAGACCTGTCCGCCGACAGGTCTGTCCAGCCGACGGGAGCCGCTTTGACCGACGACGAGTTCGAGGAGTTCTACGCTCACTCGGTCACCCGGCTTGTCGGGCAGCTCTACCTCATGACCGGCGACCTCCACGAGGCGCAGGACGTCGTCCAGGAGGCGTTCGTACGGGCCTGGGGGCGCCGCGCGAAGCTGCTGCGCGAGGCCGGCCCCGAGGCGTGGATCCGCACCGTCGCCTGGCGGCTCGCGGTGAGCCGCTGGCGGCGCGGCAAACGGGCCGGTGAGGCCTGGCTGCTGCACAGCGGCGGCAGTTCCGGGGCCGAGCTCGGCCCCGACCCCTCCTCGGTCGCCCTCGTCGACGCGCTGCGGCTGCTCTCCGAGCGCCAGCGGCGCGTCGCCGTCCTGCACTACGTCTGCGATCTCACCGTCGAGCAGGTGGCCGCCGAGACCGGCCTGTCCACCGGCACCGTGAAGACGCATCTCTCCCGTGCGCGCGCCGCGCTGCGGCCCCGCCTCACCTCCGAGGAGGAGCAAGGTGTCTGAGAACAGGCCGGCCCCGCCCGGCGACGGCCCCGAGAGCGATCCGGCACTGGCCCGGGCTCTGAAGCGGGCGGCGGACGACGGCGGGCGGCGCGTGGTGCCGCAGCCGGCCGCCCGGGTCGCCGAGCGCGGGCTGCGCAGGCGCCGGCGCAATCTGGCCGCGACCGCCGCCTGTGTCGTGTGCGTGGTCGCGGGCACCGGCGCGGTGGCCGCGGTGCGGCTCCAGAGCGGGCCGGACGCGACAGTTCCGGCCGACCCGTCCACCCCGACCCGGCGCGTCTCCCAGTCGCCCGCGCCGCCCTCGGGGTCACCGTCCTGGTCGCAGTCGTACCGGCCGGGGTCCCCGAGCCCGGACCTGTCCGCCTCGGCGTCCGGCGGGACCGGCCACGGCAGCCCGTCCGCGTCGGTTCCGCCGCCGGCGGGTCCGGGCGGCCGGCCCGTCGGCGCCACTCCGAGCAGCAGCCCGCCCCCGGCGACCACCCCACCGGACCTGGCCGGCTCGGCCGGCCGGACCGCGACGGGCACCCCCACCGCCACCCCGACCCGCACCCGCTGACCCGCACCCGCTGACCCGCACCCGCTGACTCAAGGACCTCACCGTGCACGGAGCTCTCCTCGCGCTGCCCGAAAACCGGGTCCGGCCCACCCGTATATCCGACGAAAAGGGATCAAAAGGGCGCCTGCGCATACCCGCCGCCTGCGACCCGTACGTCCTCGCCGCCGCGCTGTTCGCCGCGTACGCGACCGTCTCCGTGCTCCGGTTCCGGCGGATGGAGACGCTCTCCTGGGACCTCGGGATCTTCGAACAGGCCATCCGCGGCTACGCCCGTCTGCGGGCACCCGTCGCCGACTTGAAGGGGCCGGGCACGAACATACTGGGCGACCACTTCAGCCCGGCCACCGCGCTGCTCGCCCCCGCCTACCGGCTCTTCCCCACCCCCGTCACGCTGCTTGTCGCCCAGTCCGCGCTCTTCGCGCTCTCGGCGGTGCCGGTGACCCGGGCCGCCGCCCGGCTGCTCGGGCGGGGCGCCGGGCTGGCGATCGGCGTCGCCCACGGCCTCTCCTGGGGACTGCAGCGGGCCGCCGACTTCGACTTCCACGAGATCTGCTTCGCGGTGCCGCTGATCGCCTTCTCCCTCGAAGCGGTCCTCGCCCGGCGCTGGCGGGCCGCGCTCTGCTGGGCGCTGCCGCTCGTCCTGGTCAAGGAGGACCTGGGGCTGACACTGGCGGCCCTCGCGGCCGTGGTCGCCCTGCGCGCCCGGCGGACCTCGCCGCGCACCGCCGCGTACGCGGCCGGGGTCGCGGCCTTCGGGATCGCCGCCGCCGTGGTGACCCTCACGGTGGTGATACCGGCCTTCAACCCGACCGGCGCGTACGACTACTGGAGCAAGACCGGCGGAGCGGGGCCGTTCGCCGCGTCCGGCACCAAGCTGCGCACCCTGCTGTGGCTGCTGCTCCCCACCGGGCTGCTCGCGCTGCGCTCACCGCTGGTGCTCGCCGCCGTGCCGACGGTCGGCTGGCGGTTCCTGTCCCACGACGACCACTACTGGTCGACCGACTGGCACTACAGCGCCGTCCTGATGCCGGTCCTGGCGCTCGCCCTCGCCGACGCCGTGGACAGCGGCCGGCGCGGCCCGCGCCCGTGGCTGCGCGCATACACCCGGCAGCTGCCCGCCGCCGCGGCCTCGGCCGCGCTCGCGCTGACCACCGCGCTGCCGCTGGCCGCGCTCACCGAGCCGGCCACATACGCCAGGAGCGCCGAAGTGAGCGCGCGCGAGCGGCTGCTGGACCGGATCCCGGACGGCGCCACCGTCGAGGCGAACGTCGGGCCGATCTCCCGGCTCACCTCCCGCTGCCGGGTCCTGTGGGTGGGCGACGCCCGGCGGGTGACCCCGGACTACATCGCGCTCGACAACGTCTCGGGCTGGGCGGGCGACCCACGGGAGTACGCGCGTCAGCTGCACCCGTCCGCCCGGTACTCGATGACCGGCGTCGCGTACGGATACGTGGTCCTCGAACGCCGGGCATGACCTGCGCCCTAGTCCCGCGGGTCGTCCCTCGGCCGGTTCAGGCTCGCCAGGAACTCCGGGTTGTCGTCCGGGGCGGTCCAGCCGCCCCGGCGGCCGGCGACGCGGCGCGGGCGGCCCGCGAAGAACCAGGCGACCGGCCCGAGCAGCACCTCGCCGAAGAGCAGGATCACGATGACCCACACCACCTTCGGGAGGCCGCGGACCTCCTCCTCCGGGGTGTTCAGGCAGTCGATGAAGGCGTAGATCCACAGCGCCAGGACCAGCAGGAACGGCAGATACCTGAGCATGTTCGGGTGGTCCCCCCAGGGAACGGCGGCGGGGTGTGTGGCAGCCCCGGTGACGGGCCCAGGGTAACCGGTGCCCGATACTTGACCTCATGGCTTATGACGATCTTCGCTCGCTCCTGAGGGCGCTGGAGCGTGAGGGCGACCTCATCCGCATCAAGGCCGAAGTCGACCCGTACCTGGAGATCGGGGAGATCGTCGACCGGGTCAACAAGGCCGGTGGGCCCGCGCTCCTCTTCGAGAACGTCAAGGGCGCGGCCATGCCGCTGGCCATGAACGTGTACGGCACCGACCGGCGCCTGCTCAAGGCGCTCGGGCTCGCCTCCTACGACGAGATCAGCGAGAAGATCGGCGGGCTGCTCAAGCCCGAGCTGCCGCAGGGCTTCATCGGGGTGCGCGAGGCCTTCGGCAAGCTCGGCTCGATGGTCCACGTCCCGCCGAAGAAGGTGAAGGACGCCCCGGTCCAGGAGGTCGTCCTGACCGGTGACGACGTCGACCTCGACCGGCTGCCGGCGCTGTTCACCTGGCCCGAGGACGGCGGCTCGTTCTTCAACCTGGGTCTCACCCACACCAAGCACCCCGAGACGGGCGTGCGCAACCTCGGGCTCTACCGCCTCCAGCGCCACGACAAGCGCACCATCGGGATGCACTGGCAGATCCACAAGGACAGCCGCAACCACTACGCGGTGGCCGCCCGGCGCGGTGAGCGGCTGCCCGTCGCCATCGCCTTCGGCTGCCCGCCCGCCGTCACCTACGCCTCGACCGCTCCGCTGCCGGGGGACATGGACGAGTACATGCTCGCCGGGTTCATCCAGGGCAAGCGCGTCGAGATGGTCGACTGCAAGACCGTGCCGCTCCAGGTCCCGGCCAACGCCGAGGTCGTCATCGAGGGGTGGCTGGAGCCCGGCGAGATGCTGCCCGAGGGGCCGTTCGGCGACCACACCGGTTTCTACACGCCGCAGGAGCCGTTCCCGGCGCTGACCATCGACTGCGTGACCATGCGCCGGCGCCCGCTGCTCCAGTCCATCGTCGTGGGCCGCCCGCCCACCGAGGACGGACCGCTGGGCCGCGCCACCGAGCGGTTCTTCCTGCCGCTTCTGAAGATCATCGTGCCGGACATCGTCGACTACCACCTGCCGGAGTCGGGCGGCTTCCACAACTGCGCGATCGTCTCGATCGAGAAGAAGTACCCCAAGCACGCGCAGAAGGTGATGCACGCGATCTGGGGAGCGCACATGATGTCGCTCACCAAGCTGATCGTCGTCGTCGACGCCGACTGCGACGTCCACGATCTGCACGACGTGTCCTGGCGGGCGCTCGGCAACACCGACTACGCCCGTGACCTCACGGTCGTCGAGGGGCCGGTCGACCACCTCGACCACGCCTCGTACCAGCAGTTCTGGGGCGGCAAGGCCGGGATCGACGCGACCGCGAAGTGGCCCGAGGAGGGCTACACCCGCGACGGCGGCTGGCCGCACATGGTCGAGTCGGACCCGCAGACATCCGAACGGGTGACCCGACGGTGGAAGGAGTACGGACTGTGAGCGCCTCCGCTGCCGCCGCCGTCCCGCAGCCCGGCCGGACCAGGGCCTTCCTGCGGCTGGTGATGATCGAGCACTCGGTCTTCGCGCTGCCCTTCGCCTACATCGCCGCCCTGACCGCGATGTTCCGGCTGGACGGGGACATCCACTGGGTGAAGCTGCTCCTGGTCACCGTGGCCATGGTGGGGCTGCGCACCTTCGCGATGGCCTGCAACCGGATCATCGACCGCGAGCTCGACGCCCGCAATCCGCGCACGGCCCAGCGGGAACTGGTCACCGGCGCCGTGTCGGTGCGCTCCGCCTGGACCGGCGCGCTGATCGCGCTGGTCGTCTTCCTGGGCGCCGCCGGACTGCTCAACCCGCTCTGTCTGGCCCTCGCCCCCATCGCGGTGATCCCGATGGTGGTGTATCCGTACGGCAAGAGGTTCACCAACTTCCCGCAGGCGATCCTCGGGCTCGCGCAGGCCATGGGGCCGGTGGGCGGCTGGCTCGCGATCACCGGGGAGTGGTCGTGGCACGCGGTGGTCCTGGGTCTCGCGGTCGGCATCTGGATCGGCGGCTTCGACCTGATCTACGCCTGCCAGGACGTCGAGTCCGACCGCGAGTGCGGGGTGCTGTCGGTGCCGGCCCGGTTCGGCGTGCCGAACGCGATCCGGGGCGCCCGCGCCTGTCACGCCGTCACCACGGCGCTGCTCGTCTGGTACGCGCTGGCCACCGGCGCCGGGGCGCTGTTCTGGACCGGGCTGGTGATCGTGGCGGCGGCGTTCGTCTATGAGCACACCATCGTCAAGCCGCACGACCTGTCCCGACTCAACCGGGCGTTCTTCACCACCAACGGTTTCATCGGGATCTCGCTCTTCGTCTGCGCGCTCCTGGACCTGCTGGTGCGCGGGCTCTCGGTGTGACGGTTCCCGCCCCCGGGCGGCCGGATAGGCTCGGGCACGTGGAGCAGGTGAACGCAGACAGCGGGCGCGATACGCCGCGACCGCGCACGCCCTGGGTCGTCGGGGTCTCCGGCGCGTCCGGGACGCCGTACGCGGCGGCCGTGCTGCGCGGGCTGCTCGCGGCGGGGGAGAGCGTCGACCTGGTGGTCTCGCGGGCCTCGCGGCTCACCCTGCTCGACGAGACGGGGATCGCCTTCCGTGACGCCCACTGGCGCGAGGACCTCGCGAAGTGGCTGGCGCGGGGGGCGGACGGCAAGCCCGGGACCTTCGACGTGGCCGATGCCGCGCTGGAGGCCGTACGGCACTGGAGCGCCGGGGATCTCGGCGCCGGGCCGTCGTCCGGCTCGTACCCGGTCAAGGGGATGCTGATCGTGCCGGCCAGCACGGCCTGTGTGGCCGGGGTGGCGCTGGGGCTGTCGAAGGACCTGTTGCAGCGGGCCGCGAGCGTGACGCTCAAGGAGCGGCGCCCGCTGGTGGTCGCGGTGCGCGAGACGCCCCTGAACGGGCAGACCCTCAAGCACCTGGTGGCGCTGGACGAGGCGGGGGCCGTGGTGCTGCCGGCCTCCCCGGCGTTCTACGCCGGGGCCACGCACATCCAGGATCTGGTGGACTTCGTCGCCGGGCGGGTGCTGGACGCGGCGGGTGTGCCGCACGGCCTGTACCGCCGGTGGGAGGGAGAGCTCGGGGGAGGCTCCCGCCCCGGTTAGCGCGTGACTGCCCCCGGGAACGTCTTGCTGAGGGATCGCAGGGTGTCGGCCCTGTGTGCCTTAGATTTACACCTAAAATCGCGGTACTGCTGAATAATGGAAGGCTTCAGGCATATGGACGCCGTGGACAGGCAGCTCATCCAGGCTCTGCGGGAGAACGGCAGGGCCTCGTACGCCGAACTCGGCCGGCTCGTCGGTCTCTCCGGGCCCAGCGTCACCGACCGCATCAACCGCCTTGAGGCGGCGGGGGTCATCACCGGTTACCGCGCCACCGTCAACGCCGCCTCGCTCGGCCTCGGCGTGACCGCCCTCATCGGCATCTCGCTCTCGGACGCCGCCGACCACGAGGACGTCGCCCGCCGGCTGCGCGACCTGGAGGAGATCGAGGACTGCTGGTTCATCGCCGGCGACGACTCGTACATGCTCAAGATCCGTGCCTCCGACGTGGACGGCCTGGAGAAGACCATCCGGCGCCTGGGCTCCACCAAGGGCGTCTCGCGCACCCGGACGACCATCGTCCTCTCCACCAAGTGGGAGAACCGGGTCGGAGAGCTGCCGGAATAGCGGGGGGCGTACCGTGGTGGAGGTTTTGTACGCAAGGCATTGGGAGGCCGCCGCATGACCGCATCGATCACGGATGTGGGCTTCAAGCGCGAGCTGGAGGCGAAGGTCCGAGCCGGTGAGCGGCTGTCCCGTGAGGACGGCGTGGCTCTCTACGAGTCGGACGACCTCGCCTGGCTCGGCGGCCTCGCGCACGAGGTGCGCACCCGCAAGAACGGTGACGTCGTCCACTTCAACGTCAACCGGCACCTCAACATGACGAACGTGTGCACCGCGTCCTGCGCGTACTGCTCGTTCCAGCGCAAGCCGGGCGAGAAGGACGCGTACACGATGCGCATCGAGGAGGCCGTCCGCCTCGCCAAGGCGATGGAGAACGAGAACCTCACCGAGCTGCACATCGTCAACGGGCTCCACCCGACGCTGCCCTGGCGCTACTACCCGCGTTCGCTCAAGGCCCTCAAGGAGGCCCTGCCGAACGTCGGTCTGAAGGCGTTCACGGCGACGGAGATCCACCACTTCGAGACCATCTCGGGGCTGACCGCCTCCGAGATCCTCGACGAGCTGATCGAGGCGGGCCTCGAATCGCTCACCGGCGGCGGCGCGGAGATCTTCGACTGGGAGGTCCGTCAGCACATCGTCGACCACTCCACCCACTGGGAGGACTGGTCGCGCATCCACCGGCTCGCCCACGAGAAGGGTCTCAAGACCCCGGCGACGATGCTGTACGGGCACATCGAGGAGCCCCGGCACCGGGTCGACCACGTGCTGCGGCTGCGTGAGCTCCAGGACGAGACCGGCGGCTTCCAGGTCTTCATCCCGCTGCGCTACCAGCACGACTTCGTGGACATGCAGGACGGCAAGGTCCGCAACAAGCTCCAGGCGCGCACCACGATGGCGACCGGCGCGGAGGCCCTGAAGACCTTCGCGGTCTCGCGGCTGCTCTTCGACAACGTGCCGCACGTGAAGTGCTTCTGGGTCATGCACGGCGTCCAGACCACGCAGCTCGCGCTCCAGTTCGGCGCCGACGACATGGACGGCTCGGTCGTCGAGTACAAGATCACGCACGACGCGGACAACTACGGCACGCCCAACAAGCTGACCCGTGACGACCTGCTCGACCTGATCCGCGAGGCCGGGTTCCGCCCGGTGGAGCGCAACACGCGCTACGAGATCATCCGCGAGTACGACGGCCCGGACCCGGCGCTGCGCGAGTCGCCCCAGGCCATGCGGATCTGATTCCGTGGCGCTGACCTTCACGCTCGACCCGCCCCTCACCCGTGAGCTGCGCGAGGGGGTCCTCGGGCTGTGGGTGGACGTGTCGGAGGCCGGGGGCGCGGTCGGGTTCGTGCCTCCGGTGGCCGTCGAGGACGTCCGGGCCGAGCTGGTGCGCCATCTCGCGGGGATGGCCGAGGGGCGCATACGGCTGCTGGTCGGCCTCGACGAGGACGGGGCCGTCGCCGCGACCGCGTTCCTGGTGCGCAACACGCACCGGCTGATGCGGCACTGGATATGGGCGTACACCGTCATGGTGCACCCCGCCCGCCAGGGCCGCGGCCACGGCCGCGACCTCATGGCGGCGCTGGCCGGCGCCGCCCGCTCGCTGGACGGGATCGAGGCGGTCCGCCTGACCTGCCGCGGCGGTCTGGGCCTGGAGGGCTTCTACGCCTCCTGCGGCTACCGGGAGGTCGGCCGGGTGCCGGGGGCGATCCGCGTCGCGGACGGGGACGACCGCGACGACATCACGATGCTGCTCCCGCTGAATTGATCCAATAACGGACGTGCTTCACTGGTCGGGCAGGGTCGCCGTACGAGAGAGAAGGTCAGCCGTGAACATCGCCAAGCCGAGCGCCACCGTCCGGTACACCGCGATGCGCGTCGCCGTCTTCGTCGCCTGCATGGTGTTCGTCGCCCTGCTGGTCCACTTCAAGATCATGCCCGCGGGCCTCGGGGACGCCAACGCGATCTGGGTCGTGCTGCTGGCGCTGGTCCTGTCCGCGCCGCTCAGCTTCGTACTGCTGCGCAAGCAGCGCGACGAGATGTCCGCGCAGATCGTCACCAAGGTGGAGTCGGCCAAGGCCCGCCTGGAGGCCAACCGCAGCCAGGAGGACGGCGCGGTCCAGTAGCCGCCCCGCACATACCCTTGCCCGGGAGCGGGACGTCGGCCCAGGAGGACACGGACTGATATGGGTGCGGGTGGGGACGCGGGTTCGGGCCGGGGCCGGCGGATGCCGCGGGCCGTACGTGAGCGGCAGATGCTGGACGCGGCCGTCCACACCTTCGCCCGGCTCGGGTACCGGGCCGCCTCCATGGACGAGATCGCCGAGCTGGCCGGGGTCTCCAAGCCGCTGGTCTACCTCTATCTGAACTCCAAGGAAGACCTCTTCACCGCCGTGATCCGGCGCGAGGCCCGTGCGCTCGTGGACGCGGTACGGGCCGGGACCGAGCCCGGACTGCCCGCCGACGCCCAGCTGTGGGCCGGGCTGCGGGCCTTCTTCGTCCACACCGCCGAGCACCCGGACGGCTGGGCGGTCCTGCACCGCCAGGCCCGCACCCACGGGGAGCCGTTCGCCGCCGAGGTCGCGGTGATGCGCGAGGAGATCGTGGCGTTCGTGACGGCCCTGATAGGCGCGGCGGCCCGGGAGGCCCACGACGCCCCGGACCTGGCCGCCCGCGACGTGGCCGGCCTGGCCGAGGCCCTGGTGGGAGCGGCGGAGTCGCTGGCGGGCTGGGCCAACGAGACGGAGGGCGCCTCGGCGAAGGAGGCGGCGGCCACGCTGATGAACTTCGCGTGGGTGGGGCTGGGCAGCCTGATGCGCGGGGAGCGCTGGACCCCGGGGCGGTGAGCCGACGCGGGTGCGCCCGCCCCCGGCAGGCCGGGGACGGGCGCACCCGCGGATCAGGCGGCGAGGGGCCTCAGAACAGACCCACCACGTCCTGCACCAGCGCCGCGTCGCCCACGATCGTGGATGTGCCGTGGGCGGTCGGGGTGCCGGGGTAGAAGCGCAGGCCGCCGGGGGCCGCCTTGAAGACCGCCCAGAAGTCGGGGGTCTCCTGGCCCGCCGTGGGAACGAACTTCAGATACGTGCCGGTGTCGACGACCGTGCCCTGGGCGTTGCCCGCGCCCGCGAAGAACGGGATGTTGGTGGACTGCCAGGAGTTCGGGCCGTAGACCGTGCGGGTGCCGATGCCGTACGTCGAGTTGCCCGAGGTGTCCGTCGCGCGGGTACCCGGGTACAGGTACAGCTTGCCGTAGTCGGCGTTGGCCGGGTCCGTGCTGATGTGGCGGCCGAGCAGGTCGGGGATGCCGTCGCCGTTGACGTCACCGGGCGAGGTGAAGTCGAAGCGGTCCCAGGAGGTGAAGCCGAACTGCTTGGCGGGGAGCAGCTTGTACGAGCCGGGCTCGGCGGAGAGGGGGCCCTCGGCGGTGCCGGAGTAGAGCCACATCCCCTCGCCCTCCTGGACGATGAGGTCGGAGCCGGGCATGCCGTCGGCGTCGCGCGGCGTGAGGATCTGGCCGGTGCCCGCCCAGGTGCCGGGGGCCGTCCAGTCCTGGGTGGCGGCGGCGCCGCAGTTCATGATCTGCACGGGCGTGCTCTTGACGGCCGCGCCGGCCGCCGTGTCCAGACAGCGGCCCGAGCCCTGGTTGAGCAGCGAGCCGTCACCGCGGTCCAGCCACTGCTGGGCGGGGCTGCCGTCGCAGTCGGCCAGCTGGACCGCCGAGGCCAGATCGGTGCCGGCCGCCGCCGCGCACTTGCCGAGCACCTTCAGGGCGCCGCCGGTGAGCTGGAAGTCCTGGGCGGTGGTGGCGTTGCAGGTGTAGATCTGGAGCGGGGTGCCGTTGGCGCTGTTCGCGGACTTCACGTCCAGGCAGAGGCCGCCGGGGCCGGTCAGCGGGCCGTTGTCCTTGCCGGTGGGCCGCAGCAGCTCCTTGCGCTGCGTGGTCAGCGGCATCCCGTTGCCGTCGCCCGGGTACAGGTAGAGCTTGTTGCCGACCTTGACGAAGAAGTCCTCGTACCCGTCCATCGTCTGGCCGTCGGTGGCGGCGATGAAGTCGCCCCGGTGGGCCACGCGCACACCGTTCCAGCCGCCCGAGGCGAGGGTGCGCGGCGCCGTCAGGGTGCCGTCGCCCTTGCCGCTGAACAGTCGCAGCGTGCCGTCGGACGCGGTGGCCAGCAGGTCGACCTGGCCGTCGCCGTCGAGGTCGCCCGGCAGGTCGCCGTGGACCCGCCCGGCCGAGTCGTGCACGAAGGCGGGCCGGTCGGTGGCGATCAGGGTGGTGTCGGTGGGCGCCGAACCGCCGCCGTACGCGGAGGTGTTGCCCGCCTTGTCGTACGCCTCCACATGCAGCCGGTTGCTGGGCCACAGGCTGGGCTTCACGGTCACCGTGGCGGTGCCGTCGGCACCGGCCTTCACATACGTACCGCTGGGGCACCGCAGAGCGGAGACCGACAGCGGCTGGTTGAGCGAGTAGCAGAAGCCGTCCACGCCGCCCTGGTCGGTGGAGGCGAACCTGACCGTACGGTCGGTGCGCGCGGGCAGCTCCGCCACGTCCAGCGGGTGGCCGTCGGTGGCGGTCACGGTGGGCTGGGCGGGCGCGGCCCTGTCCACGCCGAAGCCGCAGCCCGTGGTCCACGCCGAGGTGTCCAGGCCGTCACGGGACTGGACGGTCCAGGTGTAGCGCTTGCCGGTGGCGAGCAGGGCGGCGTCGATCCGGGCCTGGGCGGTGCCGCCCGCGGTCACGGTCGAGGTGGGCGAGGAGATGACCGCGCCGGTGTCGTAGTCCTTCAGCTGGAAGGCGGCGGTGATCTGGCCGCCCTCCGGGTCGGAGATCTTCGCGGTGAGGGTGAGGCCGTCGTTGCCGACGACCGGGAAGGCGGCCGGGTCGGTGGAGCAGGCGATCGGCAGCAGTCCGTCGGCGCCGGGTGCCCAGGAGCCCTGGAAGGCGCCGGAGGAGTCGACCTTGGGCGGCGAGTTGTAGGTGATCTCCAGGCTGGGGTCGTTCTGGAACTTCTTCCAGCTCTGCTCGTTGCCCTCGAAGTCGGCGCGTGAGCGCAGGCCGAGGGTCATGTCGTTGTCACCGGCGTCCGCGACGGCCTGCACCGCGGTCTTGATCGCGGCGGCGTCGAAGTCCTCGCCGGCGGCGGCGCACTGGGTCGAGGACCAGCCGTGCGCGAACGTCTTCTCCTGGAGGGTCTGCTTCCAGGCGGGCTGGTTGTTCCAGGTGGTCGAGGAGGAGATGGGGCCGGTCAGGCCCAGCTCCACGGGGGTCTTGGTACAGGACCACGAGTAGCTGTTGAAGACGTTGAACGTGGCCGAGATGATCTTCGATCCGGCCAGGCCCTTGGTGTTCAGCTGGAAGTAGGAGCGGGCGGTGCCGTTGGTCGAGTTCTCGTGGCCGAGGCGGGCGATCTTGTCGCTGAAGGTGCCGCCGTTCCAGTACGCGGTGTTGGCGATCGAGGAGTTGCCCGACTGCTTGTACGCCATCGCCCAGTTGTTGCGTCCGCCGCCGGAGAAGACGGGGTCGATGACGACCGGGAAGACCGTCTTCGGGTCCTTCAGCATCGCCGCGTCCGGCGTGATCCGCAGGTGGTCGCCGCTGACCTCGGTGCCCATCGGGACGAGCTCGGGGGGCGCGGTTTCGGCCGGGCGCGCACCGCGGGCGAGCTGGGCCGCCGCCTGCTTCGGCAGGTGCGAGGAGTCCCACATGGTGGGCGCGGGGGCGGTGAAGAGCCGGGCGCCGGAGCGGGTGTCGGTGGCCGTCAGATTGCCCTTGGCGTCCGCCTTCAGGCGCGCGCCCGCCAGGTGCAGGGCGAGCGAGAGCTCGGCCAGGCGCGGGTTGGAGGCGGCCTCGCGGGTCTTGACGACCAGGTGCTGGGCGAAGCCGTCGACGTCGGCCCGCAGGGTGAGGTCGACGCCGGGCAGCACCTCGGGGTAGAGGGCGGTGTCGCCCTCGACGCGCGGCTGCGGCAGCGCGTCCGGCCAGGAGACCGAGAGAGCCCTGCCGTCCTTGGTCATCGTGGCGAGCGGGCCGGTGCCGCCGCCGGAGAAGGAGATGCCGAAGGTGGCGGCGGCCGGGGCGTACCGGCCGTCGGCGCCCTGCTTCAGCGTGGCGTCGGCCGCGCGCCAGTCCCCGGCGACCCGGGCGAAGGCGGGGCGGACGTACTGGCGCATGGTGAGCGACCCGTCCGGGTTGGCCAGCACCTGTGACATCTCGTCGCGGCGGTCCAGGATCTCGACCTGGCGGCCGGTCCGCTTCGCCTGCGCGCGCGCCCGGGCCTCGGCGGTGGCGGACGCCCGCGCCGCGGAATCAGTAATTCCGGAGACCTTGACTCCGGAATTACTGATTCCAGAAGTGTTGGTTTCGGCCGCGGAGCCCTGGGTTCCATGCGTACTTGTCCGGCTCTGTGTACCCCCGCCGGTGATCTCGTCCGCAAATGCGGCGTGCGCCGCGGCCAGTTGTGCAAGACCGCCCGCACCGAGCGCGGCTGCCATCAGCGCGGTCGGCAGCCGTCTGCCGCGGCGCATGTGATGTCCCCTCACCAATCCCCACCCTCATATCAGTTAATGCTGCTTGCAGAGCGGGAGCGTAACGCCGGAATAACGTCCGAACTAGCCTGTTCGCACCCTTGGCTGCGTCTTTGCGTGTGTATGTTTCGGCAATTGTTCTCCTCTCGTTACCTCCCCTCTCAACTGCGGTGTTCGCATGGCGAATTGTGCTTCCGCCCGTAAATTCCTTGGTGTTAAGTTCCCCGAGGCGCCCCTGACTTGGGGCGCCTTTTGAGCTGAATACGGAGAGTTGGAGACTTCCAGTGAGTCGTACACGGGCGGGGACTTCGAGATACGACGAGGACTCGGGAGGAGCCAGACGCCGCCGCGCCACGGCGGCGCTGGGCGCGCTTACGGCGAGCGCGGTGCTGGTCACGTTGTTGCCGAGCGTCGCGGCGGCGGCCGGGAAGGTCGATTTCTCACTGCGTTCGGTGCAGAAGACGGCCTCGGTTTCCGGCTCCGAGCTGGGCGGGGGCGGCTCCGCCGCCAGGAGCGAGACCGCGAAGCGTCCCTGGCGGGCGCCGAAGGTGACCTGGCCGGCGGCCGGGGACAGCGAGGTGGACCTGAGCGGGGTCGCGCCCGATGCGTTGGCAAAGAGCGCGGCGGGCCGGAGCGTGGCCGGATCACGTCACGCGGTGGCACCGGGCAGCCCGGTCGGTATCGCCCCGCTCGCGCCGAAGTCCGCCAAGTCGGCCAAGTCCGCCGAGGGTTCCGCCGCGCCCGGTGCGCCCGCCAGGGTGCGGGTGCGGATGGGCGACCGCGGGGCGGCCGACCGGCTGGGCCTCGACGGGGTCGTGCTCGGGGTCGCCCGTGACGACCGGGGGGCCGTGGCGGGGCGGGCTTCCGTGCAGCTCGACTACAAGGGGTTCCGGGGGGCGTACGGGGCGGACTGGGCCACCCGGTTGCGGCTCGTGCGGCTGCCCGGGTGTGCCCTGACGACGCCGGAGAAGGCACAGTGCCGTACGGTCACGCCGCTGGCCTCGCACAACGACTCCACGTCCGGGCTGCTGACGGCCGAGGTCGACCTGGCGCCGGACACCGGGACGAGGAGCGCGGCCCCGGCCGCCCCCGCCTTCACCGTGCTCGCCGCCACCGCCACCCCCGACGGGGCCAACGGGGACTTCAAGGCGACCTCGCTCTCCGCGTCCGGGAGCTGGACCGCGGGGGGCAACGAGGGCGGGTTCTCCTGGGAGTACCCGCTTCAGGTGCCGCCCGTGCCCGGCGAGCTGTCCCCCAAGCTCGCCCTCGGCTACTCCTCCTCGGGTGTCGACGGCCGGACCGCCTCCAGCAACAACCAGCCCTCCGCGCTCGGCGAGGGCTGGCAGATGGAGATGGGCTTCATCGAGCGGCAGTACATGGCCTGCAAGGACGACAACGGTACGGGCACCAACGCCCCCTCCAAGTCCGGTGACCTGTGCTGGCGTTCGGACAACGCGATGATGTCCTTGAACGGCTCCTCGACCGAGCTGGTCAGGACCGGCACCGGCGACGTGTGGCGGCCCGCCGAGGACGACGGCTCGCGCATCGAGCGGGTCAAGGGCACCGCCACCGACACCAACAACGGTGACGACGACAACGAGTACTGGAAGGTGACCACGCTCGACGGCACCCAGTACTGGTTCGGAAAGAACCGCCTCCCCGGCTGGAGCACCGGCAAGACCGAGACCGGCTCCGCCTACACCGTCCCGGTCTACGGCAACCACACCGGCGAGCCCGGCCACGCCACCGCCTTCACGGACTCGGTCCGCAACCAGGGCTGGCGCTGGAACCTCGACTACGTGGTCGACCCGCACGGCAACGCGATGGCGCTCTTCTACACCCAGGAGAAGAACGCCTACGCCAAGAACTCCGGCGGCTCCACGACCACCAAGCCCAAGGCGGACGCGTCCTACACACGCGGCGGCTACCTCGACCACATCGAGTACGGCCACCGCGCCGGACAGGTCTACGCGGCCCAGCCCGCCGCCAAGGTGAACTTCGCCATGGCCGACCGCTGCCTGGGCACCGCCACCGACTGCGCCTTCGACAAGGCGCACGCCTCGAACTGGCCGGACACCCCGGTCGACGAGGTCTGCGCGCTCGGCGCGGACTGCCTCAACGGCTCGCCGTCGTTCTGGTCGAAGAAGCGGCTGACCTCGGTCACCACCCAGGTGCTCAAGGGCACCGGCTACGCGGACATCGACACCTGGGCCTTCGGGCAGAGCTTCCCCGGCACCGGTGACACCGGAGGCAACGGGCTCTGGCTCGACTCGATCACCCGCACCGGCAAGGCGGGCGGCACCGCCCTGTCGAACCCGGCGGTGACCTTCGGCGGCACCCTGATGCCCAACCGCGTGGACGCCTCCGAGGGCCGCCCGCCGCTGAACAAGTACCGCATCACCCGCATCAGCTCGGAGTACGGCGCCGACACCCTCGTCGAGTACTCGCCGACCGAGTGTGCCTACGCGAGCCCGCCGGACGAGGCGACCAACACCAAGCGCTGCTACCCGAACTGGTGGACCCCCGAGGGCGGCAGCGTGCCGGTCAAGGACTGGTTCCACAAGTACGTGGTGACCAAGGTGACCGAGGACGACAAGGTCGCGGGCACCGACTCGGAGGTGACCGAGTACGAGTACCTGGGCGGGATCGCCTGGGCCAAGGACACCAGCGAGTTCACCCTCGACAAGCACCGCACGTACAGCGACTACCGGGGCTACGGCAAGGTCCGCACCCGGACCGGCACGTCCAACAAGACGCTGTCGGAGACGACGTACCTGCGGGGCATCGCGGGCGCTCAGGTGGCCGACTCCTTCGGCGCCCTCTACACCGACGCCGAGCAGTACAGCGGCCAGGAGCTGGAGAGCGCCAGTTACGACAAGGACGGCGGCAGGATCGTCGAGTCGTCCGTGGACAAGCCGTGGTCGAAGCTGACCGCGACGCAGACCCGTCCCGGCACGACCGATCTGCACGCCTACCAGACGGACACCGAGTCCAGCACCGACAGGACCCTGCTGGACGACGGCAGCTGGCGCACCACGCGCTCGTCCGCCACCTTCGACGCCTACGGCCAGACCCTCACCGCCTCGGACGAGGGCGACATCGCCGTCTCGGGCGACGAGCAGTGCACCCGCACCACCTACGTCACCCCGGACACCACCAACTACCTGATCGCCTACATCGCCGCCGAGCAGAAGAGCTCCACCGTCTGCGGCACGGCTCCCACCGCGAGCACGGTCACCGGCGAGACCCGCACCACGTACGACACGAGCGCGTACGGCGCCGCGCCCGTCGCGGGCAAGGCGCTGCCCTCCAAGATCGAGGAGCTGGACCACTACAGCGCCGGGCTGCCGGTGTACGTCACCACCTCCACCGCGCTCTACGACGCGTACGGGCGGATGACGCAGACCGTCGACGCGGCCGGGGCCAAGACCCTCACCGCGTACACCCCGGCCACCGGGGCCCAGCCCACGACGGTGAAGACCACGGACAACATGGGCTTCACCACCAGCGTCGACCTCGACGGTCTGCGCGGTCTGACGCTGAAGGCGACCGACGCCAACGGCCGGGTCACCAGCCAGGAGTACGACGCGCTCGGGCAGCTCACCGCCGCCTGGAAGCCGGGCCGCACCAAGCCCGCCTCGGCCGACGTCACCTTCTCCTACCAGGTCAGGAACGACGGCCCGAGCGCCGTCACCTCCAACACGCTGCTGGAGAGCGGCAAGTACCGCAAGGCGGTGACGCTCTACGACGGTCTGCTGCGCAAGCGCCAGACCCAGACCGAGGCGTACGGCGGCACGGGCCGGCTGATCACGGACAGCTTCTACGACAGCCAGGGCCGCACCTACAAGGACAACGCCGAGTACTACAACGACCAGCCGGTCGCGACGGCCGTCCTCGCGGTGCCCGACAGCCAGGTCCCGGCGCAGACCGTGACCGAGTTCGACGGCATGGGCCGCACCACCGCCTCCATCGCGCTCACCAAGGGCACCGAGCGGTGGCGCACGACCACCACCTACGGCGGCGACTGGACGGCGACCGTCCCGCCGAGCGGCGCCGCCGCCACGCTGGTGGTCAACAACGCCCACGACAAGCCGGTCGAGCTGCGCCAGTACAAGGACCGCAACCCGGTCATCGGCGCGAGCGCCGACAAGTACGAGGCGCTGAAGTACACCTACGACACCGCCGACCGGCTGACGAAGCTGGTCGACGCGGCGGGCAACACCTGGTCGGCCACCTTCGACCTGCGCGGCCGGCAGATCACCTCGTCCGACCCGGACAAGGGCGCCGTCTCCACGACGTTCACGCCCGACGGCAGGACGGAGACGACGAAGGACGCCCGGGGCACCACGCTGGCGTACACCTACGACGAGATCGGCCGTCCCACCAGCCTGCGCAAGGACGGCGTCACCGGCCCCAAGCTCGCCGAGTGGACGTACGACACCCTGGCCGGCGGCAAGAAGATGCTCAGCTCCTCGACCCGCTGGGACGGCGGCAACGCCTACACCACGGCCGTCAAGGGCTATGACGCGGCGGGCCGGGCCACCGGTTCGGTGATCACGGTCCCGGCGGCCGAGGGCAAGCTCCAGGGCACCTACGAGTTCAGCTCGACCTACACGCCGACCACGGGCCTGGCCAACACCACCACCTTCCCGGCCGGCGGCGGGCTTCCCGCGGAGACCGTCCGCCAGGGTTACACGGACTACGGCCTCGCGACCACGGTCGGCAACGGCACGGACGTGTACTCGCTGGGCAACCAGTACGCCCCGTCCGGTGAGATCCTCCAGACCGTGCTGGGCGCGGTCGGCGGACGCACCGTCCAGACGTACACCTACGAGGAGGACACCCACCGGCTCAGCAGCGTGGTCAACGACCGCGAGTCGCAGGGCCCGCAGACCATCGACAGCAAGGTCTACAGCTACGACGCGGCCGGCAACATCACCCGTATCCGCAACGACCGCGACGACAAGTCGGTCACCGACACGCAGTGCTTCACCTACGACTTCGCGGCGCGGCTCTCGCACGCGTGGACCGGCACGGACGACTGCGCGCTGAAGCCGTCGACGGACGTACGCCCGAAGGTGGGCGGCGTCGACCCGTACTGGTACTCGTACACCTACGACACGGTCGGCAACCGGGCCGCCGAGGTCCAGCACGACGTCACCGGCGACACCGCCAAGGACGTCCGGCGCGGCTACTCCTACCCGCAGCCGGGCGAGACCCGTCCGCACGGCATGGACAAGGTCGACGTCACCGGTCCCGGGGCGCGCACCGACGCGTTCGAGTACGACGCCTCCGGCAACACCACCCGCCGGGTGACCTCCGCCGGGGACCAGCAGCTGACCTGGGACGCCGAGGGCAACCTCGCCTCCTCCACGATCGGCGGCCAGACCTCCACGTTCCTCTACGACGCGGACGGCTCCCGGCTGCTGCGCCGGGACCCGGGCGCGGTGACCCTGTACCTGGGTGCGGAGGAGCTGACGCTGACCAGGGCGAGCGACACCGTGAGCGGCGTCCGCTACTACACGGCCGGCAACACGACCGTCGCGCGCGGCTCGGACGGCACGGTCACCTACCTCCTCGGTGACCACCAGGGCACCGACGAGGTGGCGGTCGACTCCGTCACCCTGTCGGTCACCCGCCGCGTCTCCGGCCCGTTCGGCACCCCGCGCGGCACCCAGCCGCAGTCGGGCTGGCCGGGCGACCGGGGCTTCGTGGGCGGCACCACCGACAAGTCCACGGGCCTCACGCACATGGGGGCCCGGGAGTACGACGCGGCCAACGGCCGGTTCGCGTCGGTGGACCCGGTCATGGACCTCTCGGACCCGCAGCAGATCAACGGGTACGCGTACGCCAACAACTCACCGGTCACCGACAGCGACCCGAGCGGCGAGTTCCACATCGGCCACATCTTCAAGAAGATCAAGCACGCGGTCAAGAAGGTGTTCCACCGGATCAAGCGGATCGTCCACCGCGTGGTGCACAAGGTGGCCCGCCACTACTCGCCGTACGCCATCGCCAAGAGGGCCATGTGGTCGCACGGCGAGAAGGGCACCCAGTTCGGCCACTTCAACGTGGGCAAGGGGCCCGACCGGGGCATCATCATGATGAAGTTCTTCATCCACACCAAGGACGCGATGAAGATCCCGGGCCTGGGCTACCAGCTGCTCGGCGACAACCGGGAGTACAGCACGGACCCGGACGCGGCCTACCGCATGGTCCTGTTCTGGGACACCGCCACGGGTGACGTGACCTTCAAGGTCTCGCCCTCCCACACCCGGCCCTCCACCAAGCACGTCTCGTCGTACCTGCTCAGCCAGGCGGGCGGCGGCGAGGGGTACGACATCGAGTCGCCGTCACGGATGATCCCGGCGGACCCGCTGTCGCTCAACGACTACCCGTCGGGGAGCGTCACCGGCCGCAACATCGTGAACTACAGCTTCCTCGGCCAGTACCACTCGAACTCGTCCAAGCTCGACCTCGGCATAGCCGGGGTGAACAGCCTGATGCCCCTGTTCTCGGTCGACACCCATGTGACGATCGCCGCCAACAAGGGCTCCGTGACGGTGACCAGGAAGGGAGACCATTACCCGGACATGGAGGTCGTCCAGTACCGTCGGACGCAGAAGCCGCTGGTGGTGGCCCACGACCGGATGGACCACGTCTCCGGTCTGGACTCGATGCCCTGGTACGGCAACAAGGACATGCGGTACTGGAACTCCGCCCAATGCCTGAAGGATCCGCCGAAGTGACCCACGCACCCTGGTTCCCGCGCTGCGCGGCGAGGTACGTACCGGTCTGTGCGATCGGCTGGTTCCTGGCCATGGCGCTGACCCCGCGCGGCGCGCTCTCCTTCGGGGAGCAGTTGGCGGACGGCGTGAACCTCATGCTGTACGTCGCGGCGGTCTCGCTGTTCCTGCTCCTCCTCCTGAGCCTGCTCAAGAGGTACGGGACGCCGGGCGGCTTCCGTACGGCGGCGGGGTTCCTGCTGCTCGTGCCGGTGCTGCCGCTGGCACTGGGCGGCGGGGGAGCGCTGTTCGGGATCATGCTCCTCACGCAGCTGGTCTTCGCGACGGCGGTCATGCCGAAGCCGGAGCTGCTGGCGGTGTGAGGTAGTGCGTAGGGGGAGGGGCCCGGCACCGGTCACGGTGCCGGGCCCCTCGCCGTGCCGGTGGTTACCGCGCGGCGTACGAGACGAACGCGGCCCAGGCGTGCGGTACGACGGTGATCTCCGGGCCCTGGGTGACCTTGGAGTCCCGGATGTGGATGGCGGCGGGGTGTGCGGCGACCTCGACGCATTCGCCGCCTTCGGCTCCGCTGTGGCTCGACTTGCGCCAGTCGTAGGCGACTTCTATGCAGTCCCCGCCCTCGGCGCCGCTGTAGCTGCTCTTGAACCAGTTCATGCGTCTCCCAGCATCTTCTCGATCAGGGCCAGCGACTCCCGGGGCGTGAGAGCCTGCGCCCGGATGATCCCATAGCGAGTGATGATGACGCGGACCTCTTCGGGATCCGTGATCAACCGAGGGTGCCCCTGGATCTCGGTGTACGCAACCTGCTGCCCCTTCTTGGTGGTTAGCAGATTGAACGGGCCGTCGATGCCGGGGCAGTCCTCGCGATCTGTAGGCATGATCTGAAGCTCGACAGTTCGCATCTGGGCGATGCGCAGGAGCTGCTGAAGCTGCTCCCCCCATACGGTGCTTCCACCGATGGGGTGTTGCAGGACGACCTCCTGGAACACGAAGCTGAACGTCGGTGACGGCCAGGCGTGAAGCACCTCCTGGCGGGCGAGGCGGTCGGCGACGCGCTTCTCGATGGTTTCGTCGCTCAGCAAGGGGCGCCGCTGGGTGAACAGTGCCCGCGCGTATGCCTCCGTCTGGAGCAGGCCGTGCACCGCCTGCGTGCCATAGTGGTGCAGCTCGATGGCCTCTGCCTCCAGCTGGGCGTAGCTCCGGTACCAGCCCGGATGGCGCACCCGGCCCTTGGCCTGAACGCTCTCGATCGCCTTGCGCGCAGCCTTCAGTACGCCCCCCGCGTTCAGGACGTCGTCCGCCTTGTCGAGGAAGTCCGGCTGGGTGATCCGTACACCCCGCTCCATCGCGGAGATCTGGCTCTCCGTGTAGCCGACGATCCGGCCGAACTCCTTCTGGGTCAGCCCGGCCCGGACGCGCAGCACCTTCAGCTGCTCACCCACGGCGATGAACAGCTCCGACGTGAGGCCGTCGTCATCATCCATGTACGTCTCCAGGGGTCACGGGCGACGACTCGTACAGGACTTTCGCCGTACCCGTACAGAAAGGCCGGTGTCGGGCGACACCCCTTGTTCAGCGTACGCACATCTCGTCACGCTCGGTGACATGAATTCCCAAATGACCACCCCCACGGTCGAGTTCGCGCGGCGGTTCGGCAGTACGCGGCGGGGTGCGAGCAGTGCGCGGAAGCTGGCGCTCGGGCAGTTGGACGCGTGGGGCGTGCCGCACGGGAGCGAGCGCTCCGACCGGGCCGCGCTGATCGTCGCGGAGCTGGCGGCCAACGCGGTGCTGCACGGCCACGTACCGGGGCACGAGTTCGAGCTCCGGCTGGCGCTCGGCACGGTGCTCCGCATCGAGGTGACCGACGCCAGGGCCGCGCGCCGGCCACTGCGCCCGGAGCCGGCCGGGGAGGCCGAGTCCGGGCGCGGGCTGCTGCTGGTGGAGGCGCTGGCGACGGCGTGGGGCGTGGCCGAGCGTCCGCCGGGCAAGACGGTGTGGGCGGAGGTGGGGCTCTAGCGGCGGACCGGAAAAAGGCAGGAGCCCTTTCCCGTACGTCGCCGTACGGGAAAGGGCTCCTTGGGTACTGCTGCTAGTCAGCGATCGCCGACCCGGGCAACTAGGCCGGGGTGACGTTCTCCGCCTGCGGGCCCTTCGGACCCTGCGTGACGTCGAAGTTCACGACCTGGTTCTCCTCGAGGGAGCGGAACCCGGCCGCGTTGATCGCGGAGTAGTGGACGAAGACATCCGGGCCGCCGCCGTCCTGGGCGATGAAGCCGAAGCCCTTTTCAGCGTTGAACCACTTGACGGTTCCGGTAGCCATAAGCCCTCCTTGGGCCAAAGGGTTGCCCTGCTCCAGAACCTGCTAAGAAGTCTGAAAACTACAAAAGCCTGCGGGTTACATGCTCCGCAGGCTCTGTACTGCAAGGGAAACCAAACTGCAACTTGCGCTGAGCGTAGCACGCAGGATCGGGGCTGCGGTAGAGGGAAAGATCACGTCACCCGGACGTTTGACAGCCCCGCGACGCGCTGACGAATGGACCCGCCGTAGCTGGACAAACCGGACAGGTCTAGTCTCGCGATGTGGACCAAACAACCACCCGGCCACGGGTCGGGCACATCCAGTTCCTCAACTGTCTGCCGCTCTACTGGGGCCTCGCCCGCACGGGCACCCTGCTCGATCTGGAGCTGACCAAGGACAGCCCCGAGAAGCTGAGCGAGCAGCTCGTCCGGGGAGATCTCGACATAGCGCCGGTGACCCTCGTGGAGTTCCTGCGCAACGCGGACGACCTGGTGGCCTTCCCCGACCTCGCGGTCGGCTGCGACGGCCCCGTCATGTCCTGCGTGATCGTCTCGCAGCGCCCGCTGGAGGAGCTCGACGGCGCCCGGGTGGCCCTCGGCTCCACCTCGCGCACCTCCGTACGCCTGGCGCAGCTGCTCCTTGCCGAGCGGTACGGCGTCACGCCCGAGTACTACTCGTGCCCGCCCGACCTCGGGCTGATGATGCAGGAGGCGGACGCGGCGGTCCTGATCGGGGACGCCGCCCTGCGCGCCTCGCTCCACGACGCCCCGCGCCTGGGGCTCCAGGTCCATGACCTGGGGGCCATGTGGAAGGAGTGGACGGGTCTGCCGTTCGTCTTCGCCGTGTGGGCGACCCGCAAGGACTACCTGGCCCGTGAGCCCGGGGTGGTGCGCGAGATCCACCAGGCGTTCCTGGCCTCCCGCGACCTCTCCCTGGAGGAGGTCACCAAGGTCGCCGAGCAGGCCGCCCGCTGGGAGGTCTTCGACGCGGAGCTGCTGGAGCGCTACTTCACCACCCTGGACTTCCGCTTCGGGGCCGACCAGATCGCGGGCGTACGGGAGTTCGCCCGCCGGACCGGACCGACCACCGGGTTCCCGGCGGACGTGACGGTCGAGCTGCTCGGCGCCTAGGCGAGCCCTCCGTCAGGGCGACGGGATCGGGGCCTGGAGCTTGCTGCTGATCCACTGCATGGTCCCGTCGCCCATCCCCTTGATGTAGGTGTGGGCGTTGTGCCGGCCGCCCTGGATCACCTGCAGGTGGGTCTTGACCGGCCCCTTGCCGTACCGGGCGATGAAGCCGTTCAGGTTCGCCATGCCGCCCTCCTTGGTGCCGATCTGGAAGGCGAGGTCGACCTCGGGGCCGTTGCGGTCGATCAGGGCCTGGGCCAGCTTCTCCGGGTTGTTCGCCTGCTTCTCGGCCTCGTGGCCGGCCCACAGCGGCGAGTCCGGCACGGTGTCGGGTCCGGAGGCGATCACGGCCTTGAACTGGTCGGGACGCTTCAGCACCGACTTCAGGCCGACGAAGCCGCCGGAGGAGGAGCCCATGAACGCCCAGCCGTCACGGGACTTGAAGGTCCGGAAGTTCGCCTTCACGAAGTCCGGCACGTCCTCGGTCATCCAGGTGCCCATCCTGGGCCGCCCCGGTATGTCACTGCCGTCGTAGTAGTACTTCGCGTCCGGGTTGAGGACCGGCATCACCACCACGAAGGGGACGCTCTTGCCCTCCTTGGACCACTGGGTGATGCTGCTCTGGAGCTTGAGGTCGGTGCCCATCCAGTAGTTCTTCGGGTAGCCGTTGCCGCCCGGCAGGGCTATGAGCACCGGGAAGCCGCTCTGCGCGTACTTGGGGTCGAAGTACTGCTTCGGCGCCCAGACCCACACCTTGCCCGTGAACCCCGACTTCTTCCCGTGAAGGGTGGTCATCCCGATCTTCGTGCCGTCCTCCAGCGTGTTCTGCGTGGTGAACTGCGCCTTCGGGCCGGTCGGCAGCAGGGTCTTCGCCACGGCCTCGGAGACCGCGCCCCCGCCCGCCTTGTTCTGCCCGCCGGGACCGCCGCCCTTGGGCGCGGGCGCCGGCGTGGAGGCCGCCGGGCTGTCGAAGCTCACCGGCTCGCCCTCGTCGGAGCAGCCGGAGACCAGCGCGACCGGGCCGAGGACGGCGGCGGCTATGAGTGCGGCGGTACGGCGATTCATACGTTGCTCCGAGACGGTCTGGTGCGGGTGCCGGCGGGCGGCGGGGTCTTCCGGGCGGACTCCGCAGGGAGAGACGACCGGGTACCGGTATCGGTTCGTCGCCGTACGGTCCCGATCCGGCCCGGCCCGGTGATCCGGCACACCCCACGCTCTACCCTGCTGTCGACCGTACGTGACGGCATGGGGGAAGGCAGATCGCGATGCAGCCGCTGGAAGCCGGCGAACCGCGCACCATCGGCGCCTACCGGCTGCTCGGCCGACTCGGCGCGGGCGGCATGGGCCGGGTCTACCTGGGCCGCAGCGCGGGCGGGCGCACGGTCGCCGTGAAGGTGGTCCACCCGCACTTCGCCCTCGACGAACAGTTCCGCGCCCGGTTCCGCCACGAGGTGGAAGCGGCCCGCCGAGTGGGTGGCGCCTGGACCGCGCCGGTCCTGGACGCCGACCCCGAGGCGGCCGTGCCCTGGGTCGCCACCGGCTATGTGGCCGGCCCCTCGCTGGCCCAGGCGGTCACCGCGCACGGCCCCCTGCCCGAACACTCGGTGCGGGCGCTGGGCGCGGGGCTCGCGGAGGCGCTGGCGGCCGTGCACGCGCTCGGGCTCGTCCACCGCGATGTGAAGCCCTCCAACGTGCTGCTCACCCTCGACGGCCCCCGACTGATCGACTTCGGGATCGCCCGCGCCCTGGAGGGCACGGCCTCGCTCACCGCCTCCGGGGTCTCGATCGGCTCGCCGGGCTACATGGCGCCCGAACAGATCCTCGGCAAGGGCGTCACCGGCGCCGCCGACGTCTTCTCCCTCGGCGCGGTCCTGGCCTACGCGGCCACCGGCGAGCCCCCGTTCCCGGGCGACTCCTCGGCCGCCCTGCTCTACAAGGTGGTGCACGAGCAGCCCGAGCTGGGCGAAGGGCTCGACGGGGAGCTGCGGGCGGCCGTGGAGGCGTGCCTCGTCAAGACGCCCGGGGCCCGCCCCGCCCCCGCCGAACTCGCCCGCCGGCTCGCCCCGCGGGGCGCGTCCGCCCTGGTCGCGGCGGGCTGGCTGCCGGGGGCGCTGGTGGAGGAGGTCAGCCGGTCGGCGGTGCGGCTGCTGGACCTGGAACCGGAGGCGGCGGACGCGCGGGCGGCGGACGAGCAGGCGTCGGGGCCGGTGGCGTTCACCAGCCCGGCGGTGGGGGTGTTCGGGCCGCCGGACGCCTCCTACGGGGCGCGGGGTCCGTTCGGGCCCGGCGGCGCGGAGGACTCGTACGGTTCCGGGGCGCCCGGGGCGTACGCGCACAGTCGCACCGGCGGCGGAACCGGCGGCGGGGGCGGCCCCGCCGACGCCGTGCCGGGGCCGCGCGCTCCCGAGCCGCCCGCCCCGCCGTCACGGTTCTCGTTCTCCGTGGGCACCGCCGTCGAGCCCGGCGAACGGGGCCGGGGCCGGCGCATGAGCTGCACGGTCGCGCTGGCCGTCGCGGGGGCGGTGGCCGCCGCGACCGTCGGCGCCGCATTCCTCTTCGACCTGATGCCGGGGGACAGCGGCCAAAAGCACGACGCGGCGTCGGGCAGCCCCAGCAGCTCGGCCACGCCGCCGGACTCGACCCCCGGCGGGACGGGCGGCCCGGCCGTCACCCAGGTGCCGAGGACGTTCCTGGGGACCTGGAAGGGCCCGATGACGGAGTCCACGACCGGACAGCCGCACGGCGACCTGACGGCCGTGTTCACGGCGGGCGGCACCGGCAAGGACGTCCTGCGCACCTCCTCCAGGATCAGCGTGCTCGGCACGACCGTGGAGTGCTTCGGAGTCGGCAGGCTCGTCTCCGGAACCGACCGCAGCGTCACGATCGAGGAGCGCACCGACCCGGCGCGCCCGGGCACGGCGGGCCTGTGCACCGGCGGCAGGGCGATCCTGGTCTTCACCCGCAACGCGGACGGCACGCTCAAGTACGAATCCCAGGAGGCGGGCGCGGGCAAGCCGTACGCGACGCTGGTCAAGCAGACGGGCTGAGCGGTACGGGTCCGTACGGGTCCGTACAGGTCCGTACGGGGCAGCCCCGGCACCCGGGCCGCAGTGGGTCCGGCCCGCTGGCGTAGGCTGGCGCGGTCCGTCCGCAACCCTGCCGAAAGGGACACTCCGGTGACTGAGAAGGCCGACCTCCAGTCCGTCCTCGACCGTGCCGCCGCGGGTGGACGCATCACCCCCGAAGAGGCGCTCGACCTCTACCGCTCGGCGCCGCTGCACGCGCTGGGCGCCGCCGCCGACGCGGCGCGCCGCCGCCGGTACGCCGGGACCGAGCACATCGCCACGTACATCATCGAGCGCAACATCAACTACACGAACGTGTGTGTCACGGCGTGCAAGTTCTGCGCCTTCTACGCGGCCCCCAAGGACACCAAGAAGGGCTGGACCCGCGACCTCGACGACATCCTGCGCCGCTGCGCGGAGACCGTCGAGCTGGGCGGCACCCAGATCATGTTCCAGGGCGGCCACCACCCGGACTACGGCGTCGAGTACTACGAGAAGCACTTCAGCGCCATCAAGCAGGCCTTCCCGCAGCTGGTCATCCACTCCCTCGGCGCCTCCGAGGTCGACCACATGGCCCGTATCTCCGGGGTCTCCGTGGAGGAGGCGATCGAGCGCATCCACGCCGCCGGTCTCGACTCCTTCGCGGGCGCCGGCGCGGAGCTGCTGCCGGAGCGTCCGCGCAAGGCCATCGCCCCGCTCAAGGAGAGCGGCGAGCGCTGGCTGGAGATCATGGAGACGGCGCACCGGCTGGGCGTGGAGTCCACCTCCACGATGCTGATGGGCACCGGCGAGACCAACGCCGAGCGCATCGAGCACATCCGGATGATCCGCGACGTACAGGACCGCACGGGCGGCTTCCGCGCGTTCATCCCGTACACCTACCAGCCCGAGAACAACCATCTGAAGGGCCGGACGCAGGCGAGCGTCTTCGAGTACCTGCGGATGCTGGCGGTCGCGCGGCTCTTCCTCGACAACGTCGCGCACATCCAGGGCTCCTGGCTCACCGTCGGCAAGGAGGCGGGCCAGCTGTCGCTGCACTACGGCGCGGACGACCTGGGCTCCGTGATGCTGGAGGAGAACGTCGTCTCCTCGGCCGGCGCCCGGCACCGCTCCAACCGCATGGAACTCATCGACCTGATCCGCAAGGCGGGCCGGGTGCCGGCGCAGCGCGCCACGACCTACGAGCACCTGTTCGTCCACGACGACCCGGCGAACGACCCGGTCGACGAGCGGGTCATGTCGCACATCTCGTCGACGGCGATCGAGGGCGGCACGGCGCACCCCGAGCTGAAGCTGCTGGCGTCCAACTAGCCCTCCCGCAGCTTTCCGTGCTGACGATCCACGCCCCTTCGACGGGCGACGCGGTCCTGGTCGAGGGCGACCGGCTGGCGGCGATCGGCCCGTACGAGTCGCTGGCCGCGGCGTATCCGGCCGCGCGGGTGCGGCGGTGGCCGGGGGTGGTGTCGCCCGGGCTCGTCGACACCTCCGGTCCGGAGCTCCTGGAGCGCGCGTACCACCCGGATCCCCGCGAGGCGGACGCCCTCGGCACCGAGCCGATCCTCGCGCTTCCTTCCCCATCGACGACGTCCGCCGGGGCGGGAGCGCGCGGCGGGGCGTGCAGCGGCTGCTGGCGCGCGGGGTGGTGGCGGTGGTCGGGGAGTTGCGGGTGCGGGTGGTCGCGGAGGCGGTGCGGCGCTCGGGCCTCGCCGTGGTGCCCTCGTCGGTCCTGCCCCCGCTGGCCGTGGGCGGCCCGGCCCGTTTCGCGGTCTTCGACGGCGAGGTGTGCGTGGCGACGGTGGTGGGGGGCCGCCTGGTGTACCGCGCCCGCTGATCCGGCCCCCACCCCGCCCCCTCCCGAAACTCTCCGAGGGTGCCTGTTCCGTCTGCGGGCCGGTGGGGGCTGATCGCGCAGTTCCCCGCGCCCCTTCGAGCCGCCTCCGGCGGATCACACCCGCTCGCGCCCGCACCCCCGTTTGCCCAGGGGCGCGGGGAACTGCGCGACCGGCCCACCACCGGCCCGCAGGCGGAAAGGACCCGGCGCAACACGGGGGGCGTGGGCGGTGGGGGCGGAGCGCCCAGGCACAATGAACGCGTGACCCGCGCATCCCTGGACAAGCAGCCGCACGACGTCGCCTCGATGTTCGACGACGTCGCCGCGAACTACGACCGCACCAACGACGTGCTCTCCCTCGGCCAGACCCGCCTCTGGCGCAAGGAGGTCGCCAAGGCGGTCGACGCGCGCCCCGCCCAGAAGGTCCTGGACCTCGCCGCCGGCACCGCCACCTCCTCCCTCCCCTTCGCCGCCACCGGCGCCTACGTCGTCCCGTGCGACTTCTCCCTCGGGATGCTGAAGGTCGGCAAGGGCCGCCACCCCCACCTGCCGTTCACCGCGGGCGACGCCACGAAGCTGCCGTTCAAGGACGACACCTTCGACGCCGTCACCATCTCCTTCGGCCTGCGCAACGTCCAGGACACCGACACCGCCCTGCGCGAGCTGCTGCGCGTGACCCGCCCCGGCGGCCGGGTGGTCATCTGCGAGTTCTCGCAGCCGACCTGGAAGCCGTTCCGTACGGTCTACAGCGAGTACCTGATGCGCGCCCTGCCCCCGGTCGCCACCGCCGTGTCGTCCAACCCCGACGCGTACGTCTACCTCGCCGAGTCCATCCGCGCCTGGCCCGACCAGCCCGCCCTGGCCGCCCGGCTCCAGCGGGCCGGCTGGACCAGGGTCGCCTGGCGCAACCTCACCGGCGGTGTGGTGGCGCTGCACCGCGGCTACAAGCCGCAGTAACCCGGCACCGGTACCGGCACCCCGTGGACCAGCAGGACTATCAGGCCGTCCTCCACACAATCGCGGACGACGTCGCGCCCCTCGTGGGCACCGGCACCCCCGCCGCGTACATCCCCGCCCTCGCCGACGTGGACCCCTCCCGCTTCGGGATGGCCGTCGCGGACCTCGACGGCACGGTCTACGGGGTGGGGGACTGGCAGCGCCCCTTCTCCGCCCAGTCGATCACCAAGGTGTTCACGCTCGCCCTGGCCCTCGCGCGCGGCGGCGACAGCCTGTGGGAGCACGTCGGCCGCGAGCCCTCGGGCAACCCGTTCAACTCCCTCGTCCAGCTGGAGTACGAGAACGGCATCCCGCGCAATCCGTTCATCAACGCGGGCGCGCTGGTCGTGACCGACCGGCTCCAGACCCTCACGGGGGACGCCAGCAGTGAACTGCTGGAGTTCCTGCGGGAGGAGACCGGCAACCCCGGGCTCGCCTTCGACGCGGTGGTGGCCGAGTCCGAGTCGGCCCACGGCGACCGGAACGCGGCGCTCGCCCACTTCATGGCCTCGTACGGCAACATCGCCAACGACGTACCGACCCTGCTCGACCACTACTTCTGGCAGTGCGCCATCGAGATGAGCTGCGCTGATCTGGCCCTGGCGGCCCGCTTCCTGGCCCGCCACGGGCTGCGCGCGGACGGCTCGCGGCTGCTGTCGCGCAGTGAGGCGAAGCAGGTCAACGCGGTGATGCTGACGTGCGGGACCTACGACGCGGCGGGCGACTTCGCGTACCGCGTCGGTCTGCCGGGCAAGAGCGGGGTGGGCGGCGGGATCATGGCGGTCGTCCCCGGCCGGTGCACGCTGTGCGTGTGGAGCCCGGGGCTGGACGCCCGGGGCAACTCGGTGGCGGGCGTGGCCGCGCTGGACCGCTTCACGACCCTGACGGGCCTGTCGGTGTTCTGACCCCGGCGTGCCCCAGCTTGGCCGAAAGACGCCGCTCCCATGGGGTTTAGGAGACGGGGCTGTGACATCTGCGGCTCCGCCGCGCGGGCGCGACCAGGCCACGACGACCCGAGGACGCCCCTCACAGCCCCAGCCGGAAGCAGTATCCCTCCCGGTCGGACGTGGGCGTCCGGAACGTCTCGGCGAGCCGCATCCCCAACCGCCGCGTAACGGCGACGGACCGCTCGTTGCGGGCATCGACCATGGCCACCACCCCGCCGACCCCGGCGGCCCGCACCCGGTCGACCGCGACCCGGGCCGCCGCCGTGGCGTACCCCCGCCCCCACGCCCGGCGGGCGAGCCGCCAGCCGATCTCCACCTCGCCGACCGGGCCCCACCCGTGGGGCCACGGCTGCGCGCCCGTGAAGCCGATCACCGCGTCGTCCTCGTCGAGGAGCGTCCAGAGACAGAACCCCCGCTCCGCGTCGTGCCGGCGCTGGCGCGCGGTCAGCTCCTCGTACACCGACAGCTCCGCCGCCCTGCCCCCGTGGAACTCCATGACCTCCGGGTCGTCGAACACCTCGTGCCAGGCGTAGGCGTCCTCCTCGGTCGGCACGCGCAGCCGTACGAGGGGCAGGGACTTCTCCTCAGTGGAGCTCATGGCGTGGGCAACCCTTCGCGATAACGATCAACACCCACCCATAGACTGCACATGTCCCGTGCGTTCCGGCACACGAAATCGAGTCTTCGGGAGAACCCGCTGTGACCGAGCCCCTCTCCGAACACACCGCGGATGTGATCGTCGTCGGGGCAGGCCCCGCCGGATCGACCACGGCGTACTACCTGGCCAAGGCCGGACTCGACGTACTGCTGCTGGAGAAGACCGCCTTCCCGCGCGAGAAGGTCTGCGGCGACGGGCTCACCCCGCGCGCCACCAAGCAGCTGGTCGCCATGGGCATCGACGTCTCCGAAGAGGCCGGCTGGCTGCGGAACAAGGGCCTGCGCATCATCGGCGGCGGCGTCCGGCTCCAGCTCGACTGGCCGGAGCTCGCCAGCTACCCCGACTACGGCCTCGTCCGCAAGCGCGACGACTTCGACGAGCAGCTCGCCCGCCAGGCCCAGAAGGCCGGCGCCCGCCTGTACGAGCGCTGCAACGTGGGCGCGCCGGTCATCGACGACCGTACGGGCCGTATCACCGGCGTGAACGCCAAGCTCGGCGAGGAGAAGCGCGAAGTCACCTTCCACGCGCCGCTGGTCGTCGCCGCCGACGGCAACTCCACCCGCCTCTCCCTCGCCATGGGCCTGCACCGCCGCGAGGACCGCCCGATGGGCGTCGCCGTCCGGACGTACTTCCACTCACCCCGCCACGACGACGACTACCTGGAGTCCTGGCTGGAGCTGTGGGACCGGCGCGGCCCGGGCGAGGACCGCCTCCTGCCCGGCTACGGCTGGATCTTCGGCATGGGCGACGGCACCTCCAACGTCGGCCTCGGCGTCCTGAACACCTCCGCCTCCTTCAAGGAGCTCGACTGGCGCGAGGTCCTGAAGGCCTGGTGCGCCTCCATGCCCGCCGACTGGGGCTACACGGAGGAGAACATGACGGGCCCCATCCGCGGCGCGGCCCTGCCCATGGCCTTCAACCGCCAGCCGCACTACACCAAGGGCCTGTTGCTGGTGGGCGACGCGGGCGGCCTGGTGAACCCGTTCAACGGCGAGGGCATCGCGTACGCCATGGAGTCCGGCCAGATCGCCGCCGACGTCATCGTCCAGGCCCACGCCCGCGCGACCCCAGCCCAGCGGGAACTGGCCCTGCACAACTACCCGAAGGTCCTCAAGGACACCTACGGCGGCTACTACACGCTGGGCCGCGCCTTCGTGAAGCTCATCGGCAACCCGAAGGTCATGAAGATCGCCACCCAGCGCGGTCTGACGCACCCGGTGCTGATGAAGTTCACGCTGAAGATGCTCGCGAACCTGACCGACCCCACGGGCGGCGACGCGATGGACCGCATCATCAACGGGCTGTCGAAGGTGGCCCCCAAGGCCTGAGCGGCTCCCTCGCCCACGCGCGCACGCGAAAGGGCCGGTGCTCCCCGAGAGGAGCACCGGCCCTTCGCCGTATCCGTATCCGTATCCGTGAGCGCCGCGACTAGAGGACGCGGACCGCGCCGGTCGGCTGGTCCCAGTCCATGCTGCGCTCGACCACACCGGTCGAGGAGTTCTGCGCGCCGACGAACTTGCCGCCGCCGACGTAGATGGCCACGTGGTACGCGGAGCCCGCGCTGCCCCAGTACAGGACGTCGCCCGGCTGGAGGTTCGAGAGCGAGACCTGGCGGCCCGCGGTCGACTGGTCCTGCGAGACGCGCGGCAGGTCGACGCCCACCTGGCGGTAGGCCGCCTGCACCAGGCCCGAGCAGTCGTACGCGCTGGAGCCCGTGGCCCCGGACACGTACGCCTTGCCGACCTGGGCCAGCGCGAAGTTCACGATGGTGGCGGCGGAACCCGTGGCGGTGGAGGACGTGGTGACGGAGCTGCTGCCGCCACCGGTCGAGGCCAGGGTGGTGCGCGCGGAGGAGCGGGAGGCGCGCTCGGTGGCCTCCGCCTTCGCCTTGGCCTCGGCTTCCGCCTTGGCCTTCTTCTCCGCCTCGGCCTTGGCGTCCGCGTCGGCCTTGGCCTTCTTGGCGACCTTGGCGGCGGTGGAGGCGGCGGCGTTCTGCTCGGCCTTCAGCTGGAGGTCGGCGGCGACCTGCTGGGTGGCCTCGGAGGCGGCGGCGGCGGTGCTCGCGAGACCGGTCGTAAGCGTGGGCATCTCGATGGTCTCGGTCACCGGCTCGGCGGCGATGGCCGGGGCGGCGGCGCCTGCCACCGCGAGGGTGCTGAGGACGCCACCGGCAACTCCGGCACGGAGCGCGAGCTTGGAGGCGCTGCGGCGGGGCTTCCGGTGGCTGGGTATGTGAGCGGTGTGGGACATGGGTACAACCGCTATCAGGGGTACGGGGTTCCCTTCAAGAAACGTGTGCTGCGCCACAGTTGCGCTCGGAACGGGCGAATCCGCTTCCTGCGCGCCCTTATTGACGCCGTAACGGGCAATACGGGCATGCGCGATCACGGCTGTGATCATGTGGTTTTTATAAATAGTCCGAATTGCCCGCCGCTTACCATCCGTTCACACCGTTGGCCAAGCCCGGTTTAATCCGTGACGGTTCGGTGTGACGCAGGTCACTTCGTGGCCATGCCTCCGCCCTCCCGTGACCGGGCCGTGATCATGGGGGCGCGGGGCGCGGTGGCGTGGTGTCGGTTCTAGATCGTTTAGGCCCGGTCCGGATCGGTCCGGACCGGTCGGTGTGGTGCTGCGGAGTTCGTGAACGCGTGCACAGGTCCACCGGTCGGCGACGCTCTCACCCGCACGAGTGGGCGGCGATCCTTTATCACTCGAACGAGTCCATCGCCAATTTGCCTGTAGACCCCATGTCTTGATAGTGCCGCACCCCCTGCGACCAGCGGTAACAGGAGCAGATGCTACGCCTTGTGATCACTCGGCCGCTTCGGGTGTGAAGATCACCGCTCATCCGACTTCATGATCCTTCGTCAGGTGGTGGAGATCACAAAGCCGTTGGCGCACCCCGTGTCGCAGATCACAGACCGCCGGGCATAGGATGCGGGGCAGTCGGGCTTGTGAACTGCCTCACATGTGCGCGATCTTCGCGCGGCGGGAGGGGCGGCAGCGGGGCCCGTGTGCGGTCCAACGGTCAAGGACGACTGGAAGGAGCGAGGAGCGTGAATGCCTACGCGCCCATCCTCGTGCTCGGCGCCCTCGGGGCTGGGTTTGCGATCTTCTCCGTGGTCATGGCCACGCTTATCGGCCCAAAAAGGTACAACCGGGCGAAACTTGAGGCGTACGAGTGCGGCATCGAACCGACTCCCACGCCGGCCGGCGGAGGCCGCTTCCCCATCAAGTACTACCTGACGGCGATGCTCTTCATCGTCTTCGACATCGAGATCGTCTTCCTCTACCCCTGGGCCGTCACCTTCGACGCCCTGGGGGTCTTCGGGCTCGTGGAGATGCTGCTCTTCGTGCTCACCGTGTTCGTCGCCTACGCGTACGTATGGCGGCGCGGCGGCCTGGAATGGGACTGAGGGGCTGAGGGGCACCTATGGGACTCGAAGAGAAACTGCCGAGCGGCTTTCTGCTGACCACCGTCGAACAGGCCGCGGGCTGGGTGCGCAAGGCGTCCGTCTTCCCCGCCACCTTCGGTCTGGCCTGCTGCGCCATCGAGATGATGACGACCGGCGCGGGCCGCTACGACCTGGCCCGGTTCGGCATGGAGGTCTTCCGCGGCTCGCCGCGCCAGGCGGACCTGATGATCGTGGCCGGCCGGGTCAGCCAGAAGATGGCGCCGGTCCTGCGGCAGGTCTACGACCAGATGCCGAACCCCAAGTGGGTCATCTCCATGGGGGTTTGCGCATCATCGGGCGGAATGTTCAACAATTACGCGATTGTGCAGGGTGTCGACCACATTGTCCCGGTCGACATCTATCTGCCCGGCTGCCCGCCCCGGCCCGAGATGCTCATCGACGCGATCCTCAAGCTCCATCAGAAGATCCAGGGCTCCAAGCTCGGCGTGAACGCGGAGGAGGCCGCCCGCGAGGCGGAGGAGGCCGCCCTCAAGGCGCTGCCCACCATCGAGATGAAGGGGCTGCTGCGGTGAGCGACGACCGTACTCCCAAGGGGCCGGGCGACGGCGCCCCCGGGACGCCCGAGGCGCCCGAGAGCGGCGGTCTGCCCGCCCAGCGCGACGACACCGGCGACGTCATCGGCGTCCGCCGGGGCATGTTCGGCGCGGAGAAGGGCGGCGACACCACCGGCTACGGCGGCCTGGTGCGCACCGTCACCCTGCCCGGCGCCTCCTCCCGCCCCTACGGCGGCTGGTTCGACGAGGTGGCCGACGAACTCGAAGGCGCCCTGGAGGAGCAGGACCTCCTCCCGGAGAACGCCATCGAGAAGACGGTCGTGGACCGCGGCGAGCTCACCTTCCACATCGCGCGCGAGCACCTCGTCCGCGTGGCCCGGACCCTGCGCGACGACCCGGCCCTGCGCTTCGAGCTCTGTACGGGCGTCAGCGGCGTCCACTTCCCGGGCGACAAGGGCCGCGAGCTGCACGCCGTCTACCACCTGCGCTCGCTCACCCACGGCCGGCTGATCCGTCTGGAGGTCACCGCCCCCGACAGCGATCCGCACCTGCCGTCCCTGGTCGGCGTCTATCCGACCAACGACTGGCACGAGCGCGAGGCCTACGACTTCTTCGGCCTGGTCTTCGACGGCCACCCCGCCCTCACCCGGATCATGATGCCGGACGACTGGCAGGGCTTCCCGCAGCGCAAGGACTACCCCCTCGGCGGCATCCCCGTCGAGTACAAGGGCGCCCAGATCCCGGCTCCGGACCAGCGGAGGTCGTACACCTGATGAGTACTTCCAGCGACGCTTCCCGCGCTTCTGCCAGGGAGACGACCGAGGGGACCGTCTACACGGTCACCGGCGGCGACTGGGACGAGGTCGTCCGCACCGCCGCCCGCGCCGACGACGAGCGCATCGTCGTCAACATGGGGCCCCAGCACCCCTCCACGCACGGTGTGCTCCGGCTGATCCTGGAGATTGACGGCGAGACGGTCACCGAGGCCCGCTGCGGCATCGGCTACCTCCACACCGGCATCGAGAAGAACCTCGAATTCCGCACCTGGACGCAGGGCACCACCTTCGTCACGCGCATGGACTACCTGACGCCGTTCTTCAACGAGACGGCGTACTGCCTGGGCGTGGAGAAGCTGCTCGGCATCACCGACCAGATCCCCGACCGCGCCTCGGTGATCCGGGTGCTCCTGATGGAGCTGAACCGGCTCTCCTCGCACCTGGTCTGCATCGCCACCGGCGGCATGGAGCTCGGCGCCACCACGATCATGATCTACGGCTTCCGGGACCGCGAACTCATCCTCGACGTTTTCGAGCTGATCACCGGCCTGCGGATGAACCACGCGTTCGTCCGCCCCGGCGGCCTCGCCCAGGACCTGCCGCCGGGCGCGGTGGACCAGCTCCGCGAGTTCGTGAAGACGATGAAGAAGAACCTGCCGGAGTACGACAAGCTCGCCACCGGCAACCCGATCTTCAAGGCCCGGATGCAGGACGTCGGCTACCTCGATCTGACCGGCTGCATGGCGCTGGGGGCAACCGGCCCGATCCTGCGCTCCGCGGGGCTGCCGCACGACCTGCGCAAGACCGACCCCTACTGCGGCTACGAGACCTACGACTTCGAGGTCCCCACCGCCGACAGCTGCGACGCCTACGGCCGCTTCCTGGTGCGGCTGGAGGAGATGCGCCAGTCGCTCAGGATCGTCGAGCAGTGCCTGGACCGGCTGGAGCCCGGCCCGGTCATGGTCGCCGACAAGAAGATCGCCTGGCCCGCCCAGCTCGCGCTCGGCCCGGACGGACTCGGCAACTCCCTCGACCACATCAAGAAGATCATGGGCACCTCCATGGAGTCCCTGATCCACCACTTCAAGCTGGTGACCGAGGGCTTCCGGGTGCCCATCGGACAGACGTACGCGGCGGTCGAGTCGCCCAAGGGCGAGCTCGGGGTGCACGTCGTCAGCGACGGAGGCACCCGCCCCTACCGGGTCCACTTCCGCGATCCGTCCTTCACCAATCTCCAGGCCATGGCGGCGATGTGCGAGGGCGGCCAGGTCGCCGACGTCATCGTGGCCGTGGCATCCATCGACCCCGTGATGGGAGGCGTCGACCGGTGACCGAGACCACGCCGACGAGCCTGGGCATGCCCCAGCTGCCCGCGCCCGACTACCCGGCCGACGTCCGCGCCCGGCTGGAGGCGGACGCCGGGGAAGTCATCGCCCGCTATCCCGACAGCCGCTCCGCGCTGCTGCCGCTGCTGCACCTCGTGCAGTCGGAGGAGGGCCATGTCTCCCGCACCGGGATGCGCTTCTGCGCACAGATGCTGGGCCTCACGACCGCCGAGGTGACCGCGGTGGCCACCTTCTACAGCATGTACCGGCGCAAGCCCTCGGGCGACTACCAGGTGGGCGTCTGCACCAACACCCTCTGCGCGGTGATGGGCGGGGACGCCATCTTCGACGAGCTCAAGCGCCACCTCGGGGTGGGCAACGACGAGACCACCCCCGACGGCAAGGTGACGCTCGAACACATCGAGTGCAACGCCGCCTGCGACTTCGCGCCCGTGGTGATGGTCAACTGGGAGTTCTTCGACAACCAGACTCCCGAGTCGGCCAAGCGCCTGGTCGACGACCTGCGCGCGGGCAGGCCGGTGGAGCCCACCCGCGGGGCCCCGCTGTGCACCTACAAGGAGACCGCCCGCATCCTGGCCGGCTTCCCCGACGAGCGCCCCGGCGCCGTCGCGGCGAGCGGTGGCGCGGGCCCGGCCTCCCTGGTCGGGCTGCGACTGGCGAGGGGCGAGGCACCGCAGGCGCGCGTGGTCCACCCGCGCGGCGAGGGACCGGGCGACGGCGGCCCCCACGACCGGAGCCGCCCCGACGAGAGCCCCCGCGAGGCGGCCCAGCCCGGCTCCGGGCACCTGAGTTCGCACGACGCACCACAGCAGACCTCTGCGTCCGACCCCGCACACCCGGCGGGCCCGGTCGACGAGGAGGGGGAGTGATGACCTTGGCAGCCGAACTCAGCGGCAACGGGAACGGAAGCAGCCCGGAGAAACTGCTGGCGCCCGTTCTCTCCGCCTTCTGGGACCAGCCCGAATCCTGGACCCTGGAGACCTACCGCCGGCACGACGGCTACGAAGGGCTGCGCAAGGCCCTGGCCATGTCACCGGACGACCTCATCGCGTACGTGAAGGACTCCGGGCTGCGCGGCCGGGGCGGCGCGGGCTTCCCCACGGGCATGAAGTGGCAGTTCATCCCGCAGGGCGATGGCAAACCGCACTATCTAGTTGTCAACGCCGACGAGTCGGAGCCAGGGACCTGCAAGGACATCCCGCTCCTCTTCGCCAACCCGCACAGCCTCATCGAGGGCATCGTGATCGCCTGTTACGCGATCAGGTCGTCGCACGCGTTCATCTATCTGCGCGGGGAGGTCGTCCCCGTACTGCGGAGGCTGCACGAGGCCGTGCGGGAGGCCTACGCGGCGGGCTACCTCGGCAATGACATCCTCGGCAGCGGACTCGACCTCGAACTCACCGTGCACGCCGGCGCCGGCGCGTACATCTGCGGTGAGGAGACCGCCCTGCTGGACTCCCTGGAAGGCCGTCGCGGTCAGCCCCGGCTGCGTCCCCCCTTCCCCGCGGTCGCCGGTCTCTACGCGTGCCCCACTGTGGTGAACAACGTCGAGTCCATCGCCAGCGTTCCCGCGATCCTCAACCGGGGAAAAGACTGGTTCAAGTCGATGGGGAGCGAGAAGTCGCCCGGCTTCACGCTCTATTCGCTCAGCGGGCACGTCGCGAGCCCCGGCCAGTTCGAGGCGCCCCTCGGCATCACGCTGCGCCAGCTGCTCGACATGAGCGGCGGGATGCGGCCGGGCCACCGCCTCAAGTTCTGGACGCCCGGTGGCTCCTCGACCCCGATGTTCACCGACGAGCACCTCGACGTACCCCTGGACTACGAGGGCGTCGGCGCCGCGGGCTCCATGCTCGGCACCAAGGCGCTCCAGTGCTTCGACGAGACCACCTGCGTGGTGCGGGCGGTCACCCGCTGGACCGAGTTCTACGCCCACGAGTCCTGCGGCAAGTGCACACCCTGCCGCGAGGGGACTTACTGGCTGGTCCAGTTGCTGCGGGACATCGAGGCGGGCAAGGGCGCCATGGACGACCTCGACAAGCTCTCCGACATCGCCGACAACATCAACGGCAAGTCGTTCTGCGCGCTCGGCGACGGCGCCGCGGCGCCCATCTTCTCCTCGCTCAAGTACTTCCGCGCGGAGTACGAGCAGCACATCACGGGCCGGGGCTGCCCCTTCGACCCGGCCAAGTCGACCCTGTGGGCCGACAACCCGCACCGCACCACGGAGGTGAACGCATGACGGTGACGACTGGCGCTCCCTCCGGCGGCGGAGAGGCGGCGGTGCCGCCGGAGGACCTGGTCTCGCTGACCATCGACGGCGTGGAGATCAGCGTCCCCAAGGGCACGCTGGTGATCCGGGCCGCCGAACAGATCGGCATCGAGATCCCCCGGTTCTGCGACCACCCGCTGCTCGACCCGGTCGGCGCCTGCCGCCAGTGCATCGTGGAGGTGGAGGGCCAGCGCAAGCCGATGGCGTCCTGCACCATCACCTGCACCGACGGCATGGTGGTCAAGTCGCAGCTGACGTCGCCGGTGGCGGAGAAGTCCCAGCGCGGGGTGATGGAGCTGCTGCTCATCAACCACCCGCTGGACTGCCCGGTCTGCGACAAGGGCGGCGAGTGCCCGCTCCAGAACCAGGCCATGCTGGTGGGCGACCCCGACACCCGCTTCGACGGCCACAAGCGCACCTACGAGAAGCCGGTACCGATCTCGGCGCAGGTGCTGCTGGACCGCGAGCGCTGCGTGCTGTGCGCGCGCTGCACCCGCTTCTCCGAGCAGATCGCGGGCGACCCCATGATCGAGCTCCTGGAGCGCGGCGCCCTCCAGCAGGTCGGCACCGGCGAGGGCGACCCGTTCGAGTCGTACTTCTCCGGCAACACCATCCAGATCTGCCCGGTCGGCGCGCTGACCTCGGCGGCGTACCGGTTCCGCTCCCGCCCCTTCGACCTGGTCTCCTCGCCGTCGGTGTGCGAGCACTGCGCGGGCGGCTGCGCCACCCGCACCGACCACCGGCGCGGCAAGGTCATGCGGCGCCTCGCCGCCAACGACCCCGAGGTCAACGAGGAATGGCTGTGCGACAAGGGCCGGTTCGCCTTCCGGTACGCGCAGAAGCCGGACCGGCTGACCCATCCGCTGGTGCGCAACGCGGCCGGGGAGCTGGAGCCCGCCTCCTGGCCCGAGGCGCTGGAGGCCGCGGCGGCCGGACTCACCGCGGCCCGGGGCCGGGCCGGGGTGCTCACCGGCGGCCGGCTGACCGTCGAGGACGCCTACGCGTACGCCAAGTTCGCCCGGATCGCCCTCGACACCAACGACGTCGACTTCCGCGCGCGCGTGCACTCCGCCGAGGAGGCCGACTTCCTGGCGGCGAAGGTCGCCGGACGCGGCCACCTCACCGGGGAGGGCGTCACGTACACCTCCTTGGAGAAGGCGCCCGCGGTGCTGCTCGTCGGGTTCGAGGCGGAGGAGGAGGCGCCCGGCGTCTTCCTGCGGCTGCGCAAGGCCTGGCGCAAGCACGGCCAGCGCACCTTCTCGCTGGCCACCCATCTGACCCGGGGTCTGGAGAAGACGGGCGGCACCCTGCTTCCCGCCGCGCCCGGCACCGAGACCGAGTGGCTGGACGCGCTCGCGGGCGGGGTCGGCCTGGACGGCGACGGCTCGGCCGCCGCCGAGGCGCTGCGGGCCCCCGGCTCGGTCATCGTGGTCGGTGAGCGCCTCGCGGCGGTCCCGGGCGCCCTGACCGCGGCCGTCCGGGCATCCGCCGCGACCGGGGCCGAACTGGTCTGGATTCCGCGCCGGGCCGGGGAGCGGGGCGCGATCGAGGCGGGTGCCCTGGCGGCGCTGCTGCCCGGCGGGCGCCCGGCCACCGATCCACGCGCGCGTGAGGAGGTCGCCGCCGTCTGGGGGGTGCGTCGACTGCCGCACCGCTTCGGGCGGGACACCGGCCAGATCGTCGAGGCCGCGGCCACCGGTGAGCTGGGCGCGCTGCTGGTCGCGGGCGTCGACCCGGCCGACCTGCCGGACCCGGCACGCGCGCGTGAGGCGCTGGCCGGTGCCTTCGTGGTCTCCCTGGAGCTGCGGCCGAGCGAGGTCACCGAACGGGCGGACGTGGTCTTCCCGGTCGCGGCCGTCGCCGAGAAGTCCGGCTTCTTCCTCAACTGGGAGGGCCGGGCGCGGATGTTCGAGGCCGCGCTGAAGCCCGAGCAGATGATCCGGCCCCTGGCGCCCGCCGACGCGCGCGTGCTGCACATGCTGGCGGACGCCATGGACGTACACCTGGCGCTCCCCGACAACCGCTCCGCGCGCGCGGAGCTGCGGCGCCTGGGCCACTGGGACGGCCCGCGCGCCACCGAGCCCCTGGAGACCTCCCAGGCCCTGCCCCGGCCCGCCGAGGGCGAGGCGGTCCTCGCCGGCCACCGGCTGCTGCTCGACCTCGGCACCCTCCAGGAGGGCGACGAGGCACTGGCCGGGACCCGGCACGAGGCCCTCGCCCGGCTCTCGGCGGCCACCGCGGCCGAGAGCGGCGTCAAGGACGGCGACCTGCTCCAGGTGAGCGGCCCCGCGGGCGCGGTCCGGCTGCCGCTGAAGGTCACCGAGATGCCCGACCGGGTGGTGTGGCTGCCGCTCGCCTCGACCGGCCACGGCGTGTACGCGGACACCGGAGCGGTCCCGGGCCGGATCGTCCGCATCGGCCCGGCGGCGCGTGCCGATGCCACCGTCGCACCGGAGGTGCGGCCGTGACCGACTTCCCCTCCCGCCCCGCGGCACCGGGCGCCGCCGTCCACGTACCGGAGGTGCGCGCGTGACCCCGACCTTCCTCGCGGCCGAGGACCTCTCCCTGTTCGGCCGCGACCCCTGGTGGCTCATCGCCCTCAAGGCCGTGTTCTGCTTCGCGTTCCTGATGGTGACCGTGCTGTTCTCGATCGTCTGGGAGCGCAAGGTCGTCGCCTGGATGCAGCTGCGCATCGGCCCCAACCGGCACGGCCCCTGGGGGATGCTCCAGTCCCTCGCCGACGGCATCAAACTGATGCTGAAGGAGGACGTGGTCGTCAAGCGGGCCGACAAGGTGGTCTACGTCCTGGCCCCGATCGTCGCCGCGATCCCCGCCTTCATGGCGATCGCCGTGATCCCCTTCGGGCCGTCCGGCAACGAGGTCTCGATCTTCGGCCACCGCACCACGATGCAGCTCACCGACCTGCCGATCGCGATGCTCTACATCCTCGCGTGCGCCTCGGTCGGCATCTACGGCATCGTGCTCGCGGGCTGGTCCTCCGGGTCGACGTACCCGCTGCTCGGCGGGCTCCGCTCGTGCGCGCAGATGATCTCGTACGAGATCGCGATGGGCGCCGCGTTCGCCTCGGTCTTCCTCTACTCGGGGTCGATGTCGACCTCGGAGATCGTCGCCCAGCAGCACGACCGCTGGTACATCGTGCTGCTGCCGGTCTCCTTCATCATCTACGTCGTCACCATGGTGGGCGAGACCAACCGCGCCCCCTTCGACATGCCGGAGTCCGAGGGCGACCTCGTCGGCGGCTTCAACACCGAGTACTCGTCGATCAAGTTCGCGCTCTTCATGCTGGCCGAGTACGTCAACATGGTCACCGTCTCGGCGGTGTCGACCACCCTCTTCCTGGGTGGCTGGCGGGCCCCGTGGCCCGTGTCCACCTTCTGGGAGGGCGCCAACCACGGCTGGTGGCCGATGCTCTGGTTCGTCATCAAGGTCCAGCTGCTGCTGTTCTTCTTCATCTGGCTGCGCGGCACGCTGCCCCGCGTCCGCTACGACCAGCTGATGAAGCTGGGCTGGAAGGTCCTCATCCCGGTCTCGGTCGTCTGGCTGATGCTGGTGGCGACCGTGCGCGCGCTGCGCAACGACGGCCACGACTTCTCCAGGATCGTGCTCTACGTCGGTGGCGCGGTCGTCGCGGTCCTGCTGATCTCCCTGGTCGCGGATGTCTTCCGGGGCCGCCGGGATGAGTCGGCGGCCGAGGCCGAGCCACCCGCGTTCGACCCGATGGCGGGCGGGTTCCCGGTGCCACCGCTGCCCGGACAGACCCTTCCGCCGGTGCCGCGCCGACGCCCGAGGCACCAGCGGGAGTTGGTTGTCAGTGGTGGGTCGGATACTGAGAGTGACCGTGACGGAAGGGAGGACGAGGGTGTCTAAGTCATCGGAACCGGCGGAGACTTCGGGGGAACCCGGGGCTTCGTCCGAGGGCAAGTTCCTGAACCCGGTGGCCGGCTTCGGCGTGACCTTCAAGGCCATGTTCAAGAAGCGGCTGACCGAGCAGTATCCGGAGCAGCAGAAGACCACGGCCCCCCGCTTCCACGGGCGCCACCAGCTCAACCGGCATCCGGACGGCCTGGAGAAGTGCGTCGGCTGCGAGCTGTGCGCCTGGGCGTGCCCGGCCGACGCGATCTATGTGGAGGGCGCCGACAACACGGACGAGGAGCGCTACTCGCCGGGCGAGCGGTACGGAATCGTCTACCAGATCAACTACGCCCGCTGCATCCTGTGCGGCCTGTGCATCGAGGCGTGCCCCACGCGCGCGCTGACGATGACCAACGAGTTCGAACTGGCCGACACCAGCCGCGCCAACCTGATCTACACCAAGGAGCAGTTGCTCGCCGGGCTCGACGAGGGCATGGTCGACTCGCCGCACGCGATCCACCCCGGTATGACCGAGGGCGACTACTACCGGGGCCTGGTCACCGAGGCCGCCCCCGGCACGGTCCGCCAGGTCGCGGTCTCCCGGGGCGAGCGGCCCCCGGCCCCCGAGCAGCCCGCCAACGGGGAGCAGTCCGCCAACGGGGAGCAGCCCGAGGAGGTGGACGCGTGATGCAGCTCGCCGTCTCCGCCACGACGACCTCCACCGGGGAGGCGTTCCAGTTCTGGGTGCTCGCCACCGTCGCCGTCATCGGCGCGCTGTGCACCGTACTGATGAAGAAGGCCGTGCACAGCGCGCTGTGCCTGGCCGGGACGATGATCATCCTGGCGGTCTTCTACCTCGCCAACGGGGCGTACTTCCTGGGCATCGTCCAGGTCGTCGTCTACACCGGCGCGATCATGATGCTCTTCCTCTTCGTGGTGATGCTGGTCGGTGTCACCGCGGCCGACTCGCTCCAGGAGACCATCAAGGGCCAGCGCGTCTGGGCCGCGGTCTGCGGGATCGGCTTCGGGGTGCTCCTCGTCGCGGGCATCGCCAACGCCTCCCTGAAGCACTTCGACGGGCTCAAGGAGGCCAACGCCGGGGGCAATGTGGAGGGCCTGGCCGCCCTCATCTTCACCAAGTACGTGTTCGCCTTCGAGATCACCGGCGCCCTGCTGATCACCTCGGCGATCGGCGCCATGGTCCTCACCCACCGCGAGCGCACCGAGCGCGCCATGACCCAGCGCGAGCTCTCCGAGAAGCGCGTGCGCGACGGCAAGCACCTGCCGCCCCTGCCGGCCCCGGGTGTCTACGCCCGGCACAACGCGGTGGACATCGCGGGCCTGCTCCCCGACGGCACGCCGTCGGAGCTCACCGTCAACCAGACGCTGCGCGGCCGGGGCCAGATCCGTGACGTCTCCAGCGAGGCGCTGTCGGACCTGAAGGCGCTGGAGCAGCGCTCCGCCGAACGGCTCGGCAGGGAAGAGGAGGCCGCGAAGTGAATCCCGTCAACTATCTCTATCTGTCAGCCCTGTTGTTCACCATCGGCGCGGCCGGCGTGCTCATCAGGCGGAACGCGATCGTGGTCTTCATGTGCGTCGAGCTGATGCTCAACGCCTGCAACCTCGCGTTCGTGGTCTTCTCCCGGATGCACGGCAACCTCGACGGCCAGATCATCGCGTTCTTCACGATGGTCGTCGCCGCCGCGGAGGTCGTGGTCGGGCTCGCCATCATCGTGTCGCTCTTCCGTTCCCGCCACTCGGCATCGGTCGACGACGCCAGCCTGATGAAGCTCTGAGGGGTCGCTAGAACCGTGGGAAACACAGAGAACCTGATTGCGCTGCTCATCGCGGCGCCTCTGCTCGGAGCGGCCGTCCTGCTGTGCGGCGGACGGCGGCTCGACGCCGTCGGACACTGGCTGGGCACCCTGCTCGCGGCCGTCTCCTTCGGCCTCGGTGTGGCGCTCTTCGCCGACATGCTGGGCCGCTCGGCCGACGACCGGGCGGTGCACAAGCACCTGTTCAGCTGGGTCCCCGTGGAGGGCTTCCAGGCCGACGTCGGCTTCCAGCTCGACCAGCTGTCGATGACCTTCGTCCTGCTGATCACCGGTGTGGGCACGCTGATCCACATCTACTCGATCGGCTACATGGAGCACGACGAGAACCGCCGCCGGTTCTTCGGCTACCTCAACCTGTTCCTGGCGGCGATGCTCCTGCTGGTCCTCGCCGACAACTACCTGCTGCTGTACGTGGGCTGGGAGAGCGTGGGTCTGGCGTCCTACCTGCTCATCGGCTTCTGGCAGCACAAGCCGAGCGCGGCGACGGCGGCCAAGAAGGCCTTCCTGGTCAACCGGGTCGGCGACATGGGCCTGTCCATCGCCATCATGATCATGTTCACCACCTGGGGCTCGTTCGCCTTCTCGACCGTCTTCAACGAGGTCGGCGAGACCGGCGACGGCCGCAACACCGCCATCGGCCTGATGCTGCTGCTCGCCGCCTGCGGCAAGTCCGCCCAGGTGCCCCTGCAGTCCTGGCTCGGGGACGCGATGGAGGGCCCGACCCCGGTCTCGGCCCTGATCCACGCGGCGACGATGGTGACCGCCGGCGTCTATCTGATCACCCGCTCCGGCGTGATCTTCAACGCGGTGCCGGACGTGCAGACGGTCGTGGTGGTCGTCGGCGCGGTCACGCTCCTGTTCGGTGCGATCGTCGGTTGCGCCAAGGACGACATCAAGAAGGCCCTGGCGGGCTCGACCATGTCGCAGATCGGCTACATGGTCCTCGCCACCGGCCTCGGCCCCATCGGCTACCCCTTCGCGATCATGCACCTGGTGACCCACGGCTTCTTCAAGGCCGGGCTCTTCCTCGGTGCGGGCTCCGTGATGCACGGCATGAACGACGAGGTCGACATGCGCAGGTACGGCGGTCTGCGCAAGTACATGCCGGTCACCTTCATCACCTTCGGCCTCGGCTACCTCGCCATCATCGGCTTCCCGGGGCTGTCCGGCTTCTGGTCCAAGGACAAGATCATCGAGGCCGCGTTCGCCAAGGGCGGCACCGAGGGCTGGATCCTCGGCGCGGTCACCCTGCTGGGCGCGGCCATCACCGCGTACTACATGACGCGCGTGATGCTGATGACGTTCTTCGGCGAGGAGCGCTGGCGGGACGCCCCGACCCCGTCGCCGGCCGAGCCGAGCGTGGAGCCGGCCGCCGAGCACCGCGGGGAGCACGCCGAGCCGCACCCGCACGAGTCGCCCGGCACCATGACGATCCCGATGATCGTGCTGGCCTTCGGCTCGGTCCTCGCGGGCGGGCTCTTCAGCATCAACGAGTCGTTCGTGAAGTGGCTGGAGCCGGTCACGAGCCTCTCGCACGGCGACTCGCCGGTGAGCGAGGGCGTGGTCACCGCGGCCACCGTCACGGTGCTGCTGATCGGCGTCGGTCTCGCGTACCTCCAGTACGGACGCAAGCCGGTCCCGGTCACCGCCCCGCGCGGCTCGCTGCTCACCCGGGCCGCCCGCCGCGACCTCCTCCAGGACGACTTCAACCACGTGGTCCTGGTCCGCGGCGGCGAGCACCTCACCCGCTCGCTGGTGTACGTCGACCACACCCTGGTCGACGGAGTGGTCAACGGCACCGCGGCCGGGTTCGGCGGCCTTTCGGGCCGACTGCGCAAGCTGCAGAACGGCTTCGCCCGCAGTTACGCGGTCTCGATGTTCGGAGGTGCGGCGGTGCTCATCGCCGCGACCCTGCTGATGAGGGCGGTGTAAGGCATGTCGTTCCCCCTCCTTACCGCGACGGCGGCGCTCCCGGCGGTCGGCGCGATCGCCACCGCCGCCGTCCCGGCCGAGCGGCGGACGGCCGCCAAGTGGCTGGCGCTGCTGGTCTCGCTCGGCACGCTGGTGCTCGGCGCCGTCCAGCTCGTCCGGTTCGAGCCGGGCGGCGACCGGTACCAACTGACCGAGTCGCACGCCTGGATCAAGGACTTCGGCGTCCGCTACGAACTGGGCGTGGACGGCATCGGAGTGGCGCTGATCGCGCTCACGGTCCTGCTGATCCCGTTCATCATTGCGGCGGGTTGGCATGATGCCGATCCCCTGGAGACCAGCAGCAGCCGCTGGCGGCCCACCCAGGGCTTCTTCGCCCTGATCCTCGCCGTCGAGGCGATGGTGATCCTCTCCTTCGAGGCCACCGACGTCTTCCTCTTCTACATCCTGTTCGAAGCCATGCTGATCCCGATGTACTTCCTGATCGGCGGCTTCGGCGACCGGGCGCACGGTTCGTACCGATCCGCCGCCGACGCGGCGCGGGGGGACGAGGCGGCGGCCACCCAACGGTCGTACGCGGCGGTCAAGTTCCTGCTCTACAACCTGGTCGGCGGTCTGATCATGCTGGCCGCGGTGATCGGCCTCTACGACGTCGCCGGGACCTTCTCGCTCGACGAGATCGCGGCGGCGCGCGCGAACGGCTCGCTGGACATGGCGACCAACACCGAACGGCTGCTGTTCCTCGGCTTCTTCTTCGCCTTCGCGGTGAAGGCCCCGCTGTGGCCGCTGCACACCTGGCTGCCGAACGCGATGGGCGAGGCCACGGCCCCGGTCGCGGTGCTGATCACGGCGGTGGTCGACAAGGTCGGCACCTTCGCGATGCTCCGCTTCTGCCTCCAGCTCTTCCCCGAGGCCTCCAAGTGGGCCACGCCGGTGATCCTGGTCCTCGCCGTGATCAGCATCATCTACGGGGCGCTGCTGGCGGTCGGCCAGCGCGACATCAAGCGCCTGGTGGCGTACGCCTCGATCTCGCACTTCGGCTTCATCGTGATGGGCATCTTCGCGATGACCACCCAGGGCCAGTCCGGCGCCACGCTCTACATGGTCAACCACGGGATCTCGACGGCAGCGCTGATGCTGGTGGCCGGCTTCCTGATCTCGCGCCGCGGCTCGCGTCTGATCGCGGACTACGGCGGGGTGCAGAAGGTGGCCCCGCTGCTGGCGGGCACCTTCCTGGTGGGCGGTCTGGCGACGCTCTCGCTGCCGGGCCTCGCGCCCTTCGTGAGCGAGTTCCTGGTCCTGGTGGGCACGTTCAGCCGCTACCCGGCGATCGGCGTGATCGCCACGCTGGGCATCGTGCTGGCCGCGCTGTACGTGCTGGTGCTCTACCAGCGGACGATGACCGGCCCGGTCAAGGACGAGGTGCGGGGCATGCCCGACCTGAAGGTCCGCGAGCTCCTGGTGGTCGCCCCCCTGATCGCGGTCCTGGTCTTCCTGGGGGTCTATCCCAAGCCGCTGACCGACATCGTCAACCCGGCGGTCCAGCACACCATGTCCGACGTACACAAAAAGGACCCCGAGCCCGTGGTGGAGGCGGCCCAGTGAGCACAGCAGCAGCTGTCCACAGCCTGTGGACGACGGCGGCCGACGGGAAGGTCGACAAGATCCCGGCGCCGCACATCGAGTACGCCCAGCTGGCACCCACGCTGATCGTGCTCGGCGCGGCGGTGGTGGGCGTCCTCGTCGAGGCGTTCGTCCCGCGCAGAAGCCGGTACTACGCCCAGGTGTTCCTCTCGGTGGTCGCGCTCGCCGCCGCCTTCGCCGCGGTCGTCGGACTCGCCGCGGACGGGTACGGCACGACGAAGGCGCACATCGCGGCGATGGGCGCGGTGGCCGTCGACGGCCCGGCGCTCTTCCTCCAGGGGACCATTCTCCTCGCCTCGATCGTCGCCGTCTTCACCTTCGCCGAGCGCCGCCTGGACCCGGACGCCCACGGCAACCGGGTCGACTCCTTCGCCGCGCAGGCCGCGTCCGTGCCCGGCAGCGACAGCGAGAAGGCCGCGGTCAAGGCCGGTTTCACGACCACCGAGGTCTTCCCGCTGGCGCTCTTCGCCGTCTCCGGGATGCTGGTGTTCCCGGCGGCCAACGACCTGCTGACGCTCTTCGTGGCCCTGGAGGTCTTCTCCCTGCCGCTCTATCTGCTCTGCGCGCTGGCCCGCCGCAAGCGGCTCATGTCGCAGGAAGCGGCGGTGAAGTACTTCCTGCTCGGCGCCTTCTCGTCGGCGTTCCTGCTGTTCGGCATCGCCCTTCTTTACGGATACGCGGGCTCCGTCCAGTACGCGACGATCGCGGACGTCGTGGACGGCACGGTCCAGACCGTGGACCCGGCGCTCGCGGGCACCATGGGCAACGACGCGCTGCTGCTGATCGGCGGCGCGATGCTCCTGATGGGGCTGCTGTTCAAGGTGGGCGCGGTGCCGTTCCACATGTGGACGCCGGACGTCTACCAGGGCGCGCCCACCCCGATCACCGGCTTCATGGCCGCCGCCACCAAGGTCGCCGCCTTCGGCGCGCTGCTGCGGCTGCTGTACGTGGTGCTGCCCGGCATGCGCTGGGACTGGCGGCCGGTGATGTGGGGCGTCGCCATCGTCACCATGGTCGGCGGCGCGATCGTGGCGATCACCCAGACCGACATCAAGCGGCTCCTCGCGTACTCGTCGATCGCGCACGCGGGCTTCATCCTCGCCGGTGTGATCGCTACCAACGCGGACGGGATCTCGTCGGTGCTCTTCTACCTCGGCGCGTACTCGTTCGTGACGATCGGGGCGTTCGCGGTCGTCACGCTGGTGCGCGACGCGGGCGGCGAGGCGACACACCTGTCCAAGTGGGCCGGGCTCGGCCGCCGTTCGCCGCTGGTGGCGGCGGTCTTCGCGGTCTTCCTGCTCGCCTTCGCCGGTATCCCGCTGACCTCCGGCTTCACGGGGAAGTTCGCGGTCTTCAAGGCGGCGGCGGAGGGCGGCGCGGGCTCGCTGGTCGTGGTCGGTGTGATCTCCTCGGCGATCGCCGCGTTCTTCTACATCCGGGTGATCGTGCTGATGTTCTTCAGCGAGCCGAAGGCGGACGGGCCGACCGTGGCCGTGCCCTCGCCGCTGACGATGACGGCGATCGGTGTCGGTGTCGCGGTGACGCTGGTGCTGGGTGTGGCGCCGCAGTACTTCCTGGACCTGGCCGGTCAGGCGGGGGTGTTCGTGCGGTAGCGCTCGGCGGGGCCGGGGATACGCCGGCCGGCCGTGGTGGCCGCCCGCGCGGCTCCCCGTGCCCCCGACAGATTCAGGAGCCCCGGTACGCCACGGCGTGCCGGGGCTCCGCGCTACCCCCATCGGGGCCTGTGGATAACTTTTCGCCCCACTTGACCTGCGGCTTTGGCCGGATCTGGGCGGAGTGCGGCAGGGGGTGTCCGCGCGGCGCCCTATCGTGGCAGGGGTGGCGGAGACAGGAGAACGACGGTGGGGGACGGCGGGATGAACGGGACGGAAGGGGCGGTCGAGGTGGTGGACCAGCCGGTGGACCAGCCGGTGGCCGGGGCCGCGGCCGGGACGACGGCCGGGGCGGCGGTCGAGAGCGAGGCGCTGCGTACGCTGAACCGGGTCTTCGGCTACGAGAGCTTCCGTGGCGACCAGGGCGCGGTCATCGAGCACGTGGTCGGCGGCGGCGACGCCGTGGTGCTCATGCCCACGGGCGCCGGCAAGTCGCTCTGCTACCAGATCCCCGCCCTGGTCAGACCCGGTACGGGAGTCGTGGTCTCGCCCCTCATCGCCCTGATGCAGGACCAGGTGGACGCGCTGCGGGCACTCGGCGTGCGGGCCGGGTTCATCAACTCCACCCAGGACTTCGACGAGCGCCGCACGGTGGAGGCGGAGCTCCTCGCGGGCGAGCTCGACCTGCTCTATCTGGCCCCCGAGCGGCTGCGCGTGGAGGCCACCCTCGATCTGCTCTCCCGGGCCAAGATCTCCGTCTTCGCGATCGACGAGGCGCACTGCGTGGCGCAGTGGGGCCACGACTTCCGGCCGGACTACCTGGCGCTGTCGATGCTGGGGGAGCGCTGGCCGGACGTGCCGCGCATCGCCCTGACGGCGACGGCGACGCGGGTCACCCACCGCGAGATCACCGACCGGCTCGTGATGCCGCACGCCCGCCACTTCGAGGCGAGCTTCGACCGGCCCAACATCCAGTACCGGATCGTGCCGAAGAACGACCCCAAGAAGCAGCTCCTGTCCTTCCTGAAGGAGGAGCACGACGGGGACGCGGGCATCGTCTACTGCCTCTCGCGCGCGTCGGTGGAGAAGACCGCGCAGTATCTGAACGACAACGGCGTGGCGGCCGTGCCGTACCACGCGGGCCTGGACGCGGCCACGCGCGCGCTGCACCAGTCCCGCTTCCTGCGCGAGGACGGCCTCGTCGTGGTGGCGACCATCGCGTTCGGCATGGGCATCGACAAGCCGGACGTCAGGTTCGTCGCCCATCTGGACCTGCCCAAGTCGGTCGAGGGGTACTACCAGGAGACGGGCCGCGCGGGCCGCGACGGCCTGCCGTCCACCGCGTGGATGGCGTACGGCCTCCAGGACGTGGTCCAGCAGCGCAAGCTCATCCAGGGCGGGGAGGGCGACGAGGCGTTCCGGCGCCGGGCGGGCGCGCACCTGGACTCGATGCTGGCGCTCTGCGAGACCGCCGAGTGCCGCCGCGCCCAGCTCCTGCAGTACTTCGGCCAGGACGCCCCGGCCGCCCACTGCGGCAACTGCGACACCTGTCTGAACCCGCCCGAGACCTGGGACGGCACGGTGGCGGCGCAGAAGGTGCTGTCGACGGTGGTGCGGCTGGAGCGGGAGCGGCGCCAGAAGTTCGGGGCCGGCCAGATCATCGACATCCTGCTCGGCCGCAAGACCGCGAAGGTCATCCAGTTCGACCACGACGCGCTGTCGGTGTTCGGCATCGGCGAGGACCTCTCCGAGGCCCAGTGGCGGGGCGTGGTGCGGCAGTTGCTCGCCCAGGGCCTGCTGGCGGTGGAGGGGGAGTACGGGACGCTGGTCCTGACCGGGACGAGCGCCGAGGTCCTGGGGCGTCAGCGGGAGGTCAGGCTGCGCTCGGAGCCGGCCAAGCCGGAGCGCGCTGCCCGGGCCCGGGGCGCGGGCAAGGCCAAGGCCGCCCCGGCCGACTTCCCGCAGGAGGCGGCGCCGCTCTTCGAGGCCCTGCGCGCCTGGCGGGCCGCGCAGGCCCGGGAGCAGGGCGTCCCCGCGTATGTGATCTTCCACGACGCCACCCTGCGGGAGATCGCCGTGGCCCGCCCCGGATCGGTGGAGGAGCTGGGCACGATCGCGGGGGTGGGCGAGAAGAAGCTGCTGACGTACGGCGAGGGCGTGCTGGCGGTGCTGGGGGAGCAGGAGCAGGAGCAGGAGTAGGCGGAGGGCGCGCCGAGCGCCCCTCCGCCTGCCCCGCCCGCCGGGACTGCCTGCCCCGCCGGGACTGCCTGCCCCGCCGGGACTGCCTGCCCCGGCCCGCCGGGACTCGACGCCTGCCCCGCCGGGACTCGACGCCTGCCCCGCTAGGACTCGACGATCCGGCCCGTGACCTCGCCGAGGCCGACCCGGACGCCGTCCGGGCCGGGGGCCCACGCGGTCATGGTGACGACATCGCCGTCCTCCAGGAACGTGCGCTTGCCGGTGGGCAGGTCCATCGGCTCCGTACCGTTCCAGGTGAGCTCCAGGAAGGAGCCGCGCTGGTCGCGCTCGGGGCCGCTCACGGTCCCCGAGCCGTACACGTCGCCGGTGCGCAGCGAGGCGCCGTTCACCGTCATATGGGCGAGCTGCTGGGCGGCGGTCCAGTACATGCCGGCGAACGGCGGCTCGGCCACCACCTGCCCGTTGAGGGCGACCGAGATGTGGATGTCGAAGCCGCCGGGGACCTCCGCCCCCGCGTCGTCGAGGTAGGGCAGCAGCGGGAAGTCCCGCGCGGGCGGGGCCACCCGGGCGGCCGTCAGCGCCTCCAGCGGCGTCACCCACGCCGAGACGGAGGTGGCGAAGGACTTGCCGAGGAAGGGGCCCAGCGGCACGTACTCCCAGGCCTGGATGTCCCGCGCCGACCAGTCGTTCAGCAGGAACAGGCCGAAGACGTGGTCCTCGAAGGAGGCCAGCTCCACCGGCCTGCCCAGCTCGGAGGGGGTGCCCACCACGAAGCCCACCTCGGCCTCGATGTCCAGCTTCACCGAGGGGCCGAACACCGGCGCCGGGTCCGAGGGCGCCTTGCGCTGCCCGTGCGGGCGCGCCACGTCCGTCCCCGACACCACGATCGTGCCGGACCGGCCGTGGTAACCGATGGGCAGATGCTTCCAGTTGGGGGTGAGCGCGTCCCCGTCCGGGCGGAAGATCCGGCCCACGTTGGTGGCGTGGTGCTCGCTCGCGTAGAAGTCGACGTAGTCCGCGACCTCGTACGGCAGATGCAGGGTGACCGTGTCCAGCGGGTGCAGCAGGGGCTCGATGTCGGGCCGGTGCGCGGGCACCGTCACCCACGCGGTGAGCGCGCGCCGCACATCGCGCCAGGCCGTGCGCCCTGCCGCGAGCAGCGGGTTCAGTGTGGGCTTCGCGAGCAGTGCCGCGTACGGGGAGCCGAGCGCGTGCGCGGCTGCCCCCGCGTCCAGGACGTGGTCGCCGACGCGGACGCCGACGCGGCGGTGGCCGGGCGCGTCGGGCGTGGAGAAGACGCCGTACGGAAGGTTGTGCGGGCCGAAGGGATCGCCCTCGGCCAGGTCGAGCGGGCTCTGCTCGGACATCTGTGCCTGCCTCGCTTTCCACGGGTGTGGAGGACACGTTACGTCGGCGGCGGTTGCCCGGGCAGTGCCCCGAACCGGGCCGCCTCAGCCCGCCGTCCGGGGGATGCGCTTCTCCCAGGTCCGGTGGAAGACGACCTCGTCGCCGTCGCGGCACACCACCTCGTCCGAGGTGAGGAAGTCCGCCGCGTCGCAGGCGAGCTCGGAGCGGGTGGTGATGGTCACGTTCCAGGCGAGCTCCGGCCGGTGCAGCCGGAGCGTCCAGTCGGAGCGGGCGCGCGCGGACTGCGGGTCCGCCTCCTCGATCGTGTATGTCTCCACGACCTCCTCGGTGACCTCCAGACCGTCGGGGTGGACCTTCGTACCGCCGGAGCGGGGGGTCACTTCGAGGCGCCACTCGCCCTTGGCGACATCGCGGACGACCAGGCGCTCGGGGCGGGGTTCGTCCAGCGGCTCGGGGCAGACCACGTTGAGCGGTGCCGCCTGCTCGGGCTCCTCGAAGGCGATCTTGTCGGTCGTGCGCTCGCGGACCGGCAGGCTCAGGGCGCTGTCCCGCGGGTCGAGCGTGAATCCCACCGAGTCCGCCTGCGGCCAGAGCCACGGCCAGTACGCGGAGGAGACCGCCAGGCGGACGCGGTGGCCGGGCGGGAAGGCGTGGCCGATGCCGGCGAGGGGAAACGTCACGTCCTGGGTGGCGCCCAGCGGCCAGGCGTCCGCGCGGTCCGGGCCCTCGCGGGCGGAGAGATTGAGCGCGCCCCGGGTGACCAGCGTGGACGAGCCGTCCGGGGCCACATCGCAGAGCCGCGCGACGACCTGCCCGAACGGCACGTCCACCCGCAGCCGCAGCGTCACCCGTGGACGCCCCAGGATCTCCAGCGGCGGCCCGTCCAGGGGTACCGCGAAGTCGAACGCCGCCGAGTGCGCGTCCTCCGCCCGCTGGTCCGGCGGCAGATCGCCGTCGCCGCCGGACGGGAGGAAGCGGCCCGCGTCCAGCCCGGTGTGCTGCGGGGAGTCGACCCGGACCGGGGCGCCCCCGAGCGTGTACACGACGGGGGTGACGTGCGGGGAGGGCCAGGCCGGGTCGCCGACCCAGCGGCCGGGCAGCTCCCCGTACACCGTGGCGGGCCGGTGCGAGTCGCTGATCCAGGAGCGCAGCAGCGGCTCGTCCATGATCCCGCTGTCCCGGCCCCGGAGCCACTGGTCCCACCAGCGCAGGGTCTCCTGGAGGAAGCCGATGGCGGGTCCCGGCGGAAGCCCCCGGTCCGGGTACTGGTGCGACCACGGCCCGATCAGCCCGCGCACCCGGTCCGCGGGCAGCTGCTCCACCAGGCGCAGCACGGTGTCCCGGTACGGGTCGTGCCAGCCGCCCACCGCGAGCACGGCGGCCCGGACCGCCCCGTACTCCTCCCGGACGCTGCCGTGCCGCCAGTAGTCGTCGCGCCGCTGGTGCGCCAGCCAGATGTGCAGGGGCGGCTCCAGGGCCTCCAGCCGGTCCGCCCACAGCCGGCTCCACCGCTCGCCGACGTGCTCCGGGTCCGGCGGGCGCGCCGTGAACGCCAGCGTCCGCGCCGCCCGTGCGTGCATGGCTCCGGCGAGGACGGAACCTCCCAGGTAGTGCCCGTCGTTGTCATAGCGGTCGTCCGGCGCGCAGACGGTGACGACCGCCTTGAGCGGCCCGGGCGCGAGGGCCGCGATCTTGAGGGAGTTGAAGCCGCCCCAGGAGATCCCGATCATGCCGACGCCGCCGTCGCACCAGGGCTGCGCGGCGAGCCACTCGACGACCGCGACCCCGTCCGCGAGCTCGGTCGCGTCGCACCGGTCGCCCGGCAGCCCCTCGCTGTTGCCGTGCCCGCGCACGTCGACGCGTACGGAGGCGTAGCCGTGGCCCGCGTACCACGGATGGCGCTGGTGGTCGCGCGGCGCGGTCGCGTCGGTGAGGCGGTGGGGCACGTATTCGAGCAGCGCCGGGACCGGCTCCTCGGTCACCGGACGCCAGATCCGTGCGTACAGCCGTGTCCCGTCCGGGAGCGGGACGAGCACGTCCGTGCGGGTCGTCTCGTACGGGAAGTCGGTGCGGATCCGCATGGTCAGCCATCCCTCGGCGCCGGGCCGGTCACGGTCTCGGTGGGTTCCGGACAATCGGCATCTTTCCTAAGATATGGGCTGATCACGAACATACCGGGGTCTATCGGGCTGTGCGCGGGGGGTGACGGGAAGGCGCCAACGGTGATCGAACAACGACCGGATACGCTGACTTGAGTGAAGGCAGCGACACATCGACAATCCGTGTGATCGTCAGCAGACAGGAGTACCCCTCGTGACCGTCGTCGGGCCGTTCGGGCTGAGCGTGCGGGACCAGGCTCTTGAGGCCGATGTCCAGACCGGATTGGCGGCAGTCGAGGCGGGCCTGCTCGACGCCACCAAGAGCGAGGTCCCCTTCATCACGGAGGCCGCGCAGCACCTCGTGCGCGCGGGTGGCAAACGCTTCCGGCCGCTGCTCGTGATGCTCGCCGCGCAGTTCGGCGACCCCTACGCGCCGGGTGTCGTGCCCTCGGCCGTGGTCGTGGAGCTCACGCATCTGGCGACGCTCTACCACGACGACGTCATGGACGAGGCCGAGGTGCGGCGCGGGGTACCCAGCGCCAACGTCCGCTGGGACAACTCGGTCGCGGTCCTCACCGGCGACTTCCTGTTCGCCCGCGCCTCGCACATCCTGGCCGACCTGGGCCCGGAGGCCGTGCGCATCCAGGCCGAGGCGTTCGAACGGCTGGTCACCGGCCAGATCCTGGAGACCGCGGGCCCGCGCGACGGCCGCGACCCGGTGGACCACTACCTCGACGTGCTCGCCGGCAAGACCGGCTCGCTGGTGGCCGTCTCCGGCCGGTTCGGCGCGATGATGTCGGGCGCCGACGAGTCGGTCGTGGACATCCTCACGCAGTACGGCGAGCGGCTCGGCACCGCGTTCCAGCTGGCCGACGACGTCCTGGACATCGCCAGCGACTCGCACGAGTCCGGCAAGACCCCCGGCACCGACCTGCGCGAGGGCATCCCCACGCTGCCGGTCCTGCACCTGCGGGCGCACGCCGCCCAGCACGGGCGCCCGGAGGACCTGGAGCTGGTCGCGCTCCTCGACGGCGATCTGACGGACGACGCCCGGCACGCCGAGGTGCTGCGCCGGCTGCGGGTGCACCCGGCGCTCGAACAGGCCCGCAGGGACACCGTGCGGTACGCGGAGGAGGCCCGCGCCACGCTGGCCCCGCTGCCGGAGTGCTACGCGAAGGCGGCTCTGGAGGAGCTGTGCGACGCGGTGGTGCACCGCGCGGGCTAGTCCCCGTACCCGTCGGCCCGGCGGATGGCCTCAGTACCCGGAGCCGTCCGGCGGTGTGCTGACACCGCCGGAGGTCGTGCCGCCGCCCGTGTCGGCGGTGGCCTTGCCCCCGGTCGGAGTGATCGCGAACCAGGTGCCGGCCGCGCCCTGCCCGTACGCCTCGCGGGGCGCGTCGTCCTTGGCGTACCGGTACAGCGGCCAGCCCCCGAGGGTCAGCTGCGTGGTGCCGTCGGGGCGGGCGACCTTGCCGACCAGGGCCTTGTCGACGCCCTTGACGGTCAGCGTGCCGGTGGCGGGGACCGGGGGCCAGATCGCCGCGCAGGCGGCCAGACAGGCGGAGTGGGACGGCTTCGCGGTGTCCTTGTCGAAGCGGTAGAGGACGTATCCGCTGCCGTCCGTGACGACGGTGCCGACCTTGTCGACCTGGGCGGCGGCGAGGGTGGAGGCGGCCGGATCAGGGGTCGCGGGTGCCGTCGTGGACGGCTTCTCGGTCTTGCTGCTGCTGGTGTTGCTTCCGCATCCCGTGGCGGCCAGCGCCAGGACGGCTGTCCCGGCTGCGGCGCCGACGGCGATGCGGTGGACGCTGAGCATGGCGATCCCCTTTGGTGGTACACGGCCGGTGCCGGCTGCTCTTGTTCACCGGTGCTCTTATTCAGATGTACGGATTCCGGCCCAAAGCAACTCGAACACCCGATCAGGCAAGAGTGTGACCCAGGTCACATCGTCGCGGGTTCGGTAGCGCTGTGCGAACGGCCGCATACCTGGCGAAACACCAGTGAACCGGTCCCGGAGCGGTGGCGCGCGGCGGCGCCGCCGTGGGGGCGGGGCGGCGGGGGCCCGGTCCGGCGTACGAGCCGGCGCGCGGACGAGCGCCCGGACCGCGGCTGAAGAGCGCTCAGTGCCGGTCGGGCCGAGGAGGGTTGACGTTGGCCGGGCGGCAACCCCTCCTGGCCTCGGCGGAGTTGCCGCCCCTGACAGGTGTCTGACAGGTACGCGACGTACATCCCCTACTGGTCGGGTCGGCTGTCGCACACAGGTGTCATCCCAGAGAGGTACACGAGGTTGCTCCCGGAGGGTGACGCCTGAGGGCGGCTGATTTGGTCAGATTGAGAACACCACTCCTGACCAATTCGGGTGAGAATGGCGGCGCGGGGTGGACAGAGCGCAGCACTACGGACGGACGCCGCCGACCACGGAGGTAAGGCACACATGGCACCGAACGACAGCGCACACACCACCGAGGAGGCCGGGGACCTCGTCGCGGGCCGCCGCAAGGCCGCCCGGTACCTGGTCCCGGTCGGGGTGGCGGGGGTGGCGGCTGCGACCATCGGGCTGGTCCCGGCGCTCGCGGCTTCAGGTGACCCGGATCTGCCGAAGATCAGCGCACAGCAGCTCATAGAGAAGATCGCCGCGTCGGACGCCCAGCAGCTCTCCGGCACGGTGAAGATCACCACGGATCTGGGCCTGCCGTCCCTGGGCGGCCTCGACTCCTTCGCCCCCAAGGGCGGCGGCGCGGACAGAGGCGGGTCCTCCGCCTCGCCCGACAGCAAGCTGATGGAGCTCGCGTCCGGCACGCACACCCTGCGGGTCGCGGCCGACGGCCCCGACCGGCAGAAGCTGTCGGTGCTCGACAAGGCGTCGGAGTACAGCGTCATCCACAGCGGGGACGACGTGTGGGCGTACGACAGCTCCTCGAACGAGGTCTACCACTCCCAGCGGGCGGCCGGCGGCGAGAAGGGCCACGGGGGCGGCGCGGCCAAGGGCCACGGCCGTCCGGGCGGGACCCCCGAGTCCCTGCCGACCACGCCCAGGGCGCTGGCCGAGCAGGCTCTGAAGTCCGTCGACCCGACCACCTCGGTGACCGTGGACGGCACCTCCCATGTGGCGGGCCGGGACGCCTACCAGCTGGTGATCAAGCCGAAGCAGTCCGGCTCGACCATCGGCGCGATCCGGATCGCGGTGGACGCCGGGAACGGGGTGCCGCTGAAGTTCACGCTCGCGCCGGCCGGCGGGGGCAAGGCGGTGGTCGACGCGGGCTTCACGAAGGTCGACTTCGGCAAGCCGTCCGCCTCGACGTTCCACTTCACGCCGCCCAGGGGTGCGAAGGTCACCCAGGACGACGGCAAGGGCCACGCAGGCCGCGGCGAGAAGGGCTTCAAGGGCGCCGAGGGCAGCGCGTTCAAGGGGCTCGACGTCATCGGGAAGGGCTGGAACTCCATCGCCCGCCTCGACGTTCCAGGAGGTAAGGGCATCCCGTCCGCGCACTCCGGCAAGGGCGGCAGGGGCGGTGTCCCGCCGGAGGCCGAGAAGTTCCTCAGCTCCCTGGGCGACAAGGTCACGGGCAAGTTCGGCTCGGGCACGGTCTTCAAGACCCGTCTGATCAACGCGCTGGTGACGGACGACGGCAAGGTGTTCGTGGGCGCGGTCACCAAGGACGCGCTGGTGAACGCGGCCAACGCCGCGAAGTAGACACCGCGGTCGGCGCGAGGGGGGACGGGGATTCGGGGTTCGGGGTCGCGGCCCCGGGCACCCGGTCCCGTCCCCCTTCCGCCCACCACCCGTGACCCGTGCGGGCGCACGGGTCGCGATTCCGCAGACGACGGGGGCCCGGGGCGCAGCACCCGGCAAGGGAAGGGGCGGGGTGGGGAACTCTCCATCGGTCATCGAAACGCGCGGTCTCACCAAGAGATACCGCGGTGGCCAACTGGCCGTGGACGGGCTGGACCTCACCGTCCCCGGCGGCAGCATCTTCGGCTTCCTCGGCCCCAACGGCTCGGGCAAGACGACCACCATCCGCATGCTGATGGGCCTGATCGCGCCGACCTCCGGCACGGCCCGGGTCCTCGGCAGCCCCATGCCGCACGCGGGCCGCACGGTCCTGCCGCAGGTGGGCGCCCTGATCGAGGGCCCCGCGCTGTACGGATTCCTCTCCGGCCGCGACAACCTCGTCCGGTATGACTCCGCCGACCCGACCGCCGACCCCCGCACCCGTGCGAGCCGGGTCGCCCACGCGCTGGACCGGGTCGGTCTTGCCGCCGCGTCCGGCAAGAAGGCGCGGGCGTACTCGCTGGGGATGAAGCAGCGGCTGGGGCTCGCCGCCGCGTTGCTCCAGCCGCGCAAGCTGCTGGTCCTGGACGAGCCGACCAATGGCCTCGACCCGCAGGGCATGCGGGAGATCCGCGCCCTGGTGCGCGAGCTCGCGGCCGACGGCACCACGGTCTTCCTCTCCTCGCACCTCCTCGACGAGATCGAGCAGCTCTGCACGCACGCGGCGGTGATGACCCAGGGCCGGCTGGTCGTCCAGGGCGAGGTGGCCGAGCTGGCGGGGGGCAACCGCGGCCGGCTCGCGGTCACCACCCCGGACCCGGCCGACGCGGCCCGGCTGCTCAAGGAGCGCGGGGTGGCGGACGTGACCGTGGACGGAGACCGGGTGACCGGTGAGCTCCCGCCGGACGAGGTGGAACTGGCCGAGTTCAACGCGGCGCTGGTGCACGGGGGCGTACGGGTGAGGGCATTCGGGGTCGAACGGGCCTCGCTGGAGGACGCCTTCGTGGCGCTGACGGGGGAGGGGTTCGATGTCGCGGGCTGAGGTGAACGCGGCGCAGGACGCGCCCACGTCAACTGTCCGGGCCGGTTCGGCCGGTCCGAGTGATTCGAGCGGTCCCGTCGTGGGGCGGGCCGAGGCGGCGCCGGTGACCTCCGGCGCGGTCGGTGCCGAGGGCCGGCGGCCCGGCGCCCTCTGGACGCTCGGGCTCTTCCGGTCCGAGCTGGTGACCGTCGTACGGCGGTGGCGCACCCTCGCGCTGCTCGGGGTCCTCGCGGTCGTCCCGATCCTGATCGGCATCGCCGTGAAGATCGAGACGCGCGGCGGCGGCTCGGCCGGACCCGACGGCGGTGGCGGCCCGGCCTTCATCTCGCAGATCACCAACAACGGACTGTTCCTCGTCTTCGCGGGGCTCGCCGCGACCCTCCCCGTCTTCCTGCCGATGGCGATCGGCGTGGTCGCGGGCGACGCGATAGCGGGCGAGGCCAACGCGGGCACCCTGCGCTATCTCCTGGTCGCCCCGGCGGGCCGGACCAGGCTGCTGCTCGCGAAGTACGCCTCGACGCTGGCGTTCTGCCTGCTGGCGACCCTGGTCGTGGCGGCGTCCGGGCTCGCCGTGGGGGCGCTGCTCTTCCCGCTCGGCGACGTCACGACCCTCTCCGGTACGGAGATATCGTTCACCGAGGGGCTGGTGCGCGCGCTGGCGGTCGCCGGGGCGGTGGCCCTGTCGCTGACCGGCATGGCCGCGCTCGGCCTGTTCATCTCCACCCTCACCGGCAGCGGTGTCGCGGCGATGGCGGCGACGGTCGGCCTGCTGATCACCGTGCAGATCCTGGACCAGATCCCCCAGCTGCACGCGATACAGCCCTATCTCTTCCCGCACTACTGGCTGTCCCTCGCGGACCTGCTGCGGGTGCCGGTCTACTGGGACCAGCTGGTGAAGAACCTGGAGTTGCAGGCGCTGTACGTGGCGGTGTTCGGGGCCGCGGCCTGGGCGCGCTTCACGGCGAAGGACATCACGGCCTGAGCGCGAACGGCGCCCGGGAGACGGGGGTGGGCGAAGAGGAACGGGACGGCCGTGCGAGCCGACCCCCGTGGCGGCTCGACACGACACGTGCCGTTTCCTTGGCACATTCTTGGAGCAGACCATTCCGCTGTCAATACGCTACGGACCGTCCTCATAGACTCGCCCCGTGACCGAGCCGCCACGCCACGCCCCCAACCCCCGGCGCCGGAGCGAGAGATCGCGCCGCGCGATCCTCTCCGCAGCCCTCGAATTGTGCTCGGAAAACGGCTATGGACGCGTGACGATCGAGGGCATCGCCGCTCGTGCCGGGGTGAGCAAGAAGACCATCTACCGCTGGTGGGCGACGAAGGGCGCGGTGCTCCTGGAGGCCGTGATCGAGGCCGTGGTCAGTACGTCGCCGCTGCCCGACACGGGCGACGTGGACACCGACATCGTGACGCATGTCACCAGCGTGATGCGGGTCTTCACCTCTCCGGTGATCGGCCCCGCGTACACGGGGATCCTCTCCGAGCTGCTCCATGACGAGGCGCTGGCCACGGCCGTCAACGAGACGCTGGTCGTGCCGCGGGTGGCGCTGGTGTACGAGCGGCTGCGGGCCGGTCAACGGGCGGGCCAGCTGCCGCCGGACGCGGATCTGGAGCTGGCGGTGGAGATGCTGTACGGGCCGCTGTACTACCGGCACGCGTTGAAGCGGCCGTTCCACGACCCGGACAGGATCGCGGTGCTGGTCGCCCACGTCATGCGCGCGCTGCGGGCTTCGGCCGCGAGCTGAAACGGGTAAGCGGGTATGCGCGTGCGGTACATGCACGCGCATACCCGCTGAGGGTCAGAAGGTCAGCTTCCAGCTGTTGATGTAGCCGGTGTCCTGCGGCCCCTTGTCCTGCACCTTCAGCTTCCACGTCCCGTTCGCCGTCTCCGTGGAGGCGTTGACGGTGTACGTGGTGTCGATGTTCGGCGTGGCGTCCGACGAGGAGTTGTGCAGCCGGTACGCCTTGCCGCTCGGACCGATGAGGTCGACCACGAGGTCGCCGCTGTAGGTGTGGACGATGTTCACCCCGACCTTCAGCGCGGAGGGCGCGTTGCCCGTACGCCCGGTCACGGAGACCGACGAGGTCACGGCCGCGCCGGGGGAGTCCGGGATGGTGACGTCGGTGGTGTTCTCGTACGTGTCGCCGGTGGGCGGGGTGGTGGTTCCGGCGGACAGCTGCCACAGCGCGTAGGCGATGGCGTCGCTGTTGTGGTCGAGCGCCGTGTCGTTGATGTTGGCGCTGGTGTCGCAGGAGGAGTGGTAGCAGGCGTCGAACGCGCGGCCCGCCGTGCCGCCCCACTTCTGGGCCTGGGCCGAGGTCTTGGTGTAGTCGGCGCCGGAGAAGAGACCGCCGACGCGTATCCCGGCGTTCTTGAACGGGGCGTGGTCGGAGCGGCCGTCGCCCTCCGTCTCGATCTCGGTGGGTATGGAGAGGGTCGCGAAGTAGTCCTTGAAGACCTTCTCCAGGGCCGGGTCGTCGTCGTAGACGAAGTAACCCGGGTTGGGCGAGCCGATCATGTCAAAGTTCAGATAGGCGGAGATCCTGCCGCGGTCGCCCGTCGAGAGGCTGTTGACGTAGTACTTGGAGCCGACCATGCCCAGCTCCTCGGCGCCGAACCAGCCGAACCGCAGGTGCTTGTCGGGCTTGAGCTGCGCGCGGGATACGGCGAGCGCGGTCTCCAGGATGCCGGCCGAGCCGGAGCCGTTGTCGTTGATGCCGGGGCCCGCGGTGACCGAGTCGAGGTGCGCGCCCGCCATCACGGTCTGCGAGGTGTCCCCGCCGGGCCAGTCGGCGATCAGGTTGTAGCCGGTGGCGCCGGAGGAGGTGAACTGCTGGACGGAAGTGGTGAACCCGGCCGCGTCCAGCTTGCCCTTCACGTAGTCGAGGGAGGCCTTGTATCCGGCGCGGCCGTGGGCGCGGTTGCCGCCGTTGGCGTTGGCTATCTGCTGGAGCTGGGTGAGGTGCGCCTTGACGTTGGCGATCGGTATGTCCGGCGCGGCGGCGGCGACCGGGGTGGCGGTGGGGGCGGCCTGTACGGCGGGGGCGCCGAGGCCGATGCCGATGCCGAGGGCCGCGGCGGTGGCGGTGGCGGTGGCCGCGATGCGGGCCGCGCGGGTGGTTCTGGGGTGTGTGGGGTGCTTGATGCGCATGTGGGGGCTCCGTATTCCGTTCGGGGATGGGACGGAAACGCGAGCCTGATGTTCAGGGAGGGGTTGACTCACCGTCAAGAACGGATTCCGGTCACGGGTGTCCGATGGGCGGACAGTGGCCGGAAGTGGAGCCCCGGCCCCGCCCGTCCTGCAACGGCCTGGTCAGCGCGCGCCCGGTGCCGCCCCCCGCGCGGGCAGCGGTTCCACCGGCAGCGGCTCCACGTGGCATTCGGCCGCCGCTGCCGCGAGCGCCGCCCTCCCGCGCCGGGCCGCCCGCAGCGCATCCCAGGTGAGCAGCGACAGCGCCAGCCACACCAGCGAGAACCCGGCCCACCGCTCGGGCGGCATCGCCTCGTGGAAGTACAGGATGCCCAGGCCGAACTGGAACACCGGGGCCAGGTACTGGAGCAGCCCCAGCGTGGACAGCGGTACCCGTATCGCCGCCGCCCCGAAGCAGACCAGCGGCGCCGCCGTGACGATGCCGGTCGCCGCGAGCAGCGCCCCGTGACCCGCGCCCTCGGACGCGAAGGTCGCCTCCCCGCGCGTCCCCAGCCACATCAGATACGCCAGCGCCGGCACGAACTGCATCGCCGTCTCGGCTGCCAGCGACTCCAGCCCGCCGAGGTTGACCTTCTTCTTCACCAGCCCGTACGTGGCGAACGACAGCGCCAGCGTCAACGAGATCCACGGCGGCCTGCCCGCTCCCACCGCCAGGACGACCACCGCCACCGCGCCGGTCGCCACCGCCACCCACTGCACCGGGCGCAGCCGCTCCTTGAGCAGCAAGACGCCCATCGCGATGGTGACCAGCGGATTGATGAAGTAGCCGAGGGACGCCTCGACGACATGGCCGGAGTTCACCGACCAGATGTAGACGCCCCAGTTGACCGTGATCACGGCGGCGGCGAGCCCGATGAGCGCCAGCCGGCGCGGCTGGCGCACGAGTTCGCCGATCCACGCCCAGCGGCGCAGTACGAGGAGCGCGATGCCGACGAAGCCGAGGGACCACACCATTCGGTGGGCCAGGATCTCGACCGGGCCGGCCGGTTTCAGAAGCGGCCAGAAGAGCGGGACCAGGCCCCACATCCCGTAGGCGCCGATCCCGTACAGCAGTCCTGCCCGCTGCTCACCGGCTGCGGTTGTCGGTTCTTCGGCCACTGGCCCTCCCTGCGCGCGCGTCGACGAAATCGACGGTAGCGTCAGGTGGCCACGCCTGTCATGCCCTATATCCGAAAACGGTCCTGACCATCGAGCGATCCGTTCAGGCCACGGTCGCCGCGGTCGCCTGGGCGATGGACCGGGAGATCGGCGTCGTCGGCCGGCCGATCAGCCGCGACAGCTCGCCGGACGTGCCCGCGAGCCGGCCCCGCTCGATCGCGAGGTCCACGTCGACCAGGATCTCGGCGAACGGCGCCGGGACGCCCGCGCCCGTGAGGATGCCGAGGTGCACCTCGGGGGTCACGGCCCGGTAGCCGATCTCCTTGCCGGTGACCCGCGCGACCTCCGCCGCGTACTCGGCGAAGGACCACGCCACGTCGCCGCTGAGCTCGTACGCCCGGCCGAGGTGCCCCTCACCGGTCAGCACCGCCGCCGCAGCCGCCGCGTAGTCGGCACGGGCGGCCGAGGCCACCCGGCCCTCGCCCGCGTTGGACACGACCGCCCCGCGCGCCAGGACCGGCTCCAGGTGGTCGGTGTAGTTCTCGGTGTACCAGCCGTTGCGCAGGAAGGTGTACGGCAGCCCCGAGTCGAGGATCAGCTCCTCGGTGGCCCGGTGCTCGTCCGCGAGGACGAAGTCGGCGTCCGGGCCGCCGAGGATGCCGGTGTACGCGAGCTGCGCCACCCCGGCCTCCTTCGCCGCCGCGATCACGGCACTGTGCTGCGCCACCCGCTGCCCGACCTCGCTGCCGGAGATCAGCAGGACGCGGTCGCCGGCGCGGAAGGCCCCGGCCAGCGTCTCGGGCGCGCTGTAGTCGGCGACCCGCAGCTCCACACCGCGCTCGGCGAGCCCGGCGGCCTTCTCCTTGTTCCGTACGACGGCGGCTATCCCGTCCGCGGGGACTCCCGCGGTCAGCAGCTCGTCGATGACGAGACGGCCGAGGGCTCCGGTGGCTCCGGTGACGACGATGCTCATGGCTGGTGACTCCTTGGCTCTGGGCTCCCGTGCGGAGCGCGTGCCACTCACCGTACGGCTGGCGCTAACCATTCGTAAGTACCCACCTTGAAGTAAGGTACTGGTATGGCAGTAAGTACCCCGGGCGGTGCCCGGCCCACCGAGGACCTCCGCGAGGCGATGTGTCCGCACCGGCTCGTCCTGGAACACGTCACCAGCCGCTGGGGTGTCCTCGTCCTCCTGGCGCTGACGGAGCGGTCGTTCCGGTTCAGCGAGCTGCGCAGGCACGTCGGCAAGGTCAGCGAGAAGATGCTGACGCAGACCCTTCAGACGCTGGAGCGTGACGGCTTCGTGCACCGCGACGCCAAGCCGGTCATCCCGCCCCGCGTCGACTACTCACTGACCCCGCTCGGCCGCGAGGCAGCCGAACGCGTCCAGGCCCTCGCCGAGTGGACCGGCGTACGGATGGAAGACGTGGAGCGGGCCCGCGCCGCGTACGACGAGGCCCGCGCGGCCCGGTCGGCGGTTGATCCTGGTGGTGTCAGGGGGTGACGGTCCAGGTGTCGTTGCCGGTGAGGAGGGTGGTGAGGTCGCCTTTGCCGTGTTGTTCGGTGGCTTGGTCGAGTTGG
>NZ_JBVILC010000020.1:0-131548 GCF_055580545.1 Streptomyces sp. NPDC031670 | reverse complement strand
CCCCCCCCCCCCCCCCCCCCCCCCCCCCCCCCCCCCCCCCCCCCCCCCCCCCCCCCCCCCCCCCCCCCCCCCCCCCCCCCCCCCCCCCCCCCACCGCCGTATCCGCTTACGTTCTTCCCGCTGCGAGTCGCCTGTGCAACGGCGACCGCCCACCAGGGAGATCGGGGGTGCGTACTTTGCGGATCGGACTGCTCACCGACGGCGGCTACCCGTACACGACCGGCGAGTCCGGGTCGTGGTGCGACCGGCTCGTGCGCGGGCTCGCGCGGCACGAGTTCGACATATACGCGCTGAGCCGCACCGCGGCCCAGGAGGAACGCGGCTGGGTGGCCCTGCCACCCCAGGTGCGCCGGGTGCGCACGGCCCCGCTGTGGGGCGCGGAGGAGTGGGGAAGCAGCCGCACGCGCTCCCAGCGGACCCGCCGCCTCGGCCGCCGCGAGCGCGACCGGTTCGCCATGTGCCTGCGCGAACTGGCCGGGGCGATCTGCGTGGCCGGGGCAGACGGCGAGGGTGGTCTGTCCGGAGCGCGGGCGCGGGACGGGGGGCCGGCAGGCGGCCCGGGGCAGCGGCCGGGCCGCGGCGCACCGGCCTCCGCCGACGCCCGCGGGCCCGGTCGGGACGGCGGCCCGGAGGCGCTCACGGTCGCCTTCGAGACCGTCGCCGGTGGCGGCCCCGGCGCCGCCGCCGCCCCCACGAGCGGGTCCTCCCGGTTCGCCGAGGGCCTGTACGGGCTGGCCGACCTCGCCCTGGAGTCCGACGGACTGCCCACCGCCCTGCGCTCCGAGACGGCCGTGCGCGTCCTGGAAGCCGCCTGCCGCACCCCCGGCGCGAGCCGCGCGGTGCAGTCCGCGCGCGTCCCCGACTACCTCGCCTTCGCCGAAGTGCTGGAGCGCGCCCTGCGCCCCCTCTCGCTCGACTGGTACGACGCGGCGGGCCTCGGCGACGTCGACCTCTGCCACGCGGCCGGAGGCGGCTGCGCCGCCCTCCCGGGACTGCTGGCCAAACGCTTCTTCGGAGTTCCGCTGCTGGTCACCGAGTACGGGGTGCGGCTGCGCGCCCAGTACCTCGCGGCGGGCGACGCGCGCGTACCGGTACGGGCGCTGACGGCGGCGTTCCACCGGCGGCTCGCCGCCGAGGTGTACGAACGGGCCGCGCTCATCACCCCCGGCAACACCCACACCCGCCGCTGGCAGGAGAAGTGCGGCGCCGACCGCGCCAAGGTGCGCACGGTGTACCCCGGCATGGCCGCCGACCGCTTCCAGTCGGTGGGCGAGGGCGCGGACGGCGGCGACCCCACCACCCTGGTCTGGGTCGGCCGGATCGACCCGACCAAGGACCTCATCGCCCTGCTGCACGCCTTCGCGGAGGTCCGTCGCGCGGAACCGGACGCCCGCCTGCGGATCTTCTACGCGGGCCGGGCCTCCGGGACCGCTCAGGGCACCCGGCTCCCCGGGCCCGGCCCGAGCCCGTACGCGTACGGCGACGCGCCGGGCGCGGGGCGCGGCGGGTGCGGGACGGATGCGGTCGACGGGGACGGCGGCGAAGCCTGGGACGCCCGCGGCCCCGGCCTCGGCTCGGCGGGGTACGGACCCGGCACGGGCCGGGTGGTGCACGGCGGGGACGCGTTCGACGGGGCGGCGTCCGATGGCGGAGCCCAAGGGGCCGGCGGCGGGGCCAGGGGGTTCGGCGGGAGACGTTTGCGCAGGTCGGGGTGGGCGGCTGGGGCCGAGCACGCGGACGGTTGCGGAGCGGGTCCCGGCGGTGCGGCCGGTTCCGGACACGCGGCTGGTTCCGGTCACCCGGCCGGTACCGCTTATGAGGCCGGTCCGGCGTACGCGGCCGACTCGGTCCACGGCGCCGGCCCGGGGCACCTGGGCGGATACGGTGACGCCGTCCACGGGTTCGGCGCCCCCGCCTCCTCCCTCTCGCCCGAGTCCGCCGCCTACCTCGCCCACTGCCGCGCCCTGGCGGCCCAGCTCTTCCCCGACGAGGCCGTGGACGCGCACGCGGTCGGGGACAACCCGGTCTCCTTCGAGGAGATCGGCGGCCCGGGCGCGCCGGAGCTCGCCGACGCGTACGCCAGCGGTGGCGTCGTCGTCCTCTCCAGCGTCGTCGAGGGCTTCCCGGTCAGCCTGGTGGAGGCGATGTTCTGCGGCCGGGCCACGGTCTCCACGGACACCGGCGCGGTGGTCGAGGTCATCGGCGGTACGGGGCTCGTGGTCCCGCCGCGCAACCCCCGTGCGCTCGCGGACGCGTGCGTGGCGCTGCTGCGCGACCCCGAACGGCGTGCGCGGCTCGGCGCCGCCGCCCGGGCCCGGGCGCTCGAACTCTTCACCGTCGAGCAGAACATCGCGGCATTTCGCGGCATTTACCTGGAGCTCATGTCCCACTGCCCGGTCCGGCGGGACGCCGTGGACGAGAGCGGCGACCCGGTGCCGTTCGCCCACCCGGCCGAGGCCCACATCCCCGGCAGCTGGACCGCCCTGACTAGCTCGGTCCCGTCCGGCCTCGGCCGCCGTTCCGGCGCCGCCCATGCCGAGGGGGCGCCCCGATGACCCTCCCGCCGACGACCCGCCCGGCGGACGGCCCCGCCGACAACGACATCCCGCGCGCCCCCGAGAGCGCGGGCGCCTGGGACATCCGCTCGGAAGCCCTCCTCGCCGAACCGGCCCCCCGGCGCCCCACGGCCGTACGTGGCCAGCGCCTCCCGATCCGGAGACCCGACACGGGCGCACGCAAGGGGAGTTCGCCGAACCCGGCGGATTCTGTGGACAGGGCGAACTCTGTGGACAGGGCCGAGCCTGTGGGCCTGGACGAGCGGGCGGGGCTGGCCGAGCCTGTGGGTCTGGACGAGCCGTGGCACGGGGCCGCGGTTGCAGCGGACACCGCCGCCTTGCGGGATACGGCGTTCCTGCCGGACACACCGGTCCCGCCGTGCAGCGCGGCACCGGCCGCCCCCGCGAACTCCGCCCGCCCCGCGCCCGCTTCCCCGTGGGACAACCCGGCGGACGAGGACGGCCCGGAGCCGCCGACGTCCGGCGCTTCCGGGGCGTGCCAGGAGCCCCCCGCCTCCTCCCGGCGGCCCCCGACCCCGGGCCGGCCCCCGGCGACGGCCCCCCGTCCCCGCCCCCGCAGAGGCCCCGCCGACCCCGTCAAGGCGCTCATGCACCGGCACCGCGACCTGTGCGAGCGGGCTGTCGACCCGCTGGAGATCGCCGCCGGGCTCGAAGCGCACGGGGTGACCGACCGGACCGCCGCCCGCTTCCGGCACCGGGACGTGTTCTCGCTCGCCGAGGAGCTCTACGCGCGCGTACCGCGCGGCACCGAACCGCCGCGCCTCGACCGGGAACCCGCGCCCCGACCCGCCGGGCGGGCATTCCGGGTACTGCGGGCGCTGCTGCCCGGCGCCCTGTGCGCGCTCACCGTGACGGCGGCCCGGCTCACCGTCGGCGGCGCGCGCCCCGCAGTGATCGCCGCCGGAGCCGCCGCCGTCGGCGCCGCCCTCGCGTACGCCGTCCGGTGCGGCCCCCTGCGGACCGGACGCGGCGCCGGAGTGCCGTGGGCGCTCTGGCTCGCCCTCTACGCCGTCGCGGGCAACGGCCTGCTGGACGCGCTGGTCGCGGGCGGCCCGGACGGCGGCCCCGGCGCCCCCGACGGCTGGGGCGCCGACCCGGCGGCGGCCGTCGGCCTCGCCCTGGCCGTCGCCCCCGCCGGCTGGTGCGCCCGCCTCTTCGCCGTACGCGCCCGGCGCGGCCTCGCCACCAGCCGCGGCCTGCGGGAGTTCGCCGACCGCTCCCGCCCCCTGCTGCTCGGCACGGTCGCCCTGTTCCTGACCGCGCTGACCGCCGCCCTGCTGACCGGCCGACTCGCGTACGGGCACGGCTCGTTCGCATCCGCCGCCGCGCCCGGCGCCCTGCTCTTCCTGGCGCGGCTGCTCGCCCTGCACGGCCACGCACCCGCCGCCACCGCGGCGCTGCGCGCGGCGGCCTGCGCGGAGGCCGCCGCTCTCGCCCTGGTGCTCTCCGGCCGGCTGCCCGGCTGCGGCGCCCTCGCCCGCCCGGTGACCGCCGCCGTCGGGGCGGGCGGCGCGGGAGCCGTCCCGGCGGCCGTCTGCGGCGCCGCCGCCCTCGTCCTGCTCGCCCGGGCCACCGCGGTCCTCGCCCGCGCCTCGGCCCACTCCGTACCCCCACCGACCCCCGCACAGCACCGCACGCGCTGAAGCGCGTGCATGCCCGAAGGAGAACGAGACACATGACCACCCTGCCCCCGGCCTGCCGCCGACAGCACGGAAAGGCCGTGCGATGAGGGTGCTACTGCTCGGTGCCAACGGATACCTGGGCCGTTTCGTCGCCGACCGCCTGCTCGCCGACCCGGCCGTGCAGCTCACCGCTCTCGGACGCGGCGACGACGCCGACGTACGGTTCGACCTCGCCTCCGGCAGCCCGGGAGCCCTCACCCGCTTCCTGGACGCCGTCCACCCCGGGGTCGTGATCAACTGCGCCGGTGCCACCCGGGGCGGCGCCCGCGAACTGACCCGGCACAACACCGTCGCCGTCGCCACCGTCTGCGAGGCACTGCGCCGCAGCGGCTGCGGCGCCCGGCTCGTCCAGCTCGGCTGCGCCTCCGAATACGGTCCCTCCCAGCCGGGCTCCTCCACCGCCGAGGACGCCGTACCGCGCCCCGGCGGCCCGTACGGCGTGAGCAAGCTCGCCGGGACCGAGCTGGTCCTCGGCTCCGGTCTGGACGCCATCGTGCTGCGGGTCTTCTCCCCGGTCGGGCCCGGCACCCCCGCCGGGTCCCCGCTCGGCCGCCTCGCCGAGGCGATGCGCCGCGCCATGCAGTCCGGCGACGGGGAACTCAAGCTCGCCGGCCTCGGGGTGCAGCGCGACTTCGTCGACGTCCGCGACGTGGCCCGGGCCGTGCACGCCGCCTCCCTCTCGGCCGCCCAGGGCGTCGTCAACATCGGGACCGGCCGCTCGGTCAAGCTGCGCGACGCCGCCGCCGTCCTCGCCCGGGTCGCCGGGTACGGCGGCGCGCTGCACGAGCTGGACGCCGGCCCCGGCCTGCGCCCGGGCGTCATCGGCGCGCCCCGCCCGTCCGCCGACGCCGTCATGGAGCATCTGGCGGCGCCCCCCGCCCCGTACCCCGACGGCTGCGGCAGCTGGCAGCAGGCCGACGTCCGCACCGCGCGCGACCGGCTCGGCTGGCGGCCCCGGATCAACCTGGAGGAGTCCCTCGCCGACATCTGGATGGAGGCGGCGTGCCGCATCTGACCCGCACCGGCACCCCGCGCGCGGCGACCTCGGGGCGGCTCGGCTTCGGCGTCCCCGGCTGCGCGCACCCCCTGGTCGCCCCGGTCGAGTGGGCCGAGCTGACCCGCCCCGGCACACCGCTGCACTGGGCGGTCCTGAACGTCGCGAACGGACCGGGCACCCTGCCGGACCCGCACTGCCTGGAGGCCGCCGGAAAGCTGCGCAACGCGGGCATCCGCGTGCTCGGCCACCTCGACACCGCGTACGGCACCCGGCCCTTCGGGCAGCAGATCTCCGACGCGCACCGCTTCCTCGACTGGTACCGCGTCGACGGCTTCCTGCTGGACCGCTGTCCCACGGACCGGGACGCCCTGCCCGCGGTGCGGCGCACGGTGTCCACCCTGCGGGCCCTGCGCGAGGGCGCCCATCTGGTCCTCGGCCAGGGCGCCCACCCGTACCCGGGCTACGCGGAGAGCGCCGACCAGCTGGTCACCTTCAGCGGTCCGTGGAGCGAGTACCGCTGGTCCCAGGTGGCCGAGTGGACCGCCGACCACCCGGCGGAGCGCTTCTGCCACTTCGTCCACGGAGTGCCCCGCACCCATCTCGACGAGGCGCTGCGGATCGCCCGCTGGCAGGGCGCGGGAACGATCTACTTCACCGACCGCGGTGACGGCGGCGGACAAATGAATCCATTTGAGACGCTGCCCGGCTACTGGGACGAAATCGTCTCGCGTATCGGACCAGGTATCTCGGAATGAGAAGTGGCGTGGCAGTGTTACGGAGAGAACAACCGTACTGACATACCGACCGACGGAGATTCCGTGTCGCTGCCACCCTTGGTCGAGCCGGCTGCCGAGCTCACCGTAGACGAGGTCCGCAGGTACTCGCGTCACCTGATCATTCCCGATGTCGGGATGGACGGGCAGAAGCGGCTGAAGAACGCCAAGGTGCTCTGTGTGGGCGCCGGCGGCCTCGGCTCGCCGGCTCTGATGTACCTGGCCGCCGCCGGTGTCGGCACGCTCGGCATCGTCGAGTTCGACGAGGTCGACGAGTCGAACCTGCAGCGCCAGATCATCCACAGCCAGGCGGACATCGGCCGTTCCAAGGCCGTCTCCGCCAAGGACTCGGTGCTCGGCATCAACCCGTACGTGAACGTGGTCCTGCACGAGGAGCGGCTTGAGGCCGACAACGTGATGGACATCTTCAGCCAGTACGACCTGATCGTCGACGGCACGGACAACTTCGCCACCCGCTACCTCGTCAACGACGCGTGCGTGCTGCTGAACAAGCCGTACGTATGGGGTTCGATCTACCGTTTCGACGGCCAGGCCTCGGTCTTCTGGTCCGAGCACGGTCCCTGCTACCGCTGCCTCTACCCCGAGCCCCCGCCGCCGGGCATGGTGCCCTCCTGCGCCGAGGGCGGCGTCCTGGGTGTGCTCTGCGCGTCCATCGGCTCCATCCAGGTCAACGAGGCGATCAAGCTCCTCGCGGGCATCGGCGAGCCGCTCGTCGGCCGACTGATGATCTACGACGCCCTGGAGATGCAGTACCGCCAGGTGAAGGTCCGCAAGGACCCCGACTGCGCGGTCTGCGGCGAGAACCCGACCGTAACCGAGCTCATCGACTACGAGGCCTTCTGCGGCGTCGTGTCCGAGGAGGCCCAGGAGGCTGCGCTCGGCTCGACCATCACTCCCAAGCAGCTCAAGGAGTGGATCGACGCCGACGAGCAGATCGAGATCATCGACGTCCGCGAGCCGAACGAGTACGAGATCGTCTCCATCCCGGGCGCCCGGCTGATTCCCAAGAACGAGTTCCTGATGGGCAACGCCCTCCAGGACCTGCCGCAGGACAAGCGCATCGTGCTGCACTGCAAGACGGGCGTCCGCTCGGCCGAGGTGCTCGCGGTCCTGAAGTCCGCGGGCTTCGCGGACGCGGTCCACGTCGGCGGCGGCGTGATCGGCTGGGTCCACCAGATCGAGCCGGAGAAGCCCGTCTACTGATCCTGGTCCCGTCCCGTAGGACATTTGTCCTGCGGGACCGAGGACGGTCATCTCTGCCGTGGTCGGTGCCCCCTGAGCGAAGCTTCTGTCTGTCAGCAGGAGAGCGCACGCGAAGGGGGCACTGTGATGAGCACGGTGGCAGTGGAGAACCAGGTCCTTACGATGACGGCCGAGGTCCGGACGGAGACCGCGGCACCGGCGCACAGCGCCCCGCAGCCGGAGATCAAGGGCCTCCCCACCTGGTACTTCCCGCTGGTCGGCTGCTTCGCCGGGATCTTCGACATCGCCCGCGCCTACCCGGTCGTCTACTGGCTGATCCCGGTCGTGGCCGTCGTGAACATCGCCCTCACGTTCACCGTCCTCAGGGCCCGCATGCGCTACATGAAGGCGCTCTGGAAGAACAAGCGCACCCGCCTGCTGGCCCTCGGGCTGCTCGCGCTGCGCTTCGCGGTCCGCTTCGGTCTCGGCCTCGCCAGTCTCGCGATGGGCGCGGCGAGCGGAAGCCTCGTCGTCGGCGTCGTGATGGCGGTGCTCGGCACGGCGATGGCGTGGGGCGACCAGTGGCTGATCCTGCGCACCCTCAAGCGCGCCCGCGCCTGACGGCCGTCCCGCCGGGCCGGAGCCCGGCGCCGCCCGGTCCGTCAGGACGAGCAGACGGTCCCGTCCGCCGGCACCCTGCCCTCCAGCAGATACGCGTCGACGGTCCGCCTCACACAGGTGTTGCCCTGCGTGTACGCGCCATGGCCCTCGCCCTTGTTGGTCAGCAGCACCCCCACTCCGGGGCCCAGCTTCCGCGCCATCTTCCTCGCGCCCTCGTACGGGGTCGCCGGGTCGCCGGTGGTGCCCACCACCAGGACCGGCCCCGCCCCCGGAGCGCTCGCCTCCGGCACGTCCCGCTCGCCCGGCACCGGCCAGTTCGCACACCAGCCGGCCGTGTCCCAGGCCAGGAACTCCCCGAAGACCGGCGATATGCGACGGAACTCGGGCAGCAGCGCCTTCGCCTGCGCCGCGGTCGGCCGGACCTTGCTGTCGTCGCAGGAGATCGCCCGCTGCGCGTGGCTCTGCGTTCCGTAGTGCCCGTCCTTGGACCGGTCGTTGTACGAGTCGGCCATCACGAGCAGCAGATCGCCGGTGCCGCGCTCCCGCACTTCCGCGAGCGCCCGGGTGAGGTAGGGCCAGTTCTCCTTGGAGTAGAGGGGCATGACGATGCCGGTCAGCGCGAGGGTCTGGCTGAGCTCGCGCCCGCTCGATGTCGGCAGCGGCCGTTCGTCGAGCCGCGAGAGCAGCTCCGCGATCCGCCGGGTGCCCTGCTTCGGGTCCTGGCCGGTCGACTTCAGGTAGTCGTCGAGCGCCCGCTGGAAGCCGGTGGCCTGGTTGCGGGCGTGGCCCACCGCGTCGGCGGTCGGGTCGACCACCGCGTCCAGCACGGTGCGCCCCACCTGGCGCGGGAACAAGTGGGCGTAGGTGCCGCCCAGTTCGGTTCCGTACGATATTCCGAAGTAGTTGAGCTTCGTGTCGCCGAGGACCTGGCGGAGCAGGTCCATGTCCCGGGCCGCGTTGCTCGTCGAGACGTACGGCAGGACCTTCCCGGAGCGGCGTGCGCAGCCCGCTCCGACATCGGCGCCGTCCTTGAGGAAGGCCGCCTCCTCGGCCGCGGTGTCCGGGGTGGCGTCGATCCGCCGCTCGGCGTCCGCCTGCTCCCTGTCGTCGCGGCACACCACGCCGGAGCTCTTGGCGACGCCGCGCGGGTCGAAGCCCACCAGGTCGTAGCGGGAGTTGAGGGAGCTGTAGGTCTTCGCGGCCCGGGGCAGGATCTCGACGCCGGAGCCGCCGGGTCCGCCGAAGTCGAAGAGCAGCGAGCCGATCCGCTTGTCCTTGTCGCGGGCCTGTTTGCGCACGAGCGCGAGGGAGATGGTGTCACCGGCCGGTCTCGTGTAGTCCAGCGGCACCTTGACCTCGGCGCACTGCCATCCCGGGCTCGTACACGAACTCCACTTCGGCCGCTGCCCGGTGAGCGCTTCGGGAAGCGCCGGCGCCTTGGCGTCGGAGCCCGGCCGGGGCGCGGCGGAGACTGTGCTCGTCGGCGCGGCGCCCGTGTCCGGACCCTTCCCGCCGGAGTCGCAGCCCGCCAGGAGCCCGGCCACCAGCACGGCGACGACCGCCGACGCTCCTGCCCGCGCACGTACCCACCCACGTACCCGCGCACGTACGAAACTGTTCATGGACGCCCCCCACGGGCCCGCCGCGGACCGGCACGTCAGGCCGGTCCGGTCCGCGGAATCGGAACAAGCGAATCACGTCCGGTCATCGTAGGCGGGCCCACTGACAACGCCTTCGCGAGTCCGCCCGCACGGCCCCGGAGCTACTTGCAGACCGTGCCGGCCGCCGGGGCCCTGCCGTCCAGCAGATAGGTGTTCACCGCGTCCTGCACGCACTTGCTGCCGCTGTTGTACGCGCCGTGGCCCTGCCCCTTGTACGTCAGCTCCACCCCGACGCCCGCCCCGAGCTTCTCCACCATGTGCCTGGCGCCCTCGTACGGCGTGGCGGGGTCGCCGGTGTTGCCGACGACGACGATGGGGGCAGCGCCGGGCGCGCTCACGTCGGGGGTGCTCCACTGGCCCGGCACGGGCCAGGCGGTGCAGCTGATCAGGCCCCAGCCGAGGAAGTCACCGAAGACGGGGGACGCCTTGCGGAACTCGGGGAGTCTGGCCTTCGTTTGGTCCACCGAGTAGCGGTCCTTGAAATCAGCACAGTTGATGGCGGTGTTGGCCGCCTGGATGTTGCTGTACGTGCCGTCCTTCGCCCGGCCGTTCATCGCGTCGGACAGGGCGAGCAGCAGGGAGCCGTTCCCGCCCTGCGCCTCGTCGACGCCCTGCTCCAGGAGCTGCCAGTACTCCTTGGAGTAGAGGGCCTGGGCGATGCCGTTGGTGGCCTCGGTCTGCGTCAGCATGCGGATGCCGCTGCCCGGGATGGGCTGCTTGTCGAGATCGGCGAGGAGCTTGACGACCCCGGCCTCGACCTCCTTCACGTTCGCCCCGGACAGCTGGCACTTGTCGCCCCGGTCCACACAGTCCTGGGCGAAGTTGTCGAGGGCGAGCTGGAAGCCCTTGGCCTGCCCGAGCGCGCCCTGCTCGGCGGTGCTGGTGGGGTCGACGACGGCGTCGAAGACGGCCCGGCCGACGTTCTTGGGGAACAAGTGGGCGTACACCCCGCCCAGTTCGGTCCCGTAGGAGATGCCGAAGTAGTACAGCTTGTCGTCGCCCAGGACCTGGCGCATCAGGTCCATGTCGCGCGCGGCGCTGGTGGTGCCGACATGGGGCAGGACCCGTCCCGAGTTGGACTGGCAGGTCGCGGCGAACGCCTTCATGTGCCCGGTGAGGGACTTCTCCTCGGCCGCGTCGTCGGGGGTGAAGTCCTGGGCGAAGTAGCGGTCGAGCTGGTTGTCGTTCTCGCACTGGACGGGGGCGCTGGAGCCGACCCCGCGCGGGTCGAAGCTCACCAGGTCGTAGCGGGCCCTGAGCTTGTCGTAGTCGCCCGCGGCGGAGGGCAGGGTGGTCACCCCGGAGCCGCCCGGCCCGCCGAAGTTGAAGATCAGCGACCCGATGCGCCTGCTCTTGTCGAGGGCCTCGGCCCGGATGAGCGCGAGTTCGACGGACCCGGCGCCGGGCTTGTCGTAGTCGAGGGGCACGCGCATGGTGGCGCACTTCCACTCGCCCCCGCCGGGCGGCGGCGAGGGCGCGTCCCCGGTCCCCTCCGCCTGGGAGGGCGCGCCGCACTTCTTCCAGGTCAGTTTCTGGGAGGCCAGCGACGAGGCCTTGGCCGGGGACGACTCCCCGGTCCCGCTGTCGGAGCATCCGGTGGCGGCGAGCAGCAGCGCGGCGGCGGCGGTGGCGAGAGAGGCGGCACGCGGGGCGGCGGGGTTCTCCATGCTCCCCATCGTGGGCCCGTCAGCCGTGGCCCGCGCGAAACCGCAGGCCATGCGGGTGGCAGGGCCATGCACCGGGCACCGTCAGAGCTCGCCCCTGCGGGTCAGGTAGTTGAAGCACAGCCACCCCGGCAGCACCGGCAGCCAGAACGTGAGCAGCCGGTAGAGCAGCACGGCCGAGGCGGCCGTCTCGGCCGGCAGGCCCGCGATGGTCAGGGCCGTGGAGAGCGCCAGCTCCACCGCGCCGACACCGCCCGGCGTCGGGGCGGCCGAGCCCAGCGCGTTGGCGGTGAGGAAGACGACCGCCACGCTCGCGTAGCTGAGCGAGTTGGTGCCCGACCCGAAGGCCCGGATGGAGGCGTCCAGGCACATCACGAAGGTGCCGGTGATCAGCAGTATGCCGCCGAGGCCGGTGAGCAGCTTCTGGGGCCGCTGGAGCACGTCCAGCATGCGCGGCACCACACCGGCGAACAGCGACCGGACCCGGGTGACGACGAACTTCCTCAGGAAGGGGATGGCGGTGACCACCAGGATCAGCACGGCGGCCGTCAGCAGCCCCGCGATCACGGTCCGGGAGGGGGAGAGGTCGGGGGTCTTCTCGGTGCCCGTCACATAGCCGAACACCAGCAGCAGTGAGATGTGCGAGGCGAGCCCGAAGAGCTGGGAGGCGCCGACGCTGGCCACCGCGAGGCCCGGGCGGACCCCGGCGCGTTGGAGGAACCGGGTGTTGAGGGCCACGCCGCCGACCGCCGCCGGGGCGACCAGCTTCACGAACGAGCCCGCGACCTGCGCGATCACGGCCCGCGCGAACGGCACCTTCTCGGGGACGAAGCCCAGCAGGCTCGCCGCCGCCGCCGGGTAGGAGAGCGCCGAGAAGAGCACGGCCGCCGCCACCCAGCCCCACTGCGCGTTCGCGACGAGATCGCCGAACTTGATGTGGGTGATCTGCACCAGCAGGTAGTACGCGGCGATGGCCCCGGCGACGAACGTCAGCAGCGTCTTCACCTTGATGCGCTCCAGGCGCACCGGCTCCACCGGCGCCTGCGGCCGGATCAGCAGCACCTGGGCGCGGATCTGGGTCAGCAGATCCTCCTCGCGCGCGTTCTCCAGCGCCTCGTCGATGGCCTCCTTCTCGGCCTTCTTCTCGGCGCGGACGGCCTTGTTCTCGGCCCGTACGGCCTTGCGCTCGTCCCCGGCGGCGAGCGGCTGCTCCTCGGGGACGGTCGCCGTGGCGGCCTCGCGCTGCCTGGCCTGAGCCGCCTCGGCGGCGCGCGCCTCCTTGGCCGCGAGCGAGGCCTCGATGACGGCCTCGCGCTCGCGCTGCGCCTGCTCGCGCGCCAGGCGGCGCAGCGTCGCGCGCGTGGAGCGGGTCAGCGCGATCGGCTGGAGCAGCGGCAGGCTGTCGGCGACGGTGTCGGGGCCGAGCACCTCCACCGCGGCGGCGACCGCGCGCTCGGCGCCGACCCGCAGCCCCAGGGTGACCAGGAGCTGGGCGATGTCCATGCGCAGGACCACGTCGCCGGCCGCGATCTCGCCGCCGCGCAGATCCGTGAGGACGACCGTGCCGGAACGATCCACCAGGATCGCGTCGCCCGCCAGCCGGCGGTGGGCGATGCGCCGCGACTGCAGCGCGCGCACCTGCCGCCAGGCGCTGCGCATCAGGTCGTCGGTGATCTCCTTGTCGTCCAGCGAGTCCAGGGAGCGTCCCCCGGTGTGCTCGTACACCAGCATCACGGCGTCCGGGCCCAGCTCGGAGGTGGCGATGAGCTTGGGCGCGTGGGCCCCGGCGGCGATCGCCGCGTAGGCGAGCAGCGCCTCCTGCTCCAGGGCCTGGCGCAGTGACTGGATGGAGCGCCGGGTGGTGATGGAGCGCAGGGTCAGCCGCCGCCACACCCGGTAGAAGAAGCCCTGCGCCTGCTGTTCGCGGTCGACGACGGTGACGTCGAGCGGCGGCGCGTCCTCCAGGGTGACGAAGTAGCGCCGCCCCCGGTCGCCCTGCTCCATGGAGTCCGGGACGTCCTCGGCGCGCATGGCGGTGAGCGGCCGGAAGCCCACGTTCCGCAGTCCGGCCAGGAGGGTCTGGCCGGTGGGCCGGACATTGGGCGAGCCCACCGCGTACAGCGTTCCGTACGCCACGGTCCAGCCGATCAGGACCGTGACGAGGATCGAGAAGGCGGTCGTCTGGCCGCCGACCAGTACCGCGAAGGAGTTGAGCAGCAGGACCGCCCAGAGCGCGACCCGCCAGCGTGGCCGGCGGGCCATGCCGACGGCCGTCATATAGGCGATGACCGGGGCGAGATAGCCGTGCACGGGGTCGGTGAGACCGCCCGTGCCGGACTGCTGGGTGAGCGCGCTGGTGATCGACTCCGGCGCGGACTTGGCCACCCACAGATCGGTGGCGAGGGCGGCGCCGTGGGCGAGCACGGCCGCGAGCACACCGTCCGCGATGCGCAGCCCGTCGCGTTTGATCAGCCGCTCGATGGCGAAGGCGACCGGCAGGATCAGCACGGCGATGGAGGAGACCAGACCGGCCAGCCGGATCAGGACGTCCGGCGCCTGGTCCGAGCCCTTGCTGATGTCCTGTTCGAGGCCCGAGGTGGTGTGGTGGGCGATGGCGGCGATGGTGAGCACGATCGCGATGGCCAGCACACCGCTGATCAGCCGTACGAGGTCGGAGGGGCGGTGCACGCGCGCGGGGAGCAACGGCTCGTCCACGGAGACACGCTCGATGGTGCCCGCGCTCTCGCACGCCTCGAAGTCCTTCCGCGCCCCCCCGTGGGGCGCGGAGACGGCCGTCGCGCCCGAGGGCGGCACCGACGCGGTCCTGGCGCCGGTCGCGGAGGAGGGCCTGGCCGGACCCTGGGGCTCCGCTTCCGGGCCGGACGCGGAGGAGACCTTCGCGCCGGAAGCGGGTACGTCGGACCGCGCCCCCGTCTCCGGGGTGCTGCCGGCCGCCGCTTCGGGTGGCTGCACGCCCCGCTCCTTCGCCGTCTGGTCCGCTGTCTCGCCGCTCTGGTCTTCGGTCTGCTCTTCGTGCTCTCGTATCACCGGTCACCGCCCGGATGATGGTGGCATGACCGGCACCCGGCGGGAGGCATCAGGGTGCGCCGGGGGGACGTACGCCGTGCGGCGCGCGCCTGCCGCCCCTGGTGCGCGCGGTCGGCGGGAGTCCGCTTCCGGCCGCACTGTCGGTGGCGTACGGCAGGATGGACCGGGTGAGCGATGAGCTGCCGGAACTCCCGGAGTATGCCGAAAGGGTGCTGGACGTCGCCGAGCAGATCCCGCCCGGCCGGGTGATGACGTACGGGGACGTCGCCGAGTGGCTGGGTGAGGGCGGACCCCGCCAGGTCGGCCGCGTCATGGCGCTGTACGGGGCCGCCGCGCCCTGGTGGCGCGTGGTGCGCGCGGACGGCGCGCTGCTGCCCGGCCACGAGCTGCGTGCCCTTGGTCACTACCGGGAGGAGTCCACGCCGCTGCGCGGGGCGGGCCGGGCCGCCGAGGGGCATCTGCCGCGCCTCGACATGCGCCGCGCGCGCTGGGACGGCGGCGAGCGGGGCCCCAGGGGCCGTTCCGGGGACGCCGAGGACATGGCGGGGACCGCGCGGACGGGCGCGGAACACGAGGTCGGCGGCGAGGCGGCTCATATCTGACAGCTTCGGCCATCGGCCGCCACCGGGGGCGACCGCAGGCCCGTACGGATGACTCGCTGCGTCCCGGCCGCGCTTCGGCGTACCGTCGACAGTCGGCACGGCCCCCGTCCGCACCCTCATCACCAGCACACCCACCAGGACCGGCGATCCACGTGAGCTCCTCCTCCTTCACCGGGCGTACGACGTACCCCCAGGTACGACGGCGGTCCGCCGGCGCGTACCGACTGGTACGTACCCCGCTGAGGCCGGTGGACCCCCCTTTGCTGGACGCACATCAGCGGGCGGTGGTTGACCACGCGCACGGGCCGCTGCTCGTCCTCGCCGGTCCGGGCACCGGCAAGACCACCACGCTCGTGGAGGCGGTCGCGGCCCGGGTGGCCGCCGGGACCGACCCCGAGCGCATCCTCGTCCTCACCTTCAGCCGCCGGGCCGCGGTCGAACTCCGCGACCGCATGGCGCTGCGGCTCGGTGGCGCCCGCGGCCCGCAGGCCACCACCTTCCACTCCTACTGCTACGCCCTGGTCCGCGCCCACCAGGACGCCGACCTGTTCGCGGAGCCGCTGCGGCTGCTCTCCGGACCCGAGCAGGACGTGGCCGTACGCGATCTGCTGGCCGGGCAGCTCGGCCTGGAGCGCGAGGGGCTCGCCTCCGTGCGCTGGCCCGACGAACTGCGCGCCTGTCTGACCACGCGCGGCTTCGCCGACGAGGTGCGCGCGGTGCTCGCCCGCAGCCGCGAGCTGGGCCTCGGGCCGCACGCGCTGGCCGACTTCGCCCGGCGCACCGGCCGGCCCGACTGGCGAGCGGCTGCCGCGTTCTTGGCCGAATATCTCGACGTCCTCGACCTCCAGGGTGTACTGGACTACGCGGAGCTGGTCCACCGGGCGGTGCTGCTCGCCGAGCGCGCCCCGCACTCCGGCACGTCGTCCCACGTCTCCTCCTCCGCCCCGCCGCACGGGCCCGCTCCGGCCGATGCGTACGACGCGGTGTTCGTCGACGAGTACCAGGACACCGACCCGGCTCAGGTCCGCCTGCTGCGGGCCCTCGCGGGCGGTGGCCGCACGCTGGTCGCCTTCGGCGACCCGGACCAGTCGATCTACGCGTTCCGGGGCGCGGACGTCAACGGGATCCTCGACTTTCCGGACACGTTTCGGCGGGCGGACGGCGCACCGGCGCCGGTCGAGGTGCTGACGACGTCCCGCCGCTCCGGGGAGAAGCTGCTGGCGGCGACCCGGCTGCTGACCCGTCGGATGCCGATGCCGCGCCTGCCGTCCGAGAAGGTACGGGCCCACCGCGACCTCGCGCCGGTCCGCGCGGGCGGGCGCGTCGAGGCGTACACGTACCCGACGGCCTCCACGGAGCTGGAGAACATCGCCGACATCATCCGGCGCGCCCATCTGGAGGAGGGCGTTCCGTGGCACGACATCGCCGTCCTCACCCGCGCCGGCACCCGCGCCCTGCCGTCCCTGCGCCGCGCCCTGACGGCGGCGGGCGTCCCGGTGGAGGTGGACGGCATGGACATCCCCCTGCGTCACGAGCCCGCGGTGACACCCCTGCTGACGGCCCTGCGCGCGGTGGCGAAGGCGGCGCTGACGGGGACCGGGGGGGAGGGTGAGGCCGAGGAGGCCGAGACGGAGGGGGAGGCCGAGACGGGCGGCGGGGGTGAGTTGTCCGGGGGGCTCGGAAGCGACGCCTGGGTTGATGCCTCGGTCCACGGAGGCGCCTGCGTCAACGGTGGCACCCCCCTCGACGGTGACGCGTCTGCCGACGGTCACGTGTCCCCCGACGGCCAGGCGGGAACCGCCGCCCCCACCACCTCCCCACCCCCCTGGCTCGACCCCGAGACCGCCCTCGACCTGCTCACCTCGCCCCTCGGCGGCATGGACAGCGCCGACATCCGCCGGCTCGGCCGCGCCCTGCGCGACGAGGAGCGGGCCGCGGGCAACCGGGTGCCGCCGCCCTCCGACGTCCTCCTCGCGTGCGTGCTCGCCGAGCCGGAGCGGCTGGTCGCGCACGACCCCGCGTACGCCCGGGGCGCCCAGCGCCTGAGCGCGCTGCTGCGCAAGGCCCGCGAGCTCCTTCAGGGCGGCGGCACCGCGGCCGAGGCGCTGTGGGAGCTGTGGAGCGGCACCCCGTGGCCCCAGCGCCTCGAACGCGCCGCGCTGCGCGGTGGCACGGCGGGCCGCAACGCCCACCGCGACCTGGACGCCGTGTGCGCGCTGTTCGACACCGCGGCGCGCGCCGAGGAGCGCACCGGCGGCCGGGGCACGCTCAACTTCCTGGAGGAGGTCGACGCCCAGGACATCGCCGCCGACACCCTCACCCGCCGCGCCGTACGCCCCGACGCCGTACGCCTCATGACCGCTCACCGCTCCAAGGGCCTGGAGTGGAGCCTCGTCGTCGTCGCGGGCGTCCAGGAAGGCCTCTGGCCCGATCTGCGCCGCCGCGGCTCGCTCCTGGAGGCCGACCGCATCGGCCGCGACGGTCTCGCCGAACCGCTCACCCCCGGCGCCCTCCTGGCCGAGGAGCGCCGTCTCTTCTACGTCGCCGCCACCCGCGCGCGCGACCGGCTCGTCGTGACGGCGGTCAAGGCCCCGGCCGACGACGGCGACCAGCCCTCCCGCTTCCTCGCCGAACTCGGCGAGGAGCCGAAGGACGTCACCGGCCGGCCCCGCCGCCCGCTCGCCGTCGCCGCGCTGGTGGCGGAGCTGCGTGCGACCACCGTCGACCCCGAGGCGTCCGAGGCGCTGCGGGACGCCGCCGCCCGCCGCCTCGCCCTCCTCGCCGCCCTCACCGACGACGAGGGCCAGCCGCTGGTGCCCGCGGCCCACCCGTACCGCTGGTGGGGGTTGAACGAGCCGACGCGCTCCGCGGTTCCCCTGCGCGACCGCGATCACCCGGTCGTGCTCTCCGGCAGCGCGCTCGACCAGCTCGCCAACACCTGTGCGCTCCAGTGGTTCCTGGGCCGCGAGGTGAAGGCCGACGCGCCCGCGACCGCCGCGCAGGGCTTCGGCAACGTGGTGCACGTACTGGCCGACGAGGTCGCCTCCGGGCGTACGCCCGCCGATCTGGCCGTGCTGATGGAGCGGCTGGACTCGGTGTGGGACGCGCTGGCCTTCGACGCGCCCTGGAAGTCGGAGCAGGAGAAGAACAACGCGCGCGTGGCGCTGGAGAGGTTCCTGCGCTGGCACACCCTCGACCGGACGGGCCGCACCCCGGTGGCCACCGAGCACGACTTCGACGTGACGCTGGAGGCGGGCGACTACGAGGTCCGCATCCGCGGCTCCATGGACCGCGTGGAGCAGGACGAGGCGGGCCGCGCCTATGTCGTCGACTTCAAGACCGGCAAGCAGGCGCCCACGGCGAACGAGGTGGCCGCCCATCCGCAGCTGGCGGTCTACCAGCTGGCGGTCGAGCGGGGCGCGGTCGACGAGGCGTTCGCGGGCGAGCGCCCCGCGCCCGGCGGCGCCGAGCTGGTCCATCTGCGTCAGCCCGCCCCCAAGAGGGAGGGCGGCGAGGCGTATCCGAAGGTCCAGACGCAGGAGCCGCCGACGGGGGAGTGGGTCGGCGACCTCCTCGCCACGGCCGCGGGCCGCGTCCTGGACGAGCACTTCTCCCCGAGCCCGGGGCAGCACTGCACGAACTGCACCTTCCGTACGTCGTGTTCGGCGCTGCCCGAGGGGCGTCAGGTGCTGGAGTGACGTTTTGGAAGAGGGGGCCGCTGTACTGACAGGGACACCTCAGTCGCGTGATGTCTCCGCTTCACCAGCCATGAGGAGAGACAGATGCGGGTCAGCCGGAATGTCCTGGTCGTCACGGTGGTCGGTGCGACCGCCGTCGCCGGCCTTGCCGGGTGCGGCAAGGAAGGTGACAACAGGGCCAAGGGCGTTTCCGTGGCCACGAAGCCGTCCCCGACGGCCTCGGCGACCCCCGCCGACCCGTTCGCGGGGATGACGCCCGACGCGATAGCCGAGAAGGCGGTCGGCGTGACGAAGGCGGCCAGGACCGTGAAGGTCGCCGGCGCGGGCGTCTCCGACGGTCAGCACATGAGCCTGGAGGTCACGGTCACCCGGCTGGGCAACTGCTCCGGCAGCGTGCATGTCAAGGACGGCACGGCCCGCGTGCTCAAGGCCGATCCCAAGGCCTACTACATGCAGGCCGACGAGAAGTTCTACCGGGCCATGGCCAAGGAGGACGGCACCTCCAAAAAGGAGGCCGACGCCATGGTCGAGCTCCTCAAGGGACGCTGGATGAAGCTGCCGACGGAGGCACCCTCGAAGTCCCGCAAGCGCCACGGCAAGGGCTCCGACGACGACATGGGCCAGTTCTGTGTGCTCTCCGAGCTCGTCTCCGGAATGGACGACGACAAGGGCGACCGCACGGGGATGACGAAGGGCGCCGACACCGTTGTCGCCGGTGTGCCCGCCGTCACGCTCACCAAGAAGAAGAGCGACGGCTCCGCCGTGACGATGTACGTCGCCAAGCGCGGGCCGGCCCATCTGCTGAAGGTCGCCGAGACGGGCGGCGCCGAGCCGGGCACCGTCACCTTCAGCGACTACGACAAGCCGGTGAGGATCACTGCTCCGCCCGCCGATCTGGTCATGGACCTGGAGAAGCTCGGGGTGAAGCCGGACGGCGGCTCCGGCTCCCAGGAGACCGGCGGGCTGAAGGTCTGACGGCGCCGCCCCCGGGGGCGGGCTGAAGGTCTGACGGCGCCGCCCCCCGGGGCGGGGGGCGCGCGCTCCCGGCGTGGATGCGGGGAGCGTCACACCGGCCCCGACGGGGACCACGGTTGTCAGTGGTCCCCGTTAGCCTCTCTGGGGTGCCCCTCCTCACCGACCCCGAGGAGCTCAAAGAGCTCCTCGGCATCCCGTTCACCCCGGAGCAGACGGCGTGCATCACCGCACCGCCCGCTCCGCAGGTCGTCGTGGCCGGCGCCGGGTCCGGGAAGACCACCGTGATGGCGGCCCGGGTGGTCTGGCTGGTCGGCACCGGGCAGGTCGCCCCCGAGCAGGTCCTCGGGCTGACCTTCACCAACAAGGCCGCGGGCGAGCTGGCCGAGCGGGTGCGCACGGCCCTGGTCCGCGCGGGCATCACCGACCCGGACGCGATCGACCCGGACAACCCTCCGGGCGAGCCGCGCATCTCGACGTACCACGCGTTCGCCGGGCAGCTCCTGACCGACCACGGCCTGCGGATAGGGCTGGAACCCACCTCCCGGCTGCTCGCGGACGCCACCCGCTACCAGCTCGCGGCCCGTGTGCTGCGCGAGGCCCCGGGGCCGTACCCGGCGCTGACCAAGTCCTTCGCCTCCCTCGTCAGCGACCTGCTGGCGCTGGACGCGGAGCTGGCCGAGCACCTCGTACGTCCCGAGGAGCTGCGGGCGTACGACCGGGAGCTGCTCCGCGCCCTGGAGGGCGCGAAGCTCAGCAACGCCGATCTGCGCAAGGTGCCCGAAGCGGCCGAGGGACGGCTGGAACTCCTCGACCTCACCGTGCGTTACCGGGATGCCAAGAAGTCCCGTGACCTGCTCGACTTCGGTGACCAGATCGCGCTCTCCGCCGAGCTCGCCCTCACCCGCCCCGAGGTCGGCCGGATCCTGCGCGACGAGTTCCGCGTCGTGCTGCTCGACGAGTACCAGGACACCTCGGTCGCCCAGCGCCGGCTGCTCGCCGCCCTGTTCGGCGAGGGGACCGGACACGCGGTGACCGCCGTGGGCGACCCCTGCCAGGCCATCTACGGCTGGCGCGGAGCCTCGGTGGCCAACCTCGACGACTTCCCCCGCCACTTCCCGTACGAGGACGGGCGCCCCGCCACCCGCCACTCGCTCAGCGAGAACCGCCGCAGCGGCGGCCGACTGCTCGACCTCGCCAACTCGCTGGCCGCCCCGCTGCGCGCGATGCACGCGGGCGTGGAGGCGCTGCGCCCCGCCCCGGGCGCCGAGCGCGACGGCACGGTCCGCATCGCCCTGCTCGACACCCACCAGGAGGAGATCGACTGGCTCGCCGACTCCCTCGCCCATCTGGTGCGCACCGGCAAGGAACCCGGCGAGATCGCCGTCCTGTGCCGGACCGCGGGCGACTTCCCGCAGATCCAGGGCGCGCTGGTGGCGCGGGACATCCCCGTCGAGGTCGTCGGCCTCTCCGGGCTGCTGCACCTGCCCGAGGTCGCCGACCTCGTGGCGGTCTGCGAGGTGCTCCAGGACCCGGGCGCCAACGCCTCCCTCGTCCGGGTCCTGACCGGCCCCCGCTGGCGCATCGGCCCCCGCGACCTCGCCCTGCTCGGCCGGCGCGCCCGCCGTCTCGTGCGGCGCGAGAAGGCCGGATCGGACGACCCGGACCAGCGGCTCGCGGACGCCGTGGAGGGCGTCGACCCGGCCGAGGTGATCTCGCTGGCGGACGCGCTCGATACCTTCCTGGAGGCGGGCGACGACGAGGACGACGGGCTGCCGTTCTCGGCCGAGGCACGCGTGCGCTTCGCCCGGCTCGCCGCCGAGCTGCGCGATCTGCGCCGCTCGCTCGCGGACTCGCTCATGGACGTGCTCCACCGCGTCCTGACCACCACCGGCCTGGAGGTCGAACTCTCCGCCTCGCCGCACGCCCTGGCCGCGCGCCGCCGCGAGACCCTCGGCAACTTCCTGGACATAGCGGCCGGCTTCGCGGCCCTCGACGGCGAGGCCTCGCTCCTGGCCTTCCTCGGCTTCCTGCGCACCGCCGCGCAGTACGAGAAGGGCCTGGACAACGCCCTGCCCGGCGGCGAGAACACGGTCAAGGTGCTCACCGCCCACAAGTCCAAGGGACTGGAGTGGGACGTGGTCGCCGTCCCCGGTCTGGTCAACGGCGTCTTCCCCTCCACCCAGTCGCGGGAGGCCTGGACGGCCCAGGCCAAGGTCCTGCCGCACGCCCTGCGCGGCGACGCCCCGACCCTTCCGGCCACTCCGGAGTGGGACGCCAAGGGCCTCAAGGCCTTCAAGGAGGAGCTGAAGGAGCACCAGCACACAGAGGAACTGCGCCTGGGTTACGTGACGTTCACGCGCCCCCGCTCGCTGCTGCTCGGCTCGGGCCACTGGTGGGGCCCGAGCCAGAAGAAGCCGCGGGGCCCCTCGGAGTTCCTGCACGCGCTGTACGCCCACTGCGAGGCGGGGCACGGCGAGATCGAGGCCTGGGCCGACGCCCCGGCCGAGGACGCCGAGAACCCGGCCCTGGGCGAGTCCGCCGCCACGCACGCGTGGCCGCTCCCGCTCGACCCCACGTCCCTGGCGCGCCGGCGGGCCGCGGCGGAGACGGTCCTGGCCCACCTGGACGCGGAGGGCGGCGCGGGCGCGGAAGAGCCGCACCACGCGCGCGAGGAGGCGGACCTTCCGTACGTTCCCTACGAGGACGGGTTCGCCGACGCCCCCTTCGACCTCGACCCCGGCTTCGACCCCTTCGACCTCGACCCCGGCTTCGACCCCTTCGACCTCGACCCCGGTTTCGACCCCTTCGACGAAGACGGCCCCTTCCCGCCGGACGACCTCGTGGACGAACCGGTGGACGGCGGGCTCGACGAGCCCCGGGAGGGGGCGGCGGCGGGGCCGGCGACCAGGCCCCCGGACGACGCCTTCGCCGATCTCGACGCCCTCGACGACCTCGCCCTCCTGGAGGACGGCTGGGACGCCCTCCCGACCCAGCGCCCGGCCCCGGCGGACGGCCCCGTCGCCCCCCGCCCCCACCCCGACGTCCCCGTCCAGCACACCCGCCCCGACGCCGCCCCCCGGGACCACCGCGTCCTCACCCCCGAGGAGCGCCGGGCCATCGCCTCCTGGGACCGCGACCTGGAGGCCCTCACCACCGAGCTCCGCCGCGCCCGCGCCACCAGCCACGAGGTGCCCATGCCCGCCTCGCTCACCGCCTCGGACCTGCTGCGGCTCGCGGCGGACCCGGACGGCTTCGCCCAGGAGCTGGCCCGCCCGATGCCGAAGCCGCCGCAGCCCGCCGCCCGCCGCGGCACCCGATTCCACGCCTGGGTGGAGTCCCGTTTCGAGGAGCTGCCGCTGCCCATGCTGGGCCCCGACGAGCTCCCCGGCGGCGACGAGCGCGACGCGGACATCGCGGACGAACGCGACCTCGCGGCCCTCAAGGAGGCGTTCGAGCGCTCCCCGTACGCCCGGCGCACCCCGCTCCGCACCGAGGCGCCGGTCCAGATCACCCTGGCGGGCCGGGTGATCCGCGGCCGTATCGACGCGGTGTACCGGGGCGAGCGCCCGGGCACGTACGAGATCGTCGACTGGAAGACCGGCCGCGGCGCCACCGGCGACCCCCTCCAGCTCGCCGTCTACCGCCTCGCCTGGGCCGAGCAGCACGGTGTCCCGCTGGAGTCCGTCACCGCCGCCTTCCTGTACGTACGCACCGGGGAGACCGTCCGCCCCGCCCGCCTCCCGGGCCGCGCCGAGCTGGAGCGCATTCTGCTGGGGGAGGGCCGCCGCGGGGCCGGGAGCGGCCACGCGCGCGAGGAGGCCGCCCTCGTGCGCGGGCGGGGTCCGGCCGGGACACCGGCGGACGAGCCACCACCAGCGGCCGGATAGGCTCCATGGCATGAGCGAGACCCCGGACAGCGCCGTCCGCACCGAAGCCGACGACACGGTGCGCGCCTACATCGAGCAGCACCGCGCCGCCTTCCTCGACGACCTCGCCCAGTGGCTGCGGATCCCGTCCGTGTCGGCCCAGCCCGAGCACGACGGCGACGTACGGCGCAGCGCCGAGTGGCTGGCCGCCAAGCTCAAGGAGACCGGCTTCCCGGTCGCCGAGGTCCTCGCCACCCCGGGCGCCCCGGCCGTCTACGCGGAGTGGCCCTCCGGCGACCCCGAGGCTCCCACCGTGCTGGTCTACGGTCACCACGACGTGCAGCCCGCCGCGCGCGAGGACGGCTGGCACACCGAGCCCTTCGAGCCCGAGCTGCGCGACGGACGGCTCTACGGGCGGGGCGCGGCCGACGACAAGGGCCAGGTGTTCTTCCACACCCTGGGCGTACGGGCGCACCTGGCCGCCACCGGCCGCACCGCGCCCGCGGTCAACCTCAAGCTCCTGGTCGAGGGCGAGGAGGAGTCCGGTTCGCCGCACTTCCGCGCCCTCGTCGAGGCGCACGCCGACCGCTTCGCCGCCGACGCCGTGATCGTCTCGGACACCGGCATGTGGTCGGAGACGACGCCCACGGTGTGCACGGGCATGCGCGGCCTCGCCGAGTGCGAGATCCGGTTCTACGGACCGGACCAGGACATCCACTCCGGCTCCTTCGGCGGCGCCGTGCCCAACCCGGCCACCGCCGCCGCCCGCCTCGTCGCGGCGCTGCACGACGCCGACGAGCGGGTCGCCGTGCCCGGCTTCTACGACGGCATCGCGGAGCTCACGGACGCCGAGCGCGAACTCGTCGCCGAACTGCCCTTCGACGAGGCCGAGTGGCTGCGTACGGCCAAGTCCCGCGCGGTCCACGGCGAGGCCGGATACTCGACGCTGGAGCGCGTCTGGGCCCGGCCGACCGCCGAGGTCAACGGCATCGGCGGCGGCTACCAGGGCCCGGGCGGCAAGACGGTCATCCCCTCCTCGGCGATGGTGAAGCTGTCGTTCCGGCTGGTCGCCGGGCAGGACCCGGACCGGATCGAGAAACTGGTCACGGAGTGGGTCGCCACCCGTGTCCCGGACGGCATCCGGCACGAGATCGCCTTCAGCGCCGGCACCCGCCCGTGTCTGACGCCGCTGGACCACCCGGCCCTGCGGTCCGTCGTGCGCGCCATGGAACGCGCCTTCGGCCAGAAGGTCCGCTTCACGCGCGAGGGCGGCTCCGGGCCCGCCGCCGACCTCCAGGACGTGCTCGGCGCCCCGGTGCTCTTCCTGGGGATCTCCGTGCCGTCCGACGGCTGGCACGCGCCCAACGAGAAGGTCGAGGTCGACCTCCTTATGAAGGGCGTCGAGACCACCGCCCACCTGTGGGGCGACCTCGCCGCCGTACGGCTGTGAGAGCCCGCGTGCCCCGCGGCACCACCGCCGAACGAACACCGCTGAACCCATCCATCCGGGGGAGTTGGAAGCACCTGTGAGCACCACCGGCACCACCAGCAGTGACGCGACCGCGGACCGGCCGATCGGCCTCACCACACCCATCAGCCTCACCGAGGACAGCGGCGTCGACCGCGCGGCCCACCACCGCCTGGACGAGGCCTGGCTCGCTGCTGCCTGGAGCCACCCGACGACCAGGGTCTTCGTGGTCTCCGGCGGACAGGTCCTGATCGACGACACCGCCGACGGCCGTACGGAACTGGTGATGACCCCGGCCTTCGAGGCCCCCGTCACCGAGACCCACCGCTACTTCCTGGGCACCGACGACGACGGTGTCAGCTACTTCGCGCTCCAGAAGGACTCCCTGCCCGGCCGGATGGACCAGTCCGCGCGCGCGGCCGGCCTGCGCGAGGCCGGGCTGCTCCTGTCGCCCCGGGACACGGGCCTGATGGTCCACGCGGTCGCCCTGGAGAACTGGCAGCGGCTGCACCGTTTCTGCTCCCGCTGCGGCGAGCGCACGGTCATCGCCGCCGCCGGTCACATCCGCCGCTGCCAGGCGTGCGGCGCCGAGCACTACCCCCGCACCGACCCTGCCGTGATCATGCTGGTCACGGACGAGCAGGACCGCGCGCTGCTGGGCCGCCAGGTGCACTGGCCGGAGGGCCGCTTCTCGACGCTGGCGGGGTTCGTCGAGCCCGGCGAGTCCATCGAGCAGTCGGTGCGCCGCGAGGTCTTCGAGGAGGCGGGCGTCACGGTCGGCGAGGTCGAGTACGTCGCCAGCCAGCCCTGGCCCTTCCCGTCCAGCCTGATGCTCGGCTTCATGGCGCAGGCCACGTCGTCCGAGATCAACGTGGACGGCGAGGAGATCCACGAGGCCCGCTGGTTCTCCCGGGAGGATCTGCGCGCCGCCTTCGAGTCGGGCGAGGTCCTGCCGCCCTACGGCATCTCCATCGCCGCCCGCCTCATCGAGCTCTGGTACGGCAAGCCGCTGCCCAGGCCCACGCACTGAACCCCGCGGCCGGGTCCGGCCGCGGCCCCGGACACGCGAAAGGCCCCCACCTCCGAGGCGGGGGCCTTCGTACGCGCGCGTAGCGGCGAAGCGGCGCGGATCAGACGCCGATCTTCTGCTTGACCTGGGCGAGCGAGGGGTTCGTGAGGGTCGAGCCGTCGGGGAAGAGCACGGTCGGCACCGTCTGGTTGCCCCCGTTGGCCTTCTCGACGAAGGCCGCCGACTCCGGGTCCTGCTCGATGTTGATCTCGTTGTACGTGATGCCCTCGCGGTCCATCTGGCTCTTCAGCCGACGGCAGTAGCCGCACCACGTGGTGCTGTACATCGTCACAGTGCCCGGCATGCTCTCGCACTCCTCATGTTCGGCCCGATTGCTCGGCTCGGCTGGTGGCTCGGCTGTTCGGCCCCGGCGGGTGAACGCCACGGGTTGGAACGTACGCGACGGCGTCACCATTCCCGAGCCGGTACGACTAATCCCGCCCCCTGTGGACAACGCGTCCCGTGGGCCTCCCCCGACCTGGCAGCATGGCGGGGTGACATCAGCAACGCACTCCTCTCTCTTCCCCCAGGTCCCCGAGTCGGCGGACGCGGTGCTCGACGGCCTCGACCCCGAGCAGCGCGAGGTCGCGACGGCCCTGCACGGACCGGTGTGCGTGCTGGCCGGCGCCGGGACGGGCAAGACCCGCGCGATCACCCACCGGATCGCGTACGGGGTGCGGGCCGGGATCCTGCAGCCGAGCAGTGTGCTGGCCGTCACGTTCACCAACCGCGCCGCGGGCGAGATGCGGGGCCGGCTGCGCCAGCTCGGCGCCGGCGGCGTCCAGGCCCGCACCTTCCACTCGGCCGCCCTGCGCCAGCTCCAGTACTTCTGGCCCAAGGCGGTCGGCGGGGAGCTGCCCCGCCTCGTCGAGCGCAAGGTCCAGCTGGTCGCGGAGGCGGGCGCGCGCTGCCGGGTGCGGCTGGACCGGGGCGAGCTGCGGGACGTCACGAGCGAGATCGAGTGGGCGAAGGTCACCCAGACCGTCCCCGCCGACTACCCGGCCGCGGTCGCCAAGTCCCTGCGCGACGCCCCGCGCGATCCGGCGGAGATCTCCCAGATCTACGGGACGTACGAGGAGCTCAAGCGCGACCGGGGGATGATCGACTTCGAGGACGTGCTGCTGCTCACGGTGGGCGTCCTCCAGGACCGCCACGACATCGCCGAGCAGATCCGCGCCCAGTACCAGCACTTCGTGGTCGACGAGTACCAGGACGTCAGCCCCCTCCAGCAGCGCCTGCTGGAGCTGTGGCTCGGCGACCGGGACAGCCTCTGCGTCGTCGGCGACGCCAGCCAGACGATCTACTCGTTCACCGGCGCCACCCCCGACCACCTGTTGAACTTCCGCACCCGCCACCCGCACGCGACGGTCGTCAAACTGGTGCGGGACTACCGGTCGACCCCACAGGTGGTGCACCTCGCCAACGGCCTGCTCGCCCAGGCGCGCGGCCGGGCCGCCGAGCACCGCCTCGAACTGCTCTCCCAGCGCGAGCCGGGCCCCGAGCCGCTCTACACGGAGTACGGGGACGAGCCCGCCGAGGCCGAGGGCGTCGCCCGGCGCATCCGCGACCTCATCGCCTCCGGGGTCTCGGCCGGCGAGATCGCCGTCCTCTACCGGATCAACGCCCAGTCGGAGATCTACGAGCAGGCACTCGCCGACGCGGGCGTGCCCTACCAGCTGCGCGGCGCCGAGCGCTTCTTCGAGCGGCCCGAGGTAAGGGAGGCGGGCGTCGCCCTGCGCGGCGCGGCCCGGGCGGGCGGCAACGACGCCCTCCTCGACGACGCCGTGGACCTGCCGTCCCAGGTGCGGGCCGTCCTCGGCACCAAGGGCTGGAGCGCCGCGCCCCCGGCGGGTTCCGGCGCGGTCCGCGACCGCTGGGAGTCGCTGGCGGCGCTGGTCCGGCTGGCGGAGGACTTCGCGCGTGCCAAGACCGGCGCGACGCTCTCCGACCTCGTGGCCGAGCTCGACGAGCGCGCGGCGGCACAGCACGCGCCGACGGTCGAGGGCGTCACCCTCGCCTCGCTGCACGCGGCGAAGGGTCTGGAGTGGGACGCCGTCTTCCTGGTCGGCCTCACCGAGGGCATGATGCCGATCACATATGCGAAGACCGACGAGCAGGTCGAGGAGGAGCGCCGACTGCTGTACGTGGGCGTCACCCGGGCCCGGGTGCACCTGGCCCTGTCGTGGTCGCTCTCCCGCTCTCCCGGCGGGCGGCCGTCGCGAAGGCCCAGCCGCTTCCTGAACGGACTGCGGCCCGGCTCCCCGGCCGTCGGCGCCCGTTCCTCGTCCGCGGTCTCCACCGGTGGCGTCGAGCGCGGCGCCGCCCGCAGACGCACCCGGCGCGGCCCGGTCCTGTGCCGGGTGTGCGGCAAGACGCTCACCGAGGCCGGCGAGATGAAGCTGATGCGCTGCGAGGACTGCCCCTCGGACATGGACGAGGGCCTGTACGAGCGGCTGCGCGACTGGCGGGCGGGGCAGGCGAGCCTGCTGGGACAGCCGCCGTACTGCGTCTTCACCGACAAGACGCTGATGGCGATCGCGGAGGCGGTGCCGTCCAGCGGCGGCGAGCTCGCGGTGATCTCCGGCGTCGGCGCCCGCAAGCTGGACCGTTTCGGCACCGATGTCCTGGCCATCTGCGCTGGTCAGGAGGTCGGTGGGAGCGATGATGAGTCTTCTTGAAAACTCGTGGGAAAAATAGTTTGCGCCCGCCCCAGGAATCCCCATAGGTTCTTAACCACGGAAACAGCGGCTTCTCAGAGGCCCTGCGTCCGTGCTCTACTTGCTGTACTTATCCGAATACGCATGGGATCAGGGCCCCCGGGCCCCAGCTCCCCGAGACGCCGAGAGGAGGCGAGACCAGTGACCAGCTTCATGAACTCCACCAGCATCAGCACCACCAAAATGACCGATCGCTCGGTCGTCGCCACCTGCCCGCTCGGCTCCTCGTTCCAGGGCACCGGTCTGTCCACCGGTGTCTCCGGTCTGCTCGGCCTCTCGGTCGTCATTCCGTCCTCCCTGGCGAGCTTCCCCGTGCGGACCGGCAATGAGCGACCGACCCAGGCACCGGAAGCAGTGGTGGCGAAGGGACAGGCCCAGGCCTATGCCTTCGCGGCGGCCGGTGCCGGAGCCGAGAAGCAGACGACGCAGCACCACACCATGTGGGCCTTCCGTGGGCTCGAACCCTGGAGCGATCCAGCCTGATCCAGGATCAGGCAGGCGCCTTCAGGGCCGCGGAACCCCACCAGGGATCCGCGGCCCTTCTGTTTGCCCTCGACCGGGGGACAACAGTGCGAAGGGTCTCGGTACCAGCCGAAACCCGGCCGACCGGCCGGACCGACAACAAAGACGAGGAAGAAAACACCGTGCAACTCGAAGCGCACGCCCCGTCAGTACCGCCCGCCCAGACGATCCCCCCGCCCGGTCTCACGGAGGACCCCGCCTTGACTCCCCTCACCACGCTCACCGCGCTCGACGACGCCATCGAGAACCTCGGCGTACCCGTCCCCTGCCGCTCGTACGACCCGGAGGTCTTCTTCGCCGAGTCCCCGGCAGACGTCGAGTACGCCAAGTCCCTCTGCCGCACCTGCCCGCTGGTCGAGGCCTGCCTCGCCGGGGCCAAGGAGCGGCGCGAGCCCTGGGGCGTCTGGGGTGGCGAGCTCTTCGTCCAGGGCGTGGTCGTGGCCCGCAAGCGGCCCCGTGGCCGCCCGCGCAAGAACCCGGTCTCCGCATGAACCGCCCGGGAACCATCGACCGCCCCCTCACGAACGACCCCCAGAAGCAGGCCCCGATGACGACGTCCACCAGCGAGCCCGTCGGCTCCGCGACCCCAGACTTCACCACCACCGGCGCGAACGCCTCGCGTCAGAACAGGACCCTCGAAATGCAACTCATGCCAGAAGCCCTCGCCCGTGCCCATATGCACGAGCGCCTGCGCGAGGCCGAGGCCGAGCGGCAGGCCATGCGCCTGATCGCCGCCCGGCGGATGCAGCGCCGCGCCGAGCGCGTGTCGATGCGTGCCCGCCGCGCCCTCGCCATGGCCGTCATGCAGTGACGACCGCACGGCCGTATCGCGTGTGAAGTGACGAATGAGCCCGCGGGGGCCGGTCCGAACGGACCGGCCCCCGCGGTGCGTTGTGCCCGCAACGGCCGGCCGTGGCGGTATCGTCACGAAATGGACGACCCGACTCAGCCGGCTGCCGAGACCGTTGTGTGCTCGCGCTGCGGCACCCCCGCCCAGAGCAACCCGCCGACGTGGACCTACTCCGTCGAGAACGGCCACCGTCTCTACTTCTGCGACGCCTGTGCGCGCGCCAACATCCGGGCGATCGAGGGCAGACTCGACTCCGTGTGGTGGTGACCGGGCGGGGTGCGTCCCCGCCTCGCCCGGCCGTGGGCCTCACGCCCCGGCGGGCTGCTCGTCCACCTCGTCCTCCGGCTCCCCGGCCGCGAGGACCGCGAGCGTCCCCGGCCCGGCGGGCTCCTGGTCCTCGGGCAGGAACCCGGGCACCCACCGCTCCAGCTCGTCCCGCAGCCGGACCGTCGCGTCCAGCTGGCACAGCACGCCGATGGTGGAGAGCGTCACCCGGTGTATGAGCAGATACGAGGGCGGCAGATTGAGCTGCTTGCCCAACTGGTGCGCGGGGGAGCGCGGGTCGGCGATCCGCGCCGCCTGCCCGCGCATCCAGGCGCGGGTGAAGGTGAACTCGTCCGCCTGCGCGGGCTCGATGATCGGCAGCAGATAGTCCAGGACCGCGTCCGGGTCGAGGTCTATGGTCTCCTTCACGAAACCCGCCTCGCACAGCAGCGCGTAGACCGCTTCCGCGTCGCCGTCGAGCGTCTTTCGCAGCGAGTCGCCGATCGTACGGGGCAGCCCGCCCGGCAGCCGGTCCACCGTCCCGAAGTCCAGCACGCCCAGCCGCCGGACACCGCCCTCCTTCTCGGGAGGAAGCAGCCGGAAGTTGCCCGGATGCGGGTCCGCGTGCAGCAGTCCGGTCCGTGCCGGGCCCGAGAAGAGGAACCGCGCCAGCAGCTGGCCCGCCCGGTCGCGCTGCTCCTGCGTACCACCCGCGATCACCTCGGAGAGCGGGGTGCCGTCGATCCACTCGGTCACCAGGACCTGGTCGCGCTGGTGCACCACGTCGGGCACCACCACATCGGGGTCGTCGGCGAACTCCGCCGCGTGCTCCCGCTGGGCCCGCGCCTCCAGCTCGTAGTCCAGCTCCTCCGAGACCCGGTCGCGCAGCTCCGAGATGAGCGGCTTGATGTCCATGCCCGGGATCAGCGGCCCCAGCAGCCGCGCGAACCGGCTGAGCTGCGTCAGGTCGGAGAGCAGTGCCTCACCGGCGCCCGGGTACTGCACCTTGACCGCCACTTCGCGCCCGTCGTGCCAGACCGCGTGGTGCACTTGTCCGATGGAGGCCGCGGCGGCGGGCTTCTCGTCGAACTCCAGGAACAGCTCGCGCCACTGCGGTCCGAGCCGCTCCGCGAGCACCGTGTGCACGGTACGGGTCGGCATGGGCGGAGCCGCCTCCTGGAGCTTGGTCAGCGCGGCCCGGTAGGGCCCGGCGATCTCCTCGGGCAGCGCCGACTCGAAGACGGACATCGCCTGCCCGAACTTCATCGCCCCGCCCTTGAGTTCACCCAGGACCTTGAAGAGCTGCTCGGCGGTGCGCTGCTGGAGCTCGCGGCCCACGATCTCCGCGGACTTGCCGCCGATCCGCTTGCCCAGGCCCCATGTGGCACGTCCGGCGAAACCCAGTGGCAGCGCGGCCAACTTGGCGGTCCGGGTGACCGCCTTCCGGGGAAGATCAGACATGCGCCCCTCCAATTCCCAGCCGGCGGTGCCGCGCGCCTCGCGGCAGTGCGTCGTTGTCAGCGGTTACCGGGCCATTGTGTCCTGCGGCGGCGCCTCTCCCGGAGGTGTCCTCCCTCTCACTCTCCCCGGCGGCGCCGCAGGGACAGTCGAGCCGGGCCGCCAGCCTCCGGGGCCGCCAGTCGAGCGCGGGCAGGGACGCCTCCCACCGCGTGCCCGTGCTCGTCGGGAGGTCGCCGTCGAGGAAGGCCAGCGCATGCGCCGCGGCCAGGCCCGCCACCGCGGTCGCGAGCGAGAGGTCGCAGGCGGGGACCGCGCTCCGGCGACGGCCGGAGCGCCACTGCGCCAGCATCCGCGGCCAGCCGGGATCGCGCTCGGCCCGCTCCAGCGCCAGACAGCCCGCGCACCCGGTGCCCCCGGGCAGGACCAGCGGCCCCACCAGCCCGGTCGTCTCCAGGACGCCCGCGTACAGATGGGGGACACCCGCCGCCACCCACTCCTCGCCGGTCACCGGATCCGGCGCGTACACATCGAGGCCGTCCCTGGGGGCCACCACGATCAGTGACAGCCCGGTCGGCTCGTCGGCCTCGCCGGCCCGGGGCGGACGGTCCGGCGCCGCGCCCCGGACGAGCTGCCGGGCCGCCGGGCCCCGGCGCTCACCGACCGCCCCGCCGCTCAGGCCGCCGGGCGCCACGTCCCACGGCTGCACGGTCCCGCCGTCCAGCACCTCCACCCGCCCCACCCCCGAAGCGGCCAGAACCGAGGCGACCGTCGCGCCCACCCGCCCCGCGCCCCGGACCTGCACCCGCAGGGACCGGCGGGCCGCCAACCGCCGGGCGCCGCCGCCCGGTTCCGGGTGGACCAGGCAGAGCGAGGCCAGGTCGGCCCTGGTCCGGTCGAACGCCTCGGTCCGTTCGCGGGCCGCCCGCGCCGCGGGGCCGCCCGCCGTGGCGTCGTCGACCACCCCGGCCTCGGTCAACCGCTCCACCAGCGCGTCCACTTGGCCGGGCGAGAGGTCCGCCGCCCTCGCTTCCTCGTAGAGCAGGGGCAGGCCGCGGGTGCCGTCCAGGAGCTCCAGGAAGCTGCCCGTCGCCGTGTCCACCGGCGAGAGCACCACGGCACGCGTCGGAGTCACCCCGAACTGCACGGTCTGCCGGTCCCGCCATGCCCGGCGCAGCGCCGGCTTCAGCATCGGATGCATCTCAAATCCCCCGTCGTTGCGCGTGCACGTGGCCGGGCCGCGGACCTTTCGGCCGCCGCCCCGCCCGGTCGTGTCCGTCGTGCGATCCGCTGCCAGAATGCCCGCTGCGCCGGACGCGTGCGGAAAGTTGTCCACAGGCAGGGGCGTTAGTCGTACTAATGGTGCAAGCGCCGAATGGATCATGGGCGAACCCATCCGGAGGCGGGACTTCCCCCACTGACAGCGGGTAACGTCGGGGCGTGCCCGCCGACCCACTGCAGAGTGCCGGAAGCCCGCCCCGCAGTCCGACAAGTCCGCCGCCCCGCGGTCATGCGACGAGCGCGGTCGAGGTGCGCAGAAGCGCCCGGCGCAGCAGGACGGTCTCCGCCTACCGCGAGGGCGACCGCACCATCGTGCTGATCCCGGCCCGGATGTCCGAGGCCGAGGAGCAGCGCTGGGTGAGCGTGATGCTGGACAAGCTCGCGGCCCAGGAGAGCAAGCGGATGCTGGGCGACGCGGAGCTGACCGAGCGTGCCGAGCGCCTGTCCGACCTGTACTTCGAGGGTCGCGCGCGTCCCGCCTCGGTGCGCTGGGTGACCAACCAGAACACCCGCTGGGGCTCGTGCACCCCGGCCGAGGGCAGCATCCGCCTCTCGCACCGGCTCCAGGGCATGCCCGAGTACGTCGTGGACTACGTCCTGGTCCACGAGCTGGCGCACCTGCTGGTGCCGGGCCACGGACCGCGTTTCTGGCGGCTGCTGGAGGCCTACCCCCGTACCGAACGCGCGCGGGGATACCTCGAAGGGGTGGTGGCCGCCGACCGGCTGCCGCATCTGCCCGCCGCTCGCGGAGAGTGAGCTCGGCCGTCGTGTACCGAATGCGTACCGGTGGCTCCCGGCTTGGGCGATTGTCGCAGGCAGCCGTTAGCCTGGCGCGACCAATCACACTCGGGATGGGGGACGGTCGTTACGCATGGCCAGGGAATTCCAACGCGGCCACAAGGCCAAGATCAGTGACCTGACTCCGGGGACGGACCTGTATGTGGGCGTGCAGATCGGCGCCCCCGGGCTGACCTTCGACATCAGCTGCTTCGGTCTCGACGCCGACGAGCAGCTGTCCGACGACCGGTACTTCATCTTCTTCAACCAGCCCAAGTCGCCCGAGGAGTCCGTCCAGCTGCTGGGCGCCCAGGCCGGTGACACCGAGTCGTTCCGCGTCACCCTGGACCGCGTCCCGGCCCACATCCACAAGCTGTCGTTCACCGCGACGATCGACGGCGCGGGCCAGATGTCCCAGATCGGCCCCGGGTACATCAGAGTGGTCGCCGGCGGCGACGAGGTCGCCAGATACTCGTTCACGGGCGCCGAGTTCAGCACCGAGCGCGCGGTGATGCTGGGCGACTTCTATCTGAAGGACGTCTGGCGCTTCGCCGCCGTCGGCCAGGGCTTCGACGGCGGCCTGGAGGCACTGCTGAAGAACTTCGGCGGCGAGGTCGCCGAGGAGGAGCCCGCGCCGCCGCAGCAGCCGCAGGCCGCCGCCCCGAGCTTCGCACCGCCCGCGCAGACCGCCCCCGCGCCCGGATTCGGCGCCCCGGGGACGCCCCAGCAGCCCCACCCGCCGCAGCCGGCCCCCCAGTTCGGCGCACCGGCCCCGGCCCCCGCGCAGCACTACGCGCCGCCGCCCGGGTCCACGCCGCCCCCGGCCCCGGCGCCCGCGCCCAGCCCGCAGATCCACGCGGCGCCGACCATCGCCGCGCCCCTGACGATGCCGCCGGGCACCGTGCCGCCCCCGGCCGCCCCGGCGCCGTACGGACAGCCGCCCCAGCAGCCCCCGTACGGCCAGGTCCCCGGCCAGTACCCCGGGCAGGTCCCGCCGCCCGGCGCCCCCGCCCCGTACGGCGGGCCCGCGCCCTACGGTCAGCCGGCTCCTTATGGCCGGCCCGCCCCGTACGGTCAGCAGCCCGGCCTTCCCCCGCAGCTGCCGCAGCACGGGACGCCGCAGTCCGGCGGCGGTCTCGCGGGCGCCATCCAGCAGTACCGCGAGCTGCCCACCGGGCAGCGCTGGACCCCGCAGAACAAGCAGCTCGTCCGGGTCGACCTCGGCGCCGGCGGCGCACCCGTGCTGGCCCGCCAGGGCAGCATGGTGATGTACCAGGGCAAGGTCGACTTCAGCTACAAGGGCGCCGGGTTCGCGGGCCGGATCGTCGGCAACGCGACCGGCCAGGAGATGCAGCTGATGCGCTGCAGTGGCCGCGGCCAGGTCTTCCTCGCCGAGAACAGTGCCCATCTGCACCCCATCGAACTCCAGGGCGACGGCATCTGCGTCTCCGCCGAACACGTCCTGGCGTTCGACGAGTCCCTCCAGTACGAGGTCCGCCGCATCGAGGGCCACGGCATCCCCGGCGGCGCGCTGTTCACCATGCTGTTCCAGGGCACCGGCACCCTCGTGGTGATGACCCACGGCACCCCCGTGGTCCTGCCGGTCACGCCGACCACGTTCGCGGACAGCGACGCCATCGTGGCCTGGTCGTCCGCCTCGCAGGTGATCGTCTCCAGCCAGGTCAGGCTGCGCCGCAACGCCTACCCCGGCCACAGCGGCGAGTCCGTCAACCTGCAGTTCCGCGGCGCGCCCGGGAACTTCATCGTCGTCCAGCCGTACGAGGTCTGAGGGAGCCGGGACCATGAACCAGCAGCTCGCGGGCTACGCCCCCGCCCCCGTCACCGCCCGGATGGAGAACCACGGCAGCGCCATGCTCAAGGTGGCCATGGCCACCGGACAGGACCTCTTCGCGCGCGTGGGCTCGATGGTCGCCTACGAGGGCTTCATCCAGTACGAGCCGAACCCGCCGGCCGTGCGCCAGATCGCCCGTGACTGGATCACCGGCGAGGGCGCCCCGCTGATGAAGTGCACCGGCGACGGACTGCTCTACCTCGCCGACTACGGAGCCAATGTGGTCGTCGTCCAGCTCAACAACGACGCACTGTCCGTCAACGGCACCAATGTGCTCGCCTTCGACGCGAGCCTCCAGTGGGGCGTCGAACGGGTCAAGGGCCTCGCCAAGTTCGCCGGCCAGGGCCTGTTCAACGTGAAGATCTCCGGCACCGGCTGGGTCGCCCTGACCTCCCGCGGCACGCCGGTCGTCGTCGACTGCGGCAGCGGCGAGGACGAGACGTACGTCGACCCCGACGCCCTGGTGGCGTGGTCCCCGAACCTCAAGGTGAAGGGCAAGCGCAGCTTCAAGGCGTCCTCGCTGATCGGCCGGGGCAGCGGAGAGGCGTACCAGATGGCCTTCTCGGGCCAGGGGATCGTCGTCGTACAGCCGAGTGAGGACAGCACCGACCGCCTGCGGGCCCGGGGCTGAGGGGGAGCGAGAACACCATGCAGAGCCCGCTTTTCAGCTACACCGAGCAGCAGTCCCAGGAGCGCTACAGCGCGCAGAACGCGCAGCTGCTGCGCGTGGTGCTCACCGGCCACGACGACATCCTCGCCCGCAAGGGCTCGATGGTCGCCTACCAGGGGCTGATGGAGTTCGACGGCGAGTACCAGTCGCGGGGCCACCAGAACGCCCACGCCCGCACCGGCGAGGGCCTGGACCTGATGCGCGTCTCGGGCCAGGGCACCGTCTACCTCGCCAATCTCGCGCAGTACGTCCATGTGGTGGACGTGGACCGGGACGGGCTGACCGTGGACAGCGGCTACGTCCTCGCCATGGACTCCTCGCTGCACTACGAGGTCGTCGCCGTGGACAGCCAGTACGGCATCTCCGGCACCGGCAAGTTCCAGCTCAACATCACCGGCACCGGCAAGGTCGTCCTGATGACCTCCGGCCAGCCGCTGATGCTCCAGGTCACCCCGGACAAGTACGTCAACGCCGACGCGGACGCGATCGTGGCGTGGTCCACCTCGCTGCGGGTGCAGATGCAGGCGCAGACGCACTCCACGGGCGTGTGGCGGCGGCGCGGCAACACGGGGGAGGGCTGGGAGCTCAGCTTCCTCGGCCAGGGCTTCGCGCTCGTGCAGCCCAGCGAGGTGCTGCCGCCGCAGAACGCGGTGATCGGCCAGGGCCTGCGGGCCCAGTACGGCATGGGCCAGCAGGGCGCCCACGCGCAGAACCAGGGCAACGCCTGGACCTGACCGGGGCGTCGGTAAGGGGCGGTCGCCATGGGCGACCGCCCCTTACCCGCTCACTACCCGGTTCCGGTGCTGTCCCCGGTCAGCCCGTCACAGCCGGGCCCGCGCGGTCTCCATCAGCCGCACCACCGACTCGTCGGCGACCCGGGCCACCTCGTCGTAGCCGAACCAGCGCAGGTCCAGCGACTCGTCGCTGATCGCCTCGACCGCCCCGGCCGGGGCCAGCGCCGCGTACTGGACGTCCAGGTGCCAGTTGCACGGCGAGGGGATCGGGTGCCGGTCGAGCCGGACCGGTCCGCCCGGCAGCAGGGTGAGACCGGTCACACCGGACTCCTCCGTCGCCTCGCGCAGGGCAGCCGCCGTCAGCGAGACGTCCTGCGGCTCGCAGTGCCCGCCCATCTGCAGCCACCTGTTCAGCTTGCGGTGCAGCGTCAGCAGCACCTGCCCGCGCTCCGGGGCCATCACCAGCGCGCTCGCCGTGAGGTGGCCGGCCTCGCAGGCCTTCCACATGCCGTCCGGGTGCGCCGAGAGATGGTCGAGGTAGGTCCGGCGCAGCTCGGGCTGGTCCTCGTACGTCTTCAGTACGAGGACCGCGTCTTCATACAGACTCACTTGCCGTCGTCGTCCTTGTCGTCGTCGCCCTTGGCCGTGTCGTCCTTGGCCGAGGGGTCCTCCTGGGGCTCGTCCCGGCGGGAGGCGGCCTCGCCGAGCATCTTGTCGAGCTCCGAGAAGTCCAGCTGCTCGCGGTGGACGAAGCCGTCCGGGTCGTCCAGGTCGGAAGCGGTCGGCAGCATGTCCGGGTGCTCCCACAGACCGTCGCGGCCGTCGACCCCGCGCGCGTCCGTGAGCGAGGCCCACAGGCGCGAGGCGTCCCGCAACCGGCGCGGGCGCAGCTGGAGGCCGATCAGGGTGGCGAAGGTCTGCTCGGCCGGGCCACCGCTCGCGCGGCGCCTGCGCAGGGTCTCGCGCAGGGCGTCCGCCGAGGTCAGGCGCGGCTTGGCGGCCTCGTGCACCACCGCGTCCACCCAGCCCTCGACCAGCGCGAGCGCCGTCTCCAGCCGGGCCAGGGCGGCCTTCTGCTCCGGGGTGTCCTCCGGCTGGAACATGCCCTGCTGAAGCGCTTCCTGGAGCTGCTCGGGGTTGGACACGTCGAGCTGGCCGACCGCGTCCTCCAGCTTGGCCGTGTCGACCTTGATCCCGCGCGCGTAGCCCTCGACCGCGCCGAACAGGTGCGAGCGCAGCCACGGCACATGGGCGAAGAGGCGCTGGTGGGCCGCCTCGCGCAGGGCCAGGTAGAGCCTGACCTCGTCCTTCGGGACGCCCAGGTCCTTGCCGAACGCGTCGATGTTCAGCGGCAGCAGCGCGGCCTTGCCGGGCGGGCCCAGCGGAAGGCCGATGTCGGTCGAGCCGACGACCTCGCCCGCGAGGACGCCCACCGCCTGCCCGATCTGCTGGCCGAACATGGCGCCGCCCATGGAGCGCATCATGCCGATCAGCGGGCCCGCCATGGCCTGCATCTCCTCGGGCAGCACCCCGCCCATGGCCGCGCCGACGCGCTCGGCGACCGGGTCGACGAGCTCCTTCCAGGCGGGCTGGGTCGCCTCGACCCACTCCGCGCGGCTCCACGCCACGGCCGTCGACGCGCCGGAGGGCAGCGACGTCGCCCCGTCCAGCCACAGGTCGGCCAGGCGCACGGCCTCCTCGACGGCGGCGCGCTCGGCCGGGCCGACGCTCGCGTCCTTGCTGCCGTCGGCGGTGCCCTGGGCGACCGTCTGACGCGCGATCTGCTTGGCCATGTCCCAGTTCACGGGACCGCCCTCGTAGCTGAGCATCTGGCCGAGCTGCTGGAAGGCCGCTCCCAGGTCGTTCGGGTTCAGCGAACCGAACATGGCCGCGAACGGATTGTCCGCGCCGCCGGTCCCGCCGCCGAACCCGAAGGGATTCGCCGGGCCGCCCTGGTTGCCCTTGCCCTTCTCCTTGCCCTCGTCGCCGTTCTCCGGCTCCTCCGGCGGAAGGCCGAATCCGAATGGGTTGTCACTCACGGGTTTCCTCGGCTCCTAGGGCCGCCGGCTCCTGCCGACGGCGACTGCCCACCAACACCACCAGCGTAGACATCCGCGCCGGATGAGGGCTCGGTGCTCCGCCGACTCTCGGCCTGCGGCAGGATGGACGTCACCTGGTCCGTACGCGTCATTCGTGTACGTACTGAAGACAACCGCTGGAGACGCCCGGTGAGTTCCCCAGATCCGCAGGTTCGCGCAGCGCGAAACCCTTCCCCCTCCGCAGCGCGGGGTCCCGTCGTCGCGGTCACCGGTGCCGCGGCCGGGATCGGCGCGCTCCTCACCGCGCGGCTCGCCGCGTCCGAGGAGATCAAGCAGGTCATCGCCATCGACGAGCGCCGGGGCGAGGTGTCCGAGGCCACCTGGCACATCCTGGACGTACGCGACCCGGCCATCGCCGAGAAGCTGCGCGGCGCCGACGTCGTCGTGCACCTGGCGCTCGACCTCGACCTGGAGTCCGACGCCGCGGCCCGCACCGCCTACAACGTACGCGGCACCCAGACGGTGCTCACGGCCGCCGCGGCGGCCGGGGTCCACCGGGTCGTGCTGTGCACCTCGGCCATGGTCTACGGGGCGCTGCCCGACAACGACATCCCCCTCTCCGAGGACGCCGAGCTGCGCGCCACCGCCGAGGCCACCGGCGTCGGCGACCTCCTGGAGATCGAGCGGCTGGGCCGGCGCGCCCCGCGTGCCCATCCGGGTCTCAACGTCACGGTGGTGAGGCCCGCCGTCCTGGTGGGCGGTACTGACACCGCCCTCACCCGGTACTTCGAGTCGCCGCGCCTCCTGGTCGTCGCCGGATCCCGCCCGACCTGGCAGTTCTGCCATGTCGAGGACCTGTGCAGCGCTCTGGAGTACGCGGCGCTGGGGAAGGTCGACGGGGAGTTCGCGGTCGGCTGCGACGGCTGGCTCGAACAGGAGGAGGTCGAGGAGCTCAGCGGCATCCGGCGGATGGAGCTGCCCTCGGCGGTCGCGCTCGGCGCCGCCGCCCGGCTGCACCGGATCGGCCTCACCCCGTCCCCGGCGGGCGACCTGGCGTACACCATGCACCCCTGGGTGGTCAGTGTCGGCCGGCTGCACGACGCGGGCTGGCGGCCCCAGTGGACCAACGAGGAGGTCCTCGCGGAGCTCCTGGAGGAGGCCGCCGGGCGACACACCGTGGCGGGCCGCCGGCTGGGCCGGAAGGACGCGACGGCCGCCGGGGCCGCCGGAGCGACGGTCGCCCTGCTGGGAGCCGCCGCGGCGATCCGCCGGGCCCGTAAGCGCCGGGGTCTGTAGGACCCTCCTACGGGAGGCTGCGGTGACGGGGTGAAAGAGCTATACCGCGATGTCAGTGCGGTACGGCACGATGGGGCCATGGCACAGACCTCGCACGACCACCCCGGCGAGCAGGGGGCGGACGACCCGATCCGGCTGCTCGGGATCCGTGACACCCCGCTCTCCCTGGACGAGGTGTTCCGCGCCGTGGGCGACCCCTCGGCCGGCGGCACCGCGCTCTTCGTCGGCACCGTGCGTGATCATGACGGCGGTGCCGACGTGGCGGCGCTCGGGTACTCGTGCCATCCGACGGCCGAGGCCGAGATGCGCCGAGTGGCCGACAAGGTCGTCGCCGAGTTCCCGGTCCGCGCGCTGGCCGCCGTCCACCGAGTGGGCGAACTGGCCGTGGGCGATCTGGCGGTCGTGGTGGCGGTCTCCTGTCCGCACCGCGGGGAGGCCTTCGCGGCCTGCCGCAAGCTGATCGACGACCTGAAACACGAGGTCCCGATCTGGAAGCACCAGCGGTTCTCGGACGGTACGGACGAATGGGTCGGCGCTTAGCGCCGTCGTTCAGGGGGCCGGACGGGCGCCCGCCGGTCGCGGGCCGCGCCCCCAACGGGTGAACGGGACGTCCGGCCGGGGTGTCTGAAACCCTGTCGGGGTGATCCGCCCCGATTTGCGTAACCGCACCCCTGCCGCGAGCGTTGATCTCGCAGATGGTTAATCTGCTGATCTGTCAGTTGCGGTCGCTCATCTGGGGACGGGAGGACGGAATGGCTGCTCTCACCTGGTTGCTGATTCCGCTTTTCGCTGCTGTCGGCGCGGCGATATGGGCGAGCTGGGCCGCCCGCAATCGCACGACCGGCGACATCGCGGAACTCGCCGGCTACAGCCGGTTCCGAGAAGCCATGGAGAAATCCCAGGCCGGAACCGAGCCCGTCTGACCCTCTCCGGCGCGCCTCTCGCGCCTCGGTACGTACCAGGATGCCCACCCTCCCCGTACGGACCGGCCCCGGCGGTGCGCTGACAGGCACGTCCCGTACTGTCGTTCCATGCCACGCCGCACCGCGACGATGCTCGCCTCCACCTTGATCCTGATCGCGCTGCTCTGCGCAGGCGTCCTCATCAAAGTGCCGTACTCGGAGATGTCGCCCGGTCCCACGGTGAACACCCTCGGCGAGGCGCGCGGCGAGCCCGTACTGCAGATCTCCGGGCACAAGACCTACCCCACGACCGGTCACCTCAACATGACGACGGTCAGGGTCACCGGTGCGGACTACAACATGAACCTGGTCGAGGCCGTCTACGGCTGGCTGGCCCACGACAACAAGGTCGTACCGCACGACACGCTGTACCCGGACGGCAAGACCGAGGAGCAGTCCTCGCAGGAGAACGCCGAGGAGTTCAGCCAGTCGCAGGAGAGCGCCAAGGTCGCGGCCCTCAACGAGCTCAAGATCCCGGTGAAGTCCCGGGTCGTCGTGGCGTCCGTGGTGAAGGCCGGCCCGGCCGAGAACAGGCTGCACGCGGGCGATGTGGTCAGGTCCGTCGACGGCTCGCCCGTCAAGGAGCCCTCCGACGTGGCGAAGCTGGTCACCAAGCACCGCCCCGGCCAGAACGTGGTCTTCTCCGTCGTCCCGGCCAAGGAGGCGGCAGCGGCGGCGAAGGCGGGCAAGGAGCCCGAGGGCGGCGAGAACGTCACCGTCACCACGGAGAAGGCCAAGGACGGCGACCGGGCGATCGTGGGGATCCAGGCCGGGACGGACCACACCTTCCCGTTCGCCATCGACATCAAGCTCGCCGACGTCGGCGGCCCGAGCGCGGGCCTGATGTTCGCCCTCGGCATCGTCGACAAGCTCACCCCCGGCGATCTGACCGGCGGCAAGTTCATCGCCGGTACGGGAACGATCGACGACGCGGGCAAGGTCGGCCCGATCGGCGGCATCGAGATGAAGCTGATCGGCGCGCGCGGCGCGGGCGCCCGCTACTTCCTGACGCCCACCGAGAACTGCGCCGCGGCGGCCTCGGACACCCCCGGCGGGCTCACCCTGGTGAAGGTCTCCACCATCGACGACGCCACCAAGGCGCTGGAGAAGATCCGCAAGGGGGACACGGCCGGTCTGCCGAGCTGCTCGGCGAAGTGACCGGCCGCGTCCACGCGCGCGTGGACGCGGCCCGCGCTTGACGGCCCGCCGCTACTCCGCGAAGGTCGCGGCCAGCGCCTCGGCCAGGCCCGGGACGAGACCGGCGCCGGTGAGCACCTCGGTCGGCGAGTCCTTCTCGCGCAGCCGTACGGCCGAGTCACGGGCGCCGTCGCGCAGGACCGCGACCGTCATCCGGACCTCCTGGCGGTCGGGGTGCTTGGCCACCCACTTCGCCAGCTGCTTCTCGTTCAGGCCCTCGGGCACGGACGTCTCGGCCGACGGCGGCAGCATCAGGCGCTCCACGGTCAGCGCGCAGCCGACCACCGCGTCCGGCCAGGCGATGGTGCCCAGGAACTCGTCGAGGGCCTGGCCGGCCGGGATCTCGTCCTGCTCGATCGGGGTCAGCGGGGCGGCCGTGTCGCCCTGGTCGAGGCCGAGCTGGGCGGCCAGCCCCGGCTCCTGGGTACGGAGCTTGACGGTGTCGACCAGGGCGAACAGCCGGGCCGGCTGGTCCCAGCCGAGACCGGCGGCGTACTCGTCGATTTCCAGCACTGCGCGGGTGAGGGGGCTCGCGGCCATCGGGGGGCCGGAGGGGGAAACGTTGGACATGGCCAACATCCTGCCCTCTTTCACCCCCGGATCGGGAACTGAGTAAAGCCTCAGTAAGTTGCATGAGTGGGCTCTACGATCGCGGGGCCTGCTCAATCGACAGCTAACTTCGAGGTGCGCACCTTGGCTTTCCAGATGCCGGACCGCGGCGGAGGCCCGTCCGGGCCACGGATCAGAGTCGGCCGGCCGTCCCGCCGCGTCCGGACCCTGCTCATGACATTGGGAATCCTGGCCGTGCTGGCCATGATCTTCGTCATGTTCGCCGGGTTCTGGACGGACTGGCTCTGGTACCGCTCGGTGCACTATTCGTCCGTCTTCACCACCACCCTGTGGACCAAGATCGGCCTGTTCTCCTTCTTCGGCGTCCTGATGGCCGTGGCCGTCGGCCTGAACATCTGGCTGGCGCACCGGCTGCGACCGCCGCTCAGCGCGATGTCGCTGGAGCAGCAGAGCCTGGACCGCTACCGGATGGGCATCGCCCCGTTCAAGAAGTGGCTGCTCCTGGGCATCGCCGCGCTCGTCGGCCTGATCGCGGGGGCCTCCGCCTCCGGGCAGTGGCGCACCTGGCTGCTGTGGGTCAACGGGGTGCCGTTCGGGCAGAAGGACCCCCAGTTCCATCTGGACGTGTCGTTCTACGCCTTCGACCTGCCCTGGTACCGGTTCCTGGTCGGCTTCGGCTTCGCGGCGACCGTGCTGTCCCTGATCGCCGCGGCCCTCACGCACTACCTGTACGGCGGGCTGCGGATCACCAGCCCCGGAGCGCGGGCCACCGGCGCCGCCACCGGGCACCTGTCGGTGCTGCTCGGCGTCTTCGTCGTCCTGAAGGCCGTGGCGTACTGGCTGGACAGGTACGGCCTGGCGGTCAAGTCCAGTGACTTCAAGGCCAGCAGCAACTGGACGGGTCTGCGGTACGTGGACGCCCACGCCTATCTGCCGGCGAAGACGATCCTGTTCTGCATCGCCGTCATCTGCGCGCTGCTCTTCTTCGCGACGCTGTGGCGCCGCACCTGGCAGCTCCCGGTGATCGGCTTCGGCCTGATGGTCCTCTCGGCCATCCTGATCGGCGGGCTCTACCCGGCGATCGTGCAGAAGTTCCAGGTCCAGCCGAACGAGCAGGCCAAGGAAGCGCCGTACATCCAGAAGAACATCGACGCCACGCGCGAGGCGTACGGCATCGACCGCACCGAGGTGCGGGACTACAAGGGGACGACGGCGGCGGAGGACAACGCCAAGCTGCGCGCCGACGCCGACACGGCGGCCAGCTACCGGCTGATCGACCCCAACGTGGTCACCCCCGCCTTCCAGCAGCTCCAGCAGGAGCGCAAGTACTACCAGTTCGCCGTACCGCTGGACGTGGACCGCTACACGGACAAGGCCGGCAAGGAGCAGGACACGGTCGTCGGTCTGCGCGAGCTGAACCTCAACGGCATCGACAAGCGCAACTGGATCAACGACCACTTCACCTACACCCACGGCTACGGGATGATCGCGGCCAAGGGCACCAGCGTGGACTCCACGGGCTCCCCGGACTTCACCGAGTCCGGTCTGCCCACCGCGGGCCGGTTCGACCGGTACGAGCAGCGGATCTACTACGGCGAGAAGACCGAGCAGTACTCGATCGTCGGCGGTCCGCAGAAGGAGCTCGACTACGAGTCCGAGGGCAAGGGCCAGAAGACGACGAGCTTCGACGGCAAGGGCGGGGTCAGCCTCTCCAACCCCTTCAACCGCGCCGCGTACGCGGTGGCCTTCAGCGAGCCGCAGATCCTTTACTCGGGAGCCATCGGCGAGGGCTCGAAGATCCTCTACAACCGCACCCCGAAGCAGCGGGTGGAGGCGGTCGCCCCGTGGCTGACCATCGACGGCGACCCCTACCCCGCCAAGATCGGCAACCGGATCCAGTGGGTCGTCGACGCGTACACCACGACCAACGGCTACCCCTACGCCTCGCGTACGACGCTGGGTGAGACGACGGCCGACTCGCTGACCACCCGCCAGCGCGCGGTGGTGGCCCAGCAGAACCAGGTCAACTACATCCGCAACTCGGTGAAGGCCACCGTCGACGCGTACGACGGCACGGTGACGCTGTACCAGTGGGACACCAAGGACCCGGTCCTGAAGACCTGGATGAAGGCGTTCCCGCACACGGTGAAGCCGAAGGCCGCCATCCCGGACGACCTGCTCGCCCATCTTCGCTACCCGCAGGACATGTTCAAGGTCCAGCGCGAGCTGCTGACCCGGTACCACGTCACGGACCCCGTGCAGTTCTACAGCGGCAGTGACGCCTGGCAGGTGCCGGACGACCCGACCAACAAGGACGGCGTCGCGGTCCCGCCGTACTACCTGTCGATGAAGATGCCGGGCGCCGAGACGCAGGGGAACAAGTTCTCCCTGACGACGACGTTCACGCCGAACGGACGGCCCAACCTGGGCGGGTTCATGGCGATCGACGCGGACGCGGCCAGCAAGGACTACGGCACGATCAGACTCCTCCGGGTCACCGACAACGTCCAGGGCCCGCAGCAGGTGCAGAGCAAGCTCAACGGCCTCCCGGAGGTCGCCGAGTTCGTCCGCAACCTGCGCGGCAGCGACTCCGAGATCGACTACGGCAATCTGCTGACCGTGCCGCTGGGCGGCGGGTTCCTCTACATCGAGCCGGTGTACGCGCGCGGTGGCTCCGCCAACTACCCCCTCCTGAAGAAGGTCGGCGTCTCCTACGGGGACAGGACCGTCTTCAAGGACACCCTGGCGCAGGCGCTGAACGCGGTGTTCGGCGTGGACGGCGCCGAGCCGCCCGCGACGAAGCCGCCGACGGACACCACCAAGCCGCCGGCCACCGGGACCAACGCCACGGTGGAACAGGCCATCAAGGACGCCCAGAAGGCGTACGACGACGGTCAGAAGGCGCTGCAGAAGGGCGACTTCGCGGCGTACGGCAAGGCCCAGCAGGACCTCCAGGCGGCGCTCCAGCGCGCCGCCGAGGCCGAGTCCAAGGCGAAGGGGGCCTCCGGAGGGGCCCCGGCCGGCGGCTCCGGCGGGGGAGGGAGCGGCTGAGCACCGGGCCCTTCGGCCGATTATCCGGTCGGGCTCCGTCCCGCGTCGTGATACGTTGTGTTCACCGACGCGGGGTGGAGCAGCTCGGTAGCTCGCTGGGCTCATAACCCAGAGGTCGCAGGTTCAAATCCTGTCCCCGCTACTCACGGACGAGGGCCCGGATCCATCAGGATCCGGGCCCTCGTCGATTTGCGCTGTCCGGATGTGTCCCTGCTGCGTTTGGCTTATCTCTCTGTGGGCATGTCGACAAAACGCTGAAGTGACCTCTCTGGCTGCGGTATACCAGGTGTACGCGGGTAGCTGGTGGTGCGACGATGGTATTTATGGGGGACAGGGCAACTCTGTTGGAGACAGGGCGGTTTGCGCGGATGCGCTCCGATGACGCCGCCGACGCCGAGACCGAGGCACGGCACCGGCGCGCGGCCGACTGCGGCGACGCCGCGTCCATGAGCGTTCTCGGAGCCCTGCTGCTGCGCCGCGGCGACCTCGACAGCGCCGAGCCCTATCTGCGCGGCGCCACCGCCGAGGGCGACCGCGCCGCGGCCAACAACCTGGGTGTCCTGCTGCACCAGCGCGGATACGCCGACGAGGCGGCCGGATGGTGGCGTATCGCCGCCGTCGCGGGCTCCGCCGCCGCCGCCCACGCGCTGGGCCGGCACTACCGCGAGCGCGGCGACGAGCCGGCCGCCGAGTACTGGCTGCGCCAGTCCGCCGAACAGGGCCACGCGCTGGGGGCGTACGCCCTGGCCGACCTGCTGGAGCACCGCGGCGACGTGGGCGCCGAGCGCTGGCTGCGCGCCGCGGCCGAGCAGGGCCACCGGGAGGCCGCGTACCGTCTCGCCCGGCTCATCGACCGGCGCGGCGAGGGTGCCGGCGCCGAGCCTGACATCGCTGTCGAGCCCGAGACGGACCCCGGGGCCAGGAGCGCCGAGGCCGAGCAGTGGTACCGCCAGGCCGCCGCGCGCGGGCACCGGCGGGCCGCGCTGCACCTCGGCGCGATCCTGGAGAAGCGCGGCGAGCTGAAGGAGGCCGGGCGCTGGTACCTCACCTCGGCCAAGGACGGCGAGGCCAAGGCCGCCTGCGCGCTCGGCTTCCTGCTCCGGGACGCGGGCGACGAGGAGAGCGCGGCCGTGTGGTGGCTGCGTGCCGCCCAGGACGGCGACGGCAACGCCGCCAACGCGCTGGGCGCCCTGCACGCGGCCCGGGGCGAGACCCAGACCGCCGAGCGCTGGTACCGCGCCGCGATGGACGCCGGGGACGACAACGGGGCGTACAACCTGGCGCTGCTCTGCGCCGCCCAGGAGCGCACCGCGCAGGCCGAGCAGTGGTACCGGCGCGCCGCCTACGCGGGCCACCGCGAGGCGGCCAACGCGCTCGCGGTGCTGCTGCTCCAGGCCGGCGACGCGACCGGCGCCGAGCCGTGGTTCTCCAAGGCGGCCGAGGCGGGCAGCGTGGACGCGGCCTTCAACCTGGGCATCCTCTTCGCCAGCCGCGACGACGACCGGACCGCCCTGAAGTGGTACGAGCGGGCGGCGGCGGCCGGGCACACCGAGGCGGCCCTCCAGGTCGGCATGGCGCTGCTGCGGGACGGCGAGGAGGCCGCGGCCGAGCGGCATCTGCGCTGCGCGGCGGGCGGCGGCAGCGCGGAGGCGGCGTTCCGGCTCGCCACCGTCCTCGACGCGCGCCAGCCGCCGCCGGGCGCGCCGGTCCTCGGCGAGCCGGTGGCCGAGAAGACGGAGTGCGAGGAGTGGTACGAGCGCGCCGCGGCCCAGGGCCACCGGCGCGCCCAGGTCCGGGTCGGCATGCTGGCGGCGGCCCGCGGCGACCAGGAGGGCGCCGCGCGCTGGTACCGGGAGGCGGCCGAGGCGGGCAGCCGCAACGGCGCCTTCAACCTCGGGCTGCTGCTGGCCCGCGAGGGCCGCGAGCGGGAGGCGGCGCTGTGGTGGGCCCGGGCCGCCCAGGCGGGGCACGGGCGCGCCGCGCTGCGGCTCGCGCTGCTCGCCGCCCGGTGCGGGGAGCTGGCGGAGGGCAAGCGCTGGTGCGCGCGGGCGGTGGAGCTCGGTCCGGCCGAGGTGGCGGAGCGGGCGGCCCGGCTGCGGGAGGCCCTGCACGAGGAGCTGACGGCGTAGCGCCGCGCGAGCGGGGTGCGGCTGATCGGGTTTGCGCTGGTCCGCGCGGTGACGTACTGTTGGGTTCACCGACGCGGGGTGGAGCAGCTCGGTAGCTCGCTGGGCTCATAACCCAGAGGTCGCAGGTTCAAATCCTGTCCCCGCTACCAAGTATTCAGGGCCCGGATCCAATGGATCCGGGCCCTGAGTCGTTTCCGCCCACCAAGGGGGGCGTCTGCCCACCAAGGGGGGCGTCTGCCCATCAAGGGGGGCGGTTGCCGACGACCGCCCTGGTACTAGGGGAGGACTACGCCGTTGCGCAGTCCGGGCAGGTCCCCCGGTAGGTGACCTCGACGTCGGACACCGTGAACCCGAAGCGCTCCGCCGCGGGAAGTTCAGCGAGCGGGTCGCCCGTCGGGTGGACGTCGCGGATCGCGCCGCACAGGGCGCAGACCAGGTGGTGGTGCGGCCGGTGCGCGTTCGGGTCGTACCGCTTGGCGCGGCGGTCCGTCGAGACCTCGATGACCTCACCCAGCGTCACCATCTCGCCCAGCGTGTTGTAGACGGTCGCGCGGGAAATCTCGGGGAGCTTGGCCACCGCGCGCGCGTGGACCTCGTCCGCCGTCAGATGCACGTGGTCCCCGTCGAGGACCTCGGCCACGACACGCCGCTGGGCCGTCATGCGCCAGCCGCGTCCGCGGAGTCGTTCCAGGAGGTCACTCATAAGGGCCAGCCTAACAGTCGGAGGAGCGTATCCCGAACGGGTGTGACTTTGGATGAGCGTTTGACTTAGACAAAGTCCATTGTAGGATCGATTACGACACAGGCCAGGGGACAGGACTCGCAGGAATGACGCAGGAGGCGCACGTGACGCAGGGACCGCTCACCACGGAGGCCGGCGCGCCGGTGGCCGACAACCAGAACAGCGAGACCGCGGGGGCCGGCGGCCCGGTGCTCCTCCAGGACCAGTCGCTCCTGGAGAAGCTCGCGCACTTCAACCGGGAGCGCATCCCGGAGCGCATAGTCCACGCGCGCGGCGCGGGCGCCTACGGCACGTTCACGGTGACCCGGGACGTCACCCGGTGGACGCGCGCGAAGTTCCTCTCCGAGGTCGGCAAGGAGACCGAGACGTTCCTGCGCTTCTCCACCGTGGCCGGCAACCTCGGCTCGGCCGACGCCGTGCGCGACCCGCGCGGCTTCGCGCTGAAGTTCTACACGGAGGAGGGGAACTACGACCTGGTCGGCAACAACACGCCCGTCTTCTTCATCCGGGACGCCATCAAGTTCCCCGACTTCATCCACACCCAGAAGCGCGACCCGTACACCGGCTCCCAGGAGGCCGACAACGTCTGGGACTTCTGGGGGCTGAGCCCCGAGTCCACCCACCAGGTGACCTGGCTCTTCGGTGACCGCGGCATCCCGGCCACACTGCGCCACATGAACGGGTACGGCTCGCACACGTACCAGTGGAACAACGAGGCGGGCGAGGTCTTCTGGGTCAAGTACCACTTCAAGACCGACCAGGGCATCAAGAACCTCACCCAGGCCGAGGCCAACAAGCTCGCAGGCGAGGACCCGGACAGCCACCAGCGCGATCTGCGCGAGGCGATCGAGCGCGGCGACTTCCCGTCCTGGACCGTGCAGGTGCAGATCATGCCGGCGGCCGACGCGGCGACCTACCGCTTCAACCCGTTCGACCTCACCAAGGTGTGGCCGCACGCGGACTACCCGCCGATCGAGATCGGCAAGCTGGAGCTCAACCGCAACCCGGAGAACATCTTCGCCGAGGTCGAGCAGTCGGTCTTCAGCCCGGCGCACTTCGTGCCCGGCATCGGCCCGTCCCCCGACAAGATGCTCCAGGGCCGCCTCTTCGCGTACGGCGACGCCCACCGCTACCGCGTCGGCATCAACGCCGACCATCTGCCGGTCAACCGTCCGCACGCCACCGAGGCGCGCACCAACTCCCGTGACGGCCAGCTGTACGACGGCCGTCACAAGGGCGCGAAGAACTACGAGCCGAACAGCTTCGGCGGTCCCCAGCAGACCGGCCGTCCGCTGTGGCAGCCGGTCCCGGTCGGCGACGTGACGGGCAGCCACGCCGCCCCGCTGCACGCCGAGGACGACGACTTCGTCCAGGCGGGCAACCTGTACCGGCTGTACTCGGAGGACGAGAAGACCCGGCTGATCGAGAACCTGTCGGGCTTCATCGCCAAGGTCTCGCGCGACGACATCGCCGAGCGCGCGATCGAGAACTTCCGCAAGGCGGACGAGGACTTCGGCAAGCGGCTGGAGGCCGCGGTCCAGGCCCTGCGCGGCTGAACAGCACTGGATCGCTTGTCGTAGGCAGTCGGAGGGCCGGTTCCCCGGGGGAGCCGGCCCTCCGCGCGTGCCCAAGTGCGTGCCCGTGGCGGTTCAGCCGACCAGCTCGGCCGGGTGGCGCCGGGTGGGCGCCCAGCAGCGGATGATGTCCCGGACCGAGACCACGCCGACCGGCCCGGCCCCGTCGAGGACGATCAGATGCCGGAAGCCGCCGTGCGCCATCGCGTCGGCCGCCTCGTCCAGGGTCCAGCCCGGCGCCGCGAAGACGACGTCGGTGGTGGTGTGGGTGCTCGCGGTCTCCCGGTCGGGGTCCTGGCCCTGGCCGAGGGAGTTGAGGATGTCGCGCTCGGTGAGGATGCCGAGCCCGCTGGTGTCGGGGTCGAGGACGACGGCCGCTCCGACGCGGCGCGCGGCCATCAGCCGGGCGGCCTGACGGAGGGTGTGCGCGGGTCCGATGGTGAGGATCACCGTGCTCATGGCGTCACGGACGAGCATGGAAGGAGCCACCTCCTTGGTGAACCCCCGTGGTCCCGTACGGGAGTACGGGAAACGCGAACGGATTCACAAGTTCACAAGTGGGGGGACTCCTAGAGTGGCATCCAGGGACGCACGTCAACAAGAGGGTGGTAGAGGTCAGTTGAGGGGCGCGTAAAAGTACGACCCACGCCCCTCTGGTGCCCCAGTCGCGGGCCCGCGCCGGGGCCGCGCCTCAGTCCGCGGTGCCCACGTGGTTGAGCAGCTCGTCGTGGAGCAGGCCGTTGGAGGCCGCCGCGTCGCCGCTGTGCGGGCCCTCCCTGCCGTCCAGACCGGTGAAGACGCCACCCGCCTCCTGCACCACGATCACGTTCGCCGCCATGTCCCACAGCGACAGCTCCGGCTCGGCGCAGATGTCCACCGACCCCTCCGCGACCAGCATGTACGGCCAGAAGTCGCCGTACGCGCGCGTGCGCCAGCACGCCCGGGTCAGGTCCAGGAAGTCGTCGAGCTTGCCGCGCTCCTCCCAGCCGCTCAGCGAGGAGTACGCGAACGAGGCGTCCGCGAGCCGGGAGACGTTGGAGACCCGCAGCCGGGTCGCCTGCGACAGGCTGCGGCCGGTGTACGCGCCGTGGCCCTTCGCCGCCCACCAGCGGCGGTTGAGCGCGGGCGCCGACACCACGCCCACCACCGGCCGGTAGCCGCCCTCGCCCGCCTCCATCAGCGCGATCAGCGTCGCCCAGACCGGCACCCCGCGCACATAGTTCTTCGTGCCGTCGATCGGGTCGATCACCCAGCGGCGCGGACCCGTGCCCTCCAGGCCGTACTCCTCGCCCAGGATCGCGTCCCGGGGCCGCGCCCGCTGGAGATGGCCGCGGATCAGCTCCTCGGCGGCCTTGTCGGCCTCGCTCACCGGCGTCATGTCCGGCTTGGTCTCGACCTTCAGGTCGAGCGCCTTGAACCGGTCCATCGTGGCGGCGTCGGCGGCGTCCGCGAGGACGTGGGCGAGACGCAGATCATCGTGGTAGTCGGGCATGGCCACACCGTATCGACCGGCACCTGCGGGGACCACATGGCCCGGGATGCGGACACCGGCCAAGGTCCCCGCGCCGCCCGCCGCGGCTATTGACAGTGCGGGGGCGCGCGTCAACTCTGAGGACGGCCCGCTCGCACGGCCCGGGGAGGCGCGATGCCCACAGCGCGGGAAGCCCTACTGGACGCCGCCGTCTCGGCGCTCTCGGCACGGCCCTGGTCGGCGGTGCGGATGGTGGACGTGGCCTCGGCCGCCGGAGTGTCCCGGCAGACGCTGTACAACGAGTTCGGCAGCAAGGAGGGCCTGGCCCGCGCCCTGGTGCGGCGCGAGGCCGACATCTATCTGCGCGGCGTCGACCGTGTCCTGGCCGAACGGGTGGTCCCGGCCGACCGGCTGGTCGCCCTCGTCGAGTGGACCGTGCGCTCGGCGCGCGCCAGCGCGCTGATCCGGGCGCTGCTCACCGGCTGCCGGGACGAGCGGCTGCCCGCCCCGCGCGCAGCCCGCACGCTGGGCGCGCACTCTCCCGTACCGGCGCAGCGCCGCGCGGACGCCGGGGTTCCGGGGCCTTCAGAGCTGGTGGCGACGGTACGGGACCGCTCGCTCGCGGCGCTGGAGAAGGAGCTGCCCGGTGTGGAGCCGGGGGAGCTCGCCCGCTGCTGCGAGACGGTGGTGCGGCTCGCGCTGTCGTATGTGATGGCGCCGGATCCGGGACCGCCCGCCGGGCCCGGCGGGAGCGGGCACGCGGCCCATGTCCGCGCGGTCCTGGCCCGTACGCCGGTGCGGCCCGCGCCGTGAGTGGGCGCGCCGGGCCGGAGGGTCCGTGCGGGCGGCCGGGGCCTCAGTGCGCCGAGCCCGAGATCTGCAGGCCGATCACGCCCACGATCACCAGCGAGATCGACACCAGCTTCAGCGTGGAGACCACGTCGTCGAGGAAGACCATGCCGTAGATCGCGGTGCCCGCCGCGCCGATACCGGTCCACACCGCGTACGCCGGACCCACGTCCAGCTTCCTCAGCGACAGGGTGAGCAGACCGAACGAGCCCAGCGCGAACGCCGCGAAGGCGATGGTCGGGGCGATCCGGGTGAAGCCGTGCGACAGTTTGAGACAGACGGCGAACCCCGTCTCCAGGATTCCGGCGACCACCACCAGCAGCCACGCCATGTCCAAGCCCTCCCGCAACACATAGGTGACTGCTCGTCATCGCTAGGGCGATTATGCACTCGCCGCCCGTCAGTCGCCCTCGTGGCGCTCCCGGGTGGAGAGCAGCCGGCGCAGCGAGTAGAGCCGCGCCGGGTCGGCGTGCCCCTCGGCGACCCAGGCGTCCAGCGCGCACTCCGCCTCGTCGTGGCTGCACCCGCGCGGGCAGTTCTCGGTGCCGGGCACCAGATCCGGGAAGGCGAGGATGACCCGGGACGGGTCCACGTGGTGCAGCCCGAACGACCGTACGCCCGGGGTGTCGATCACCCAGCCGCCGTCGCTGCTCGCCAACGGCAGCGCGAGGGCCGAGGTGGTGGTGTGCCGGCCGCGGCCCGTGACCGCGTTGACATGGCCGGTGATACGCCGGCGGTCCTCCGGGACCAGCGCGTTGACCAGGGTCGTCTTGCCGACGCCGGAGTGGCCGACGAAGGCGGTGGCCTTGCCGCCGAGGTGGGTGCGCACCCGGTCCGCCGCGTCGCCGCTGTACAGCTCCTCGCGCGAGGTGACCACGTGCGGGACGCCCAGCGCCCCGTACATCTCCAGGAGTTCGTCCGCCGGGGCCAGGTCCGACTTGGTCAGCACCAGGAGCGGGGTGAGCCCGGCGTCGTAGGCGGCGACCAGACAGCGGTCGATGAGCCGGGGGCGCGGCTCGGGGTCGGCGAGGGCGGTGACGATCGCCAGCTGATCGGCGTTGGCGACGATCACCCGCTCGAACGGGTCGTCGTCGTCCGCCGTGCGGCGCAGCACCGAGCTGCGCTCCTGGATGCGCACGATCCGCGCCAGGGTGTCCTTCTCGCCCGAGAGATCACCGACGATCATGACCCGGTCCCCGACCACCGCGGCCTTGCGGCCCAGCTCGCGGGCCTTCATCGCGGTGACCGTGCGGCCCTCGACGAGACAGGTCAGCCGGCCCCGGTCGACGGTGAGGACCATGCCCTCGCAGGCGTCCTCGTGCTTGGGGCGGATGGTGGTGCGGGGACGGTTGCCCTTGCGGTTCGGGCGGACCCGGATGTCGTCCTCGTCGGGGTTCTTGCCGTAGCGGCGCATCTGCTCAGGCCCCGCTCAGTTTCCGGCCCCGGTCAGCATCCCGGTCCACATCCGCGGGAAGTCGGGCAGCGTCTTGGCGGTCGTCGCCACGTTCTCGATCCGGACGCCCTCCACGGCGAGGCCGATGATCGAGCCGGCCGTGGCCATGCGGTGGTCGTCGTAGGTGTGGAAGACGCCGCCGTGCAGAGCGCGCGGGCGGATGTGCAGACCGTCGGCGGTCTCGGTGACATCGCCGCCGAGCTCGTTGATCTCCTTGGTGAGGGCCGCCAGCCGGTCCGTCTCGTGCAGGCGCAGATGGGCGACCCCGCGCAGCGTCGAGGGCGAGTCGGCCAGCGCCGCCACCGCCGCGATGCCCGGGGTGAGCTCGCCGACCTCGCCGAGGTCCACGTCGATGCCGTGGATCGAGCCGGAGCCGGTGAAGACCAGGCCCCGCTCGGTCAGCTCGCAGGAACCGCCCATCTCGGTGAAGATCCGCCGCAGCTGGTCGCCCGGCTGGGTGGTGCGCTCGGGCCAGTCCGGGATCGTCACCCTGCCGCCGGTGATCAGGGCGGCGGCCAGGAACGGCTGGGCGTTGGACAGGTCCGGCTCGACCGTGAGGTCGCGGCCGAGCAGCGCGGACGGCGAGACCCGCCACACGTTCGGCTCGCCGCCGGTCTCCGGCTCGTCCACCTGCGCGCCGACCGAGCGCAGCATGTCGACGGTCATCCGGATGTGCGGCATGGACGGCAGGGTGGCGCCGGTGTGCCGTACCTCCACGCCCTGGTTGAAGCGGGGCGCGGAGAGCAGCAGCGCGGAGACGAACTGGGAGGAGGAGGAGGCGTCGATCCGGACCCGGCCGCCGTCGAGGGCGCCGCTGCCGTGCACGGTGAGCGGGAGCGCGCCCCGGCCGTCGTCGTCGATCCGCGCGCCGAGCACGCGCAGGGCGTCGATCACGCCGTTCAGGGGCCGTTCGTACGAGCGGGGGTCGCCGTCGAAGCGGACGGGCCCGTCGGCGAGCGCGGCCACGGGGGGCAGGAAGCGCATGACCGTACCGGCGTTGCCCACGTCGATGGTGGCCGGGCCGTGCAGACCGGCGGGGATCACACGCCAGGCCTCGCCGGAGCCGTCCGGGCCCACGCCCTCCTCGATGCCGACGCCGAGCGCGCGCAGCGCCTCGGCCATCAGCAGGGTGTCCCGGGAGCGCAGGGGGCGCCGCAGCCAGCCGGGCTCGGCGGCGAGGGAGGCCAGCACCAGCGCCCGGTTGGTGACCGATTTCGATCCGGGCACGGTGACCGTCGCGTCGACGGCTCCGCTTGCTACGGGGGCGGGCCAGAGGGCGGGGTGCACGGGCGTTTCGGTCATGGCTCTCACTTTAGTGGTGGGAGAACCTAGAGTCCGAGCAGCCACCGTCCGCCGCCGATGAGCGAGCAGACCGAGACGGCGTGGAAGAGGAAGAGCCAGAGCGCCGGTGGTACGGACGTGAGTCGCGCCAGCTGGTCGGCGTCTGTGTCGCTGACGGCGCCGCCGTGGTGCCGGCGCCGCTTGGCCTGGAGCTCGAAGGCCGGCCGTACGCCCCCGAGGAGCAGGAACCACACCACCGTGTACGCGAACGCGGACTGCACATCGGGCGAGGTCAGCCAGGACACCAGCAGGAAGGCGGCGCCGCTGAGGACCACGGTGAGCATGCCGTACAGGTTGCGGATCATCACCAGCATCGCGAGCAGCAGGGCGGTGGCGAGCCAGAGCAGCAGGGTGACGCGGTGGGCCGCGAGCAGCCAGGCTCCGCCCAGGCCGAGCAGCGGGGGAGCGGTGTAGCCGGCGGCGGCGGTGAGGATCATGCCGAGGCCGGTCGGGCGGCCCCGGCTGACGGTGAGGCCGCTGGTGTCGGAGTGGAGCCGGATGCCGTCGAGGCGGCGGCCCGTGAGCAGGGCCACCAGGCCGTGGCCGCCCTCGTGGGCGATGGTGATCGCGTTGCGGGACAGCCGCCAGACGCCGTGCGGCAGCACGACGGCGAGGGCGGCTATCGCGGTGGCCACCACCAGCCACTGGGCGGGGGCGGCCTGGGTGCCGAAAACGTGCAGGTCGGGCATTTCATCGGCCATTTCCGGGACGGCTCCTCGTGGTCGGCTGCCGCGTGGCAGGGTGACGGTCATGTGTGGGAGGTATGCGGCGAGTCGTAGCCCCGAGGATCTCGCGGGCGTCTTCGAGATAGAGAAGTGGGACCCCGATCCGAGCGAGACGCTGGCGCCCGACTGGAACGTGGCCCCGACCAAAGAGGTCTACGCGGTCCTGGAGCGTCCACTGAAAGACGCGGACGACCCGCGTCCGGTTCGCCAGCTGCGGAAACTTCGGTGGGGCCTGGTGCCGTCCTGGGCGAGCTCGCCGGACGGGGCCGCGCGCATGATCAACGCGCGGGCGGAGACGGTGCACGAGAAGCCGTCGTTCCGGCGGCCCTTCGCGGCCCGCCGCTGCATCATCCCGGCCGACGGCTACTACGAGTGGGTCACCGGGGTGGACGAGCGGGAGCTGGAGGTCGAGGGGAAGCGGAAACGGCCCCGCAAGCAGCCGTACTTCATCTCCCCGGCGGACGGTTCGGTGTTCGCGATGGCCGGGCTCTACGAGTTCTGGCGGGACGCCTCACTGCCGGACGACCATCCGCGCGCGTGGTGGGCGACCTGTTCGGTGATCACGACGGAGGCGGAGAAGGGGCCACTGGGGGTGGCGCCCGCGGAGGGGCCGTCCACGCTGTACGCGATCCATCCCCGGATGCCGCTGATGCTGACGCCGTCGCGGTGGGACGCGTGGCTGGACCCGTCCTCGATGTCCGTGGAGGAGCTCCGGGGGCTGCTGGCTCCGCCGCCGGAGGGGCTGATGCGGGCGTACGCGGTCTCGACGGCGGTCAGCAATGTGCGGAACAACGGGCCGGAGCTGCTGAAGGAGCTGGCGGGGCCGGAGGAGGGGACGCTCTTCTAGGGGACCGCGCCCCCCGGTGGGGCGTGCGGGAGCGCGGCGGATCTCCGTTCGCCGGGCAGGATGGGGATGTGACCCCTACCGATCTCGTCGAGACGCCCGCCGGGGACGCCCGGATCACCTGGCACCACGCCCCTGCCCCCCGGCTCCTCCTCGCGCTGGGCCACGGCGCCGGCGGCGGCATCGACGCGCGCGATCTCGTCGCGCTCGCCGGCGCCCTGCCCCCGCTCGGCGTGAGCGTTGCCCTCGTGGAGCAGCCCTGGCGCGTCGCCGGGAAGAAGGTGGCACCGGCGCCCAGGACCCTGGACACGGGGTGGCGGGCCGTGTGGCCCGCCCTCGCCGCCGCGGGGGTGCCCGTCGTCGCCGGCGGGCGCAGCGCCGGTGCCCGGGTCGCCTGCCGGACCGCGCGCGAGCTGGGGGCGCACGCCGTGCTCGCGCTGAGCTTCCCGCTGCACCCGCCCGGCCGCCCCGAGAAGTCCCGTGCCGAGGAACTGCTCGGGACCGGGGTGCCCACCCTCGTCGTCCAGGGCGGCAACGACCCCTTCGGGCGGCCGGGGGAGTTCCCCGAGGGGGAGTACGCGTTGGTGGAGGTGCCCTCCGGGGACCACGGGTTCGCCGTGCCCAAGCGGGGCTCGCTGACGCAGGACGAGGCCCTCGGGATCATCACCCGGGGCGTCGGGCGGTGGGCGGGCGCACTGCGGGAATGACACGTACCGGTCCGCTGTTGTGACGGACGTGTACATCCGCAGGGCCGGTATTTCTGGAGAGGGAGTCCGTCGCATGGGTTCGACCATCTGCCCCAGCCGCTCACGCGGCGCTGACCTGGACTGGACGGTGCTGTCGGCGGCCAAGATCGCTCCCAATGGAGCGGCGGGCGGACCGGATCGGCGGGAACCGTCGAAGACTCGACTATTCTCCGATTCGAGCGGGTCCGGCTTCGGACTCGTCACACCGTTCGAGGAGGTGGGTCCGGTCACAGGGACCGACGACGGCCACGTGGAAGAGTCGACCGCCGAGCGCAACGCACGCTTCGAGCGGGATGCCCTCGGCTACCTCGACCAGATGTACTCGGCCGCGCTGCGCATGACGCGCAACCCCGCGGACGCCGAGGACCTGGTGCAGGAGACCTACGCGAAGGCATACGGATCCTTCCACCAGTTCCGGGAGGGGACGAACCTCAAGGCTTGGCTCTACCGGATTCTCACCAACACCTTCATCAACTCGTACCGCAAGAAGCAGCGTGAACCGCAGCGCAGCGCCGCCGAGGAGATCGAGGACTGGCAGCTCGCGCGCGCCGAGTCGCACATGTCGACCGGACTGCGGTCGGCGGAGTCGCAGGCGCTGGACCACCTGCCCGACTCCGACGTGAAGGAAGCCCTCCAGGCGATCCCCGAGGAGTTCCGCATCGCCGTGTATCTGGCGGACGTGGAGGGCTTTGCGTACAAGGAGATCGCGGACATCATGGGTACACCCATCGGTACGGTGATGTCCCGGCTGCACCGGGGCCGCCGCCAACTGCGCGGAATGCTGGAGGACTACGCCCGTGACCGCGGGCTCGTCCCGGCCGGCGCCGGCGAGTCGGACGAAGCGAAAGGCTCGGGCTCATGAGCTGCGGAGAGCCGCACGAGACGGACTGCTCTGAGGTCCTGGACCATCTCTACGAGTTCCTCGACCACGAGATGCCCGACAGCGACTGCAACAAGTTCGAGGTGCACTTCGAGGAGTGCTCGCCGTGCTTGGAGAAGTACGGCCTCGAACAGGCCGTGAAGAAGCTGGTGAAACGGTGCTGCGGGTCGGACGACGTCCCCGCCGACCTGCGCTCCAAGGTCATGGGCCGGATCGACCTGATCCGCTCCGGCCAGGCCGTGCCGGACCAGGACATCGTCACCGAGAGCTGAGCCGGGAGCCGTTCCCCGGTTCCTCGCGGGAGGAAGGGCCGCTGCCACGGGCGCGGCCCTTTTTTCGTCCCTCGAATCCGTACCGGGAATCTGTCACCCGAAGGTGCTAATCCGCCCGGGCCCGAACGGTTCAATCCGACAATGCGCCTACCCGTCGTCCCGTGCGGGCCTATCCTCCCGATCCGGAGCAGGTAGGGAGGCGCGCCATGGACCGACCGCAGTGGCGGACCCTGCCCCGGGGGGCGCGTGCCGTTCTCCTGGGCGCGGTGGTGTCCGCCGGGGCGTGCGCCTTACCCGTGGCGCGCGGGGGCGTCCCCTGGGGCGCGCTCGGCCTGCTCGCCGCTCTGTACGCGCTGTGCGAATGGCCCGCGCGCTGCCCCTTCCTCGCCGGCCGCGTCACCGTGCCGACCGCCCCCGGCTCCTTCTTCCCGGTGCTGCTCGCCGCCGCCTTCCTGCTGCCGCCCGCCGCGGCCGTGCTGGTCGCCGTCCCCGGCACGCTCCTCGTCCAGGCCGAGCAGGAGCCCCGGGCCCCGCGCCGGCTGTGGCGGGCGGCCCGGCTGGCGCTCGCCGTGGGCGCCGCCGCCGAGGCGCACGCCCTGCTCGGCGGACGCGCCCCGCTCGGCGGCACCCCGGCCGCCCCGGCCCCCGACTTCCCGTACGTCCTGCTGCCCGCCGGGGCCGCCGCGCTGGTCTTCTGCGCGGTCCTGGCCGCCCTCGACGGGCTGATCCTGTGGACCGCCGAGCGGCTGCCGGCCCGCACCGCCTGGCGCGGGCTGCTGCTGCGCTCGCTGGGCCCGTACTGCGTCCACGGCCTCGCCGGGCTGATGATGGCGGTCCTCTGGCGCAGCCCGTACGGCCCGCCCGCCGCCCTGCTGGTGCTGCTCCCGATGTACGTCTCGTGCTGGGTCTTCGCGCAGTACCACCGCGAGCACGCCGCCCACCAGGCCACCATCCGCGCCCTCGTGCAGGCCGTCGACATCAAGGACACCTACACGCGCGGCCACAGCGAGCGCGTCGGACTCGCCTCCGTGCTGATCGCCCGGGAGCTCGGCATGGAGGAGGGCCGCGTCGAGGTGCTGCGGTTCGCCGGGATCCTGCACGACGTGGGCAAGCTGGGCGTGCCCACCCGGCTGCTGCGCAAGGACGGGCCGCTCACCCCGCAGGAGCGCGCGGTGATCGAGCTGCACCCCGAGTACGGGCACGAGATGGTGCGCGGCATCGGCTTCCTCGGGGAGGCGCGCGCCGCGATCCTGCACCACCACGAGCGGCTCGACGGCAGCGGCTACCCCTACGGCCTGGCCGGCGGGCAGATCCCGGAGTTCGCCCGGGTGGTCGCCGTCGCCGACGCCTTCGACGCGATGACCTCGACCCGCTCCTACAGCCGTGCCCGGCCGGTGCGGGCCGCGGTCGAGGAGCTGAAGCGGTGCGCCGGACGCCAGTTCGACCCCGCGATGGTGGGCGCCCTGGTGCGCGCCCTCGACCGGCACGGCTGGCACCCCGCGGTGACGGCGGACGAGCCGGACCGGGGCGCGGGCCCAGGACGCCGAAACGTCCCGGCGCGCGACACCGCCCGGGCCGGGCGCCCATGAGCCCCCCGCGGGCGCGTGCGCTGCCGTCCACGGTCGCCCTGGTGTACGGGGCCGCCGCCGCCCTCACCGCCTGGGCGCTGGCCGCCACCTTCTGGTCCGGGGTCGAGGAGCCCGGCGTCGCGCTCGCCTTCGGTGCCCTGGTCACCGTCGGGGAGCTGGCCCGCTGGGGGGACGGGGCGGACGAGGGCACCGCCGCCGCGCGCGAGAGCGCGCCGCTCGGCTCGGCGGGCGCCCTCGCGTACGCCCTGCTCGGCCGGAACGCCGGGCACCCCACCCACCACGGCGTCCTCCAGTCCGTCGCCGTGGTGCTGGCCGCCGCCCTGGTCGGCGCGGTGCCGCACGTGGCGGCCGGCCGGGGCCCGAGCCTGGACCGGATGGCCCGGCGGGTGCTGACGGTCGCCTTCGCCGCCGCCTGCTTCCAGCCGCTCTACAACTCGGGCACGCTGGAGCTGTGGGTCGGGCACGGCCCGTACTACGCGCTGTTCCTGCTGCTCGTCCTGGTGCTCACCGCCCTGTGCGACGCGGTCGTCGCCGCCGCGCTGCTGCGGTCCCGCACCTCCTTCCCGTACGGCCCGCTGCTCCGCGACGAGCTGCGGGCGCTGCTCGGCGTCGGCTCGGCGGTCTGCGCCACCGGGGCCGTCATCGCCCTCGCGGTCGCCGTGGCGGGGCTGTGGGCGCTCCCGGTGTTCTGTGTGCCGCTGCTCCTGACCCAGCTGGCGTTCCGGCGGTACGCGGCCGTACGCACCACCTACCGGCAGACCATCACCTCGCTCGCCCGCGCCACCGAGATCGCCGGCTACACCCAGCCCGGCCACGCCCGCCGGGTCGCGGTGCTCAGCCGGGCCGTCGGGCGCGAGCTGGGGCTGAGCGAGTCCGAGCTGACCGTCCTGGAGTACGCGGCGCTGATGCACGACATCGGCCAACTCTCACTGGTCGACCCCGTGCCCGCCGGGGCCACCGCGCTGCTGCCCGCCGCCGAACAGCGCCGGATAGCCCTTCTCGGCGGGGCCGTGGTGCGCCAGACCGGGGTGCCCGCCGAGGTCGCGGTGATCGTGGAACGGCAGGCCGACCCCTACCGCGAGCAGCCGCTGCCCGCGAGGATCGTGCGCGCGGTCAACGCCTACGACGACCTCGCGGGCCCCCCGGGCGGGCCGGGCAGCTCCCTGAGCGCCCTGGAGCGGCTCCGGCTGGGCACCGGACGGGACTATCAGCCCGAGGTCGTCGAATCCCTCGCACGCGTCCTGGCCAGGGGCTGTCTGACCCTGGCGGCACCTGGGTAACCCAGGAGTAATGAGCGGCCTTCCGGCCGGGCATGGTTGGATGCGAAAGAACCCAGAAAACTGGGAGACCGAAGACCGGCTCGGAGGCAGGTCGGTCTGGGCAGGCGGGAATCGTGAGGATCTTCGGCAAGGGACGGCACCGGCCCTCCGCCTCGTGGCGGCAGGCCACGGACCGTGCGTTCACGCTGATCGGCGACGGCAGGTACGAGGACGCCGGCGCGCTGCTGACGCGCGCCGCGGACCTGGAACCGTGGCTCTCCGAGTCCTGGTTCAACCTGGCGCTGCTCCACAAGTTCCGGCACGACTGGGAGCAGGCGCGGGCGGCGGGCCTGCGGGCCGTGGCGCTGCTGGACAAGGAGACCGGCGCTCCGGACTGGTGGAACGTCGGGATCGCCGCCACGGCGCTCCAGGACTGGCCGCTGGCGCGGCGGGCCTGGCAGGCGTACGGACTCAAGGTGCGCGGCTACCAGGAGACGGCCACCGGCGCCGGCGAGCCGCTGGGGATGGAGCTCGGCAGCGCGGCCGTGCGGCTCTCGCCCGAGGGCGAGGCCGAGGTGGTGTGGGGCCGCAGGCTGGACCCGGCGCGGATCGAGGTCCTCTCGATCCCGCTGCCGTCCTCCGGGCGGCGCTGGGGCGAGGTGGTCCTGCACGACGGGGTGCCGCACGGCGAGCGCACGGTCGCGGCCGGGCCCTCCTTCCCCGTCTTCGACGAGATCGAGCTGTGGGCGCCCTCGCCGGTGCCCACCTGGGTGGTGCTCCTGGAGGCCGCCACCGAGGCCGACCGGGACGCCCTGGAGCGCCTCGCGGCCGACGCGGGCTTCGCCGCCGAGGACTGGTCGTCTTCGGTGCGGCTGCTGTGCCGGGCCTGCTCGGAGTCGACGATGCCCAGCGACGAGGGCGACGGCGAGCACCTGGACCCGCACGACCACAGCGAGCCGGGCCACCCCGGCCCGCTGGGCCACCGCACGGCCGGGGACCTGTGGGTACCCGAGCGCGAGTGCGGGATCGCGGCCCCGCCCGGGCTGGTGCGCGGACTGCTCGACGGCTGGGTCGCGGACAGCCCCGACAGCCGCGAGTGGCGGGATCTGGAGGAAGTCTGCTGACCGTGCCCTCAGGGCCTAGGCTGTACGGGTTCGGAACCGGGTTTTCAGGAAGGCGTACGGCGGACATGTCGCAGCAGGAGACGGACCAGCAGGCCGCGAACGACGGGTTCGTCGTCGACACGGAGGACTGCGAGGAGCGCGAGCAGGCGTACCGCGCGCGGGGCACGTCCCGGCCCATCACGGTCGTCGGCAACCCGGTGCTGCACAAGGAGTGCAAGGACGTCACCGAGTTCGACGACAAGCTCGCCGCGCTGATCGACGACATGTTCGCCAGCCAGCGCACCGCCGAGGGCGTGGGCCTGGCCGCCAACCAGATCGGCGTGGACCTGAAGGTCTTCGTCTACGACTGCCCGGACGACGAGGGCGTGCGCCACGTCGGCGTCGTGTGCAACCCGGTCCTGGAGGAGCTCCCCGCCGACCGCCGGGTCCTCGACGAGTCCAACGAGGGCTGCCTCTCGGTCCCCACCGCCTACGCGGAGCTGGCCCGCCCCGACTACGCGGTGGTCCGCGGCCAGGACGCCCAGGGCAACCCGATCCGGGTCCGCGGCACCGGCTACTTCGCCCGCTGCCTCCAGCACGAGACGGACCACCTGTACGGCTACCTGTACATCGACCGCCTCTCCAAGCGCGACCGCAAGGACGCGCTGCGGCAGATGGCGGAGAACACGCCCCGCTACGAGGTCGTCCCGAACGCGTAGCCGTCCGTACGTACGGCGAAGGGCCCCGCACCACGGACGGTGCGGGGCCCTTCGCCGTACGGAGAGGCTAGAACTCCTCGTCGAAGCCCACCGAGCCCTCGACCGCCACCTGGTAGGCGGACGGGCGGCGCTCGAAGAAGTTCGTGAGCTCCTGGACGCCCTGGAGCTCCATGAAGGAGAAGGGGTTCGAGGAGCCGTACACCGGCGCGAAGCCGAGGCGGGTCAGGCGCTGGTCGGCGACGCACTGGAGGTACTCGCGCATCGACGCCGTGTTCATGCCCGGCAGACCCTCGCCGCACAGGTCGCGGCCGAACTGGAGCTCCGCCTCGACGGCCTCCTTGATCATGTCGGTGACCTGCTGCTGGAGCGCGTCGTCGAAGAGCTCCGGCTCCTCCTTGCGGACGGTGTCCACGACCTCGAAGGCGAAGTTCATGTGCATCGTCTCGTCGCGGAACACCCAGTTGGTGCCGGTGGCGAGGCCGTGCAGCAGACCGCGCGAGCGGAACCAGTACACGTACGCGAAGGCGCCGTAGAAGAACAGGCCCTCGATGCAGGCGGCGAAGCAGATCAGGTTCAGCAGGAAGCGGCGGCGGTCGGCCTTGGTCTCCAGCCGGTCGAGCTTCTCGACCTCGTTGATCCACTTGAAGCAGAACTGCGCCTTCTCACGGATGGAGGGGATGTTCTCCACCGCGTCGAACGCCGCCGCGCGGTCGTCCGGGTCGGGCAGGTAGGTGTCGAGCAGCGTCAGATAGAACTGGACGTGCACGGCCTCCTCGAAGAGCTGGCGGCTCAGGTACAGCCGCGCCTCGGGGGAGTTGATGTGCTTGTACAGCGTCAGGACCAGGTTGTTCGCCACGATCGAGTCGCCCGTGGCGAAGAACGCCACCAGCCGGCCGATCATGTGCTGCTCGCCCGGCGAGAGCTTGGCGAGGTCGGCGACGTCGGAGTGGAGGTCGACCTCCTCCACCGTCCAGGTGTTCTTGATCGCGTCCCGGTAGCGCTCGTAGAAGTCCGGGTAGCGCATCGGACGCAGGGTCAGTTCGAAGCCCGGGTCGAGCAGGTTCTTGTCGGTGGAGCTCATTACTGGCAGGCCTCGCAGGACTCGGGGTTCTCAAGGGAGCAGGCGACCGCGTCGGCGTCGGGGGCGGCCTGCTGGACGGGGATGGGGGCGCTGGCCTGCGCGGCGCGGGCGATGCGCGTGGCCGGGCGCGAGCGCAGGTAGTACGTCGTCTTCAGCCCCTGCTTCCAGGCGTACGCGTACATCGACGACAGCTTGCCGATGGTGGGCGTCTCCAGGAACAGGTTCAGCGACTGCGACTGGTCCAGGAACGGGGTACGGGCCGCGGCCATGTCGATGAGGCCGCGCTGCGGGATCTCCCAGGCCGTGCGGTAGAGCGCGCGCACGTCGGCGGGGATCCAGCTGAAGTCCTGGACCGAGCCGCTCGCCTCGCGCAGCGCCTCGCGGGACTGCGCGTCCCACACGCCGAGCCGCTTCAGGTCCTCCACCAGGTAGCCGTTGACCTGGAGGAACTCACCCGAGAGCGTCTCGCGCTTGAAGAGGTTGGAGACCTGCGGCTCGATGCACTCGTAGACGCCGGCGATGGAGGCGATGGTCGCGGTCGGGGCGATCGCGAGCAGCAGCGAGTTGCGCATGCCCACCGAGGCGATCCGCTCGCGCAGCGCCGCCCAGCGCTCCGGCCAGTTCAGCTCGACGTCGTAGTGGTCGGGGTGCAGCACACCGCGGGCCGTACGGGTCTTGTCCCAGGCCGGCAGCGGACCCGAGCGCTCGGCGAGGTCGCAGGACGCCTCGTAGGCGGTGAGCATGATGCGCTCGGCGAGCTTCGTCGACAGGGCCTTCGCCTCGGGGGAGTCGAAGGGCAGGCGCAGCTTGAAGAAGACGTCCTGGAGGCCCATCGCGCCCAGGCCCACCGGGCGCCACTTGGCGTTGGAGCGGCCGGCCTGCTCGGTCGGGTAGAAGTTGATGTCGACGACCCGGTCCAGGAACGTCACGGCGGTGCGGACGGCCGAGTCCAGACGCTCCCAGTCGATCTCGCCGGAGGCCAGTACGAAGGCGCCGAGGTTGACCGAGCCGAGGTTGCAGACGGCCGTCTCGCCGTCGTCGGTGACCTCCAGGATCTCGGTGCACAGGTTGGAGGAGTGGACCGTGTGGCCGGGCTCCGCCGTCTGGTTGGCGGTGCGGTTGGAGGCGTCCTTGAAGGTCATCCAGCCGTTGCCGGTCTGCGCCAGGGTGCGCATCATCCGGCCGTACAGGTCCCGCGCCGGGATCGTCTTCTGGGCCAGACCCGCGGCCTCGGCCCTGCGGTAGGCGGCGTCGAACTCCTCGCCCCACAGGTCGACCAGCTCGGGCACGTCGGCGGGGGAGAACAGCGACCAGGTGCCGTCCGCGTCCACCCGGCGCATGAACTCGTCCGGGATCCAGTGCGCCAGGTTCAGGTTGTGGGTGCGCCGGGCGTCCTCACCGGTGTTGTCGCGCAGCTCCAGGAACTCCTCGATGTCGGAGTGCCAGGTCTCCAGGTAGACCGCCGCGGCGCCCTTGCGCCGGCCGCCCTGGTTGACGGCCGCCACCGAGGCGTCCAGCGTCTTCAGGAACGGGACGATGCCGTTGGAGTGGCCGTTGGTGCCCCGGATGAGCGAGCCGCGCGAGCGGATGCGGGAGTACGACAGGCCGATGCCGCCGGCGTGCTTGGACAGGCGCGCCACCTGGTGGTAGCGGTCGTAGATCGAGTCCAGCTCGTCCAGCGGGGAGTCCAGCAGGTAGCAGCTGGACATCTGCGGGTGGCGGGTGCCGGAGTTGAAGAGCGTGGGGGAGGACGGCAGGTAGTCGAGCCGGCTCATCAGCCCGTACAGCGAGGCGACCTCGTCCAGCGCGCGCACCGAGTCGTCCTCGGCCAGGCCCGCCGCGACCCGGAGCATGAAGTACTGCGGGGTCTCGATGACCTGGCGGGTGATCGGGTGGCGCAGGAGGTAGCGGGAGTAGAGCGTGCGCAGGCCGAAGTAGCCGAAGCGGTCGTCGGCGCCGTCCGCGAGGGAGGCCTCGACCAGCGCGTCGAGCCGGGCCGCGTGCAGCCGCACGAAGTCGGCGGTGCGGTCCGCGATCAGCCCCTCGCGGTGGCCGACCTCGACCGACTCGGAGAACGAGATGGAGCCCTGGCCCGCGGCCTCCTCGGCGATCGTGAGCGTCAGCAGCCGGGCGGCGAGACGGGAGTACGCCGGGTCCTCGGAGATCAGACCCGCGGCGGCCTCGGTGGCGAGCCCACGCAACTCCGCCTCGTCCGAGCGCGCGTTGCGTCCGCGCAGCGCGGCGGCGGCGACCCGGCCGGGGTCGGTGTCCACCAGATCGGCGGTGAGGTCGGTCAGGGTCCGCAGCAGCGCGGTCCCGGGGGCGTCGACCGACTCCTCGGTGATCGCTGAAGCGGGATCCGCAGGGGCGATGGTCACGTGGGGGCACTCCTCGCTCGGCACGGGGCCTCGGGGAAGTGCGCGGGCACACGGACACACCCCCTCGGGGGTACGCCGCGTCCACTGCCCATTCCGCGAGGCCCGGACGTCTCGGCACCCGGACCGGACGGTCAGGGCGGGCTGTTCGGCAGGTCCTCGGACTGAACAAGTACGCGAATGCGTACCAGTACACCGTTGCGGGACAGTTCCGGATTTGCACCGGATTCCCCTGCGGCGACAGCGAGCATGAGCATACATCTTGTGCCGGGCGGTCGTGGCGCCCCCACATGTTGTGTCGCATCCGTACCGGAGTGTGTGTGCTGGGTAGTTGCTTCACTGCGGGCCGGCGGGGGCTTGTCGCGCGGTTCCCCGCGCCCCTGAGGGGGTTGCGGATGCCCTAGGCCGGAACCGCGAGGCGGTCGTGGGCATTCCCCCGAGCCACGAAAACGGGCCGCCGGGTTTCCCCGGCGGCCCGTCTCATGTTGTCCGGCTCAGTGCGCCGAGCCCGCCGTCGCCGGGGGCAGTTCGACCTCCACGCCCGGGTCGCCCGCGTCCGCGGTGTAGTCCTGCGGGGACGTCTCGTCGGCCCCGTCAGGGGCCTTCACGGCCCGCAGGACGAACGTGAGGACCACCGTGACCGCCACGTTCAGGACGAAGGCCGTCAGGCCGATGTAGCCGATCTCACCGATGCCGGGGATCTCCCTGGAGCTGCCGCCGAAGTGCTTCTGGGTGGGGGAGGCGACCCCGTACGCGGCGAGCGTGCCGTACGCCATGCCGACCGCCCAGCCCGCGAGCAGCGCCCAGCGGTGGAACCAGCGCGTGAACAGACCGCCCACCAGGGCCGGGAAGGTCTGCAGGATCCAGATGCCGCCGAGCAGCTGGAAGTTGATCGCGACCGTCTTGTCCATGGTCAGGACGAAGACCAGCGCGCCCACCTTCACCAGAAGCGAGACGATCTTGGAGACCTGTGCCTCCTGCTTGGGCGTGGCGTCCGGCTTGATGAAGTCCCGGTAGATGTTGCGGGTGAACAGGTTCGCCGCCGCGATCGACATGATGGCCGCCGGGACGAGCGCGCCGATGCCGATCGCCGCGAAGGCCACGCCCGCGAACCAGTCCGGGAACATGTCCTCGAAGAGCTGCGGGATGGCCAGCTGGCCGTTCTTGACCTTGACCCCGGCGGCGATCGCCATGAAGCCGAGCAGCGCGAGCAGCCCCAGCATCAGCGAGTACAGGGGCAGGATCGTGGTGTTGCGGCGGATGACGTTGCGGCTGCGGGAGGAGAGGGTCGCCGTGATCGAGTGCGGGTACATGAACAGCGCCAGCGCGGAGCCGAGGGCGAGCGTGGCGTAGGTCCACTGGCCCGCCTCGCCGGGCACCAGCGCGCCGGTGGGCTTGCCGGCCGCGTTGGGCGTCTCGAACTTGTGCCGGGCCGCCGCGAAGATGTCGTCGAAGCCGCCGAGCTTGATCGGGATGTAGATGATCGCCACCAGGATGACGATGTAGATCAGCGTGTCCTTCACGAACGCGATCAGGGCGGGGGCGCGCAGACCCGAGGAGTAGGTGTACGCGGCGAGCACCGCGAACGCGATCAGCAGCGGCAGGTCCTTGACGAACCAGTTGCCGGAGCCGCCGATGCCCATCACGTCCAGCACCGCCTGGATGCCGACGAGCTGGAGCGCGATGTAGGGCATCGTGGCGAGGATGCCGGTGACCGCGACCGCGAGCGAGAGGCTCTTGGAGCCGAACCGGCCGCGTACGAAGTCCGAGGTCGTCACATAGCCGTGCTTGTGCGAGACCGACCAGAGCCGCGGCAGGAAGGTGAAGATGAGCGGATAGACGAGGATCGTGTACGGCACCGCGAAGAACCCGGCCGCGCCCGCCGCGTACACCGCCGCCGGGACCGCGACGAAGGTGTACGCCGTGTAGAGGTCACCGCCGAGCAGGAACCAGGTGACCCAGGTGCCGAAGGAGCGCCCGCCCAGCCCCCATTCGTCGAGGCTGTGCTCGTTCTCGGCGCGGCGCCAGCGGGCGGCCATGAAGCCGACGACCGTGACGGCGAGGAAGAAGAAGATGAAGACGCCGAGCGCGACGCCGTTCACCCCGTCCTTGGCTGCGAGCGTCACTTGCCCTCACCCGCCTTGCGGCCCTGCTGGTCACGCTGCCACAGCTTGTACGCGAGCATCGTGAGCGCGGTGGATATGACCACCCACAGCATCTGGTACCAGTAGAAGAACGGGATCCCGGCGAGGGCCGGGTCGGCCTTCGCGTACGAACCGACCCACAGCATCGCCACGAAGGGCGCGATCAGGCAGAGCGCGATGACCACGCGCACCGGCGTGATCACCGCTCTCGGCGTTTGCGTTGTTTCCGGCATGGTGGCTCCGTCCCCTCACTGTGCTCACCTGTTGTAATGCGCACGAAATCTAGGGGACGGAATCCCGCCACGGAACCCCTGTACCGGATACCGGACGTGAACCGGCGGCCGGCTCAGCCGGCCGGCTGCCTCAGTCCGTCGGCCGCTTGAGCCGTGCGACGAACTTGTAGCGGTCGCCGCGGTAGACCGAGCGCACCCACTCCACCGGCTCGCCGTCGCCGTCCAGGGAGTGCCGGGAGAGCATCAGCATGGGCAGGCCCACGTCCGTGCCGAGCAGTCCGGCCTCGCGCGGGGTGGCCAGCGACGTCTCGATGGTCTCCTCGGCCTCGGCGAGCCGCACCCCGTACACCTCGTTGAGGGCGGTGTAGAGGGAGGTGTACTTGACGAGCGAGCGGCGCAGCGCGGGGAAGCGCTTGGCGGACAGGTGCGTGGTCTCGATCGCCATCGGCTCACCGCTCGCCAGACGCAGCCGCTCGATGCGCAGCACCCTGCCGCCCGCGGCGATGTCGAGCAGCCCGGCGAGCGTGTCGTCGGCCGTCACATAGCCGAGGTCCAGGAGCTGCGAGGTGGGCTCCAGGCCCTGGGCGCGCATGTCCTCGGTGTACGAGGTCAGTTGCAGGGCCTGGGAGACCTTGGGCTTGGCGACGAACGTGCCCTTGCCCTGGATGCGCTCCAGACGCCCCTCCACGACCAGCTCCTGGAGGGCCTGGCGCACGGTGGTGCGGGAGGTGTCGAACTCGGCGGCCAGGGTGCGCTCGGGCGGCACCGGGGTCCCCGGCGGCAGGGTCTCCGTCATGTCGAGCAGATGCCGCTTGAGGCGGTAGTACTTGGGCACGCGAGCGGTCCGGGCGCCGACGCCCGCCTCTGTCTCCGTACCGCTCCCGTCGGTGGCCATGGCCCGCCTTCCCGAGTGCTGCGCTGCTGCCGTCACCGGCTCCTCCGTCTGTCGCGGCTCACATGGTGGCACGGACCGGTCACGGGTCGTCGCCCTCCCTCAGGTGTCGGTCCGATAACGGACGCGACAGCCCTTCTTATACACCCTTGACACCCCTAAAGGTCTAGGCCAAGCTCCCGGGTACTGGTCTAAACCATTAAAGACCAGGTCCCAGCCCCACAGCAGTACACGTCATATGTCTTCGCGGTGGGCGGGGGGTTGCAGCATCCCTGAGGAGGGTGGCGTGAAGCGCAAGCTCATCGCGGCGATCGGCGTCGCGGGCATGTTGGTCGGCATCGCGGCGTGTGGCTCCGACGACAAGAAGGACGACGGCGCCAAGGGCGGCGACGCCAAGTCGCTGACGGTCTGGCTGACGGTCGACGCGCAGAAGAACTGGCCAGACCTGGTCAAGGCGGCCGACGACGCGATCGTCGCCAAGCACCCGGGCCTGAAGATCAACCACGAGTACTACGGCTGGCCGGACAAGAACGCCAAGCTCGACGCCGTGCTCGCCACCGACAAGGCCCCCGACGTCGTCGAGATGGGCAACACCGAGATGCTCGCCTACTCGGTCAAGGGCGCCTTCGCGGAGGTCGACCCGTCGAAGTTCGACAACTCCTCCGCCTGGCTCGACGGCCTCAAGGCCTCGGTCACCTACGACGGCAAGACCTACGGCGTCCCGTACTACGCCGGTGGCCGCACCGCCACCTGGCGCAAGGACATCGCCGCCGAGGCCGGCGTCACCGCCACCCCGAAGACGTACACCGAGCTGACCGCCGACCTGGACAAGATCCAGGCCAAGAAGGGCGACAAGTTCAGCGCCTGGTACCAGCCGAGCCGCGACTGGTACGCGGCCATGTCGTACGTGTACGACGCCGGCGGCTCCATCGCCAAGGAGGACGGCGGCGCGTTCAAGGGCAACCTGTCCTCGCCGGAGTCCCTCAAGGGTCTGAACGAGTACAAGAACATCCTCGACAAGTACATGCACGGCGACAAGACGAAGGACGAGGCCGACCGCCCGATCGTCTACGGCCAGGGCAAGTCCGGTCTGGTCTTCAGCCCGGCCTGGGAGGGCGCCAACGCGGCCCTGCCGGAGAACGACAAGGTCGGCAAGCTCGCCGACAAGATCGAGTCGTTCGTGATGCCCGGCCCGTCCGGCAAGGCCATGCCGGTCTTTCTCGGCGGCTCCGACCTCGCGGTCCCGGTCAAGTCCAAGGCGCAGGCGCTCGCCGCCGAGTGGATCAACGCGTTCACCGGCACCCAGGGCCAGAAGGGCCTGGTCGCCAAGCAGAACCTGCCCAACAACAAGACGGCCCTCGCCCCGCTGAAGTCGGACCCGAAGACGGCCGTCGCGGCCACCGCGGCCGAGTCCAGCTGGTTCGTGCCCATGGCCCCGGGCTGGGGCCAGGTCGAGAAGGCCAAGGTCCTCCAGGACATGCTGCAGGCCATCGGTACCGGCAAGAAGTCGGTCGAGCAGGCCGCGAAGGACGCGGACGCCGCGATCGACAAGGTCATCAACACCAAGTGACCTGTGGGCGAGGGCCCCGTCGGAAGAGCGACGGGGCCCTCGCCCGGCCAGTACCGAAAGAGGGACCGCTAGGAGCGCGCGATGAGTGCCGCAGAGACAACCACCGCCAAGGTGCCGCCGGCGCGGCGCGACCCACTACCGGGTGGGGGACCAGGAAAGCCCAAGAGGCCGGTCGGCAGACGCGGAGCGGGACAGGCGGCGGTGCCCTGGGCGCTGCTCGCCCCGTGCCTGCTGGCGCTCGCCCTGGTCCTCGGCTATCCGCTGGTACGCCTGGTCACCCTGTCGTTCCAGAAGTTCGGCCAGCCGCAGCTGTGGGGCTTCAAGGACCCGGAGTCGGTCGGCTTCGACAACTTCACCAACGTCCTGAGCGACAGCGAGTTCTGGACCGTCGTCGTGCGGACCGTGCTGTTCGCCTTCACCGCGGTCGTGCTGACCATGGTGCTGGGCATGCTGGTCGCCCTGCTGCTCCAGCGGGTCTCCGGCTGGGTCAAGACCCTGGTCAACATCGCCCTGGTGGCGAGCTGGGGCATGCCGATCGTCGTCGCCATCACCATCTTCAAGTGGATGTTCGACAGCGACTTCGGCGTACTGAACTGGCTGCTCAGCCAGGTGCCCGGGGTCGACATGATCGGCCACAACTGGTTCGCCAGCGGCACCCAGGGCCTCGCCGTCATCATGCTGCTCGTGGTCTGGGGCGCGGTGCCGTTCGTCGTCATCACCCTCAGCGCGGGCCTCACCCAGGTCCCCCAGGAACTGGAGGAGGCCGCCCGGCTCGACGGCGCGGGCTCCTGGGGCGTGTTCCGGCATGTGACGCTGCCGATCCTCAAGCCCGTCATCGTGATGCTGGCGACCCTCTCGGTCATCTGGGACATGGGGGTCTTCCCGCAGGTCTTCGTGATGCGCGGCAACCACCCGGAGCCGGAGTTCCAGCTGCTGACCACGTACTCGTACGACAAGGCGTTCGTGGTCAACGACTACTCGCAGGGCTCCGCGATCGCGCTGCTGACCGTGCTGCTGCTGCTCGGTGTGATCGCCGTGTACATGCGGCAGATGCTGAAGATCGGAGAGGTGGAGTAACAGGATGGCTGCCTCCGACGCACAGGCGCTCGCCCGCCCCCGCAAGAAGAAGTCCAAGCTCGGCTGGAACCTGCTCGGACTGCTGGTCTTCGCCACCGCCGGCTTCCCGGTCTACTGGATGCTCAACACCGCGCTCAAGCCGGCCAAGGACGCGATCGACCCGGACCCCCACTTCTTCCCCCGGACGCTCACCACCGAGAACTTCCGCCGGGCGCTGGACATCGGGGACTTCTGGGGCTCGATCGGCCGCTCGCTGATCGTCTCCGTCGTGGTCGTGGTGATCGGCATCGCGGTCGGACTGCTCGCGGCGCTCGCCATCTCGCGGTTCGCGTTCCGGGGCCGCAAGATCGTGATCATCGGCATCCTGGCGGTCCAGATGGTCCCGCTGGTCGCGATGATCATTCCGGTCTTCCTGCTCCTCAACGACCTGGGCCAGTACGACAAGCTGTCCGGTCTGATCCTCACCTATCTGACCTTCATCCTCCCCTTCACGGTCTGGACGCTGCGCGGCTTCATCGTCAACGTCCCCAAGGAGCTGGAGGAGGCGGCGATGGTCGACGGGTGCAGCCGCACCGGCGCGTTCATCCGCGTGGTCTTCCCGCTGCTGGCCCCCGGCATGGTGGCCACCTCGGTTTACGGCTTCATCCAGGCGTGGAACGAATACCTGTACGCCCTCATGCTGATGAGCCAGAACCACCAGACCGCCACCGTGTGGCTGTCCAGCTTCACCACCCAGCACGGCACCGAGTTCGCCCCGATGATGGCCGGCTCCACCATGATGGCCGTCCCCATCGTGGTCCTCTTCCTCCTCGTCCAGCGCAAGATGGCCGCGGGTCTGACGGCCGGCGCAGTGAAGGGATAACGCCGCCCCATGACGACGATCGCACGCAGCACCAACACACTCACGCGTGACGCCCTCACCGTCCTGCAGCCCGGCTTCGTCGGCACCACCGCCCCCGACTGGCTGCTGCGCCGGATCGGCGAAGGCCTCACCTCGGTGGGCCTGTTCGGCCGCAACATCGCCACGGCCGGCCAACTGGCCGCCCTGACCTCCCAGCTGCGGGCCGAACGGGACGACGTCCTGGTGGCCATCGACGAGGAGGGCGGTGACGTCACCCGGCTGGAGGTCCGTACGGGCTCGTCCTTCCCCGGCAACCTGGCGCTCGGGTCGGTGGACGACACCGACCTGACCCGGGCGGTGGCGCACGAGCTCGGCCGCCGGCTCGCGGCCTGTGGGGTGGACCTCAACTGGGCCCCGTCCGCCGACGTCAACTCGAATCCCGGCAACCCGGTCATCGGGGTACGGTCGTTCGGCGCCGACCCGCACCTGGTGGCACGGCACACCGCCGCGTACATCGAGGGACTCCAGTCCGCCGGGGTCGCCGCCTGCACCAAGCACTTCCCCGGCCACGGCGACACGGCGGTCGACTCGCACCACGCGCTGCCGCGCATCGACGTGGACCTCGACACCCTGCACGCCCGTGAACTGGTGCCGTTCCGCGCGGCGATCGCCGCGGGTTCCAAGTCGGTCATGAGCGCGCACATCCTGCTTCCCGCGCTCGACCCGACCCGCCCGGCGACGCTGAGCCCACGTGTCCTGACCGGGCTGCTGCGCGAGGAACTCGGCTACGACGGGCTGATCGTCACCGACGCGGTGGAGATGCAGGCCATCGCCTCGACGTACGGGATCGAGCGCGGCTCGGTCCTCGCTATCGCGGCCGGCGCCGACGCGCTGTGCGTCGGCGGCGGCCTGGCGGACGAGGACACCGTGCTGCGGCTGCGCGACGCGCTGGTCGCGGCGGTACGCGAGGGGGAACTGCCCGAACCGCGCCTGGCCGACGCGGCGGAGCGGGTACGCGCTCTCGCGTCCTGGACCCGGCAGGCCAGGGGGGACGTGGCGGGGCCGGGCGCGGAGGTGCAGGAGGGGACCGCGCCCGGCGCCCGCTCCGGCGCCGACATCGGACTGGTCGCGGCGCGGCGCGCGCTGCGGGTCACCGGGGACGCGCTCCCGCTGACCGGGCCGCCCTATGTGGCCGCCTTCACCCCCGTCGCGAACATCGCGGTCGGCGACGAGACGCCGTGGGGGGTGGCGGCGGAGCTGGCGGCGCTGCTGCCGGGGACGTCGACGGGCACCTACGGCCCGTCCGTGGACCCGTCCTCGGTGCTGGCCGCGGCCGGGTCCCGCCGGATCGTGGCGGTCGTACGGGACGAGCACCGGCATCCGTGGATGGGGGCGACGCTGGACGCGCTGCTGTCGGCGCGGCCGGACACGGTGGTGATCGAGATGGGGGTGCCGCAGGCGGGGGCGCGGGGGGCCGTGCATGTGGCTACGCATGGGGCGGCACGGGTGTGCGGCCGGGCAGCGGCGGAAATCCTGTCCCCCACGCCCTGACCCCCCCCGGGCGGGGCGCCCCTGTGCTGCCCGGTGGTTGTCTGCGGTCCGGTGGGTGGCTGGTCGCGCAGTTCCCCGCGCCCCTGTGCTGCCGGGGATTCGTCTGCCGGTCGGTGGTGGGTTGCTCGCGCAGTTCCCCGCGCCCCTTCAGGGCCCGGTGGTTGTCTGCGGGTTGTCTGTGGCTGAGCGCGCAGTTCCCCGCGCCCCTGTGCTGCCGGGGATTCGTCTGCCGGTCGGTGGTGGGTTGCTCGCGCAGTTCCCCGCGCCCCTTCGGGGCCCGGTGGTCGTCTGCGGGTTGTCTGTGGCTGAGCGCGCAGTTCCCCGCGCCCCTAGGTAGTTAGGGGCGCGGGGAACTGCGCGAGCAACCCTCCACGGTCCGCAGGCGAGAGGGGGTTTGGGGGCGCGGGGAACTGCGCGATCAGCCACCCACGGTCCGCAGGCGAAAAGGGGTCCAGGGGTGCGGGAGACGAGCTCGGGGCGTAGCCCAGCCCAGCCCCCACCCCGGGAGGGGGTCGGGTAGGGGATTACAACCCCTGCCAGGCCGGCTTGTTCGCGTACGTGTGGCGGAAATACTCCGAAAGCTTCAGCTTCGACGCCGCCCCCTCATCCACCACCACCGTCACATGCGGATGCAACTGCAGCGCCGACGCGGGCACCACGGACGCCACCGGCCCCTCCACGGTCTGGGCCACCGCCTCCGCCTTGCCCTCGCCCGTGGCGAGCAGCACCACGTGCCGCGCCTCCAGGATCGTGCCGATGCCCTGCGTGATGACGTGGTGCGGCACCTGCTCGATGTCGTCGTCGAAGAAGCGCGCGTTGTCCACCCGCGTCTGCTCCGTCAGCGTCTTGATCCGGGTGCGGGAGGCGATCGACGAGCAGGGCTCGTTGAAGCCGATGTGCCCGTCGGTGCCGATCCCGAGGATCTGGAGGTCCACACCCCCGGCCGCCACCAGCGCCCGGTCGTACGCCTCGCACGCCGCCTGGACGTCCGCCGCCGAGCCGTCCGGCCCGATGAACGAGTCCGGGCCGAGCCCGAGCGGCTCCACGACCTGGCGGATCACGGTCGCGCGGTAGGACTCGGGATGGCCGGTCGGCAGCCCGACGTACTCGTCGAGCTGGCACACCCGCGCCCGCGAGACATCGACCGCGCCCGCCGCGACCTTGGCCGTCAGCGCGTCGTAGATGGGCAGCGGGGTCGAGCCGGTGGCCACGCCCAGCAGGGCGTCGGGCTTGCGGCGCCACAGCGCCGCGATGGTCTCCGCGATGAGCTCGCCGCCCGCCTTGGCGTCCGGGACGATGACAACTTCCACGTGGGCCTGCCGATCTGGAGAGGGACGTACGTAACTGACCAGGGTGGTATAGACCAATCTAGCAGAGCGGGCCCGTCTCCCGCTGGCGGTCGTACCGTCCGCCATGGTCGACTTAAGGGGTTTCGGCAAGGCGTACAGAGACCGCCCCTGGGAGGCATGGCGTATGTCGTCGACACAGACCGGGGCGCCCCACGGCGAGCAGCCCGGCCGGATCATGTACGGGGAGATGGCCGAGCAGCCGGCCGTACTGCGCCGCATCCTCGCCGACGGGGCCCCGCGCATCCGCGAGGTGGCCGCCGCGATCGCCGCCCGCGCCCCCCGCTTCGTCCTGCTGACCGCCCGCGGGACCTCCGACAACGCGGCCCTGTACGCCAAGTACCTGCTGGAGATCCGGCTCGGGATGCCCTGCGGGCTCACCTCGATGTCCACGACCACCGCGTACGGCGCCCGCCCCGACCTCAGCGACGTCCTCGTCATCACCGTCAGCCAGTCCGGCGGCTCGCCCGACCTCGTCGACTCCACCCGGGCCGCCCGGCGCGCGGGCGCGATCACGCTGGCCGTCACCAACAACGCCGACTCGCCGCTCGCCGCCGTCTCCGAGCACCACATCGACATCCTGGCCGGGCCGGAGAAGGCGCTGCCCGCGACCAAGACGTACACCGCCTCGCTGCTCGCCCTCTACCTCTTCGTGGAGGGGCTGCGCGGCGGTGACGTCTCGGCGGCCGGGGCGCTGCCGGGGCTCGCGGACCGGATCCTGGCGCGCCGGGCCGAGGTGCGGCAGCTGGCCTCGCGCTACCGCTTCGCCGAACGCATGGTCATCACCTCGCGCGGCTACGGCTACCCCACGGCCAAGGAGGCCGCTCTCAAGCTGATGGAGACCAGCTACATCCCGGCCCTGTCGTACTCCGGCGCGGATCTGCTGCACGGCCCGCTCGCCATGGTCGACAACATCTCCCCGGTGATCGCGGTGGTCACCGACGGCCGCGGCGGCCAGGCCCTTCAGCCGGTGCTCGACCGGCTGCGCGGCCGGGGGGCCGACCTCTTCGTCGTCGGCCCCCAGGCGCAGGTGGACGCGGCCTCGGCCGGGTTCGTCCTGCCGGTCGAGGGCGTCCCCGAGGAGCTCCAGCCGGTTCTGGAGATCCTTCCGCTGCAACTCCTCGCCTACGAGGTGACCATCGCCCGGGGCCAGGACCCCGACGCCCCCCGCGCCCTGGCGAAGGTGACCGAGACCCGCTGACCGGGGGGCGTAGAGGCCCGAGGGGTGGAACGGGCTAGGCGTAACGCCCCGCGCATGGCAGGCTCTACCCGCCTGGAGCAGGGCCGGCAAACGGATGGACAGCGATGAATGGTCTAGTCCACAATGGCCCAGCAGGCCCCCGGCCTCCCCGCACAGGAGGCCGGACCGAGGAATCCGGCGCTCTCTGCCCTGACAGCGCCGAGGACCTCCCGTAAGGCCGAGGGGCACCGCACACCCGTCGGCCGGCAGTTCCGGGCTGCGGTGCCGGACGGGCCGAGGGTCCCGCCCCGGCGCCGTAGCCCGCGCGGGTACCCTCGCTGACGTGCCCTCCATGAACGACCTCGTACGCCAGCACACCGCTCTCAGTGAATCCGACCTGGAGTGGCTCCATCTGCTGGTCTCGGAGTGGCAGCTGCTCTCCGACCTCTCCTTCGCCGACCTCGTGCTGTGGGTGCCCACCCTCGACGGCACCCGGTACGTCTCCGTCGCGCAGATGCGGCCCAACACCGGCCCCACCTCCTACCAGGACGACATGGTCGGCCATCTCGTCCCGCGCGGCCGGCGCCCGCTGCTCGACGCCGCCCTGGACGAGGGCCGGATCGTGCGCGAGGGCGACCCGGAGTGGCGCGAGGAGGTGCCGGTGCGGGTCGAGTCCATCCCCGTACGCCGCGAGGGACGCGTCCTCGGGGTGATCGCGCGCAACACCAACCTGCTCACCGTTCGTACCCCCTCCCGTCTGGAGCTCACCTACCTCCAGTCCGCCTCCGACCTCGCGCAGATGATCGCCGCCGGGTCCTTCCCCTTCCCCGGGCAGCAGGTCGACATGGACGCCTCCCCGCGCGCCGGGGACGGGCTGATCCGGCTGGACGCGGACGGCATCGTCCAGTACGCCTCGCCCAACGCGCTGTCCGCGTACCACCGTCTGGGGCTCGCCTCCGACCTGGTCGGCCAGCACCTGGGCGAGCTCACCGCCCAACTCGCGCCCTCGCGCGGGCCGGTGGACGAGGCCATCGCCAAGCTGGCCAGCGGCTACGCCCCCCGCGAGACCGAGGTCGAGGGCAGCGGCGGGGTCATCCAGCTGCGCGCCATCCCGCTCAAGCCCAAGGGCACCCGGATCGGTTCGCTGGTGCTGCTGCGGGACGTGACCGAACTGCGTCGGCGCGAGCGCGAGTTGATCACCAAGGACGCCACCATCCGGGAGATCCACCACCGGGTGAAGAACAACCTCCAGACGGTGGCGGCCCTGCTGCGCCTCCAGGCCCGGCGGATCGACTCCGCCCAGGGGCGCGAGGCGCTGAACGAGGCGGTACGGCGGGTCGGCTCCATCGCGATCGTGCACGAGACGCTCTCGCAGAACCTGGACGAGCGCGTCGAGTTCGACGAGATCGCCGACCGGGTGCTCGCGATGGTGGCGGAGATCTCCCCGGGCAAGGTGGTCTGCCGCCGTACGGGCCGCTTCGGCATCCTGGACGCCGAGGTCGCCACCCCGCTCGCGATGGTCCTCACCGAGATCCTCCAGAACGCCCTCGAACACGCCTTCGCCCAGGGGGAGCAGGGCACGGTCGATGTCTCGGCGGTGCGCGGCGGCACCCGCGAGGACGCCCGGCTGCTGATCACCGTGCGCGACGACGGCCGGGGGCTGCCCGAGGGCTTCGACCCCCAGACGGCCGGGAACCTGGGCCTCCAGATCGTCCGCACCCTGGTCGAGGGCGAGCTCGGCGGCGCGTTCGACATGGTGGCGGCGCCGGAGCGGGGCACCCAGGTGGTGCTCGACGTGCCGGTACGGGCCGACAAGTAGTCCCCGGGCGCGCCCGGCGGGCGGCCCGCACACAGCAGCGAGCCCCGGACCGCGAACGGCCCGGGGCTCGGATGCTGTGGGTTACTTCTGCTGCGCGCTGCGGCTCGGGGGGCGGTAAGTGCGTACTCGCTGTACGCGCCGCGCGGGCCTAGGCAGGAGGGGGGATCAGGCGGTCGCGTTGCGCGCCCGGTTGCGAGCGGCACGGCGCTTCATCGCGCGGCGCTCGTCCTCGCTGAGGCCACCCCAGACGCCGGAGTCCTGGCCGGACTCGAGCGCCCACTGCAGGCACTGCTCCATGACGGGGCAGCGGCGGCAGACGGCCTTGGCTTCCTCGATCTGCAGCAGCGCAGGACCGGTGTTGCCGATGGGGAAGAACAGCTCGGGGTCTTCCTCACGACAAACGGCGTTGTGACGCCAGTCCATGGCTGCTACCTCTCTTGGTGTTACGTATGGGTGCTTGTGAATGTGAACGCTTTCACGAATCCCCCCGCAAGGGAAGGGCCGACTTCCAGTTGGACTGGTTGTGGTCCGGAGTTTTGAGGAGGGGTTCTGGCTCTCACGGAGGCTGGTGTTGCGGGCCGTCCCGATCGCCATGTAGAGATTCGCAAACCTCGGCGGCGGATACAACCCCTTCCGGAAAGTTTTTTTTGATTCCTCGGTGTCGACTGGGTCACAGTCGTACTTCTATGGGGTGGGGCCCAGCCCAAACGTTCGAGTTAAAGGACTTTCGGCCCTTCCACTCACACAATCACACGCAGTGCACGGCGTACGCCTGTGAACGTCACGCTCGTACGCAGACCGAGGTGGTCGCCGTCCATCTGGAAGGGCAGCGGGGCCTTGGAATGCAAGGTGAAGGCCGTGAGGTCATGCAGTGAAACCGCGTGCTTGCCGTGTGGACCCTTCTCGGGGGTCGAGGTCAGCAGCTGGGTGGCGTAACGGGCCGCCGAGGAGGTCGAGAGTCTGGTGAGCGAGAGCACATCGAGGGCCGTCTCGAAGGACGCCTCCGGAGTCGCGTACACCGGCCGGTTGCCCAGGTAGGTCCACGGGGAGGTGTTGCAGACTATGGACATCACCAGGTCCTCGACCGGGTCCTGCCCGGGCCGCTCCAGGGTGATGGTGCCGTGCCGCCGGTGCCGCTCGGCGAGGAACTGCCGGGCCACCTGGCGCAGGTACAGGCTGTGGGTGGAACGTCTGCCGCGTTCGCGCTGCTGTTCGACCCGGCCGACCACGCCCGCGTCGAAGCCGAGTCCGGCACAGAACGTGAACCAGCGGTCCGGGACGCCCTCGTCCTCGGTGCCCGGTGTGCCGGCCGCGAGGCCCAGGCTCACCGTGCGGCCCCGCCCCTCGCGCAGGGCGTCCAGCAGTATGCCGGTCGCCTCCACGGGCTCGTTGGGCAGCCCGATCGCGCGCGCGAAGACATTGGTGGAGCCGCCGGGGACCGCCGCGAAGCTGGGCAGGTTCTCCGGATCGGGGCCGTTGTGCAGCAGTCCGTTGACGACCTCGTTGACCGTGCCGTCACCGCCGAGGGCCACGACCAGGTCGATGTCGCTGCTCTCCGCGGCCCGCCGCCCGAGGTCGCGGGCGTGCCCCCGGTACTCCGTGGTCACAGCCTCCAGCTTCATCTCACTGGCCAGCGCGTGGATGAGGACATCACGGGTGCGGGCACTGGTGGTGGTAGCCGCCGGGTTGACCACGAGAAGTGCACGCATGGTCGCCAGAGTACCTACCGGGCGGTACCGGGCGCAGTCCCGCCCCCTCCCGGCGGCCCCCCGGCCCCGGGGGGCGGGACGGCGGCGAGGGCTACCCTGCTGGGGTGAGTACTGAGCAGCACCCTGACAGCGAGACCGGCGCCGGCGCCCCCGAGGGGCCGCGCCCCCGCCGGCTGACCGCGGCAGCCGCGATCGCCGCGATCGAGGGCCTGGCCCTGGTCGGCGGCGGCCTCTTCATGCTCGTGATGGGCCTGACCGGCAAGCCCGACCAGCCGCGGCAGGCCGAGACGGGCGGCGTGACGCTGATCGTCCTCGGCCTGATCCCGCTGATCGCCGCGCGCGGGCTGCTGCTGCGGCGCCGCTGGAGCCGGGGGCCCGCGCTGATCACCCAGCTCCTGGCGCTGCCGGTGGCCTGGATGTTCCTGACCTCGAACGGTCCGGCGATCCCGGTGGGGATCGCCATGGCGGTGCTCGCGGTGACCGGGCTGGTCCAGCTGGTCAATCCGGCCACGGCCGAGGCGCTCGGCATGCGCGGGGCGGGCGGGACGCGGGAGCCGTAACCCACGGTCACCGACGCGTCCGGTGCCCCCGGTCCGCCACCAGCCGCCGACCGGACGCCTGCCCGGACGCGTGACCCGGGCCGGGCTCGCCGTGCCTACTCCTCCACCAGCAGCTTCTCCCGCAGCTGCGCCAGGGTCCTGGCCAGCAGCCGGGAGACGTGCATCTGCGAGATGCCGACCTCCTGCGCGATCTGCGACTGGGTCATGTTCCCGAAGAAGCGCAGCAGCAGAATGCGCTTCTCGCGCGGCGGCAGGTCCTCCAGGAGCGGCTTGAGCGACTCCCGGTACTCCACGCCCTCCAGCGCCTCGTCCTCCGCGCCCAGGGTGTCCGCGACCGCCGGCGACTCGTCGTCGGTGTCCGGGACGTCCAGCGAGAGCGTCGAGTAGGCGTTGGCCGACTCCAGGCCCTCCAGGACCTCCTCCTCGGAGATGCCGAGGCGCTCCGCCAGCTCGTGCACCGTGGGCGAGCGGCCGTGCTGCTGGGAGAGCTCGGCGGTGGCCGTGGTGAGGGCCAGGCGCAGCTCCTGGAGGCGGCGCGGCACCCGGACCGCCCAGCCCTTGTCGCGGAAGTGCCGCTTGATCTCACCGACGACCGTGGGCGTCGCGTACGTCGAGAACTCGACGCCGCGCTCCGGGTCGAACCGGTCGACCGACTTGATGAGGCCGATGGTGGCGACCTGGGTCAGGTCGTCCAGCGGCTCGCCCCGGTTGCGGAACCGCCGGGCCAGGTGCTCGACCAGCGGCAGGTGCATCCGGACCAGCCTGTTGCGCAGCTCGGCCTTCTCCGGCGAGCCGTCCGGGAGTTTGCGCAGCTCGATGAACATCGCCCGCGCCCCGCTGCGGTCCTGCGGATCGTGCTGGTGCTGCGTGTGCTCGATGTGCTCGCTCATGTGGGCCGCCCGCTCTGCCTGCCGCGTCTGCTCCGCCACGGCCTCAAGGCCGTCAAGTCCGTCCACCGGGTGCGGCCGGGCCTGCTGCTCCGGGATACCGATGGAGAGCGGCTCCTCCGGGTGCTCCTCCGGGTGCGACTCGGGGATGCGCCTGTCGTCCCGCACCGGACCGTCCCCGCTCACGCCGGTCCGGGTCCCGCGCCGCGCTGTTTGTACAGGCTGATGGAGACCGTACGGTCGTCGGCGACCGAGGAGTCGACCTTGCCGGCGAGTGCGGAGAGCACCGTCCAGGCGAAGGTGTCGCGCTCGGGCGCCCGGCCGTCCGTGGTCGGCGCCGAGACCGTGACCTCCAGGGAGTCGTCGACGAGACGGAAGACACAGCTCAGCACGGAGCCGGGGACGGCCTGCTGGAGCAGGATCGCGCAGGCCTCGTCGACCGCGATACGCAGATCCTCGATCTCGTCGAGGGTGAAGTCCAAACGTGCCGCGAGACCGGCCGTGGCCGTACGCAGCACCGACAGGTAGGCACCCGCGGCCGGCAGCCGGACTTCCACGAAGTCCTGGTTCCCGGGCTCGCCTGCGATCTGGGACACCCTCACCTCCAAGGTGCACAAGCTCTCTCGGGCCCCGGCGGAGGGGACGCCCCCGGGGCCATGCGGTACGAAATGCGGTGATCGTGCGTCGTCCACGCGATCGTGGTGCTCGGAAGGGCGACGCTATCGCGATCCATGGTGCCGTGTCGCCGGGACCCCTCCCGACAGGTGTCACTCATGGTAAGCATATGGGCACGGACAGTGGCTAGAGGTGTGCGGTGCCCAATTGCTGTGAACCGGCGCCGGGTTGACGTACCCAGCGAGAAGGGCGCCGAACCGTCCGGAATGCCCCGGCCTCTCTCCTCACACCAGCGCGTTGTCCACAAAGCACCACCGCCAGTCCTCGCCCGGCTCCAGGGTGCGCATCACCGGGTGCCCGGTCTCCAGGTGGTGGGCGGTCGCGTGCCGCCGCGGCGAGGAGTCGCAGCAGCCCACATATCCGCACACCAGACAGAGCCGCAGCTGTACGTGATGGGTGCCCGCGGCCAGGCACTGCGGGCAGGTGTCCGTCAGCGGCGGGGGCGCGGGGCGCGGCAGTTCGGCAACGTGGGGGCACTCGCTCATGATTGCCAGGTTACGACGCTTGGGTTGTGAGGTGGCTGGGATGGACGCGTTGCCGCTGGTGGCACTGGTCGCGGGGAGCGCCGTGGTGGCCGGGGCCGCCCGCCGCACCCCGGTACCGGCCCCGTTGCTCCTGGTCGCGGCGGGGCTCGCCGCCGCCTATGTGCCGGGCGTCCCGGACTACACGCTCGACCCGCACATCGTGCTGCCCCTGCTGCTGCCGCCGCTGCTGTACACGGCCGCCGTCGACAGCTCGTACCTCGACCTGCGCGCCAACCTGCGGCCCGTCGCACTGCTCTCGGTCGGATACGTCCTGTTCGCGACGGTGGCCGTCGGCTGGCTCGCCTATCTGCTGGTGCCCGATCTGCCGCTGACCGCGGCGCTGGTGCTCGGCGCGGTGGTCGCCCCGCCGGACGCCGTCGCGGCCACCGCCATCGCCCGGCGCCTGGGCCTGCCGGGCCGGATCACCACCATCCTCCAGGGCGAGTCGCTGGTGAACGACGCGACCGCCATCACCGCCTACAAGGTGGCGCTGGCGGCGGCGGTGGGGGAGGGGGCGACATGGGCGGGCGGGATCGGGGAGTTCGCGCTGGCCTCGCTCGGCGGGGTCGGGATCGGGCTCGTGCTGATGGTGCCCATCCACTGGCTGCGCACGCGCCTGACGGAGGCGCTGCTCCAGAACACCCTCTCGCTGCTCATCCCCTTCCTGGCGTACGCGGCGGCCGAGGAGGTCGGGGCGTCGGGGGTGCTCGCGGTGGTGGTCGTCGCGCTCCATCTGGGCCACCGCTCCTGGCAGGTGGACTTCGCGACCCGGCTCCAGGAGGCGGCGGTCTGGAAGATGGTCGCCTTCGTCCTGGAGTCGTCGGTGTTCGCGCTGATCGGCCTCCAGCTCCCGGTGGTGCTGAGGGGGCTCGGCGAGTACCGGGTCGGGGAGGCGGTGCTGTACGCCACCGGGGTCTTCGCCGCGGTCGTCGCGATGCGGTTCGTCTGGGTCTTCCCGGCGACCTTCCTGCCGAGGGTCCTGTCGGAGCGCATCCGTACCCGCGAGCCGGACACGGACTGGACGGCGCCGGTGATCGTGGGGTGGGCCGGGATGCGCGGGGTGGTCTCGCTCGCCATCGCCTTCTCCATTCCGCTGACCACGCACGACGACCGCCCCTTCCCGGCCCGCAACCTCGTGCTGTTCCTGACCTTCACCACGGTCATCGCCACCCTGGTGGTGCAGGGGCTGACGCTGCCGCCGCTGATCCGGGCGCTGAAGCTGCCCGGGCGCGACGCGCGGGCGGCGACGCTGGCCGAGGCGCAGGCCCAGAGCGACGCCTCGCTGGCCGCCGAGCGCCGGTTGGAGGAGCTGCTCGCGGACGAGGCGAACGCGCTGCCGCCGCCGCTGGTCGAGCGGCTGCGCACGGTCCTGGAGCGGCGCCGCAACTCCCCGTGGGAGCGGCTCGGCGGGGTGAACGCGGTGACCGGGGAGTCGGCCGACGCCACCTACCGCAGGCTCTCGCGCGAGATGATCGGCGCCGAGCGCGAGGTGTTCGTCCAACTGCGGGACGCGCGCCGGATCGACGACGAGATGCTGCGGACGCTGCTGCGCCGGCTCGATCTGGAGGAGGCGGCGGCGTACCGCGAGAGCGAGTCGTGAACGCCGGTGGCCTGAGAGCCCTGCGGGCCGGAGAACCCAGGGGCCGGGCCACCCCTACGGCGGGAGCGGCGGCCCGGTGACGACGGCGGCGACCGTGGTCCCCGCGCGGAACGCGCCCTCCCCGGCGAGCGTCACCAGCCCGTACAGCATCTTGGCGACATACAGGCGCTCCAGCGGCAGCCCGTGGCGGGCCTCGAAGTCGTCCGCGAAGGCGGTGAGCGCGGGGGTGGTACGGGCGTAGCCGCCGCAGTGGAAGCGCTCGTCCAGGGACCAGTTGTCCCCGGCGGCGCCGAAGGTCTCCTCCTGCAACCGCCGTATCTCGCGCGCGAGGAAGCCGCCCCGCAGCACCGGGAAGCCGAGCGCGCGCCGGCCGCCCGTGAGCCCGGCGGCGAGCCCGGCCAGGGTGCCGCCGGTCCCGCAGGCCACCGCCACCACGTCGGCGCGGCAGTCCAGCTCGCGCCCCAGCTCCGCGCAGCCCTGTACGGCCGGGGAGTTGCTGCCGCCCTCGGGGACGACGTAGGCGCCGGGGCCGAAGCGTCCGCGCAGCGCGGCCAGCACCTCCGGCTCGGCCTTTCGCCGGTAGGTCGCGCGGTCCACGAAGTGCAGCCGCATCCCGTCCGCCGCGCACCGGGCGAGTGAGGGGTTCAGGGGCCGGTGGGCGAGCTCGTCGCCCCGGACGACACCGATGGTGGGGAAGCCCAGGAGGCGGCCCGCGGCGGCCGTGGCGCGCAGATGGTTGGAGTAGGCGCCGCCGAAGGTCAGCACCGGGCGCCCGGCCGCCTCGCGCAGGTTCAGCGCGAGTTTGCGCCACTTGTTGCCCGGCAGGGCCGGGTGGATCAGATCGTCGCGCTTGAGCAGCAGGCGTACGCCATGGCGGGCGAAGCGCTCGTCCTCGACCGGTTGCAGAGGCGAAGGGATGCGTGGCTGCAAGGCGGTGGTGAGGTCGAGCGCTTCTTCGGTCACCTGTCCATTGTGGCCGGGGCCGTCACTTCAGGCGCTCGTGGACCCGCTCCCGCAGCCAGTCCATGCCGAAGCCCCGCGGGTCGACCTTGCCGGGCTGCCACTCCCGGTGGCCGATCACCGAACGCTCGGTCCAGCCGTAGTGCCGGCAGACGGCTGCGGCGGCCCTCTCGATCGCCAGGAGCTGAGCCGGTGGCCAGGGGTCCTCTCCGTCGCCGAGGTTCTCGCACTCGAAGCCGTAGAAGCGTGGGTTGCCGTCGGTGTCGGCCTTCTGGCACGGCGGCAGGCGTTTCTCCGCGATGACCGCGCGCAGCACGTCGCCGTCGCCCGCGCCCGCGTGGTTGGCGCGGCCGTTGCCGACCAGGTGGACGGTGCCGTCCTTGGTGATCACGCCGTGGCAGAGCGGGCCGGGCAGACTGTCGTAGCCGTCGTAGCAGATGCGAACTGTCGCATTCGCTCCCTGGGTGACGGTGTGGTGGATCATCACCCCGTTGAGCGGGCCCCAGGCGCCGTGCCCGGCGCGGTTGTGGGTGCGCCAGCCGTCGACCTCGACGACATGGAGGCCTTCGGCGCGCAGGGCGGTGAGGAACTGGTCAGCCGACATGGGTGGGGCCATGGCCGACTCCTTCGATGAGCGGTACCCCGGTTTGCGGTACCTGGTGCGGTTGAGCCGGAATGTGCTCTATCCGCTTCTACCGGAACTTCCCGCTATGGGCGATCTGTTCGGGCGGCGTGCGAGCCGATCCGGACAGATCGCCCGATGACGGTCGGTTCTGCGCGAGCCAGAGGTCGGGGCCGGACACCTCGACCTCGCCGCCCGGGGTTCCGGCAACGCCCCGGACGCGCTTGACCGTGATCGTGCCGTGGCGATGTGGGCCCGGAATTCCCGAGGCCGCCCACGGGAGAGCGCAACCTGCCCCGCCGGGCGTGGTTCTAGTCCCACTCATTTGTGTAATGGCGCGCACACGGTCCGTGCTGGAAGGCTTCTCGCGCACATCAGCTCATGATCGGAAGATCGAGAGGAAACACATGTCGGTCGAGGCAGGGCCCGAGAACCGCGCGCAGCAGAGTCTTGGCACCGCCGCCGCGCGGAATCTGGCGACCACCACCAAGTCCGCGCCCCAGATGCAGGAGATCACCTCCCGGTGGCTGCTGCGGATGCTGCCGTGGGTGCAGGTCCAGGGTGGTACGTACCGGGTCAACCGGCGACTGAGCTACTCGGTGGGTGACGGGAAGATCACCTTCGTGCAGACCGGCCGCCGGGTCGCCGTCATCCCCGCCGAGCTGGGAGAGCTCCCCGCGCTGCGCGGCTTCGAGGACGAGGCGGCGCTGGAGGAGCTGGCGAACCGCTGCGAGCAGCGCGAGTTCGCCGCCGGGGAGGTCCTCGCCACCGCCGGGGACCCGGTGGACACCGTCTATCTGCTGGCCCACGGCCGCGTCGAGCGCGTCGGCACCGGGCCCTACGGCGACGAGGCGGTGCTCGGCGTCCTGGCCGACGGGGCCCACCTGGGCGAGCAGGCGCTCGTCTCGGGTGACGCCACCTGGGAGGACACCGCGCGCGCCGCCACCGCCTGCACCGTCCTGGAGCTGCGGCGCGCGGACGTGCTCAACCTCGCCGAGCGCGCCACCTCCCTCAACGACCATCTGACCGCCTACGCGGCCATCCCCGAGCAGCGGACCAACAAGTACGGCGAGGCGGCCATCGACCTGGCCGCCGGCCATGTCGGCGAGGCGGTCATCCCGCACACCTACGTGGACTACGAGGGCGCCCCGCGCGAGTACGAACTCTCCGTCGCCCAGACCGTGCTGAAGGTCCACAGCCGGGTCGCGGACCTCTACAACCAGCCGATGAACCAGACCGAGCAGCAGTTGCGGCTCACCGTCGAGGCACTGCGCGAGCGCCAGGAGGACGAGCTCGTCAACAACCGCGAGTTCGGCCTGCTGGCCAACTGCGACTACGGCCAGCGCCTCCAGCCCCACGACGGCGTGCCCAGCCCCGACGACATGGACGAACTGCTCTCGCGCCGCCGCGGCAGCAAGCTCTTCCTCGCGCACCCGCGCGCCATCGCCGCCTTCGGCCGCGAGTGCAACAAACGTGGCCTGGTCCCCGAGAGCATCGACGTCGCCGGCAACCGCATCCCCACCTGGCGCGGAGTGCCCATCTTCCCGTGCAACAAGATCCCGGTCAGCGACGCCCGTACGACCTCGATCATCTGTATGCGTACGGGCGAGGACGAGCAGGGCGTCATCGGCCTCCGGCAGAGCGGCATCCCCGACGAGATCGAGCCGAGCCTGTCGGTGCGGTTCATGGGCATCGACGAGCAGGCGATCATCTCGTACCTGGTCACCGCCTACTACTCGGCCGCGATCCTCGTCCCCGACGCCCTCGGCGTCCTGGAGAACGTGGAAGTCAGCCGCTGGCGCTGACCCCTCGGACCCCGGGCGGGCGGTCGGCGGCCGGGGAGGTCCCCCGGCCGCCCGTCCGGAAGACCCCCACCGCGCGCGGCGGCTGACCGCGCGCCGGCCAGGACGCGGGCAGGCCAGGACGCGGGCAGGCCCGCGCAGTCGGACACGGCGAGAGGAATGTCGAGTTGGCGATGGGGGAAGCCGTCGAGGGGCGCGAGGCCGTGGACCTGCTGGAACGGACCCGGGTGGCGGTCGACCCGGTCCTGCGGGACACCGTGGAGTCGCTGCCCGGCCCGATACGGCGGGTCGCGATGTACCACTTCGGCTGGGAGCACGCGGACGGCACCCCGGCCGCCGGACGGGCGGGCAAGGCGATCCGGCCCGCGCTCGTCCTCGCGACCACCGGCGCGCTGGGCGGCGACCCCGGGCGGGCCCGGCGGGCCGCCGCTGCCGTCGAGCTCGTCCACAACTTCACCCTGCTGCACGACGACGTGATCGACGAGGACGCCACCCGGCACCACCGGCCCACCGCCTGGACCGTGTTCGGCACGCCCGACGCGATCGTCGTCGGGGACGCGCTCCTCGCGCTGGCGCTGCGGCTGCTCGCCGAGGACCCCCACCCGGCGGCCCCGGCCGCCTCCGCCCGGCTCGCCTCCTGCGTCATCGAGCTCTGCGCCGGACAGCAGGCCGACTGCGCCTTCGAGCAGCGCGGCCCGCAGGACGTCTCCCTGGAGGAGTGCCTCGGCATGGCGATGGCCAAGACCGGGGCACTGCTGGGCTGCGCCTGCTCGCTGGGGGCCCTCTACGCGGGAAGCGGTCCCGAGGAGGTGTCCGCGCTCGACGCGTTCGGCCGTGAGGCGGGGCTCGCCTTCCAGCTCATCGACGATCTGATCGGCATCTGGGGCGACCCCGGCCGTACCGGCAAACCCGCCGGGGCCGATCTCGCCTCGCACAAGAAGTCGCTGCCGGTGGTGGCCGCCCTGACCTCGGGCACCCCCGCGGCGGCCGAACTCGCCGAGCTGTACCGGGGCCCGATGGGGGCGGCGGCGGTGCGGCGGGCGGCGGGGGCGGTGGACCGGGCGGGCGGTCGCGACTGGGCGCAGATCCATGCGGCCGACCGGATGGCCCGGGCGGTGGGCGAGCTGTCCCGGGCGGTCCCGGACCTCGCGGCGGCGGGCGATCTGCTGGCCCTGGCGGAGTACGTGACCCGGCGCTCCCGCTGACAGCGGCCGGGGGGAGGGCCGGGGGGACGGGCCGAGGGGTCCCGGGGCTGCCTCCGGGGCCCCCTCGCGCCCTGACTCGGGGAGAGCCAACCCTAGGATCGTCGCCGTCAGTTGAGGATCGACGGAACGCGACAAGGGCGGCGACATGGGTACGGGACCGGGCACCGGCACACGGCGGGTCGAGCGGGACGACGACAAGGCGGTTCGGACGGCGGTACGCCTGCTCGACGAGGCGTTCCAGGACGACCCGGTGAGCAGCTGGGTCTTCCCCGACCCCGCACACCGCCGGGAGAAGCACCCGCACCTCATGCGCGCCTTCCTGGAGGTGGCGCTCGACGAGGGGCACGCCGACCTCACCGAGGACGGCACGGCGACCGCGCTGTGGCTGGATGTCCCCGCCGAGGCGGACGAGGACGGGGAGGACGGCCCGGCACAGCTGCGCGCCGCGGTCGACCCGGAGAACGAGCGCGTGGAGCTGATCGGCCGGCTCACCGCCTCCGTCCATCCGCACGGCCGGGCGCACCGGTACCTGCTGCTGATCGCGGTCGCCCCGGACCGCCAGGGGCAGGGAGCGGGTGCCGCGCTCATCGCTCCCGTCCTGGAGGAGTGCGACCGCGCGGGGCTGCCCGCCTATCTTGAGGCCAGCAGCGCGCGCAGCTCCGTGCTGTACGAACGGCTCGGCTTCGCCCACCTCGGTGAGCCGCTGCGGCTGCCCGGCGGCCCGCTGATGTACCCGATGTGGCGCGAGCCGCGCGGCTGAAACGGTTCGCCGCCGTCCGGGACCGGGGTTCAGCCGCCGAGCACCCGGTCCACCACCATCTCCACCATCCGCTCGGCGGTGTCCTCGCCGAGCATGTCCGGCAGGGTGAGGTGGTCGACCAGCAGGCCGGTCATGGCGAAGTAGAGCAGCCGTACCGTGTCCGCGTCCCCCGGCAGTCCGGCCTCCAGATGGAACGCGATGTTCGCCTCCAGCTCGGCGCGGGCGGCCTCGGTCAGCGCCTCCCGGAGCTCGGGCCGGCGGGTGGCCTCCAACCGGAGCTCCAGCATGGCGAGATAGCCGGTGCGCTCCTCGACGATCCGCCGCAGCAGCCAGTGCATCAGCGAGGCCACCAGCTCCCGCGAGGGCGCGGGCCGCATCGCCTCGCTCACCTCCGCCGGATCCGGTGTCAGCTTCACGTGGATGCGCCGCCCGGCCTGGGTGAACAGGTCGTCCCTGCTGGTGAAGTAGTTGGACGCGGTGCCGGGCGGCACCTCGGCCTCGGTGTCGACCGCGCGGAAGGTCAGCCCTCGCGCGCCCTCGCGCGCCAGCACCTCGATCGCCGCGTCCACGAGAGCCGTTCTGCGTTCGGGGTTCCTGACCATTCGTGTCCTCTTTCCCTGAAGGCTTTCCGTTGGGGCTCTCCGTGTGGCCATAAAAGCCTTGCGCAACCACTACACACGAAGTACTTTACCCGAAGTGGTTGATTGCCCGGCCACCCCCCGAGTCCCAAGAGGCCAGCTTGCGCAAGCTTTCGTACTACATCGCCCTCACCCTCGACGGCTTCATCGCCGCCCCGGACGGGTCGTTCGACTTCTATCCGGTGAGCGAGGAGTTCGTCGGCTTCCTGGCGGGCGAACAACCCGACGCGCTGCCGACCGCCGCCCGGCGGGCCCTGGGCGTCGATGAGGTGCCCACCTCGCGGTACGACACCGTGCTGATGGGCCGGGGGGCGTACGAACCCGGGTTCGCGGCGGGCATCACCAGCCCGTACGCCCATCTGCGCCAGATCGTCTTCTCGCGCAGTCTCCGCGAGTCCCCGGACCCGGCCGTCGAGGTCGTCTCCAAAGACCCGGTGGCGTATGTGCGCGAGCTCAAGCGCGAAGAGGGTCTGGACATCTATCTGTGCGGCGGCGCCGATCTCGCCGGGCAGCTCGTCGACGAGATCGACGAGCTCGTGATCAAGAGCTATCCGATCGTGGCGGGAGCCGGAATCCCCTTGTTCCGGGCGGAGTTCGCCCCTCGGTCGTTCGTGCCGACGGACAGCCGTTCCTTCGAAAACGGTACAGTCGTCACCACCTACACAAGGAAGCGCTAACTCCCATTTCGGTCACGCCCTGTGACGAACGGCAGGGTGCGCCGCTACTCTCCCGCCCATGACCACACAGTCCTGGGCGGGCTGGTACCGAGACCGCCATGGATCCGAAGCGCTGACGATCACCGCCGACGGGACCCAACTGCACACCCGCATCAGGGGAGTCGACTTCGCCGGGACGCGGTTCGACTCGCTCGGCCCGGTGCCCGGCATACCGACGGAGGGCTCGTTCGCGCTCGACGGCGGCGCCCTGCGCGACTTCGTCCTGGAATGGGACATGCCGGTGCCGGTCGCCTCCCCCGACGGCGCCCTCCACCAGGCAACCCTGAGCTGCCTGCTCTCCCTCAAGCCGCCCGAGCCCGACCTCGGACTCGCACTGCACCTGGGGGGAGCGGTGTACGCGTCGGGGCGCGCCGAGCTGGACTTCGCCTCGGTGCTCGACGACATCCGCCGCCAACTCCCCACCGGGGCACAGCTCCAGCCGTCCGTCCTCGAAAGCATCTGATCCGGGCGCGGCCGTCCACGGCCGGCCGCGCCCCCTTCCCTGGGCTCGGCGACGGCGAGTTATTCTATTTGTATGCGAACAACGAGGGTTTCGAGGGGTGGTAGCGGTCCGCAGGGCCGTCCGGTGGCCGTCGCCGTGCTGCCGTTCCTGCTGGCGCTCGCCGTCGACCTGCTCCTCTTCGCCGTCCTGCACGACCGGCTGCCGACGCGGCTGGCCACCCACTTCTCCGGCGGCGGTACGGCCGACGGCTATTCCGGCCGGGGCGCGTACGTGGCCGTCGCCACCGGACTCCTGGGCGGGCTCGCCGTCGTCTGGGCGGCCGTGGTGGCCAAGGGCGGCCTCGGGCCGCGCGGGGTGCGCCGGATGCTCGCCGCGGGGTACGCCACCGCGGGTCTGACCGGCCATCTGATGGCCGGCGTACTGTTCGCGAACCTCGACGCGGACGACGGCGGTGCGGCCCGGCTGCCCCTGTGGCAGCTCGCGGTGGCCCTCGGCGTGGCCGTGCTCGCCGCGGCGGCGGGCGCGATGGTGGCGCGGCGCCTCGCTGTTCCCCCGCACGCGCCCCGGCCCCTCGGCCCCGGCGCGGTCGAACGGCTCGACCTGGCGGAGGGCGAGGTGGCGGGCTGGGCCCGCCGCGCCCCCTCGCGGACGCTCTGCGCGGTCGGCGTGGCGCTGCTCGTCTTCGGGGGAGCGCTGACGTATGTGTACGGCTGGGGGCGCGCCACCGCGCCGCTGGCGTGCGGGCTGCTCATCCTCGCCTGCTCCTGCCCGCAAGTGACCGTGGACCGGCACGGGCTGACGGCCCGCCCGACCGTGCTGCCCTGGCCGCGCGTGCGGATACCGCTCGACGACGTGGAGCGGGCGGTGAGCCGGGAGGTGAAAGCGCTCTCGGAGTACGGCGGTTGGGGCTACCGGGTGCGTCCCGGGCGCTCGGGCCTGATCCTGCGCTCCGGCGAGGCGATCGTGGTGCGACGCGCGGGCGGGCGCGAGTTCGCGGTGACGGTGGCCGACTCCGCGACGGCCGCGGCCCTGCTCAACACGCTGGTCGAACGTTCGGCGGTGCGCTGATGCTGTTCCGGGTGGACCCCGGGTCGCCGGTGCCGCTGGGCGACCAGATCGCCGCGTCGGTGCGGCGCGCCATCGCCGACGGCACGGTGGAGCCGGGCGAACGGCTGCCCGCGGCCCGGGTCCTGGCCGACTCGCTGGGCGTCAACGTCCATACCGTCCTGCGCGGCTACCAGCGCCTGCGCGAGGAGGGCCTGATCGAGCTGCGGCGCGGCCGGGGCGCGGTGGTCGTCGACACGACGTCCTCCCACGCCCGGGCCGGGCTGCTGGTGCGGGTACGGGAACTGGCCGAGGAGGCGCGCAGGCTCGGCCTGTCGGAGGACGAGCTGCTCGCCCTGGTCCGTACCGGCCTGCACTGACCTCCCTCAGTACGTCTGCAGCTCCACCAGGTTGCCGTCCGGATCGTGCAGATGGGCCGCCCGCATCGTCGGACCCCACTGCGGCCGGTCCTGCGCCGGCGCGACCACCGTGGCGCCGGCCGACGCGCAGAGGTCGACAGCGGCGTCGAGCGCCTCGGGCCCGTCCACCCGGATGACGACCGAGGCCCCCACGGGCACGTTCTCCTCCCCGACGGCCGCGGTCATCGCGGCCCGCGAGAACACCGCGAAGGCGGTACGGCCCTCGCAGTCGTCCCAACTGGCGTACCCCGACGCCTCGGTGCCGCGCGCCAGCGAGCAGCCGGTGAGCTTGGGCAGGACGGCCGTGTAGAAGCGGAAGGTCGGCTCGTATCGCTCCACCAGGAGCCGCGTGTAAGGGGGTTCAAGAGGTGACATGACCCGAATCTATCGCGCGGCCTCAACTCACCCGGCGGATACGGGCGTCGGTGATCACGCCGTCGTGGACGGTGTACGTGCCGGAGTACGTCTGGCGGGTTCCGTCCGTCTGATAGGAGGTGATGTCCACGCGGACGGTGTCGCCCGTGGCGGACAGGACGGTGACGCCGGTTCGCCGGGTCTCGGAGAAGCCGGCGACGTACTCCGTATAGCTCGGGCTGAGGTTCCTGCCGCCGAGGGCCCACGCGGTCGTGTAGTCGCCGCTGTTGAGCGCGGTGTAGTAGGTCGTCACCGTGGATTGCGGACCGGTGGCCGTCGCGGTGGACGGGACCGAACCGGCGGCCGGTTCACCGGTCTCGGTCGCCCCGGCCGTACTGGCCGTGTCGGTCGTCCCCGTCGCCTCCGGCTCGGTGCTGCCGGGGAACACCGGGTCGGCCGTTTCCGTGGCGTCCGTGGCGTCCGGCGTACCGGGTGTCCACGTCGAGACCGCCGGAGGCGGGAAGAACGGCGGCTCCCGGTCCGGGCCGCCGCCGTGGTCGCGGGCCAGCCACCAGATGCCGGCGACCGCCGCCGCGGCCAGGACGACCGCGGCGAACACCACGATCAGCATGCGCCGCAGACCGTCGTCCGGGGGCGGCTGCTGCGGGCCCCAGGCGCCCCCACCGCCCGACGGCCCCTCCACCCAGCGTTGCGCGTCCGCGTCCCAGTAGCTCATGGCACCTGCGTCTCAGCCGGTCAGTCGGGTGATGGTGTCGACGACGGCGGCGGCCGAGGCGAGCCCGGCCGCGGCCGTCGTGCCGAGGGTCAACCGCTCGCGCAGCCACTGAAGACGGTCGCGCCGCACCTGACCGGTGGCCGCCACCCCCTCCTCGACCTCCGCCAGCCGGTCGGCCAGTTCGGCGGTCTCGGCCGTGGGGCGCAGGACGCCGAGATGGTCGCGCAGGGCGCGGACGGCGGCGGCGAGTTCGGGGGGCGCGTCCAGGAGCTGCGTCGAGGCGTCGACGGCCCGCGCGTCGGCTCCCGCCGCCGCGGCGCCGCCCGTCATCATCCCGATGCCCACGCCGCCGGGGACGCCCACGGGCGCGGGCCCGGTGCCCGCGTACGGAACCGGCGGCGTCCCCGCCCGGTGCGAGCGGTCCTCGGCCGAGGCCCGGTCCCCGGCCGCAGCCGCGCCGCCGGTCATCACGCCGATGGAGATCCCGCCGGGTGTACCGGCGGGCGCCTGGGGGTCCTGCTCCGGCGGGGGCTGCGCGGGCGCGGCCGGGCGGGTGTCCGGGCGGGTGTCCGGATGCGCCTGCGAACGCCGTTCCGGAGGCTCCTCCGCGTGGCCCTCCGCGTGGCCTTCCGCGCGCCCTTCCGCGGGTCCTTGCCGGTGTCGCGCCATCACTCTCCGCCTTCCTTGTGCGTCGCCGACGCCTGCCGGCCCGTCGCGACCGCGCCGCCGCTCATCGACCCGATGAACACCCCGCCGCCGCTGACCGTGACGATCTGCTGCTCGAAGTCGCCCGTCTCGTAGTTCTTGGCCCGCAGCGCCGCCCGCACGCCGCTGGCGATGCGGTCCTGGACGGTCCGTACGTACCGCTTGACGTCCATGTTCTGGAACACGGACAGATCGCTGGTGCTCCCCAGCTCCCGTACGGAGGTGGCCGGGCCGTCCGGCAGGGCGTGCCGGGGGTTGGCCAGCCAGGTGCGGAACTCGGAGACCGTGGTGCGGACCAGCGATGTCGCGGCGGCGAAGTTCGCGGTCGGGGCGGCGAGCAGTCCCCGGACCGTGTCGCGCAGGATGTCGCCCTCGCCGCGCGCCTCGATCACGTCGACGGCCCGGAACTCCGCCCGTACGGGCGTCAGGACGTGCGGCACGACCTCCAGGACGAGCATGCCGCCCTGGGTGTGGACGCGGACGAGCACGGAGACCACGACCTGCTCGTCCCAGGCGCCGATCCGGACGCGCAGGAAGTGGCGGCGCGCCTCGCCCCCCTCGCCCACCGCCTCGTCGAGGTGGCGCCGTACCGCCGACGGGTCGTAGGCGACCTTCCAGCGGGCGACGCCGGACGGCAGATAGACGAACTCCTCCACCTCCAGCTCGCGCAGCCGGTCGCGGCTGGTGGCGGCGGCCGAGGTGCGCAGGGCCTCCAGCTCCGGCTTGATGAGGTCGATGACCTCGCGCCCGGTGAGCGGGCCCGCCCCGGCGTCCGGCTGCGCGTCCCGGCGCCTCTTCAACTCCATGACCAGCGACCACTGTTCGGCGTACGGCAGACCGGCGCCTATGAACGGGCGGAACGGGTCGTAGATCGTGAGCGACGCGTACTGCTCCCGGTCGATGGCGGCGCCGATGCGCCGGTAGCGGTGCGGCAGCGACTCGCGGCGGGTGTGCGGGTAGGCCTCGGAGCCCAGTTCGTGGCGCATGACGGCGGTGACGTCCGCGCGGTAGGCCCAGACGGGCAGCACCAGCAGCAGCGGGAACACCACGCCCGCCCACGCGTCGGCGCCGCTGAACAGGGTGTACAGGGCGGCCGTCCAGTACACGAGCGCCACCGTGAACGGCACCAGTGGCAGCAGGATCTGCAGCCGGCCCCTGGTCGCCTGCTTGACCATCGACCGGTCGAGGGTGAAGACGGCGACACCGAGCCCGGCTCCGGCGCGCGCGCCCCCGAGGACCAGACAGACGACGGCGTACGCCAGCCAGCCGGGGATCGGGAGCGCCCGGTCCGAACCGATCCCGGCGAACCAGAGGGCGATGAAGGAGGCCCAGATGCCGAGGAGCATGAGCGCGGTCTCCACCTCCTTGCGGCGGGCGCGCAGCGCGTGCGCTAGGACGGGCAGCGCGTCGACGCCCAGGGAGAGGGCGATGGGGCGTTCCTCGTGCTGGACGAGCTCCTCGATCACCCGGCGGCGGAAGGTGCTGTCGAGGTAGACCCCCGCGCAGAGCAGCCGGGTCGCCTCGGTGCGGGTGGCGCCACCGCCACCCGGCCGGGCGTACGCGGCACCGTACTCAGGACCCGTCTCGGCCATGTCCCCCCTGTCCCGCCCCGGTACTCCGGCACCGGTACGTCTCGTGGCCCCGGTCCGTCCGCTTCCGCGCACCCAGTGTCCTCCTGTACCGGCCGCGAGGGGAGCGTTTCCGAGAGGTGCCCGGGGGCGGCTGCGCGGGAAGGGGGAACGCCCCGGCCGGGGGACGAGCAGGGGACGAGAAGAGGCCCGACCGGGAACCCCGGACGGGCCTCTTCTCTGCCGTCGGCCCCGCGGCGAAACCGCGGAAACCGGCGTGAAACGGCCTGGTTCAGGCCTTCTTCGTCTCCCAGAAGATCCGGTCGATCTCGGCGATGAGCTCCAGCGCCTTCTCGCCCGTCTTCGGGTCCGTCGACGCCTTGGCGGCCGAGAGGGCCTTCAGGGTGTCGTTGACCAGCTGGTGCAGCTGGGGGTACTTCTCGAAGTGCGGGGGCTTGAAGTAGTCGCTCCAGAGCACCGAGACGTGGTGCTTGGCGAGCTCCGCGCGCTGCTCCTTGATGACCACGGCACGCGCACGGAAGTGCGGGTCCTCGTTGGCCTGGAACTTCTCCTGCACGGCCTTGACCGACTCGGCCTCGATACGGGCCTGGGCCGGGTCGTACACACCGCAGGGGAGGTCGCAGTGGGCGCTGACCTTCACCTTGGGGGCAAACAGGCGGGAAAGCATTGAGCTGTCCTTCCTCGTGATCGTCTTCTCAGGTGGGACATTACTCGGTGGAAGACGCGATTTCGCGAGTGCCCCCGGGGGCTTAGGACAAAAGTCCAGGGTCACCATGGGACTCGTGGCGGAACGTACCGTGGGAGTGCACCGGGTACCGGGAGGTGGGTGGCGGATGACGGATCAGGGGCGGGAGCCGAGGGTGCCGTTGGGGATCGCGGAGGTGACCGGGACCTCCATGGTGCCGACGCTGCTCCACGGGGATCAGCTGCTGGTGCACTACGGGAGCGAGTTGCGGGCGGGGGACGTCGCGGTGCTGCGGCATCCGCTCCAGCAGGATCTGCTGATCGTCAAACGGCTCATCGAGCTGCGTGAGGGCGGCTGGTGGGTGCTCGGGGACAATCCGGACGACGAGGTCGTCGACAGCAGGGCCTTCGGCACCGTCCCCGGTGAGCTGGTGCTCGGGCGGGTGCGCGCCCGCTACCGGCCGCTGACGCGCGGGCGTCAGCGCTCGGTCGCGGTGCTGCTGTCCTGGGCGGTCTCGGCGCTGCGGCCGGTGTTCGCCGACCGGTCGGTCTCCAGGCGCTTGCGCGCCCGGTAGGCGGCCACGTTCGCCCGGGTCGCGCACCGGTCGGAGCAGTAGCGCCGGGAACGGTTGGTGGAGGTGTCCAGGTAGGCGTTGCGGCACGGGGCCGCCTGGCACAGGCCGAGGCGGTCCACCCCGTACTCGGTCAGATGGAACGCCAGGCCCATGGACGCGAGCGCCGCGTAGCCCGCCGTCGCGTTCGAGGTGTGGTCCGCGAGGTGCATGTGCCACAGCGGGCTGCCGTCCTCGTCCCGGTGGTCGTGGCCCGAGATCTGCGGGCTGACCGGGAACTCCAGGAGCAGGGAGTTGAGCAGGTCCACCGCCTGCTCCTCCTCGCCCGCGTCCGCCGCCTCGAAGACCGCGCGCAGCCGCGCCCGTACCGCCCGCAGCCGGGGCACGTCCGCCTCCGTCGCCCGGCGGGCCGTCGTCGACTCCGACGTGAAGAGCTCCCGGATCACCTCGACCGAGGTCAGGGAGTCCTTGTTACGGGCCGGCTCCTCGGTGTTGACCAGGCGCACGGCATAGTCCGAGTAATAGGCCAGTTCCACGTGTAATCCTTACGGCGGCAGCAGTGGCGTCAGTAACGGCTATATGCCTTCCGAGGGTATTACGTGGGCGGCCTCGGCGGGGACGGACTCCCGCTACGCCGAACGGGGCGGTACGGGCTCCTCAGCCCGTACCGCCCCGACCCAGTACCCGCGACCAGCCGCAGTCGGCCCGCGGGGAAGGAAAGGCGTCCCCCGCGGAGCGCTAGAGCACCTTCGACAGGAACGACTTCGTCCGGTCGTGCTGCGGGTTGGTCAGGACGTCGCGCGGGTGTCCGGACTCGACCACCACACCGCCGTCCATGAAGACCAGCGAGTCGCCGACCTCGCGCGCGAAGCCCATCTCGTGGGTCACCACGATCATGGTCATACCGTCCTCGGCCAGACCCCGCATGACGTCCAGGACGTCACCGACCAGCTCCGGGTCGAGCGCGGACGTCGGCTCGTCGAAGAGCATCAGCTTCGGCTCCATGGCCAGCGCACGGGCGATCGCCACCCGCTGCTGCTGGCCGCCGGAGAGCTGCGAGGGGTAGTTGCGCGCCTTGTCGGCCAGGCCGACCCGGTCGAGCAGCTTCTCGGCGCGCTCGCGCACCACCGCCTTGCTCTCGCCCCTGACCTGGATCGGCGCCTCCATGACGTTCTCCAGCGCCGTCATGTGCGGGAACAGGTTGAAGCGCTGGAAGACCATGCCGATGTCACGGCGCTTGAGCGCGACCTCGCTGTCCTTCAGCTCGTAGAGCTTGTCGCCCTTCTGGCGGTAGCCGACGAGCTCGCCGTCGACGGACAGGCGCCCGGCGTTGATCTTCTCCAGGTGGTTGATGCACCGCAGGAAGGTCGACTTGCCGGAGCCGGACGGGCCGATCAGGCAGAACACCTCGCCCTCGGCCACCTCCAGGTCGATGCCCTTGAGGACCTCGACGGCGCCGTAGGACTTGTGCACGCCTTCGGACTTCACCATGGCGGTCATCAGCTCACCACCTTGGGGGTGCTGCGGAGCGAGGTCAGGGTGGCCCGGACCCGCTGGAACGGAGTGGGCGGCAGCGCACGCGTGGAACCGCGGGCGTAGTACCGCTCCAGGTAGTACTGGCCGATCGAGAACACCGTGGTCAGGATCAGGTACCAGGTGGCGGCCAGGAACAGCATCTCGACCGAGGCGCCGGAGGTCTGGCCGATGTCCTGGGCCTGTCGCAGCAGCTCGTAGAACTGCACGGCCGAGACCAGCGAGGTGGTCTTCAGCATGTTGATGACCTCGTTGCCCGTCGGCGGCACGATCACGCGCATCGCCTGCGGGATCACGATCCGGCGCAGCGTCTTCCCGTGGCTCATGCCCAGCGCGTGGGCGGCCTCGGTCTGGCCCTCGTCGACCGCGAGCAGACCGGCCCGGCAGATCTCCGCCATGTACGCGGCCTCGTTCAGGCCGAGCCCGAGCAGCGCCGTGAGCAGCGGCGTCATGAACGAGGACCAGTAGTCCTTGTAGATCGGCCCGAGGTTGATGTACTCGAAGACCAGGCCCAGGTTGAACCAGACCATCAGCTGGACCAGGACCGGGGTGCCCCGGAAGAACCAGATGTAGAACCAGGCGATGGAGGACGTCACCGGGTTCTTCGACAGGCGCATCACGGCGAGCATGATGCCGCCCACGATGCCGATCGCCATGGACAGGACGGTCAGCAGCAGGGTCTGGCCGACGCCGTCGAGGATGCGGTCGTCGAAGAAGTAGTCGGGGATGGCACCCCAGTTGATCTTGCCCTGGCTGAACGCGTAGATGATCGCGGCGAGCAGGGCGATCGCGATCACCGCGGAGACGTACCGGCCGTAGTGGCGGACCGGGATCGCTTTGATGCTCTCCGGAGCGGCGGGAGGCGGGGTGTCCGCCGGCTCCGTCTTGTTGACGTCAACAGTCACGGGTGTTGCCTTTCAGAAGCCTTCGGGGGCTCCGCCCGGGGACGGGGCGGAGCGGGCCCGGAGCGGGGAGAATCAGACGCCGCCGTTGATCTTGGCTTCCTTCACGGCGCCGGCCTCGACGCCCCACTTCGCGACGACCTTGTCGTAGTCGCCGCTCTTGATGATCGCGTCGAGCGCCTCCTTGAGGGCGTCGCGCAGCTGCGTGTTGTCCTTGGCGACCGCGATGCCGTACGGAGCGGCCTCGACCTGCTCGCCGACGATCTGGAAGTCCTTGCCGCCGCCCGAGGTCTTCACCGCGTACGCGGCGACCGGGAAGTCGGAGGAGCCGGCGTCGGCGCCGCCGGAGCGCAGCCGGGTCTGGGCCTGCTGGTCGGTGTCGAAGGCCTCGATCGAGATCTTGCCCTTGTCGCCGCACTTGTCGGACTGCTTCTTGGCGAGGTCCTCGGAGACCGTACCGCGCTGCACCACGATCTTCTTGCCACAGAGGTCGTCCCAGGTCTTGATGCCCTGGTCCTTGCCCTTCGCAGTGTAGATCGACACACCGGCGGTGAAGTAGTCCACGAAGTCGGCACCCTCGCCGACCTTCTTCTTCGTCGCGGAGTCGACGCCGTTCTGGCGGTCCTTGGTGTCCGTCATGGCCGACATGGCCATGTCGTACCGCTTGGCGCGCAGACCGGTGACCAGCGTGTCGAAGGTGCCGTTCTCGAACTGGAACTTCACGCCCAGCTGCTTGCCCATGGCGTCGGCGAGGTCCGGGTCGATACCGGCGGTCTTGCCGTCCTTGTCCTTGAATTCGACCGGCGCGTACGCGATGTCCGAGCCGACCTTGATGACGCCCTTGTCCTGAATGGCCTTGGGCAGCTTCGAGAACAGGGGGGCCTTGCTGGTGCCGGCGGAGCTGGCGCCGCCGTTGTCCTTGCTCTTCGTCTGGTCTCCGCAGCCGGTGAGCAGCAGGGCGCCGGCGACCGCGATCGCGCCGACCGCGGCAATCCGGGACGAGGCGGCGGTCGTACGACGGGTGGTGCTTGCGGTCATGGTCGGGTTCCTCCGGCGGGTGATGGAGTTTGCCAGTGAGTGAACAGTGGGCCGCGGTGCCCGTCCTTGGGCGACACGACCGTGTTGTGTCGGCATCTTGCCATTCGGACCTGCGGATTCAGGGGGGCGCGCATGTCAAAATCGGATAACGGGTCACCCCCGAACCTGAACGGGCCGGTACGCCAAGGCCGGACCATGTGCGGGTTTCCCTTCCGGCAGCCGGAAAATCTGCGGTTCATCTCGCGTTGTGGACACGTTTCAGGCCGCATAGCTCACTTGTCCCGACATGCCGCTATGAGTCGTGTCACCACGGCGTTCCGCAGTCGAAATGGACTACTCGGCGCACCCCTCCGTCCGGTAAGAAGGATCCTTACACCCCTCATCCGGGGCTCAGGGCGCGTTGTGCGGCGCGCCCGCGCGTACGTACCTCCTCCCCGCGGGGCGGGCCAACCGCTTCCCGCGGGGAACGTACGTGGTGCCCACCCACCCCTCCTCAACAAGGAGTGGCCACCCTCAACTGATGAAGACTTAAGGGGTCAAATCAAAATGGCAGCGGAGATCGTCAATCCTCGCAGCGACAGCAGTACCGACGGAGCCTCCTCGGAGGAGCCCTTCGATCCGGCCTTCGCCCTGCACCGGGGCGGCAAGATGGCCGTGCAGGCCACCGTGCCCATCCGGGACCGGGACGACCTGTCCCTGGCGTACACGCCGGGTGTGGCGAAGGTGTGCACCGCGATCGCGGAGAACCCGGAACTGGTCCACGACTACACCTGGAAGTCCCAGGTCGTCGCCGTGGTCACGGACGGTACGGCCGTGCTCGGGCTGGGTGACATCGGCCCCGAGGCGTCCCTCCCCGTGATGGAGGGCAAGGCCATCCTCTTCAAGCAGTTCGGCGGGGTCGACGCGGTGCCCATCGCGCTCGCGACCACCGACACGGACGAGATCATCGAGACGGTCGTGCGCCTCGCGCCGTCCTTCGGCGGAGTGAACCTCGAGGACATCTCGGCGCCGCGCTGCTTCGAGATCGAGCGCCGGCTCCAGGAAGCCCTGGACATCCCGGTCTTCCACGACGACCAGCACGGCACCGCCGTGGTCACCCTCGCGGCGCTGCGCAACGCGGCGAAGCTCACCGGGCGCACGCTCGGCGAGCTGCGGGGCGTGATCTCGGGCGCCGGTGCGGCGGGCGTGGCCATCGCCAAGTTCCTCCTGGAGGCGGGGCTGGGCGATGTGGCGGTCGCCGACCGCAAGGGCATCGTCAGCCGGGACCGTACGGACCTGACCGACGTCAAGCGCGAGCTCGCGTCGATCACCAACAAGGCGGGGCTGTCCGGCTCCCTGGAGACCGCGCTGGCCGGGGCGGACGTCTTCATCGGCGTCTCCGGCGGTACGGTCCCGGAGGCGGCGGTGGCCTCGATGGCGCCCGGCGCGTTCGTGTTCGCCATGGCCAACCCGAACCCGGAGGTCCACCCGGACATCGCGCACAAGTACGCGTCGGTGGTCGCCACGGGCCGGTCGGACTACCCGAACCAGATCAACAACGTGCTGGCGTTCCCGGGGATCTTCGCGGGCGCCCTCCAGGTGCGGGCCTCGCGGATCACCGAGGGGATGAAGATCGCGGCGGCGAACGCGCTGGCGGATGTGGTCGGCGACGACCTGGCCGCGGACTACGTGATCCCGTCGCCGTTCGACGAGCGGGTCGCGCCGGCGGTCACCGCGGCGGTGGCGGCGGCGGCGCGGGCGGAGGGTGTGGCTCGGCGCTGACGGTACGGGGTGGCTGCCGCGGACGACGTCCTGCCCGCGGCAGCACCCCCGGCCCCGGCCCCGGCCCGCCGGTCGGCGTGCGTCTGCGGGCCGTGGGTGGCTGGTCGCGCAGTTCCCCGCGCCCCTGAAAGCCCGTGCCCGAGGCAACCACTCCGGCAAGGCCGACCCCGCCCAGGGGCGCAGGCACCCCCGCGGGCGGCCAAGGTGCGGCGTGTCACACCCGGTGGCGGTTCCGGGCGGGGCGCGGGCGCCCCTATCGTCGGGGCCATGTTCGCCGCCTATGCCGCACGCATCGACCGTGACCAGCCGCTCTCCGGTCTGGAGTTGGGGGAGCGCCCCGCCCCCGAGGTACGTCCGGGCTGGTCCCTCATCGACGTCCGGGCGGCCTCGCTCAACCACCACGACCTGTGGTCGCTGCGCGGGGTCGGCCTCGGTGAGGACAAGCTGCCGATGATCCTGGGCTGCGACGCGGCCGGCGTCGACAGCGACGGCAACGAGGTCGTCCTGCACTCCGTCATCGGCCAGACCGGCCACGGCGTGGGCCCCGCAGAGGGCCGCTCCATCCTCACCGAGAAGTACCAGGGCACCTTCGCCGAGCAGGTCGCCGTACCGACCTGGAACGTGCTGCCCAAGCCCAAGGAGCTCAGCTTCGCGGAGGCCGCCTGTCTGCCGACCGCCTGGCTCACCGCGTACCGGATGCTCTTCACCAACGCCGGCGTGCGGCCCGGCGACTCCGTCCTCGTACAGGGCGCGGGCGGCGGTGTCGCCACCGCCGCGATCGTGCTCGGCAAGGCCGCCGGGCTGCGGGTCTTCGCGACCAGCCGGGACGAGGCCAAGCGCAAGCGGGCCGTCGAGCTGGGCGCCCTGGAGGCGTACGAGCCGGGCGCGCGGCTGCCGCAGCGGGTGGACGCGGTGATCGAGACCGTCGGCGCCGCCACCTGGTCGCACTCGGTCAAGTCGCTCAGGCCCGGCGGCACGCTGGTCATCTCGGGCGCCACCAGCGGCGACCGGCCCGCGCACGCCGAGCTGACGCGGATCTTCTTCCTGGAGCTGAAGGTGGTCGGCTCGACCATGGGCACCAAGGAGGAGCTGGAGGACCTGCTCGCGTTCTGCGCGGCCACCGGGGTGCGGCCGGTGATCGACGAGGTGCTGCCGCTGGACCGGGCGCGCGAGGGCTTCGAGAAGATCGCGTCGGGTGACCTCTTCGGGAAGATCGTGCTGACGACCTCTTGATGGTTCGTCAGAATCCCTGATCTGATCTCCGGCATGTTCACCGACGACATGCCGGAGGTGTTCCATGCGTACGAGCAAGTCCCTCGCGGCCGTGGGGTGTTGCGCGGTCCTCGTGGCCGGGGCGACCGCGGCCCCCGCGGCCCACGCCCGTGACACGTCCGCCATCCCCCGCCTCACCGACGAGCGGGGGCGCACGCTCACCCTGCGCGGCTGGAACGTGGAGGACAAGACGCACCGGGGCGATCAGGCGCTCTCCGCGATCACCGAGCGGACCTTCCGCGATCTGCGCGCCCACGGCTTCGGCCTCGCCCGGCTGCTGGTCTTCTGGGACGACCTGGAGCCGGTACGGGGTCAGTACAGCCAGGCGTACCTCCGAGCGATCGAACGGGTCCTGGACTGGGCGCACCGCTATGACGTCCGGGTCGTCATCGACGCCCACCAGGACGTGTTCGGCCCCGCGTTCGGGCACCGCGGCGTCCCCGAGTGGGCGACCCGGACGGACGGGCTGCCCTTCACCCCGCACCCGGACGACTGGTTCTCCGAGTACTACGAGCCCGCCGTGCAGCGGGCGTTCACCCATCTGTACGGGGACGCGGACCTGCGGCGGGCGCAGGCCCGGATGTGGCGGGTGCTCGCCGGGCGGTTCGCCCACCACCCCGCGGTCCTCGGCTACGACCTGATCAACGAGCCGATGGGCGAGTTCCGGCCGGGTGAGGACCCGCCGACGGCGGCGCGCCGGATCGAGGCCGAGCAGCTCACCCCGATGTACAACCGCCTGGCCGGGGCGGTGCGCGCGGCGGACCGGCGGCACTGGCTCTTCGTGGAGCCCACCCCGGCGGTGGGGGAGGGCGTGCCGACCGGCCTGGGAAGGATCAAGGACGCCAAGGTGGTGTACGCGCCGCACTTCTACAACACCGCGATGGAGGCGGGCGCGGACTACGACCCGTCGGCGGGGTGGATCGAGGCGTACGAGGCCGCCGTGACCGCGTACCCGAAGAAGTACCGGGTGCCGGTGGTGGTCGGCGAGTGGGGGCCGCTCAACGGCGAACTGCCCCACATGGGCCGTTTCTACACGGACGCGCTGGCCTCGCTGGCCCGCTACACCTCGGGGTGGGCGGGCTATGTGTGGTGCTACGGCGGCGGCTACTGCGCGGCCGACGAGGGGGGTGGCCTGCGGGGCAACAAGAAGCTCATGGCCACGCCGTACGCCCGCGCGGTCGCGGGACGGGTGCGCACCGAGACGTACGACCCGGCGACGCGGACGTACCGCCTGGGTTACGTGGCCGACGGGGGCGCCACCCGGCTCTCGCTGCCGACGCAGGCGCGGCGGTGGCGGATCTCGGTGACGGGCCCGGCGCGGGTGCGCGGCCTCGATGTGCGGGCGGCGGCGGGGTCGGCGGTGACCGTCACGGTCGCACCCCGCGCCTGACTCCCGGTACGGGTGCGGCCCCGCTGCGGCGGCGCGGCCCGGCCACGGCTGAGGTCCGCGCCGCCTACCGTGTGCCGTCCCGCAGGATGGCCCCGATGTGGGCCGCCGCCGTCGACAGGTGGCGGCGGGTCTCGCGGAGTTGGTGCTCGGTGACGCCGTGGTCGCGGGCCGCGTCGCGGATGTCGTCGCGGAAGCGGTCCAGGAGGCGGTCGAGGTCGCGGGCCGGGTTGCCGGTCGCCGGGTCGTCGGCCCAGGCGGGGGGCGCGGGCTCCGTCACGGGCTCGGCGGTCCGGGCGGCGGGCTCCTTCGGCTGGGGGCGGGTGAAGCGGCCGAGCTCCTTGGTGATCTCGGCCAGGCCCTCCCGTACGCCCGTCGGCCAGTCGCCGCGCGCGAAGTGGTCCTGCACCTGCTCCGCCACCCGCTGCATCTGCTCGCGCGCCCTCTCCTGGGCCTCGGTGGCCTGGCGGCGCGCCTGCTGGGCGTCCTCGCGGGCGCGGCGCGACTCGTCCTTGGCGCGGCGCGCCTGCTCCTTCCACTCCTGCTTGGCCCGCTTGAACTCCTCCTTGGTCTGCTGCCAGGACTCGCTCTCCGCCGTACCGGACGTCCGCGTCTCCCGCGCCTGGCGGCGCACGTCGTCGCGCAGGTCGCCCGCCGCGCCCCGGACGTCCGCGCGGATCTCGGCGGCGAGTTCGGAGACCGACTCGCGGATCTCCAGCTCCAGGTCGGCCAGCTCGCCGCTGCGGCCCGCGAGCTCGGCGCGGCCCGCGTCGGTGATCGAGTACACCTTGCGGCCACCCTCGGTGGTGTGGGTGACGAGCCCTTCCGCCTCCAGTTTGGCCAGCCGCGGGTAGACGGTGCCGGCGCTCGGGGCGTACAGGCCCTGGAAGCGCTCCTCCAGCAGGCGGATCACCTCGTACCCGTGGCGCGGGGCCTCGTCGAGCAGCTTGAGGAGGTACAGGCGCAGCCTGCCGTGGGCGAAGACGGGGGGCATGTCAGAGCACCTTCCCGGTGGTCGGGGCGGCCGGTCCCGCCGTGTCGTGCGGTTCGGGGCGGCGCAGCAGGGCGATCGAGCCCGAGACGGTGGTGGCCCGCAGGGTGCCGGTGCCCGCGCCGAGCGTCCCGGTGATCTTCTTCGCGCCCCACTGCCCGGTGACCCGCAGGTCGTCGAAGGCGTTGGAGACCGCACCGCTGGTGGTGTTCGCCTCGACCCTCGCGTCGGCGGCCGGGTGCTCCAGCCGGATGGCGATCTCGCCGGACACCGTGGTCAGCCGGACGTCGGCGGGCTTCCCCGACGGGTCCAGGTCCAGCACCATGTCGCCGCTGACCGAATCCGCCTTCACGGACGTGGCCGCGCCCTCGATCACCGTCAGATCGCCGGAGACCGACTGGAAGCGGAGGTCGCCGGTGACGGCCTGCGCCTCCACGTTCCCGGACACCGTCTCCGCGCGGACCTGGCCGGAGAGGCCGACCAGCGTGGTGTCGCCGGTGACGCCGCGTACGTCGGTGCGCCCCCGGATCCCGGAGACCACCGCGCCCGCGCCGACCACGCCCACCTCGACCCCGCAGCCCGCCGGCACGGTGAGCGAGACGACCGCGCTGCGCCGCCAGCCCTTGCGGTCGAACCACTTGAGAAAGCCCTTCCAGGGCAGGTCCTCGTAGGCGACGGTGAGGTTCGGGCCGTCCTGGGTGACGATCAGCGGCGGCCCGTCGAGGGCCGACACCTCCAGGCGCCCGGAACCTTCCTCGGTCCCCACGACGTTCACGGTCCCGTTGACGATCCGCACGTTGAGCGCGGTCACCGGAGCGTCGAAGGTGAGTGTGCGCGGCTCGGAAACGGTCCACGTCGACTCGGCCATGGCTCTGCCCTCCCTGGGCGCGGTCATACGCAACATATCGCGTCTACTGAGAGACACGATATATCGCGGATGGGGGAAGTCAACCGCCCGGGGCGCGGCCCCCGTGCGGGCCCCGGGTCCGGCGGGGCAGGGAGGGGCCCCGGCCGGGGGCTGCGGCTACGCGTCCTCGTCCTCGTCGTCGAGGCGGGCCAGCCACGTGGCGAGGCGCTCGACCGGGACCTCGAAGTCCGGGTTCAGGTCGACGAACGTGCGCAGCTGGTCGGCAAGCCACTCGAAGGTGACCTCCTCCTCGCCGCGCCGCTTCGCCAGCTCCTCGATGCCGCGGTCGGTGAAGTACACAACGTGCTCCTGAACGTACGGGGATGTTCCCCTCCAGGGTATCCGCCGCTCTGAAGGGGTCCCCTGCAACCGCCGGGCCGATTACCCTCGTCATCTCAAGTCAGGGGAGCTTGCGACTGGTTCAGGGGGCGGCCATGGCGCATGTACGGGAGATCGAGCTGCCGGGCGGGGCCGTGGTGCTCGCCCGGGTGTCCGCCGCCGGGGGGTACGCGGCGGACGACGACGACGTCGGCGTGATCGAGAACGCCGTCGCCAAGGTGGAACGGCTGAGCGAGCTGATCGCCGGGGTCGGGCGGTCCGTGCTGGACGCCGCCGCAGCAGCGCGGCCCGACGAGGCGACCGTCAGCTTCGGCGTCGAGCTGTCGGTGAAGGCCGGGGCGGCCGTCGCCGTCCTCGCCGACGGGGAGGCGAAGACGTCCCTCCAGGTCACGCTGGTGTGGCGCCGGGAGGACCGGCCGGCGCCCCCGCCGCCGCCGGACCCGCCGCGCATACCCCCGGCCCCCGGCGGCCCGGCCGATGCCTGAGCACGCGCACGACCCCTTCATCGACGACCTGGCGCGCTCGGCCACCGTCCACCTGCTCCCCGCCGGTGGCGGCACGATGTGGGGCAGCGGCTTCTTCGTCGCCCCCGGCTGGGTGCTGACCTGCGCGCACGTCCTGCGCCCGCATCTCGCCCGGGACCGCGAGCGGATCTTCTCCGTCGGCAGCGACCGGCTCGGCGAGGAGCCGCTGCCCGCCCGGCTCGCGGCCTGGCTGGTCGACGACGACCTGCCCGGCGAGGCCGTGCCCGTCGAGCAGGACCTGGCGCTGGTCCGCCTGATCGACGACGACGCGGAGCACGAGTGCGTCTGGCTCAGCGACTGCGCCGAGCCGCCCGGCGCGAGCAACGCCATGGTCTACGCCTTCCGGCCGGAGGAGGGCCCGCAGCGCTGGCAGACCGCCATCGACATCCGTACGTACGACGGCAGTTACGGGTTCCGCTTCCACACCACCGAGTTCCCCAAAGGGGTCTCCGGCGGACCCGTGGTCGACCCGCACACCGGCGCCGTCGTCGCCGTGATGAAGTCGCGCCAGGCCGAGCGCGGCGGCGGCCGGGCCATCGCGCTCCCGGCGCTGCGCCGCTTCGGCGACCTGTACGGCACGGTGCTCGCCGAGCACGACCGGTGGCACGGCGGCGAGCCCCGGCTCAGCGGCTACAACACCTGGGTCGACCGGCAGCAGCAGTTACCCGCCGCCGGGCTGCACCGCACGCCCGAGCAGTGGAGTCCGTACGACCGGCGCACTGCCCTCGGGCTGCTGGCCTCCGTGCCCGCGCCCGGCGGGGTGCCGGTCGTCGCCAAGCTGGTGCGCAAGGCCCGCGGCGGGATCGCGCCGCCCGCCGGGCTGCCCGACCCGCGCACCTGGCGCGACGGCCACGGCCTGCTCTACGAGGCGCACCGCCCGATGCCCGCCATCGCCTTCCTGCACTACCTCAAGCTGGTCGTGGAGTACGAGCGCGGGCGCGGCGGCGACCCGGCGCAGCTCGCCGCCTGGGTGACAGAGCGGCTGCGCGGCATCCCGCCCGTGGTGCACACGGTGGTCACCGAGGCGCGGCTGCCCGACGGACTGCTGCCGGTGCTCGGACCCGGCGCGCCCGAGGAGATCCTGACCGTCCTGCCGTACCCCACGCCCGAGCGCGGCGGCGCCGTCGTCACCGTCGAACTGGAGCCCCTATCCGACGCGCCCGACCGGTTCTACTGGCGCATCCGGGTCCACGACGGCGACCGGGAGGGCTCCCGGCCGGTGGCCGAGGAGTGCCGGGGCGACGGCGTGGCCCCCGCCGAGCTCATCCGGCGGCTGCGCCGGCCGCTCGTCACCGCCTTCGAGAGCGTCGACACCGACGACTGCCCGGCCCCCCTCGAAGTCGCCCTGCCCGCCGACCACTTCGACACCGCCGTGCACCGCTGGCAGCTCACCGAGATCGGGCGCCTGTACCGGTCGCCCTACCTCGGCGTGCAGCGGCGGGTGGTGCTGCGCGACCTCGACCGGCGCGGCGCGGCCGACCCCGAGTGGCAGGAGCGCTGGGACGCCCTGATGGCCGCCGAGGAGCTGGTCGCGGTGCCGGCCCCGCAGCCGGGACGGGCGCCCCGGCTGCGCCACTACACCGAGATGGAGCCCGGCGCGGTGCCGGTGCTGTGCCGGCCCGCCGGGCGCGGGGTCGGCGGCGCGGCCATGCGGATGGCGCTGGAGGCCGGCCACGGGGTGGCGCTCTGGCACACCGACGCCCACCCCGAACAGGGCTGCCACGACCTGTGCGTGGCGGTGCGCGCCGGGGCCGCCGGTCTGCTCGGCCAGGCGAAGGACCCCACTGAGCTCCCGGACCGGCTGCGCCGTATCAGGGAGGAGATCAGCGATTCCAAGGATGCCCAGCACTGGGCGGAGGGTGTGGCGATGCTCTACGACGACCCGGACCGGCCGCTGCCGGACCTCCAGCGGCTGGACGCGCCGTGATACGCCGTGACCGCGTGCCCGCCCCGGGCACTCCGCGCCCCGCCGCGCGCCCGGACAAGCGCCGCTGTGACCGCCTGTGCGTCCACCCGCCCGGACCGGGCGGGGCAAACGCCTTTCGTCGGCCCGGGAGTGGGTACGTTCCGACTGGACCTCGACTCGCAACGAGACTTCGACCCGCAACGACACGTGGCCAAGAAGTGGTGCCCCGCCGACCGTCGACGAGGAGCGAGCGATGGACGACTGGCTGATCTACCGGGGCCTCGGGGCGCCGGATCCCGAGCGGATCAACACCCTGCCCCCGCCGCCCCGCTGGCGCACCTTCGGCGGCGAGCCCCGTCCGTACACCGTGCCGGACATCGACATCGCCTCCGAGCGCCGGCTCGGCGACCGCGTCTCGGAGCTGTCCGCGCACGACGCCGAGACCCTCCAGCTGATCAACGCGGCGCTCTATCTGCGCCGCCCGCTGCTGATCACCGGCGAGCCGGGTTCGGGCAAGTCGACGCTGGCGCACTCGATCGCGTACGAACTGGGCCTGGGCCGCGTCCTGCAGTGGCCCGTCATCAGCCGCACCGAGCTCAGGGACGGCCTCTACACCTACGACGCCATCGGACGGCTGCACGACGCGCAGCTCGCCGACGGCCAGGCCGAAGACATCGGCCGCTACATCCGCCTCGGCCCGCTCGGCACCGCGCTGCTGCCCGCCGAGCGCCCCCGCGTCCTGCTCATCGACGAGCTCGACAAGAGCGACATCGACCTCCCCAACGACCTGCTGAACGTGCTGGAGGAGGGCGAGTTCCCGATACCCGAGCTGGAGCGGATCGCCGACCGGCCCGGCCGCGACGTGGTCGACGTCCTCACCGACGACGGGCGGCGGGTGGCGGTGCCGAACGGCAGGATCCGCTGCCGCGCCTTCCCCGTCACCGTCCTGACCAGCAACGGCGAGCGCGACTTCCCGGCGCCGCTGCTGCGCCGCTGTATCCATCTGCACCTGGACCCGCCCCGCGAGGAGCGGCTGGCGGCCTTCGTCCAGGCCCACTTCGGGCCCGGCGCCGACGAGCGCAACGTCGATCTGCTCACCCGCTTCACCCGCGACGACGGCAACGGCGAGCTGCGCCCCACCGACCAGCTCCTGAACGCCATCTTCCTCACCCAGCAGGTGAGCGAGGAGGAGCCGGAGCGGCGCGAGGAGATAGCCGAGCTGCTGCTGCGCCCGCTGGACACCAGGCAGCGGTGACCCCGATGACCGCCGCCCCGGGCCCGCGCCCCGCCAGGAACGCCGTGACCTCCACGCTCACAGCCCTGGTGGCGCGTCTGCGCGAGGCGGAGATCCAGCCGACCGCCCAGGAGCTGGCGGACGCGCTGTGGCTGGCGGGGTTCGCCGGGCCCCTCACCCGGCCCGGTCCCCGGGCGGCCGAGACGGTGCCCCCGGTCCCCGGCGGCCCCGGCGTCAAACCGCCCGATCCCGCCGACGCGGCGGCCTCCGCGACCGCCGAGCACCTCTCCGACGAGGGCGGTCCCGGCGGCTCCGGCACCCCTGGGCCAGGGGCAGGGGCCGATCTGTTCACCCCCGGACCCGGCGCCGGTTCCGGCCGGGGCGCCGAGGGCGCACATCCGCCGGCCGGCCCGGACGGGGTGCGGGTGGCGGCGCCCGCCGCGGCCACCCTGCCCGAACCGAGCGCGTTGCAGCGGGCGTTGCGCCCCCTGCAGCACTACCGGCCGCCCACCCGCCCCACCGGCCGCCGTCTCGACGAGCAGGCCACCGCCGACCGGGCGGCGGAGACCGGCCTGATCCTGCCGGTGCTGCGGCCCGACCGCCGCCGCCAGGCCCGGCTCGCCCTGGTGATGGACGTGTCCTCCTCGACCGTGGTGTGGGAGCAGACCCTCGACGAGCTGCGCCAGGTCTGCGAGCGGGCCGGGGCCTTCCGCGAGGTGCGGACGCACTTTCTGCACGAGGGCGAGGACGGCCGGCCGCGCGTGGGCACCGGCGTCCACGGCGGGGGCCACCTCGTCGACCCGTCCGAGCTCGGGGACCCGGGCGGACGCCGGCTCACCCTGCTGCTCAGCGACTGCGCGGGCCCCATGTGGCGCAGCGGCCGGCTCCAGCGGCTGCTGTACGGCTGGGCGCGCACGGCCCCGCTCGCCGTGGTCCAGCCGCTGCCGCAGCGGATGTGGCGCTCCACCCATCTGCCCACCCGGCAGGGGGTGCTGCGGCGCCGCGAGGGCCCGGCCGGGCGGCTGGAGTTCGAGCCGCGCAGGCCCGAGCGGGGCCGGGACGCCCGGGGGGTGCCGGTCCCCGTGCTCGCCCTGCGCCAGTCGTCGTTCGGCGCCTGGGCCCGGCTGGTGAGCGGCTCCGCCGAGCAGACCATGGAGGCGGCAGTCGGCCGGGTCCGCGCCGACCACGCCCCCGCCTCCGGCAGCGCCCGCGCCGAGCAGGACCTCAGCCCCGCCGAGCGGGTCGCCGCCTTCTGCGCCACCGCCTCACCGGACGCGGCCCAGCTCGCCGCCTGTCTGTCGGCGGCGCCGCTGGTGCTGCCCGTGATGCAGCTGGTCCAGCGGGCGATGCTGGTCGACAGCGGCCCCGAGGTGCTGGCCGAGGTGCTGCTCAGCGGGCTGCTGCGGACCGACGACGAGGAGAGCGGCCCGGGCCTGCCCGGCTACGTCTTCCTGGACGGGGTCCGCGAGGAGCTGCTGGAACTGCTCGGCGCCGGAAGCGCGATCCTCGTCCTGAAGCACTGCTCGGAGTACGTGGAGCGGCGCTACGGGCGGACCGTGCGCAACTTCCCCGCGCTCGCCGCGGCCGTCCTCGCCGGCTCGGTCGACCCCGGCGGCAGCGCGCCCGCCGGCCCCGTCGACGACTCCCGGCTGCGGGTCTTCGCCCGGGTCTCGGCGCAGGTGCTGCGGCGCTTCGGCCGGCCCGACCAGTTCGTCCAGCCGGGCGGCGGCGGCGCCGGGCCGCGCGAGCTGTCCGACCGGGCCCACGACTGCCTCGACCGCTTCCGCTCGTACGGCACGGTCCGCGACCTCGACATGGGCGTCCAGCTGCTGAGCGCCGCCGTGCGCGCCGAGAAGCGCGTCGCCGAACGGGCCTATCTGTACGGGGAGCTGGCCCAGGCCCTGCTGCTGCGCTGGGAGCTGCGGCGCCTGGGCGAGGACCTGGGCGAGGCGCTGTCCGCCGTGGAGAACGCCCTGCCGCACGAGCGCCGCGCCCACCTCACCCTCGCCCGCGTCCTGGAGGCGATGGCGGACGAGGCGGAGTCGGGCCGGGCCGGGGCGGACGAGGCGTGGTGGCTGCGGGCGCTGACCGAGCCGCAGGGGCCGCCGGGACGGCCGGGCGAGACCTGGCGGCTGCCCGCGGCCCCCGCCGCCCCCGAGGTGCCCGCGGCCGTCGCGGGGACCGGCGCCGAACCGCGGCCCCCGCAGGCGCGCTCGCCCCACGAGGTCGCCCTGCATCTGCTCAACCGCGCGCACAGCAGCCTCGCCCTGGTCAGCGGCATCCCTCCGGCCTCCGCCACCCAGCGCGCCGACTGGCGGGCCGCCTCGCTGGCCCGGGTGCGGGTGCTGCGGCGGCTGGCGGAGCTGGAGCCGGCGTGGGCGGGCGGCTGCCTGGTCAACGCCGTCCAGGTGACCGACGCGCTCCTGAGGGAGGACCGCGCCGCGGGAGTCCTGCTGCTGCGCGGCGCGCTGCTGCTCGCCCTCGCCCGCCGCGCCGCCGCCGGTCCCGGCGAGGAGGCCGCGGCCACCGCCCGCGCGTACGCCGAGCGGGCGGCCACCGACCTCTACGCCGGGTTCGAGACCCTGGCGCCGGGCTCGGTGAGCGACGCCGAGGTGAGCCGGGCCTGGCTGGACGTCGCCGACGCCGTGGAGCTCTCCGGGACCGGGTCCGACGACGACGCCGGCCGGCTCACCGTCCTCCAGGCCCTCGACCAGGCCCGCCGCTACGCGGGCCCCGACCGCGAGGCCCAGACCGTGTGCCTGCTGCGGATGGCGAAGGTGCTGCGCGAGCGGTACGAGTCGACCCGCAGCCGCACCCACCTCGACTCGGCCGTGGTGGCCTGGTCGGAGGCGCTGGAGCTGATGGACCCGGACGACCCGCGCCGCGCCGCCGCCTTCACCGAGCTCGGCGACGCGCTCACCGCGCGCGCCCGCGCCAAGGACTCCGTCGAGGACGCCCGGGGCGCGGTGCGCGCGCTGCGCCGGGCGCTCGACGAGACCTCCGAGTCCGACCCCGAACTGGCCCGCCGCCGCTATCTGCTGGGCGTCGCGCACGTCCTGCGCTTCCACGCCGAGGAGATCCTCTCCGATCTGCACGAGGCCCACTGGATCCTGGGCGCGGCGGCCCGGGCCACCGACCGCAGCACGCTCCTCGCCCGGATCTGGCTGCTGCGCGCCGAGGTGCTGCGGCTGCTGTCCGAGCGGACCGGCTCGCCCGCCCGGCTCGGCGAGGCGGCCGACCACGCGCTGCGGGCGGCGCGGGAGAGCCACGCGGCCGGGGAGCCGCTGACCGAGGCCAGGGCGCGCCAGACGCGGGCGCTGCTCCTGGAGCGGACGGCGGGCCCGGCCCGGGCACAGCAGGAGCACCACGAAGTACTGCGTGTCCTTTCCGCCGCGCCCGAGGGAGCCGCGCGCGACGAGGCGGAGGCCCTGAGCCGGGCGGCGACCGACCGGCTCGACGGCGAGCTGGGAGCGTCGTGACGGCGACCGCGACCGAGGGGGGAAGGGCGCTGCCGGACCCCGCGGCGCTGCCGGTCCTGCGCCCCCTGGCGGCCCGCGCCCCGCACGAGTGCGCCCACCCGGTCCTGGCCGCCGTCCTCGCCGACCTGCGCCGGCGGCCCGGTCCCCAGGGACCCGCCGTGGCCTACTTCAGCGACGCCCCGGCCGCCGGGGCGGCCCCGGACGCGCCCGGCGCGTACTTCGCCGACACGCCCTCCGCCCGCCCCGGCGACGACGGTCCCGGGCAGGCGCCGTGACCACCGCCGGGGAGCCCCGCTGGCCGCACCGCGAACTCGATCCGGACGCCGTGCGGCCCGTACCGCTGCGCCAGTTCGTGCTGAAGGTGCACAGCCGGTGCAACCTCGCCTGCGACTACTGCTACATCTACCGCGGCCAGGACGCGAGCTGGCGCGAGCGCCCGGCCCGGGTCCCCGAGGCGACCGTGCGCCGCACCGCCCGGCGCATCGCCGAGCACGCCGCCGCCCACCGCCTCACCGCGCTCCGCATCGACCTGCACGGCGGCGAACCGCTGCTCGGCGGCGCCGGTCCCGTCCTGGCGTACGCGGCCGAGGTGCGCCGGGCCGTGCGCGAGGCGGTCCGGGGCGTGGTGCCCGGCGGCTGCGAGGTCACCGCGACCGTACAGACCAACGGCACCCTGCTCACCCCCCGCACCCTCGACCGCCTCGCCGCCGGGCGCGTCCGGGTCGGGCTCAGCCTGGACGGGGGCGCGGCCCGGCTCAACACCCGGCGCACCGACCGCCGGGGCCGCTCCTCCTGGCCCGCCGTCGCCGAGGCCGCCCGGCTGCTCGCCCGGCGCCCCGGCGCGTACGCGGGCATCCTGTGCACCGTCGACCTCGCCACCGACCCGGCGGACGTCTACCGCTCGCTGCTCGCCCTCGGCCCGCCCGGCATCGACCTGCTCCTGCCGCACGGCAACTGGGCCGCCCCGCCCCCGGGGATCGCCCCCGCCCCGGTACCCGGGCGGCGCCCGCGCCCCACCCCGTACGGGGACTGGCTGGTGCGGGTCTTCGACCTGTGGTGGGACGACGACCGGATGCGGACCGGGGTGCGGCTCTTCCAGGAGATCGTGGCGCTGCTCCTCGGCGTGCCCAGCACGGTCGAATCGGTGGGGCTCTCCCCGATGGTGGCCGTGGTGGTGGACACGGACGGCGCGATCGAGCAGACGGGCGCGCTGCGCTCGGCGTACGAGGGCGCCTCCGCGACCGGCCTCGACGTCTTCCGCCACTCCTTCGACCGGGCACTGCGCCACCCCGGCCTCGCCGCCCGCCAACTGGGAGCCGCCGGACTGTCGCACGACTGCGCGGTGTGCCCGGTACGGGAGGTGTGCGGGGGCGGCAACTACGCGCACCGCTACGCCCCGTACAGCGGGTTCCTGCATCCCAGCGTCTACTGCGCCGACCTGGAGCGGCTCATCCGCCACATCGCGGCCCGGCTCGCGGACGCCGACGCGCGCCGACGGGGAGGCCCGTGACCGTCAACTCCTGCTCAACCACCGTTTCGTGACGCACAATTGAGGGTGCGCGCACATCCAGCAGCTGCCGGCCCGAGCCGAGGGAGTCCGCCGCATGTCCGACCACGAGGGCGCCGTGGAGCCCACGCCGCCCGAGCCGGCCGAGGAGTCACCCCGCGTCACCGTGCTCTTCGCCGGGCAGAGCCAGGCCTGGGCCGACTGGATCGGGCAGCAGCTGGAGCGGGCGGGGCACCCCGCCGTGCTCATCCGGTGGGATCCGCTGCACCTCAAGCCCGCCGACTCCGCCCTCGCCGACCTGCTGGAGCCGCCCGGCCGCATCCTGGTCGTCCTGGACGACTGGTACCTGCGGTTCGACTCGGAGAAGTACCAGGGCTGGGCCCGGCTGCTGCGCGACACCCTGCCCCAGCACCGCGACCGCGTCGCCGCCGTCACCGTCACCGCCAGGCCGCTGCCGCCCGCCGCCGCCACCCTGCGCCCGATCGGGCTGCGCGGGGTCGGCCCCGACGAGGCGCGCCGCCGGGTCCTGGAGTGCGCGGGTCCGGCCGGCCGCCCCGGCGGGGTGGTCCTGGAGCGGGCCATCCGCTTCCCCGACGACCGGCCGGCGATCTGGAACGCGCCGCGCCGCAACCGCCAGTTCACCGGCCGCGAGGACGCCTTCGAGCGCATCCACGACATCCTGGCCGCCGCCGGCGAGGACGGCGGCCGGGTGGTGGTGCACGGTCTGAGCGGGGTCGGCAAGACGCAGGCCGCGATGGAGTACGTGCACCGGTTCGCCGGCGAGTACGACATCGTCTGGTGGGTCGGCGCCGCCGCCAAGGCCAGTGCCCGTGAGGGCTTCGCGGCGCTCGCCCCGGCGCTCGGCCTGCCCCAGGGAAGCCGTCTGGGCGAGGTCATCACGGCCGTGCGGGGCGCGCTGGAGACGTCCTGCCGCCGCTGGCTGGTGGTCTTCGACGGTGCGGAGAGCCCGGAGGCGGTCGGGGAGCTGGTCCCCGAGGGCCCCGGGCACGTCCTGGTCACCGCCAACTCGCCCGAGTGGCCGGGCCTCGGCGCCCAGCTGGTGCAGCTGCCGCCCTTCGACCGCGAGGAGAGCGTCGCCTTCGCCCGGCGCCGTGCCGAGCGCCTGGGCGAGCAGGAGGCGGACCGGCTCGCGGAGGCCGTGCAGGACCTGCCGCTGCTGCTCGACCAGACCGCCACCTGGATCGCCAACAACCCGGCGGCCTCCGTCGCCGACTATGTGCGCGGGATCAGCCAGGACGATCCGCACACCGTCTCCACCACGCCCTCGCGCGAGTACCCGGCGAGCTTCCAGGCCGCCTGGTCCCGGACGCTGAACAGCCTGAACGAGACGTCCGCCGAGGCCTGGGAGCTGCTCAAGCTCCTCGCCCACTTCTCGCCGGACTCCGTACCGCTGCGCCTGCTGCAGAACGCCCGGGTGAGCGATCTGCCCCCGCACCTCGCCGCCCTGGTCACCGACCCCAGCAGCTGGAACTCGGCGCTGCGCACGCTCTCCCGGGTCACCTCCACCCCGCTGGAGTACGACGACCCCGGCCGGCTCGGCACCCGTACCGTCGGCTCCCTGCGCATCCACCGGCTGCTGCACCGCTTCGTGCGCGCCGGCCTGCCCGAGCAGGAGCACGAGCGGGCCACCGCCACCGCCTGCCGGGTGCTGGTCGCCGCCGACCCGCGCGACCCGGCAGGCGCCCACAACTGGCCGCGGTACGCCGAGCTCATCCCGCATCTGGAGCCCTCCGGCGCGCTCACCTCCACCGACCCGGACGTGCGTCGGCTGGTCCTCAACTGCATCGAGTACCTGCGGGTGCGCGGCGAGTTCCGCGAGGGGCGCCGGCTCAGCGGCCTCGCGGTGGAGTCCTGGCGTCCGGTGTCCGGCCCCACCGACGGTCTGGTCCTGGTCGCCACCCATCAACTCGCGCACAACTACCGCCAGTTGGGGGAGTACGGGCGTGCTGAGGAGCTGGGCCGCGGCACGCTCCGGCGGCTGATGGCCGAGGGCCGCGGCGGCATCGAGGTGGTCCGCGCCAAGAACGGCCTGGGCGGCACCCTGATGGTGCTGGGCAAGTACGCCGAGGCGCGCGCCCTGTTCGAGGAGGCGGCGGGGGAGACCGCCGCCCTGCTCGGCGACTGGAAGGTGCCCCGGCTCCTCGCGATCCGCCACAACCTGGCGGTCACCCTGGCCCTCCAGGGCCACTACGCCAAATCGCTCTCGCGCCACGAGGAGGTCCTGGAGGAGTGCATCTCCGTCCTGGGCGGCAAGGACCACCTCACCCTCCAGTGCGGCTCGTTCACCGCCCAGATGCTCCGGCTGATGGGCCGGTACGGGGAGGCGCTGACCATCCAGGAGTACAACCACCGCCTGCACCGCCAGGTGCTGGGCGCCGACCACCCGCAGACCCTGATGGCCCAGCACAACCTGGCCCTCTGCCTGCGCCGCGACGGCGAGCCCGAGCGGGCCCGGGGGCTGCTGCGCGAGGCCCGGGAGGCGATGCTGCGGCGCGCCGAGGCGACCGCGTACACCTGCGACTACGCCATGCTCCTGCGTGAGCTCGGCCGTCTCGACGAGGCGCACCGGCTGGCCTCGGAGGCAGCCGCCGGATACGAACGGCTGCTGGGCGCGGACCACCCGTACACGATCGGGGCGCGCGACAACGTGGCCCTGGTGCTGCGCGAGCAGGGCGAGCACGGCCCCGCGCGCGAGCTGGCCGAGCGCAATCTGCGGGCCTTCACCCGGGTGCTGGGCCATGTCCACCCCTGGACGCTGGGCTGCGCCCTGAACACCGCGTCCGCGCGGGCGGCCGACGGTGATCTGCCGGGCGCGGCCGAGCTCGGCCGCTCCGCGCTGGTGCGGGCGGTCACCTCGGTGGGCCAGACGCACGTCCTCTCGGTCAACCTCCAGGCGGGCCTCGCCCAGGACCTGCGGGCGCTGGGCCGCCGGGCCCAGGCCGCCGAGCTGCTCCGGGACGCGGTGGCGACCCTGACCGGGGTCCTGGGCGAGAGCCACCGCCAGAGCGCGTACATGAGGAGCGGGGCGCGGCCGTACTGGGACTTCGAGCCGATGCCGGTCTGAGGCGGCCGGCGGCCGGGTGCGGGGCGAATGTGAGCAAGACCACGTGTGGCCGGGATTTGACGTTTCTCTGACGTTCCTCTGACGTGGAGCCGCCCGTTTCTGTACCCGGGCGGCCGGTTCCTGTGGTTCGTGGCCGAAGTCCGCGCTGTCCCGGGCGGCCCCGCCTTGAAGCGGAGCGCGATCATCAAGATCCTTGATGGGGCCCGGGGCACCGCTCAAGGGCCGCTCCCTTGCGGTGGGCGACGATCGGATGTGCCGAGGACCTCTCTCCTGTCGGGGCGAGAGGCCAACTCCCCATGCCTTCAGGAGGGTTTGCCATGACTCAAGGCGACACGATCGGCGCCGGGCCGCCGACCGCGGCGGCCGGAGCGTCCAGCCGGCCGCGGACCGCGCGCCTGGGGAAGTCGACCGGGTTACGCACGGTCGCCACCCGGGACGGCTGGCTGCGCCCCGAGGCGACCCGGCTGCCCTCGCTGACCGGACTGCGCTTCCCCGCGGCCCTCCTGGTCTTCCTCAACCACACCGGACTGCCGTTCCCGTTCCTGCGTCTGGTCAAGGACGACGGCGCCGCGATGGACTGGTTCGACGTCACACGCAACGCGGGCGCCCTCGGCGTCACGTTCTTCTTCGTCCTCAGCGGATTCGTGCTCACCTGGGCCGTCCGGGAAACGGACACCACCCGCGCCTTCTGGCGCCGCCGGCTCGTGAAGATCTACCCGAACTACGCGATCACCTGGCTGCTCGCGATGGTCCTCTTCGCCTCCGCCTATACGCCGACCCGCACCGCGATACTCAACCTGCTCATGGTGCACGTCTGGTTCCCGAAGTTCGACGTGATCTCCAGTGTGAACCAGCCGAGCTGGTCGCTGGGCTGCGAATTGCTCTTCTATCTCGCCTTCCCGCTGCTGCACAAGGTGTTCCGCCGCATCCGGGCCGAACACCTCAAGTACTGGATATCCGGTGTGACGGCGGCCATCATCGCGACACCGTTCTTCACCTACCTCCTGCTGCCGGACAACCCCAACTTCCCCGGCGGTCTCGCGCTCGGCGCCCGCGCCTCCACCGAGCAGTACTGGTTCGCGTACAACTTCCCGCCCGTGCGGCTGCTCGACTTCGCGCTCGGCATGCTCGTCGCGCAGGCGGTGCTCAACGGCCGCTGGTGGAACATCGGTATGACCTGGTCGACCGTGCTGCTGGCCGGAAGCTATGTGTGGTGCTCCCATGTGCCGTTCCTCTACTCGCAGCGGTCCATGACCATCATCCCCATCATCTTCCTCATCGCCGCCGCCGCCGTGGCCGACGCGAAGAACCAATTCACGCCCTTCCGAAATCGCGTGATGATCTGGCTCGGCGAAGTCTCGTTCGCCTTCTATCTCGTCCACTTCGTGGTCCTCGCCTATGGACGCAAGTGGCTCGGTCACGAGATGTACTCGGTGCCGCAGACCATCGGCATCGTGCTCGTGGAATTCACGATCGCCCTGCTGGCCTCCTGGGCGCTGTACGCACTCGTCGAGCGCCCCATCACCCGTAACTGGTCCAAGCCCCGGCGCCCCCAGGCCGCGGCGAGCTGACCCGCTCGAACCACTTGCATTCAAGTGGAGATCAAGACCCGACTGTAAGGATTCCCCCCATGAAGACCATCGCCCTCATCACAGGTGCCAACAAAGGAATCGGATTCGAGATCGCGCGCCAGCTCGGCGAGCTGGGAATCACCGCGATCGTGGGCGCACGGGACGAGGAACTCGGCAAGGTCGCGGCCGAGAAGCTCGGCCAGCCTTTCGTACGGATAGACGTGACGGACCCGGAGAGCATCAAGAAGGCCGCCACCTATATCGACCTGGCCTACGGCAAGCTCGACATCCTGGTGAACAACGCCGGCATCACGGTCTCGCACGAGGACGGGAAGCCCAGCGTCACCTCGCTGGAGACGATGCGCTCGGTATACGAGACGAACGTCTTCGGCGTGGTGGCGGTGACCAACGCGTTCCTGCCGCTGCTGCGCAAGTCACCGGCGGCCCGGATCGTCAACCAGTCCAGCGAGATGGGCTCGCTCACCAACGTGCTCGACCAGGACCACCCGATCTGGCACGTGAACAACCTGCCGTACAACTCCTCCAAGACCGCGCTGAACATGATCACGGTGTCCTACGCCAAGGAGCTGTGGGACACCCCGATCAAGGTCAACGCGGTCGACCCGGGCTGGTGCCGCACCGACATCACCGGGGGCGAGGGCTACAAGTCGGCCGAGCAGGGCGCGGCGATCGCCGTGCGGCTCGCCACCCTGGACGCGGACGGCCCCACCGCCACGTTCGTCCAGGACCAGGGCGTCCTGCCCTGGTAGGAACGTCCCCCCACTCCCCCCACCGCATCTCCCCGCCCGCACTGCTGAAGGAAGTCAACGATGTCCACCCCCCGGATGAACAACCCGGCGCAGGTGCTGCCCGAGGCCATGACGGCCATTCTGGGGCTGATCAAGTCGATCCGCAGGGCCGGCGTCGACGAGGCCACCCTCGAACTGGTCCACCTGCGCGCCAGCCAGATCAACGGCTGCGGGCCCTGCCTGGACGCCTCGGCGAAGGCCGCGCGGAAGGCGGGCGTCTCCGAGGAGCGCGTCTTCTCGGTGGGCGCCTGGCGCGAGACGCCGTTCTACAGCGACGCCGAGCGGGCGGCGCTGGCACTCGCCGAGCACGCCACCCGGCTCGCCGACCGTGAGGACGCGGTGCCGGACGCCGTGTGGAACGAGGCCGCCGCGCACTACGACGAGCAGCAGCTGGCCGCCCTGGTCCTCCAGATCGGCGTGGTCAACCTGTTCAACCGCCTCAACGCCGCCACCCGCCAGCAGGCCGGCCAGGCCTGGTAGCGGACCGTACGCCGCCGGGGACCAGATCCCCGGCGGTGTGCGAGAGTTGGCCGGCACAGGGACCGGCGAACGAGCCCGCCGGCGGCGGACGTTGTCACATTTGCCGGGGTCGGTTCGTCAGGGGATTGACGGAACGCGAACCAGAAGGATGTGACCGATGGACGAGCGCGAGTGGCTGGCGCAGCGATTCGAGGAGAACCGGAGCCATCTGAGAGCGGTGGCCTACCGGATGCTCGGCTCGCTGAGCGAGGCCGACGACGCCGTTCAGGAGGCGTGGCTGAGGCTCAGCCGCTCCGACACGGACGACATCGAGAACCTGGTGGGCTGGCTGACCACGATCGTGGGCCGGGTCTGCCTGGACATGCTGCGCTCGCGCCGGGCCCGCCGTGAGGACCCGCTGGAGGCGCAGGTCACCGAGCCCGCCCTGGAGCCGGAGGACGGCGCCGACCCGGAGCACCAGGCGCTCCTGGCCGACTCGGTGGGGCTGGCCCTGCTGGTCGTGCTGGAGACGCTCGACCCCGCCGAGCGCCTCGCGTTCGTCCTGCACGACATGTTCGCGGTGCCCTTCGAGGAGATCGCGCCCATCGTGGACCGCAGCCCCGCCGCCGCCCGGCAGCTCGCCAGCCGGGCCCGCCGCCGCGTCCAGGGCGTGAACACCCCGCCGGCCCCCGACCTCACCCGCCAGCGCGAGGTCGTGGAGGCGTTCCTCACCGCCGCCCGCGGCGGCGACTTCGACGCCCTGGTCGCCGTGCTCGACCCCGACGTCGTGGCCCGCTCCTACGCGGCGGACCGCCCCGGCGGCACGGTGCTGCGCGGCGCCGCCTCGGTGGCCCGGCAGGCGCTCACCTTCGCCCAGTTCGCCAAGTCCGCCGAACCCGCCCTGGTGGACGGCTCGCCGGGTGTGGTCGCCGACCGCGGCAAGCCGACCTTCCGCGTGATGGGCTTCGGCTTCGCCGACTCGGTGATCACCGAGATCGAGGTCATCACCGACCCGGCGCGTCTGGACGCGCTCGATCTGGTGCTGCTGGACGCCTGAGCCCGCGCCCGACCGGGCCGTACAGGGTTCGAAAAGGCCCGGGGCCGCTGCGGCGGACCCGGGCCTTCGTACGTCTACGGGGCCATCGCAGCAGGTCAGATGCCGTTCTAAAACTATTTTTCGTCCAGCGGTCACATTCGTCGCGCGCGATCCGTCATATCAGTGACGGACGAGTCCGGGCCGGTGAGCCGAGGGGGGCAGCGCCGGCGGGGCGTCCGTCGCCCTCGTTCGGGGGCGCCCGTACGACAAGCCCCCGATGGAGAGCGGCCTTTGACACGTTCGTCCCGCGTCCGGAACAGAACTCTCGGGCGGCGTTCGGTACCCGACCGCGGTTGTGTCCGGCAGCCACCCGGCATCGCCGGGGGCGCTCTCACCTACTCGATCCTGCATAGTTTAGGAGTCTCGTAATGGCTGCCGCCGACTCACTCGCGCGGTCGGGACCCGGGGCTGGTTTCAAGCCCGGTGCGATCCTGGCGTTTGTGTGCCTGGGCCAGTTCATGGTCTTCATCGACGTGTCGATCGTGAACCTCGCCCTGCCGTCCATTCAGGACGGCCTCGACATGTCCGATGTCAGTCTGAACTACATCGTCACCGCCTATTCGACCGTGCTCGGCGGCTTCCTGCTGCTCGGCGGACGGCTCGCCGACACCTTCGGCCGGCGCAAGTTCCTCATGAGCGGCTTCCTGATCTTCGCGCTCGCCTCGCTCACCTCGGGTCTGGCGCAGAACGCCGCCATGCTGATCACCTCCCGCGGCTTCCAGGGCCTGGGCTCCGCGATGATCGCCCCCGCGGCGCTGTCGATCCTGACCAACACCTTCCCCGAGGGCGCGGAGCGCAACAAGGCGCTCGGTGTGTGGGGCTCGCTCGCCGGTATCGCCTCCATCCTCGGTGTGATCCTCGGCGGCGTCCTCGCCGACGGCCCCGGCTGGGAGTGGATCTTCTGGATCAACGTGCCGATCGGCGTGACGCTGGCCATCCTCGCCCCGAAGGTCGTCCCCGAGTCGAAGTCCGACGCCCCGCGCCAGCGCTTCGACTTCGCGGGCGCCGCGACCCTGACCGCCGGCCTGCTGCTCCTCATCTTCACGCTCGGTGAGGCCATCAACGTCGGCTGGGGCACCACCCGCACGATCGGCAGCCTGGTCGGTGTCGCCGTCCTGCTCTCCGCCTTCATCGTCATCGAGACCAAGGTCGAGGCGCCGATGATGCCGCTGCGCATCTTCCGCCTCAAGACGATGCGCGTCGCCAACCTCTCCGCGATCCTCGTCTTCGGTACCTTCGGCGCGCTGTTCTTCTTCGCCAGCCTCTTCATGCAGCAGGCCTTCGGGTACTCCCCGATGAAGGCCGGCTTCGCCTACGTGCCGCTCGCCGTCTCGGTGGCCTTCGGCGCCGGTGCCGCCTCCGGCATCATCGCCAAGGTGGCGGCCCGCCCGGTGCTCGCCGTGGGTCTGACCCTGACCACCAGCGGTCTGCTCCTGCTGTGGCGCGCCCCGGCCGACGGTTCGTACGTGATCGACCTGCTCCCCGCGTTCATCCTGCTCGGCCTCGGCTGCGGCATGGTCTTCGTGACCCTGCAGATCGCCGCCTTCGTCGGCATCCCGGACGAGGAGGCGGGCGTCGGCGCCGGTCTCATCAACACCAGCCAGGAGGCCGGTGGCGCCCTCGGTCTCGCCGTGATCGCGACCATCGCGTACAACGGCCTGGAGGACAAGCTCGCCAAGACCGGTGGCGACGCCGGCAAGATCCACGACATCCAGGCGACGGCCAACCACCACGCCTTCCTCTCCGCGGCGATCCTCTGCTTCACCGCGCTGCTCGTCGCGCTGTTCTTCATGCCGAAGGGCGCCCAGTCGATGAGCTCGGCGCACGCGCACGGCACCGCCGACCCGGAGGCCGCGGGCACGCCCGAGGCCGCCGGCGTCGAGAAGTGATGACCCCTGTGAACCGCCCGCTCGCCGCATAGGGCTGGGCAGGCCGTGGCGCTCCTCCGACACCTGGCGGAGGAGCGCCACTGGCCGGTAAGGGGCCGGGCCGTCCATGGCGCCGCGCCCGGCTGGGAACGCCTGGAAGGACGTGTCCGTGATGTCGCTGCCCCAAGGGCGTACGAACGCCGTGGAGGTCTCCGCCTCGGTGGAGGCCTTCCTCACCCAACCGCTCGTGGCCACCCTGACCACCCTGCGCCCCGACGGCTCGCCCCATGTGGCGCCCGTCCGGTTCACCTGGGACGCGGCTTCGGGGCTGGCGCGGGTCATGACGGTGGTCACCTCGCGCAAGGCCCGCAATGTGCTGGCCGCCCCGGGCAGCCGGGCCGTCCTGTGTCAGGTGGCGGGTTTCGCCTGGGTCACCCTGGAGGGCACGGCCACGGTCCGGGACGACCCGCGGCGGGTGGCCGAGGGAGTGGGGCGCTATGCCGAGCGGTACGGGTCGCTGCCGCCGAATCCGCCCGGCCGGGTGGTCCTGGAGATCGCCGTCGACCGGGTCATGAACCTCAATACGTAATTCGCTCCCCGTAATTCACCGCACGTTCTCCGAACGCGGCACCACCGGACCACCGAATCCGGCGGTGCCGCGTTTCTGTGTTTCCGTGTTTCCTGCCCGGCATACGGGCGTAACCCGCGTTCGCCATACGCGACTTGAGTCGTACTCAGGTAGTGGCTGCCAGCATCGGCCATATCGGCTGATCCATGTCATCCATCTGCACGAGGAGTGCGCACATGACCCAGGGCGCAATTGTTGTCGGGGCCGGTCCGGTAGGACTCATGCTCGCCGGAGAACTCCGCCTTGCCGGTGTGGAGGTCGCCCTCTACGACAAGCTTCCGGCCCCGAGCGGAGAATCGCGCGGTCTCGGATTCACCGGCCGTACGGCCGAAGTCCTCGACCAGCGCGGCCTGCTGACCAAACTCGGCGACATCCGCTGGGGCAAGCAGGGCCACTTCGGCGGCGTCCGGATCAACTTCGACCAGCTGGACGAGAGCCACTACGGCATCATGGGCCTGGCCCAGTCCCGTACCGAGGAGACCCTCGGCGCCTGGGTCGAGGAGCTGGGCGTCACCGTCCGCCGCGGCTACGAGGTCACCGGCTACCGGGAGACCGAGGACGGCGTCGTCGTCGAGTACGAGGGCCCCGACGGCCCGGGCGAGGAGGCGGCCCAGTACCTCGTCGGCACCGACGGCGGCCGGTCCACCATCCGCCGCCTCGCCGGCATCGACTTCCCCGGCGAGCCCGCCACCCGCGGGATGTACCTGGCCGACGTGGTCGGCGCGGGGCTGCGGATGCGCCCCATCGGTGAGCGCATCGAGGGCGGCGGCATGGTCCTCTCGGTCACCCTGGAGCCGGGCATCGACCGCATCGTCATCCACGAGCCGGGGGTGCGCCCGCACCACGGCGAGGGGGAGCTGCGGTTCTCCGAACTCGCCGACGCCTGGGAGCGCATGACCGGTGAGGACATCCACGGCGCGAGCGCCCGCTGGATGTGCGCGCTGACCAACGCCACCGGCCAGGCCACCGACTACCGCAAGGGGCGGGTCTTCCTCGCCGGCGACGCCGCCCACGACCACGCGCCGCTGGGCGCCCAGGGCGTCAGCGTCGGCCTCCAGGACGCCGTCAACCTCGGCTGGAAGCTGGCCGCGGCCATCAAGGGCCAGGCCCCCGACGACCTGCTCGACACCTACCACGCGGAGCGGCACCCGGTCGGCGAGCAACTGCTGCGCAACACGCTCGCCCAGTCCCTGATCTACCTCAGCGGCGAGGAGATGGAGCCGCTGCGCGCCGTACTGCGCGAGCTGGTGCAGATCCCGGACGCCGCCCGCCACCTGGCCGGCCTGGTCAGCGGTCTGGACGTACGGTACGACGTCGACACCGACGGCACCGGCCACCCGCTCCTCGGGCTGCGCCTGGCCCCGGGCCGCGAGATCGAGCGCGCCGACGGCGGCCGGGTCCGGGTCGCGGAACTGCTGCACAGCGCGCGCGGTGTCCTGATCACCACCGGTGACTCCGGTGAGGCCGCCGAGCTCGCCGAGGCCTGGGCGGACCGCGTCGACGTGGTCACCGGCGAGTGGGTGCCCTCCGGCACCGCCTCCGACCAGGACCCCGAGGCCGTACTCGTCCGTCCCGACGGACACGTCGTGTGGGCCGCGCCCGACGGCGGCAAGCTCCGGGACGCGCTTGAGCGGTGGTTCGGCGCGGCTCAAGTGGCCGGATAGAAGCTGAATCCGCAGTACCGGCCGCCACCCTGCCGAGGGCCTGTCCGGCGCCTACCCGCCGGACAGGCCCTGGCCGCACGCCCACCCCCAGCACCGTCGAAAGGGAACCCACCATGACCGTCCTCGTCACCGGCAGCAGCGGCAAAGTCGGCTCGCACCTCGTGCGGCTGCTCGCCGCCCGGGGCGTCGCCGTACGCGCCGGCTCGCGCAGCCCCGAGAAGCTCACGCTGCCCGAGGGCGTCGAGTCCGTGAAGCTGGCGCTCGACGAGCCCGCGGACTTCCCCGCCGCGCTCGCCGGGGTCACCTCGGTCTTCCTCTACTGCGAGGCCGCCGCGATCGGCGAGTTCGTCGAGCGGGCCGAACAGGCCGGTGTCGAGCACGTCGTCATCATGTCCGCCGACGCGGTGCTGCGCCCCGACGCCGCCGAGAACCCGATCGCCGCACCTCACCTCGCCGTCGAGCAGGCGCTCGCCGCCTCCTCGATCACCTCGACCCCGCTGAACTGCGGCGCCCTCGCCAGCAACGCCATGCCGTGGGCCTGGCAGCTCAAGGCGCGCGGCACGGTCGGCCTGCCCTACCCCAACAACTACGCCGACCCGGTCAACGAGCGGGACGTCGCCGAGGCGGCGCTCGCGGTGCTCACCGACCCGTCGCTGCGCGGCCGTTCGTACCACCTCACCGGCCCCGAGGCGCTCACCTTCACCCAGCACATCGCGGCCATCGAGGCCGCCGCGGGCCGGTCCATCCCGGTCACCGAGGTCCCCCCGGCCGTGTGGCGCGCGGACAAGCCCGACTTCATGCCCGGCGACGTCGCGGACGCGCTGCTCGACCTGTGGGCGGCCAGCTCCTCCCCGGTCCCGCTCACCGGTGACGTCGAGAAGCTCACCGGCCACCCCGCGCGGCCCTTCACCGAGTGGGCCGAGGAGTACGCGGGCCCCTTCCGCGGCTGACGGCCACCGGCCCCGCACACCCGCCACCCCCCACTGGCACCGGCAAGTCCCCCCATGTAGGCACCCGTATGACAGGTAGGACGCAGCATGTCGCTGGACCGCAGAACGATGATCAGCCTGGGCGCCGGGTCCGCCGCCCTCGCGATGGCCGGCGGCGTTGCCGTCGCCGAGCCCGCCGGGGCCGCCCCCGGGCACCACGTCCCCACGGACGCCGCCCTGGCCAGGTCCCTCCCCGGTGATTTCCGCAGCCGCCACGCACACGCCAACGGCGTACGGCTGCACTACGTCACCGGTGGCTCGGGCGAGCCGGTGGTCCTGCTCGCGGGCTGGCCGCAGACCTGGTGGGCCTGGCGGCACATCATGCCGGAGCTGGCCCGCAGCCACCGTGTCATCGCGGTCGACGTCCGGGGGATGGGCGGCTCGGAGAAGCCGCAGGGCGGCTACGACAAGAAGACGATGGCCCGCGACGTGTACGAGCTGGTGCGCTCCCTCGGATACAGCCGGGTGAACATCGTCGGCCACGACATGGGCGCGATGGTGGCGTACAGCTTCGCCGCCAACCACCCCTCGGCCACCCGCAGGCTCTCGGTCGTCGACACCCTCCACGTCGACGAGACGCAGTACGACATCCCGCTGCTGCCCCGCCCCGGCCAGGGCTTCAACCTCTGGTGGTGGGCGTTCAACCAGGTGCAGGGGCTGCCCGAGCAGCTGGCGGCCGGCCGGATGCGGCACATCATCGACTGGCTCTTCGCCAACTCCCTCCCCGACCAGAGCCTCGTCCCCGACTTCGACCGGGCGGTCTACGCGCAGCGCTACGACTCGCCGGACGCCGTCCGGGCCGGGACCGCCTGGTACAAGGCCGCCCACCAGGACATCGCGGACCTGAAGACCTGCGGCAAGGTCACCGCGCCCGTGCTCGGTGTCGCCTCGCGGCTCACGTACGACCAGTTCCGGCAGGTCCTGCCGACGCTGGCGCCGGACGTCCGCGTGGTCCACGCGGACCGGTCGATCCACTACATCCCCGAGGAGCAGCCCGAGCTGCTCACCCGTGAACTGCTGAAGTTCCTCGCCTGACCGGCCCGATCCGGGGCGGACCGGTCAACGGTACTTATCCCATGGCCTGTTCAACATGTGTACGAGGAGTGTGACATGACTCAGGGCGCAATCATCGTTGGGGCCGGACCGGTCGGGTTGATGCTGGCCGGTGAACTCAAGCTCGGCGGTGTGGACGTGGCCGTGTACGACCGGTTGCCCGCGCCGAGCGGCGAGTCCCGGGGTGTCGGCTTCACCCGCCGCGCGGCCGAGGTCTTCGACCAGCGCGGACTGCTCGCCCGCTTCGGGGACGTCGAATGGGCTCAGGGCCACTTCGGTGGGGTGCGCATCGACTTCTCCAAGCTGGAGGACAACCACTTCAGCGTCCGGGGCGTCCCGCAGTTCCGTACCGAGGAGATCCTGGAGGCGTGGCT